>NZ_CP036269.1:6827916-7427916 GCF_007744675.1 Gimesia alba
GTACAACTTTCAATGCAATCATTGAAGCTAATCCGAACAACCCGATATTTGCCCACAGATGCCGGATTGTGGTATCCAATTCCGCCCCCCATCCTGCTGCCACGAGACACAAACTGAGCCAGCCAATTAGGTTTGTCAACGAGTTTCTACCTGAGTCAAACAAAGGATTGCAAAACATCTATTTCCCTTTCGTAAACTTGGTATTGCCTTGTGAATATTCTCACTCTCCTACCTCAGGAGTTAGTTATAAGAATCATAGATTTTTGAATTCAGCAAAGTAATTCACGTTCTATTGAGGCATATGTATTGACGATAAGACCAAGATATTTTCAGTCAAAACATACACCAAATAAAATCATCCCAGAAAATGAAAGATCATCTATCTCCGCAGTAAGCCCGCATTAATGAGTATAAAACACTTTGAGTATAGTACTCGCAAATTCCCTCAAATCAGTGAATGAAAAATCAATTTTGAGACATTTGGACTTTATGATCGAGACCATAGGCCACACTTTAAATGAATCTGAAACCGTTCCCAACATACAGATAGTCATGAGCTATATTCACGAATGAGATAGTCAGTTTAAGATCTGGTTACGAACATATTTCAGATAGGATATTAGCTATGTGTGATTCTCGAATCAAAGAATATGAAACGGTCATTGAGAAAATGTCTGAAGGTTATTTCCCTCGAAAATTATCAGGAGAAATGCCTGTTGATGACTTAGGACGATTGGGTATGGCGCTGTTAGAACTATCAAAAAAACTTGAAAAAAAGTTTGATGAGATGCAAAAACTGAGTGAAGTCACTACTCACATCAATGAGGGATTATTTTTAGATGAAATACTAGACCAATTATATGATTCATTTCGTAATATCATCCCTTATGAGAGAATTGGTCTGGCGATGTTGGAAGAAGGTGAGAGTGTATTGCGAGCTCACTGGGAGCGGTCTGAAGCAAAACAAGTCTATCTCAAAGGAGGATTTAAAGCTCTTATGGCGGGGAGCAGCCTTCAACAAATACTCGAAACGGGAAATCCTCGAATTATAAACAATCTCAAAAAATATCTCCTTGAACATCCTTGTTCGGCATCGACAAAATTGATCGTTAAGGAAGGGATACGTTCCAGTTTAACCTGTCCTTTAGTCGTTCAGGGTAAACCGATCGGATTTATCTTCTTTTCCAGTTTCTTGACAAACGCCTACAGGGAGACACACATCAGCATATTTAAGCAAATAGCAAATCAACTTGCTTCAATCATCGAAAAGGGCAAAGTGTATGAAGAGCTATATCAATTGAATCTCAAATTACAACGAGCAAATGCCCGCCTGGAAGATCTGGCTACATACGATGACCTCACTGGTGTATGTAATCGTAGAATATTTAATGAGATGTTACATAAAGAATGGTTTCGCGCTATCCGTCATTCGACAGTAATTTCGTTGATCATGATCGATGTGGACTATTTTAAAAATTACAACGACTCGTATGGACACGTTGCTGGTGATTTTTGTCTGAATAAAATAGCTGAAACGATCACAAGAATAATAAAGCGACCTGGTGATCTGATCGCTCGCTATGGAGGAGAGGAGTTTGTTGTACTTTTACCAGAAACAGAAATTCGTGCTGCTCAAAGCATTGCCGAGCAAATACGTCTTGGTATTGAAAACCTGGGTATTGAACATAGGGAGTCATTGAACGCCGATGTCGTTACAATCAGTGCTGGATTGACGACGATGAAACCACAAAACGATAACGATCCCCTCCAAATAATTTCGGAAGCAGATGATGCATTATACAAGGCAAAGTACGGTGGACGAAACCGGGTTGTTACTCTCTCCGGAGAATTAATCAGCCTTTAGCAAATGAATTGCCACCTTGCCTGCTGTTCAAACTTTGAAACGATTTTATTTATGGTTTCCCCGATCACTTTGTGATTTTTTCATTCTTAAATAAAAAAAAGAAACTGATTTTGGCGATGTCACAACTTTAAATCAATCTCTAGCACACTGGACTCTCAAAGTAGTTTGCCCAAAGATCACCATCTTACAATGATAATTCCTATATACAAATTGTTGCTCTTGTGGTAACGTCTTCGTAATATGTAAATAAGAACACTCGCGAGATAGGCAGCAACGCTTAAGCTTTGTTCATTTGATCTGGTCTTCTCACGTCTTATTTACTTTTTGCAGGCACACCCAAGTTTTCGCACAGTTTATCCGTTTTATTTTCCAGTGGTTCTCTTCTACCTGCAGGAGGAAGAACGTATGGCAGATCTGGAAACCGTCCTGATTATTGATGATGACTTAAATATTATAAATCTTGTTAGGAAATTTATTCTTAATGAAGGAAAGAGGGCTCTGTTAGCGTCCAGTTCAAATGAAGGTTTGGAATATTTAAAAACTGATTCTGTTGATGTTATGTTCATCGATTTAAAACTTCCCGATGACGATGGTATCAGTCTGCTCCACAAAGCACTCAATCTTTGCCCAAATATCGCGTCAGTGATTATGACGGGATTTGGTACACTCGAATCTGCTATCAATGCGATGCGTTTGGGGGCCTGCGATTACATCACTAAACCATTCAACCAACAGCAAATTATCTATTCTCTGCAGCGTGCCCTCAGTATCTCTCAAGCCAACAAGCAATTGGAACAAAAAAATGCATGTGAAAAAAATGAGCTTCCACTAGAAAATTTCGTTGCTGCTAGCATCTCCATGCAGAAAGTTCTTTCGCTAATAAAGAAAATCTCTCTCTTTGAGGTACCAATTATGTTGGAGGGAGAAGTTGGAGTTGGCAAAAAAACATTAGCAAGGCTCATTCATCAAAAAAGTCAAGATGATAACGAACCATTTTCGCATATCAATTGCTCAACGGCGGTCAGCAGCGAACTGAATCATAAATTTGGTAATGTCGTTTTGAAGACGCTGATACAAAAGCGCTCACTTAAAAACATTCAGAAGGGAACAATCTACCTAGAAGATATTGAGCAGTTGCCAAGTATTGAACAAAAACAGCTGGTAAGAATGATTGAGGATGGATGTATCAGGACCCCCTGGTCGACTCACTCAAACAACTATTCTTTTAGATTAATTGCATCAACTACAGTTGAACTTAAGGAAGAAGTTTCAAAAGGAAACTTTCACAGAAGTCTTTATGATTACTTGAACTTTATGCCAATCAAAGTTCCTCCTCTTCGAGAAAGACGTGATGGAATCAAACCATTAGGAATTCACCTTCTGGAACAGCTTAGTTATGCTTGGAATCGGAATCTGGATGAGTACCGGCATCGAATTAACAATGATGTCTGGGAATCCCTAATCAACTATGATTGGCCCGGTAATGTTCAGGAACTGGCAACGATGCTATCTCGAATTGTATTACTGGGCGAGAGCTCTGTTATCACAAACGAACTAAAGCAACTTCAACATCCAATATCTACTCAGAACAACGATCTAATCTCTGTTCCCCTCAATGGCGATCTGAAATCGATTGAACAGCAAATTATTAAAGAAGTCGTCAAACGCTGTGGTGGAAATAAAGCTGCTGCTGCAAGAACACTCAGAATGCAACGTAAAACACTATATCGAATTCTGGATGATAGAAATAATTTTCGAGGTTCAGATTAGACTTTTAAACTGATAGACTTTCTTTCCCAGTTCAAGAGCTTGATAGTTAGACAACCAACTGGATCAAAGTTGGGGGCGGTCAAAACTTCTAAAGCCATCAAAACAGAGTAAGGCAGTGTGTCGTCCGGGGGCTTTGGGATGGGATTAGATTTCAGAATGTCGGTTCTGTTGCGTTCTGGGACTGGTCTGCTTTTCAAAAACTGATCCAGTTGTTATGAAGGTTCTTAGCGTCCTTTTGACGAGGAGAACTTTTGATGAACAAGCGAAGAAAACGTCACAACCACGAGTAGATTGTCCGCAAACTGCGTGATGTGGATGCGATGCTGAATGCCAGCAAAGATCTGGCATCCGTGCTGCAGGTCCTCGAAGTCAGTGAATCAACTTACCAGCGCTGGCGGAAGCAGTACGGCGGCATGAAATCGGTAGAAGCCAAGCGTCTCAAACAGCTGGAAGACGAGAACAAACGACTGAAAAAACTGGTCGCCGATCTGTCTCTGGACAACAAGATGCTGAAATATATCTCGGAGGGAAACTGGTAAGCCCTTCCCGAAAACGAGCCGCCGTTCAAGCGATCCAGAATGAGTTTCATGTTTCTGAGCGGAGAGCATGTGTTGTTCTGGATCAGCCCCGTTCCACTCAGCGTTACCAGTCGAGCCCTCGTAGTGATGAGCCCTCCCTGGTCAAACGCATGTATGAGCTGGTTCGATCACGGCCCCGATTCGGCTATCGCCGTATCGCCAGTCTGTTGCAGCGAGAAGGCTGGCAGGCCAGTTTCACCCGTGTGTATTGATTATGGCGTCGGGAAGGGCTGAAAGTACCTAAAAAGAAGAGAAAACGTCGCAGGCTCGGTGATTCCCGAAATGGCTGTCACCTGTTGCGGCCAGAGCAGAAAGGTCATGTCTGGTGCTGGGACTTTATATTTGACCGGACCTCATCGGGCAGTTCCCTGAAATGGTTTTCCATTGTCGATGAGTTCACCTGGGAATGTCTGGCTTTGAAGGTAGATCGAAGTATTCGCAGCGAGGATGTGATTGATACTCTGGCCGAACTGTTTTCTTCCAGAGGAGTGCCACAGTGCGTCCGGAGTGACAACTGTCCAGAATTTGTCTCCAAAGCGATTCGGCGTTGGCTGAGTCAACTGGGAATCAATTCGTTGTATATCGAGCCAGGGGCTCCCTGGGAAAACGGTTATTCGGAAAGTTTCAACAGTCGATTTCGCGTTTTCATTTTGTGTCACATCGAACTGCTGATTTGTATTTCATGATTGACTCGACATGGCTGAGATGCTTCCCACCTACATGTGAACGATTGAGTACTCAAAATAGATGGCTTCTTCTGACTATGATTTCATGCTACTTGCAAATGATAAATTATCAAAGATTTATTTTGGATAAAATTGTCCTTAACAATTTCTCAGGGCATTGATACTATGTCGGTATAAATGCCTAGTTGAGTCAATGTTAATACATAGCAAAGACTATAGATCGCGATATATTTTCTTTTTATCTCTCAAAAATTATTCTGCTACCAGGAAATAATAATGACGCCAAATTCATGGAAACAATCCAAAGAATTTATAAACCTAATTTCCGATAAACTTACCGTTTTACTGGAATCATCTGAGTTTGAAACAACTCGATCTCAATTGATGGAACTTATTCAAAGTCTAGACAAACGATATGGAATCACCATCAACTGCATTATAGATGTAATTGACTGGGAAGAGGAACGAATTCTGCCACTGTTGAATACCGGTATATCAACAACTGAAAGTGGAGAAATATTTCGCACCTGGAACGATGCATCACCGCAGAAATATGTCATCGATGGTGAAATACATGTCGTTCCTCAAGACTTCTGTCCAAGCTGCTGGAATGACTGGGGGTTCAAATGGAAAAAACGTACCTGCCCGGAATGTGGGATTAAATTGGGAGAAGAATGTAAGATCCTACTCGATTCTGATGTGTGCCCCCACTGCAAAGATGGAATCATATCAATGAATAAGCCAGTCTGTATTGAGTGCGGATTTAAGATAGACCCCAATTGTGTCGTCTGGGGATAGCAGCGCAATTCAAAAAAATGATCAAGGTGACTCCCGAAATCGTAGGTAAGCAACCAGCGGATTCCTAGAGATTCGTTTTGCAGATACTCTGGGAAGGTGCATTTCGCATCAGTGATGTGATGAATTTCTCATGGGATGACGAGCGAAAGATTCATCCCGTCTGGCCGGACTGTCAGGATCCAGAACCTTTGTCCATAATACCGCTGGTCGAACATGAAATCCATTCTCAAGATTTCCTGGACAATCGGGGAGGAGAACGCTCACGGCGAAGTTTTTGTGCTGGCGGGGAGTTTCGGATCCGCATCATGCAGGCCTTCATTGAAGTAAAGCCGGTATATAATTAACCCGAAGCCTCCCTAATGCATTAGGATGTGCAGACGGCGATAGACGAAGTACGTTTCTGGATGCTCAAACAGACCACTATTTCTGGGGAACTTCAGAGACTTACCTTTATCAGCTTTTATGACAGTCGCAAATATTCTCTTCGCACAGTCTCACAAAATTACGTCTGAGGCAACGAATACTATCCGGCACTCAACGAGTTTAGCGAACAAATTCGAGCCCAAACGGCGAGAGGTGTTTCGGATGACTTTCGCCACTGATCAATCGCGGCTTCATCTTACTGAAATGAATTGACAGTTAAAAGTGGACGCCCTCCAATGATTTCGTTTTCGTCGGTCGTCCTCAGGTTATCTCTTGCGCATGGACATGGTATGGACTCGTGATTCCACATCTTCCACTGAAAGAGAGCCCTTGGTTTTCGATACCAAATGTCGGTTCAAGGGGATTTTACACTCGTTATTTGCAGAAGCTGCAACTCCGCCCTTCAACTAATTTCTCATTTCGAAAACAGTCTACATGCGATTGACCTAATGATTTGCATCTGAAGTCCTCGTTCGCGAATTGCTTTTTGTCAAGAAGTTGATCGGTCCGACAAATAGATCGTGTCATGACGTCACAAAAGAAACACTCTTGTGAGACCTGTTGTCACAATTATCTGTTTTTGATTCATTAAATTGACAGTTTCGCTCTATAGCCTACTCTTTCATATTCACTTATCTGACTAAGCAGTTTCAATAGTGAGAGTACGAATGAAGAAACGCAACGATGATAGAACAGCGGACAGGCGACAGCCTCCAACAATCGCAGAAATTGATCTTTTGGATACGATCCGATTGATACAGTCGCAGTTTACCTCGGATGAGCCACCACTCATGTTTTACGACAAGATGCTTTCGCATCTTATCAAAACGAGTCAAAGCTCATATGGCTTTATCGGAGATATTCTTTACACAGATGCAGGCGACCCGTATTTCAAGATGCGGGCCGTCACCAACATTGCCTGGAACCAGAAATCTCTTGAGTATTTTGTGGAACACTCGCCGAACGGTCTTGATTTCTTCAATCTCAAGAACCTGTTTGGAGCAGTACTCACGACTGGCAAGTATGTACTGACAAACGATACGGCGAATGACGTGCGTAGCGGAGGCCTGCCTCTCGGTCACCCGTTGATCGAGTCGTTTCTAGGAATGCCTCTGTTTCACGATGGCAAACTGATTGGCATGGTTGGCATGGCGAATCGTAGGGGTGGATACGACGAATCGCTGGCGAAGAATCTGGAACCACTGTTTACCACTTTTTCGACGATCATCGCTGCGTACTGGAATGCTCGAAAATATAAGGAGTCAGAGAAGAAGTATCGAGGGCTACTGGAGTGCGCTCCTGATGCATTGGTGATTTGTAACCAGGATGGAAAGATAATCCTGACGAATACGCAGGCGACAAGTATATTCGGTTACTCACAAGAAGAATTGATTGGGGAGCCTGTCGAAGTTCTCATTCCTGAAGACATTCGTGCCATCCACAAGAAAAAACATGTTGGGTATTTCTCGAACCCCAAGGTATGCCCCATGGGAAAATCGGCGGATCTCTACGGGTTACGGAAAGATGGCAGTCAGTTCCCCATTGAGGTCAGCCTGGGGCCTCTGCGGACAGACTCTGGAGTGCTCGTCACCGCATCCATTCGCGATGTTACTGAGCGTAAGCGCGCAGAAGAAGAAATAATACTCTTTCGGACAGCCCTGGATTGTTCGGCCGATGCCGTCTTTCTGATCGACCGGAATAAGATGCGATTCATTGACATGAACGCAACCGCCTGTGCGAGTGTGGGATACTCTCGTGAGGAACTACTCACCATGGGGCCAGGGGACATCAAAACTAATATCACCTGTGATGAGTTGGCGCTTCGGTTCGACAAAGTGATTTCCTCGCAACAGGAGAAAAAGGGGGTAATTGAAACTGTGCACCGCCGCAAAGATGGCTCGGATTTCCCCGTCGAAATCCTTTTCCAGGCCTTGGATTCCTCAACTGATAAACCGATTCTGATTGCGACGGCTCGTGATATCACCGATCGCAAGCGCGCAGAGCGACTGAAGGATGGTCAGAATGAAATAATCCATCAGATTTACTCTGGCAATTCGTTACTCAGCGTGCTCACGCTTCTGTGCCAGATTGTGGAGGAACAAGTTTCTGAGATACGGTGTTCAGTCATGTTGATTGAAGAAGATACTGGACGATTGCAAGTCTGTGCCGCTCCAAACCTTTCAGAGAAGCTGCAACGTGCGCTCAACAATCTTGAGGTTAAACCCTGCGCGGGAACCAATTTTACCTCAACTGACGTTCGAGAAACCGTGGTTATGAATGATCTCACGAGCGACCCACTTTGGGGTGACTTCCATAACCTGGCGTTGGCGGATGGGCTGAGGGCCTACTGGTCTCAACCGATTATTGAGTCAGAGGGCAAGGTGCTGGGAGCTTTTTGCATGCTCTGCGAGGAGCCACGTGGTCCTCTCACCGACGAAGCGACGTTGCTAGAATCGTCGGCACAAATGGCTGGCGTCGCCATTGAACGTAAGCAGTTGGAGCAAAAGCTACGACATGATGCCTTACATGATCCTCTGACAGATCTGCCTAACCGGGCATTGTTCGTCAAGCAACTTGAGTTGGCAATCCAGCGATATAAGAGAAACAACGATTATTCGATTGCAGTTCTGTTTCTTGACTTGGATCGCTTCAAGACCATCAATGACAGCCTGGGGCATCTGACTGGAGACAATCTGCTGGTGCAGACGGCGCAAAGGTTACAGAAAGCGATACGAGAAACAGATATCGTAGCGCGTCTTGGTGGAGACGAGTTTGCCGTGCTGGCTGAGAATTTCACTGATGTCAATGATGTGATTCTTATTGCCGAGCGTATTCATGAAGCTTTGCAGCAACCGTTCAATTTGGAAGGTGAAGAGGTCTTTACGAGCACCAGTATCGGAATTGCCGTGAGTACTGCTGAACACCATAGCGCGGACGATATCCTGCGTGACGCTGACACGGCCATGTATCGAGCCAAGTCGCAAGGGAATTCACGCTTCGAGCTGTTCACCTCCGAGATGACCACCAATTCTAAAATAACCCTGACGTTAGAAAATCAACTGAGACAAGCCCTCAATCGCCAGGAATTTCGGGTATTCTATCAGCCTATTATATCGCTGACGACGATGACGATTGTCGGTTTCGAAGCACTGCTGCGTTGGGAGCATCCAGAGCGTGGGATCATACCACCATCAGAATTCCTCGACGTAGCGGAAAAATGTGGATTGATGATCCCGGTTGGCTGGTGGGTAATGCAGACAGCATGCGGCCAACTGCGTGAATG
Source organism: Gimesia alba (assembly GCF_007744675.1). Taxonomy (NCBI): domain Bacteria; kingdom Pseudomonadati; phylum Planctomycetota; class Planctomycetia; order Planctomycetales; family Planctomycetaceae; genus Gimesia; species Gimesia alba. The sequence continues at coordinate 6,837,319 of NZ_CP036269.1, forward strand.
GCAGAATCAATTCCCTACTGCCACTGCACTGACTCTCAACGTGAATTTCTCACCCAGACAAATTATACAGCCTAACGTTATCGAAAAAACTCTTCGAATTATTGACGAGACCGGCATCAAGGCAGACAATCTGTACTTGGAAATCACGGAACATGCTGCCATTGAAAATACCGCACTAACCTTAGCTGTTTTAACGAAGTTGCATGAGCAAGGGGTTCGCCTGGTAATAGATGATTTCGGAACGGGCTATTCGTCTCTGAGTCACCTCCAGCTGTTTCCCTTTAGCTCTCTGAAGGTTGACCGTTCATTTATCAGCGGTACCGACCAACACAAGCGGAACTCGCACATTGTACACACCACTATTGACCTGGCCCACAATCTGGGGATGACCGTCGTTGCTGAAGGCGTGGAAACAAAAGACCAAATGGCACGACTCATAGCTCTTGGGTGTGATTTTATGCAGGGTTACTTTATTGCGAAGCCTCTGCCACCTGACGACGTACACACATTATTGCTTAACGAATCACAAATTGATCAACATGAATTGATGGCTACTGCAACTCTGTCGAATCTTTGATGCTCTTGGAATGTCTGGAATTCTCGATGAAGTACTTGAAGGCCAAATACGGCGTGGCTCATTAATCTGATGGTGATCCCGAATGTCACGTTTTCTTTATTAATTCACAAACCATCTCGCCGAGCCTTCTAACTGAACTTCGTTTGCGCAAATGCCTTTGACATGAATTCTCTCTGCTAGGGCAGAGTCAATCTTACAATTCGGCACCAGAAAGAAATTAATTATGTTCGGAACTGATGCATACAATTCGGAACGAATATCATTAACAACTCTAATCGGCTGGTTCAGCCTGTGTCTATTAGCGGCAGGTTGGGGGCCGCAACTAGATTCAACTCTCACGCAGCTTTGGACGAACGTCGGTCTGTTCGGCTTAGTTTCGGCAGTCGGGTTGGGAGTTGGGCAGCAGGCGAGAGAAGTAAATCGCCAACGAAAGCAACGAATAATCACGGACCGGCACATCGAACGCTACCTGAATAGGTTCGCAGCTGAAAACGGAGCGATAAAGGACCTCATCAATACAGCGCTACGTAGAATTGCCGAAGACGGAGAGGGCCATCGCAATAGAGAGAGAAAAGGAGTCGAACAACGCGACGAAACGCGACTGCCGTTTTATCACCCGGTCCAAGTGCAGCCTCTAGATGACAGTGGGAGTCTATCAACCGAAAACGGACAAACTACGTTCACTGCCTACATACGGGACATCTCTTCAGGCGGCGTAGGGTTGATCCACGACCAACCGATCCCGTCGGGGCTTGTGATGTTAATGTTCAATCTGCAGAATGCTGAAACAGTTTCGATATTTGCCAAATTGTTATGGCAGCACCATCAGCCGGATGGAAAGCTTTCGAGTGGAGGCAAATTAATTAAAGTGAGAACTCCCGTAAATCTCCGAGAACCGGTGATGGAGGGAGCTGGATATCAAGAATTCATTTTGCACGAGGAGACGCACCATGACGACAATATTGCCTGAGAAAAATAATCTCTAACCCTAATCTAGAATGCGCGTTGCATTCATTACGCCATTGAACGAATTAAGCCTACGAGGTGAAGACGGGGCCCTACTCATGTGCGGGAGATCACAGCTGAGGAATTCTAATCCTCGAATTGTCCAAATTTGATGATGGGTATCCAATCGAATCGGGCTAGAAGCTCTCCGATTGAGAAGGTGATTCTTGGGAAACTCGCCCTCTCTTGTTTTGTCTATCACAAACGCGTATCCCGCAGCTACAACTTGCTCGGAAGACGACTATGTCAGAAAACGTTGTTTTAATTTTACAGGGCCGTAAATGACGAGTTACACAAACAAAACTCACTGAATTCCTCATGCAGTTTGCTTTGAATTCGTTTTCAGTAAATCGAATTCTGTCTCGTCAGACCGAAATGAAGTGCCAACAAAAGAGCGGCGAGGCTGGGTAATTAACCCACAGCCAATGGAATATCAGATCGAAACAGACAGTGAATGGTTCAGACCGACCAACCGGGATCTCGCCAGGCTGGCTGAGCAGTACAGCAATACTGCCATCGGCCGAGCCTGCGTGATAACTCACTCACATTAGTGGGGGGATAAGTGGGGGGAATGCGAAAGGCCTTCGTCGGGGTGACGAAGGCCTTGGGTGTGTAAGTAGTTTTCTCAGCGTGAGATATGAAGTACACCCCGCAGGGTTCGAACCTGCAACCTTCGGTTTCGTAATCGCTTAGGGCTAAAATCACGCTTTGATGACGCTTCACAAAACCCCTATTTTCGTAGGGTTTTAGCTTTCACCATTTTTTGACAATGCTTTGATTTTGGTGCGATTTTTTGCATTTGTGGGGGGATAAGTGGGGGGACTTGAAATGGTCATTTTGAGAATATGAATCGAATATGTTTATAGTCCTTCTTCTACTAGACTTTCTCTCGTCCCCCTGCTCCAAAACAACTCAATCTGGACGAATCATATTGATCCAAAACATTTTTCTTTTGTTGCTTCTCATTAGAACTTACAATTCTAGCAATTGATTTAATCTTCTACAGATTAAAATCCCAGTTAGAAAGGAAGGTCAAGCTACTGCGATAAACTTACTTCACTTTCCAAGTTGCGGTTTTACTGAATAAGGAAAAGCCAGGTGAAAGAATTTATCTTTCCGATAGAAAATGACTGGATGTATGCAAGACATTCTGTGATTTTACCAGACCAGCCAACCGTTTTATGCATTCATGGCTTAGGTGATTCAGGTCTTTCATTCCAAGAATTAGCAACTCAACTTTGCTTGCATGGCATGAATGTAGTTATACCAGATCTCCTTGGTTACGGACGAAGTTCGGCTGCCAAAGATTATAGTTTTGATGCTCATATTGCTCGTCTCTGGAATTTAGTAGATCACCTTGGTTTGCCACAGATCGTATTGGTAGGCCATTCAATGGGAGGTGACATAGCAACTCGCATGTGTAAAGAGCTAACAGAAAGAGTTACCAATTTCATAAACATTGAGGGAAACTTAACCGAGTTTGGAGATTGGCGTGTAAAGCGGACCCACTTTGGCGCGGAAATGGGACCCATCTGGGGTTGGGTTAACCACGTGGGGTAACGTGGTGGTTAGTATGCCAAAATGTGGAAGCGACTCAGGCTTTTTTGCGAGGTGGCTTCTTTTGTTTCATCGACTCTTTGAACCGGTAGCTTTCACCATTCATCTCAAATATTTCACAATGGTGCGTTAATCGATCCAAAAGTGCTGCCGTCATCCGTTCGCCCTGGAAGATTTGGCCCCAGTCGCTGAAGGCGAGATTGCTGGTAATCAGCAGACTTCGTCTTTCATAACGATCAGCAAACACCTGGAACAATAGTTCCGCACCAGCACGGCTGAAAGACAGATAACCCAACTCATCGACGATCAGCAGGTCAAGCTTGTCGAGCCTGTTCAGCAGACGCTCCAGATTGTATTGCTGTTGCGCGGTTTCCAGTTGATTGACGAGTGCTGCAGCGGTGAAGAATTTCGTTCGGATTCCCTCACGGCAGGCGGCCAGGCCGAGTGCAATCGCCAGGTGGGTTTTGCCCGTTCCCGGCTGACCAAGCAGGCAGAGATTGGTATGCTGCCGGACCCATTCACCCCGGGCCAACTCCAACACCTTCTGTTTGTTGACTGATTTTATGGCCGCGAAGTCGTAATCTTCCAGTCCTTTTTCAACCGGGAACTGTGCCTGTTTGATTCGGCTGGTCAGCGCATTCGTGGAGCGGGCCGCCACTTCCAGTTCAGTCAACTGCAGCAGATATTGTTCGAATGTCTGATTTGAGCTGGCCGCTTCCTGGGCCAACTTCTCAAACTCCGCATTCATGGCCGGTAACCTTAACTGCTTGAGATTGCTCTGCAGCAGTAGATTCGGATCGCTTTTCTTCTGTATTGTTTGTGGGGGCACGATGATCTCCTTGTGTTGACGTAGAAAGAAACAAATCAAAATGGTTCAGGCTCGGACAGGGAACCTGTACCGACAAGACCTCCGGACGACTCAATTCTTCTTTGCTCAGAGTCGCCGGAGAGAACTCAGACTGATTACGGGCATACGCGGTACAGCGTTCGACCCGGCGAATGATCCGGTCGGCATCCGCCCCCTCGGGTCCACGCAACTGTTCGATGGTTTTCTGGACGCGCTGGACCGGATGTGCCGACAACAGTTGTAGCACTCGTACATATTGTTTTGCTCCCGCCCGTAAGCCATGCCGGTTCTCCAGCCGTTCACGAAGTTCGTCGAACACCGGCGGTAGCTTCCACTGACGGTAGACGTTGGAGTGATCTAACGCAGCCGGTCGCCGCCCCAAAGCTGCGAGGTAATGCAACGGGTTAAGAATCTGACACCCTTTCTCATAGCCTCTCTGATGGGTCGCCACCACAGTTCCCTTAAAGACAATTTCCACACGGTCAACGTAACCTTTGACGCTCACCGTCTGAAACGCACACTGTCGCGGCACGCTATAATCCACGTTCTCAAACCGGGCGAACTGATACTTGTTGACCTTTACTTCCCGGCGGATGCACGGATCAAAGCGGTGTCTGGGCAACCCGGCGGCGTTTTGTTTGTCCTGTTCGAATCGTGTGCCGATGGTTTCTGTCTTACCACTGCTGAGGCGCTGCTGTTCCTGGAGGCAGCATTGCCGAAGATAGATGTTGAGTTCCTCGAAATCTTCCATCTTGGGAACCGGAGTCGACCACTTCCGCTGCAATGTCTTCACGCGATTCTCAACGACCGGTTTTTCGTTCCCGCTGGCCGGCAGGCAGAACAGTGGTTCAAAGGCATAATGACTTGCCAGGGCCGCATAACACTGGTTGATCTTGCGACTCCGCCCGCTGAGCACCGCGTCGGCCACCGTTTTCGGGTTGTCCCACCAGACTTCTTTGGGAACACGATCAAAATACTCGAACGCCTGCACCATGCCTTCCAGAATCGCTTCGGTGCGTTCTGTCGGCAGAGCGATCACAAAGGGGGCGTTGGAATACGACCAGACCAGAATCAACACTGAAACCTGTCGTCGCCCGTCAGGAAAATCGACATAAATCTTGCCGAAGTCGGCTTCCAGCCGCTGGCCCGGTTGGTGATCAAGCGGAATGAATGTTTCCCGTTTATTGGTTCGGTGCTTCCGCACGAATCGACAAACTGCATCGTAACCGCCGAGGTAGCCGTGCTCGTCCCGCAGTCGCTCAAAGATCCGTTGTGCCGTGTGCCGCTGCTTGGGTGGTTGCGATTCATCATCGGCGAGAATCTGTCGGATGGTCTCATGAAAGGGGCCCAGTCGGGGGGCTGCCTGAGTCTGGCGCTGCGAATATTGTTGCGGTTGCCCTTCACCGTGTAATACTTCGCGGATCTTTCGCCGTGAATGATGAAATGTCCGAGCGATTTCCCGGATGCTCAACCCGTCGCGATGAGCACGCCGTATACGTCCGTAATCGTCCACCGTAAGCATCCTTCACCCCGAAACTGAAGCTCAAAAGCCTCCAGTATCAGGAACTTGCTACGATGGGTCCATTTTACGCGCCAATTGCTTCCCCAAAGTGGGTCCGCTTTACACGCCAATCTCCATGCCTGTACTTCAGTAAAATGAGAAGTGCATCTTTTTACGATTTCTTTGGCAACCAGACCATGAGCCTAAGATGTGGGAGTTGATGTGACCTGCACTCAGGGAGGGCCTGTCACTGAGCACCATATCGTATGATCGTAGACTGTTTTGGTTCGACACACCGACGTGACCTCACCGTTCCGCGAAAGCATCCGGAAAACAGTGACGACTCCGAATGATCCATGACCGGCTTGGAATGGGCCGAAGAGGTTGCGATCATCCTCTGAAAGGGGGATTTCGTCAACGAAAGTCGTTGTTCAGCAAACAATCCGTTAAACCACCCTTTTAACGTTTTCCGGTGCGGCTCGGAATGTTCCGAGAAACGGTGTTCTGAAGTAACCCGGACTGGAAGTATGCCGACAGTTTCAACTGGTCGTTTTGGTGTCGAATCAAACGAAGGTTTCTTTACAATCAACACGTCTCGTCAACTTGAGATTGTCGATGCTCGTTGCTGAGGGAAGCAATGAATTGAATCCGCGATTCGCCAACTGGGCTTCAGCTACAACCATCCACAATTGACATGGCCTCAAAAGGACATGGAACTTATTGACACCAGTTGAAGTACTCAAGTTAGAAATTATGCCAATCACCATCCACAGACACTGTGTGATTGTGCCTCTATGATGAATTCGCACGGTATGGTGTGTTGATGTTAAGAACAAATGAATGTACACTGGCACTTAATGATTAAAATGGCGCTAGTCATTTACGAGATGGAGAGCGACTGTTTCCTCGCTGCCGCTCTCCACTAGGCCAAGTCGTTGGCAATCTTCCCCACGATTGCGTCCGCTTACGTCAATGGATCATTCTTGTAAGCGACGTAGACCCTGATCACCGGGTATGTAAGCATGAACACAAGGGTGGACACTAACAGCAAGTCAACCAAAACGTCAATCAACATCGGACTTCTCCCCACTAGAGAAAATAAATGTGAACCATTGAATGGTTCGCTGCGGAGAGGTTCTTATCAAAGCGGTCAAAGTTAAGGATTCTCACCCATGTGAGGTGGGTGTGATTAATCCTTGATGGATTTCGGAATTATCGAGATTTCAGAGAAATCCTTAGATTTCAGCAGGAAAGTAATGTGTGATTCAGAGAATAAATTCCAATTTTTTGGTCAGATTTTTCGAAAATCTAACAAGTCACGTATAGAAGCGACTGATTGGAATTACGTCGTTGATGGCAAGTCAACAAAAGGCGACAACAAACGGCGAAAATCTGTCCACCTTTCGAGGATCTTGGTGATCCTCTTACAGTGGAAGTGCGTTGAAAACAAGGCACCCGCTGCACTACAGAAGATTGCCAAAAACCTCAACGATGGACTGAAAGGGGACGTCGAACCAAAGTGGCTTAAGTCTATTTTTGGGAGCTTGGATCGATTCAGACGCCTCATTCCCGAGTCGTGCGAGTCGACGATTGGAGAAGTATTCCAGAGCGACAAAATCGATATCAAGATTATTGATGAGAACGCCAACAAACTGTCGGAAGCAGAGTGCTTGAAAGAACTCTGGCGAATGTTGTCCAAATCAGTTAATGACCTGACACCGGATACGCGCGATTACTGTACGTGGATTGCCAGTGCGATCCTGCGACTTACTGACCTTGACGAGGACTCACAGGTTGTGGCAGGAAAATCAGCGTGGCTCTTCAGTATGAAAGAGTTGGAAAATGTTCTTAAGTCAGATATCCTGTCCCTAAAGAGAGTTGCAAGTACGTTATCGGACGAAATCAAAACGTCGAAAGAGACAGGAATCAAGACAGCAACCGTCTATGATTGGAATCTTAAGACCGAACTAATCATTGACTTAACAAAAGAAAACTATCACGATCACACCAAACATCTCGATTTTGAGCTCGACGCTGTGACAATGTCCCTCGAACGAGTTTTGAAGGAGACAGTGTCGATTTACAATAAGCACAAGGAGGACGGAGCGACCACGATAGAGGTTCAAGACCTCAATGAGGCAGCGCATCTGCTTTACGATGCCGAGCGAAAATTAAACCTTGCTGTGAAGGACTTATCGACATGTGTTGAAAAATGCCGGTTGGACTTGATTGGGCTGTTGGGGCGTCGATGACGCGTGATGTGATTTTTTAGAAAAGTGCCAAATTTGGGGCGTCTCCCGATTGCAATCATAGAGCCAACGAAATACGATTTTGCTATCATGATGATGACTAACGTATACTGGATGAGATGGAGTGGCTCGTGTCTCAAATTCGAAAATCGGATGAATTCTTCATCTACTTTTCAGAAATTCAACTCGAACGATCTTCGGCTGTAATCAGTGAGGTTTTCGAGTTGGAGTTTCGCCTTCATAAGAAAGGCCGAGACGTTTTTGTGACTACGTTGTTCGACATACACGAAAAGTTCGTGGACTTATTGAGCGGGATTTTTCTTGAGGAAAAAGTGTGCCACAAACTTCGCACAAATCTCGTGCAGGAACTCACTAAATTAAGAAACGTCATTGATGAAGTGTTGCAGAAACCGCTTCCCCAACACAATCAGAAGAAATGGCGGTACAGAGACGAGTATCCTGATCAATTTAAGAATGCCACGAACTGTCTTCGCAGCCTGCACAGGATTTCCCAGCAGCTACTCACCGCTATTAGGGAACAGCAATCGATAATCGATAAAGGAAAGCTACTATGAATATTGAACAGCTTGAAGCAGGATGGTTCGAGGATGTTCACAATAAAGTACCAGGGCCGGTTCTTGCATCAAAGATTTATGAACTTGGTATTCACTCAAATCATGTTATTGAGGCTGCCCAAGCAAAGGATTGGAACACATACTATAATGCGGTTCTCGATGTCTGTCATAATTCTCAGGGGATTCGTCTCTATGTTGGAAGTCTCTTCAGAATGCATGTTGAAGCGCGTGAGTTTTTTAAAGAATCAATGATGATCACCACCCAGTCGTTCGTGGATGAAGAGTTAATCCCTGAGGAATTTAGGGATGAATACCGGGAGGCAGTTCAGAATATTAAGTTGCGGCTGGAAATGGCATGTTTTGAAAAGTCAAAATTTGCTCTGACGGACTAACTTCTTGACAAGCTGGAACCGTTTTACTGCCACCGTACAGCGACGGGGGCGGTTCGTAGTGAATGGCCTTACCACTAGGGCTCTTTTTTCTGGACCTTCTTGGAGAGCCGTCAACTGACACAGGACGACAGGTAGTTTTGGATTTTTGGCAGAAGGTCAGTTAGTTTTTTGCATAGGCGATTCACATTAGTTTTACGCACAATATCAGGCCTGCTATGGAAAACGCGGGAATTCTTCGAACGAACCGAAATACCACCGTATTACGGAACTGACAATAAGATATTTAAACGAAATGCCTCGGTATGAGTGATTAGAGAAATCTAGCTTCAGATCATCAATTATCTGACTGCTTCCGTAATAATTGGTTCAACTTGAATTTTATGTAGTCGACGAGTTGATCAGTAAGACACCGCTCTGTCTTAGTCATTAACCTTTGATTCGTCTCTAATATTTTGAGAATGCCAGAATAATTTGTTTCACCAAGAAACGGTGCTTTTGGTAAATTCACAAGTCGGTCGCTATGAGGGATTGATACCCGAAATTCATCTAGATCTCGATATTTTTCAACAAGAGCGTTTCGTGATTTCGGTGAGAGTAAGATCAAATTGAAATCCCTGGGCGTAAATTTGAATAGTTTTTCTTCCTGGTACCAACCACATTGATAAAGGCCGATTCGTGCGTTCCGAATTAACTGATCCGCAGGTGATCTAGCCCCCTTAACCGCGTCCACCTGAAATGTGGTAACATTTCGATTTTGGGCCTTGTTTAGGGAGAGTGAGAAATGCCGAGAAAACGATTTACTGTTGAGCAGATTATTCAGAACCTTCGTGAAGCGGAAGTCGAACTGGCTCATGGTAAGACGATTGGCCTGGTCTGCAAACAACTGGGAATCACCGATCAGACTTACTACCGCTGGCGTAAGGAATACGGTGGAATCCGTACCGACCAGGCCAAACGACTCAAAGACCTGGAAAAGGAAAATGCACGCTTAAAGCGGCTGCTGGCAGATGCGGAACTGGATAAGGCAATCTTGAAAGAAGCCGCTTCGGGAAACTTTTGAGCCCGGTCAAGAGACGTCAGGCTGTTAGTTATGTTCGTAATACCCTGGGGCCTGATATCGTTTCAGAACGCCGGGCCTGCCGCGTGTTGGGGCAACCTCGTTCTACTCAGAGAAGGGAGCCTTATATACCTGATGACGAACCTCGACTGGTAAAACGAATGATTGAACTGGCAACACAGTATGGCCGTTATGGTTATCGGACAGTCTGGGGGATACTTTGTCTGGAAGGGTGGAAAGTGAATCACAAACGAATTGAACGACTCTGGAGACGTGAAGGACTGAAAGTGCCTAAGAAACAGCCAAAACGGAGGCGACTGTGGTTGAATGATGGTTCCTGTGTTCGACTGCGTCCTCGTTACAAAGACCATGTGTGGAGCTATGACTTCGTGCAGGACCGGACTTCTGATGGCCGGAGTTTTCGGATGCTGGTGATCATGGATGAATACAGTCGAGAATGTCTGTCGATTGATGTCGCTCGCAGACTCAACAGTGAAGACGTTTTGGAGCGACTTAGCGACCTGTTCATTCTGCGTGGAACCCCGGCTTACATTCGCAGTGACAACGGAGCCGAGTTCACGGCAAAGAAAGTGCGGGAGTGGCTAAAACGTGTCGATGTGAAGACTCTGTTTATTAAGCCGGGAAGTCCGTGGGAGAATGGATATGTGGAATCATTCAATGGAACCTTGCGGGACCAACTGCTGAATGGAGAAATGTTTGATACTTTGCTGGAGGCGAAGGTGTTGATCGAACGATGGAGAAAAGAATACAATACGATCAGGCCGCATAGTTCGCTGGGCTATCAGCCACCGGCCCCGGAAACAATTGCCCCGTATTTGCCAGCTTCCGCTACGCTCCAACTGGCAAATACGGACACTGATAACAACTTAAAATTGTAACATTACAACTGGTACCGTCCGTAGGGGCAGATCAGAAGGGCAATGGCTGGTCGACGAGAATGGAACCTGGCAGACCTTTGATCCGACGAAGCATGACAATCTGGTACAGTACATCAATTCGCAAACCGATCAGAAAGCAAATCGCGAAATGACTCAGTCTAGCACGACCCAAAATGATTGTTATTGCTATCCAACGTCTCAAAGCTACTCTCACAGCCGTTCGTACACCCACCACAGTCACCATCATGAGTTCGGTGGAATTCACTATGGTCACTGGGGAACCGGATTCCGCAATGGATTCAAATAGCAATCGAAAGAGGCCGCCTTAAGCGTCAGTATCGATGCGAAAGTAGAAAATCTGGTCAGCGTGTGTTGATCAGTCACGGAGGTGTGCTATGGACAGATCAGCAATCTTTTTTTGCTGGTCTGTCTTTTTTGTTGCGCGGAACAAATTCTCTTATCTCTCGCTGATAAAATTACTTACAACCATAAAACGAGAGAGTCCCATTTCTTGAAGGCTTGAATTCTTCTGCCCCTCTTTCAATCTAACGACTGGAATAAGAGTGCAGCGAAGATATTCCCAGGTATCATTGTTATTGAATCTGATTTAATTCGTTTTTTTCTGAAATAGTTCGCCAGATTCAGAGACCTGCTGTCCTTTATCCTTGGATCTTTCAGAAGGGATTGTCTGACAAACGTCTTTTGATTGCCACTTAGTGAGATATTCTCAAATGGCCGCAAACGAAACTTCAAAATCACATGCGATGGCGATGCTAGTGCAACAACGGGATGCCTTGTTTGCTTATGTCCTGGCGTGTGTCCGGAGCCACGCGGATGTGGATGATATTCTTCAGAATGTCTCTGTAGCAGTGATTGAAGCCAAAGAAATTCCTCAAGACCCTGGGCAGTTTCTAGCCTGGACCAGAGAGATTGCCCGGCGACGCGTTCTGGAGCATTTCAGAACCTCGAAGCGGCTGCTACCCGTTGATGCATCAACCGTAGAACAATTGACAGAAGCAGCAAGTCGCATCGATTCCCGGCAGACCAGCCAGTCGCGCCGGGATGCATTGCTTCACTGCATTGAAAAGTTACCTCCGGAAAGTCGGCAACTGCTGGCGGCCCGGTACGACGATTCAACAGAAAACAGCACAGCCGTCTTGTCGCAACGATTCGGACGTAGCGAACAAGGTGTGATGTCGTTGCTGTATCGCCTGAGACAAGTGTTACGGGACTGCGTTGAACGGCACCTCAAGTTGGGGGAGACCTGATGGACCCCGGACAGTTCAATCAAATGCAAGGCTATCTTCACAACACGCTCTCTTCATCCGAGATACATCAGTTTGATGCTCGACTTCGGAATGAACCAGAATTTGCCGATGAATTCATGCGATTTGCGTTTGAAGAGTCCGTTTTACGCGACTGGGCACGCGCGTACCATCGGTCGATTGAACTGGACGAAGCCGTCGCGTGTGAAGAAACCAGACTATTTTCAGCCCCTGATGTCCAGCCTCGACAGAACCGGAGTCGTTTTGCGTTCTTGCTAACGGCCGTCATCGTCTGCGTGTTTGGGATGACCTGGCTCTGGTTATCGAGGAGTGTTGCCGGTCCGGTAGCAACGTTCGAGCAGGTACAGGGACACGTTGAACTAACTCACACTGACGGATCATCGGAAACAGTCGCCAGCGGCCGTGCTGTAGAGTCCAATCAGAAAATCCGTCTGCGAGGCGAGCGCGCCACTGCAACGCTGCTCTACCCGGATGGCTCTCAGTTGATGCTGGTTGGCGACAGTCGCTTGCAGCTGGGAGGCCGAAACGGCAAACGCGTTGAGATTGAAGAAGGATTCCTGGGAGCAAGTGTGGCTGAGCAATCCCAGAACAAATCGATGCAGTTTATTACACCCACGGCTCAGATTGATGTACTTGGCACCAGATTTTCCATGGAAGCGACATCTGATATGACTGATGTCGCCGTAATTGAGGGATGTGTTAAGTTGACCCGGATCCGCGATGGGCAAGCGGTGGATCTCAAATCCGGCATGAGAAGTGAAGTGAAGCAAGAACCCGCCGAACTGACAGTGAAAGAACTGGTTTCTAATTCACTGAAGTACGATATCGACTTTGAAAATGGATTACCCGCTGATTGGGGCACCGGTGAGGCAATCCGCGAGGGAGTGCCGCCGCGCGGTGCTGTTCGGGCTGAAGCGGTCAAAGAGCCTGACGGAGTCGTTTATGGCATTTCAACTGCCAAGGCCTGGCGCGAAGGACTCTTTTCCGTTCAAGACAACACGCACCTGAATTTCACTTACAAACTCGACAAGCCGGATTGGTTTCAGGTTTTTATCAGTGCGCGAGCACTTCTTCCCGACAAGCCTCCGGTTGCCACCTACCGCTTTAAGGACGAACGTTTGTGGTGGCCGTTTCAACCCGGGAAATGGCGCACGGCTAAGATACCGCTTTCCGCCTTTGGACGGGTGTCTGACTGGAGCGAAACTCCCCTTGGCGTTGGCGAACTTCCATTCGAACTGCTGTTCACATCAAAGGATAACAACCTCAGTCTCGTAATCGATCGAATCTGGATCACCAATGACGGCCCGGGAGAGTTCACTGTCGAAGAGGAAAACTAATGCAACGATTCGAACGCGCATTCGTATCCCGGATTTTTCTTTGTACGTTGTTTTGCAGTTCACTCTTTGGCTGCGAATCCGAGTCACAAATAGAACGAACCGTTCTCGCTTCTCAGGCAACGAAAAACAGAACTGCTGAAATATCTCATCCCAAATCAAATGTCCGCCGCCTGACACGGACCGAGTATCGCAACACGGTCCGAGACCTGTTGCACCTGAAGTTCGAAGAAAATGATGATCCCACCCAAGCTCTGCCCCCTGATCCTGTCATTGACGGTTTCGACAAAAGGGCCGCGGCATTAATGCTGGACGGAGCGTTGTTGAATGAATATCTCCAGGCAGCGATTGAGATTGCAGACCGTGCTATCGTCACAAGCGATTTAACGCAGCCGCCTGTTCCCACTGAACGCCTTCGGTTTGAGTTTGAAGACATTCCCCTTCATCCGTACGAAGTCACCACACGACCGTGGGCCGAACTCAAAGAGAACGGCTTGGTACTGATGAGTGGCTCAGCCGGTTCAAAACGCGGACTGCGGCGCAACCAGCGGGAACCGATGATCCCGATCTCCGGCCGCTATACGATTCGCGTTCGAGCGGCTGCAGACCGTGGGGTGCGTGACGAACGTGCTTTACTCAGGGTCTGGCGCCCGGAAGTGGGTCAAACCTTGCATGAAACCTATGTGGATGCGCCCCTTGATGCACCGCAGACATATGAAATCACACTGCCGCTCAATCCGGAGGGGGCGGACTCACTGGTGGTGATCTTTGTGAACGGGACCAATTTCGGTCAGGCGAACCTGCTGCACATGGAAATGAATGCCGCAGTCGAACAGGCACTCGCCGCCGGTAATCCACGTCGGGCCGCGCAACTGCGCGCACAGATGCGTGCAGAAGGTGTCATCGCCACCAGCAGACCGAATCCGGCGACATTATCCACCGCCGAGCTGCCTCGTCTGTTTCTGGACTGGATTGAAATTGAAGGCCCTTTGTATGAAACATGGCCGCCACGAAGTCATCAAACCGTTTTCTTCGCGGGTGATGCCGGCACAAATGACGTTGCCTATGCGAGGCAGATCTTTCGACGATTACTTCCAAAAGCCTATCGTCGGCCTGTGAATGATGCTGAGATCGAAGAGATCATCCAAGTCGTCACGAAAGAATTAGAGGAGGGGGAACCATTTACGGAAGCAGTGAAAACGGGTCTGATAACAATGTTCTGTTCGCCCCACTTTCTATTGATAGCAGATCAACTTGATCAGGGCAGCGAACGATTAAACGATTTTGAACTGGCAGAACGCTTGTCGTATTTTCTGTGGAGCAGTCAGCCAGACAACAAACTGTTCGAGTTGGCCCGAACGGGAACGCTGCGCGAACCGCGTATTCTGCTCTCACAAACGAGGCGGATGCTCGATGATGTGAAGGTGGATGCTCTGACGACTGACTTTGCTTGCCAGTGGTTGAAAGTGGACGAGGTCGATCGTTTCGCTCCTGATGTGGAACTGTATCCGGTCTATGCGCGTCCCGAAAATGCGCGGCTGGATGACGATCTTCAAGCAGAAATGCTGGGATATTTTCGTGAGATGCTGCGTGGCAATCATTCCATCGCCCATTTTCTGGACAGCGACTGGACAGTACTCAACGAACGGCTGGCTCGGTTCTATCAGATTGATGGAGTATCTGGTAACGCGTTTCGCAAGGTGGCACTCCCCTCCGATTCACCCCGTGGCGGTTTACTGGGCATGGCCGGTTTTCATCGCTGGGGCAGTGACGGGAATCGGACCAAACCCGTGCATCGCGGGGTCTATCTGCTGGATGTGTTATTAAATGATCGGCCGCCGCTCCCGCCTCTCGATGTTGGTGAAGTCGAACCCAATCCACCGGGTGAGAATCTCTCGGTGCGTGACAGGCTGGCGGCGCACCGACAAATTCCCGGCTGTGCCGAATGCCATCAGAAAATCGACGCTTACGGACTGGCGCTGGAAAATTTTAACGCGATCGGTCAATGGAGAGATACACAGGACGGCGAAATCAGGAACTGGGCCGCTCGAGGAGGGGCACCGCCAATCGATGCATCAGGGGAGTTACCAGACGGGAGCAAATACAAGGACTTCCGGGAATTTAAGCAGCTGTTATGCGAGCAGGAAGAACGGTTTGTCCAGCCCCTGGCCGAAAAACTGTTCGCCTATGCTCTGGCGCGACGGCTGGAATCGCGCGATACGCGCAGCATTCAGGCAGCGGTAAAGCACGCTGAGCAACACGGCCGTACGTTGCGGGCATTGATCGAGGGAATTGTGCAGAGCGAGGCGTTTCAATCACATTGAAAACATTGACTCACGGGAGCGATCCTATGTTAAATTCGGAACGACTGACGCGGCGGACGTTTTTGCGTGGAACGGGAACAACCCTGGCATTGCCGATTCTTGAAGCGATGTGTCCCCGAACAGCGGGTGCAGACGACATTGTGAAGTCGCCTCCTCGGTTGGGTTTTTTCTATTTTGGAACAGGCATGAATATGCGCGCATTCACGCCTGTGGACGACGGGAAACATTTCACACCATCCCGTGTATTGCAACCGCTGATGAAATTTCGCAATGACTTGACGGTACTCTCCGGTACGTATTTACGCTATGGAGGCAGCCATACCGGCGATTATACCTTTCTGACGGGAACTAAAGCGCATACCGCGCAGGGAATCCGCAATACCATTTCGGCCGATCAACTGGCGGCGGCGCACCTTGGTCGTGAGACGCGTTTCCCCTCTTTGCAACTCTCAATCAGTCGCGGCACAGGATTGGGAGGGAGTATGAAAACGTTATCCTGGAACGCCCGGGGTATGCCACTGCCTGCGGAAAGTGATCCGAGCGTCCTCTTCTCACGCCTCTTTCTCAATGAAGCCGAGGGGGCCCGCGAGAAGCAACGTACATTGAGACGTCAGGGAAGCATTCTCGATTCGCTCAAAGATCAGGCAGCACGACTGAATCGCCAAATCAGCAAATCAGACCGGAAACGAATCGACCAGTATCTCACCTCCGTACGCGAAGTGGAACAGCAGTTGCAACGTAATATTCTCTGGTCAGATCGCCCCAAACCGACTGTTGACGGCACTACTCGGTCGAAATACCGTCGTCCCTTTGATCCGGAACAGACCCGTGATTTTCATTATGAAACGTATTCCCGGTTGATGTACGAGCTCATCGCACTCGCCTGGCAGACCGATTCCACACGTGTCATTTCGTATGTCGTCCGTCAGGAATTGCGTGGTGGAGTCTACCCGGAATTTGGCGTTTCCAAAGGGTATCACGAACTCTCTCATCATAATAACGATCCCCGCAGTCTTGACGAACTGGCGCGAGTCGACGTTCTGTATATGAGGCAGTGGGCTCAATTTCTGGAAATGCTCCAGTCGATCAAAGAGCCCGACGGTCGTACGCTCCTCGATCGGAGCCTGTTAGGTTTTTCGAGCGGGATGGGTTTCAATCATTCTCCTGACAGATTACCCACGGTGCTCTGTGGCGGACGGGCGCTGGGCGTTGCACATCAGGGGCATCTTAGACTCCCTGAACGAACGCCATTGTCAAATCTGTGGCGGACGATGCTGGACCGAGCCGGAGTGCCAGTGAATGATGCGTTCCAAGACAGCCAGGGAAGTATCAGGGAGTTGCTCGCATGAAGAAGTTAATTCACAGATTTCGTGTTCTTCTCGTCCTTTTTCCCATCGTTGGATTCCCGAATCAGGCACTCTCGCAAGAACTGAAAACCAACTCGCTGAAAATGGAACTGCGGAGCATCCCGGCGGGTGAGTTCGACATGGGTTTCAATCACAGCGGTGGATTCGAGGAACTGATGACCGATTTCCCGCGTTCCATCACGCCCCGGGATATCGCCGGCGAGGAACGCCCAATCCATCGGGTACGGATCAGCAAAGCGTTTGAGATGGGAGCACACGAGGTTACGATTGGCCAGTTTCGCCAATTCTGCGAGGCGACGGGATATCGAACGACCGGCGAGACAAGCGGTGCAGGTAGTGTGGGCTTCGCACCTGTCGGAGTCGAGCAAGCAACACAGACCGGAAAACAACGCACTTTTTCCCAACGGCCTGAATTCACGTGGCGTTCGCCGGGCTTCGCGCAGAATGAATCGCATCCTGTGGTAGGGGTGAGCTGGGAAGACGCAAATGCGTTCTGTCGATGGCTCAGTAAAAAAGAGGGAACTACTTATCGGCTGCCGACTGAAGCAGAGTGGGAGTATGTGTGCCGAGCAGGGAACAGCAACTGGTTCAGCTTCGGAGATGCGTTCCGCGGTCGCATCCAGCAGCATGCCAACGTCGCAGACTTCACACTGGAACACAAACATCCCGGTCTGGTGATGCGACAATGGCTGGTGGATCCGCAAAAAGATCCGGGCGATGCGTTTGCTTTTACTGCACCCGTAGGCAGTTTTCAGGCCAACGCGTGGGGTGTTTACGATCTGCACGGCAATGTATGGGAATGGTGTCAGGATCGCTATCTCGCGAAACTCTACCAACGCCGCGCGGTAAAAACAGGAACCTCCATTGACCCGCTCAATTTAGAGTCTCAGGACGACCTGGATGACTGGCGCGTCATCCGCGGCGGCGCGTGGTCTACCGGACCGCTCCTCTGCCGCGCACAGGCCCGTGGGTTCTTTGGTTCTTCCAGTGCTGCCTGTTACATCGGCTTTCGCGTGGTCTGCGAACTCCCTCCCAGCAAACAACAGACTGGCAATTAAGATCGTTCTCAAACTGGCAGATGACAATATATCTCATATCGCAGCGGCAATTTCTCATTGTAGTCCATGATTCCTTTGCTAAACTGGATGGTTTCCCCCTCGACTGAAGCTTTAGCCATCATTTCATGAGAGTCTTTCCAGTGAAGCATTTTTTCTTTCTCTGTCTGATCTTTCTGGCGCAGCCATTGTCGGCTGCCGAGCATCCTAACATCGTTCTGGTATTCATTGATGATATGGGCTGGGGCGACTTTTCCTGCTTCGGCAATACAAAAGCAATCACCCCGCACATTGACAGTCTCGCCAAAGAAGGTATCCGTTTCGAACAGTTTTATGTCAATTCGCCGATCTGCTCGCCCTCTCGCGTGGCGATCTCGACAGGGCAGTATCCGCACCGCCACCGGATTACCTCGTATCTTGCCAGCCGCAAAGCAAACAACGATCGAGGAATCGTAGACTGGCTCGATCCCGCGGCGCCGATGCTGGCCCGATTTCTGAAACAGGCCGGCTACACCACCGCGCATTGCGGGAAATGGCATATGGGAGGACAGCGGGATGTGGACGATGCCCCCGCCATTACAACGTACGGTTTTGATATTTCACTGACGAATTTCGAAGGCATGGGAGCGAAGCTGCTGCCGCTAACGGAAGTGCCGCTCAAAAACGGAGGGATCAAGAAAGGACGTATCTGGCAAGATGCCACCCGTCTGGGGGAACCGGTCAAGTGGATGCTGCGTTCCAAAATCACCGGTGGTTTTGCCGACAAAGCAGTGGCATTCATCGATCAGTCTCAAAAGAATAATCGGCCATTCTACATAAATATCTGGCCCGATGACGTACACACGCCCCTGTTTCCTTCCGTTGGGAACTGGGCCGACTCTCAGCGGGGGCTCTATCTGTCCGTTCTGGAAGAGATGGATCGGCAGCTGGCGCGGCTCTTTGATCGCATTCAGAAAGATCCCGCTCTGCGCAAGAACACATTAATCTTGATCTGCTCGGATAATGGCCCTGAAAAAAACGCAGGATCCGCGGGTCCCTTCCGGGGATTGAAGGCAACTCTGTTTGAAGGGGGCATCCGTTCGCCGCTGATTGTCTGGGGGCCCGGTTTCATCGCTCCGTCAAAGGAAGGCACGATTAACAAAACCTCTGTCTTCGCTGCCATTGATCTCGTTCCCTCTCTCTTGGATCTGGCCGATGTATCTACCCCCAAAGAAGTACACTTTGATGGGGAAGATCTCGCGAAAACACTCATTGGAAAGTCGCATCAGTCCCGATCAGCGCCGCTGTTTTTCAGGCGTCCTCCGGATCGGAAAGAGTTTCGCCATTTGAAAAACCTGCCCGATCTGGCAGTGAGGGAAGGGAAATGGAAGCTGCTGTGTGACTATGATGGGAAACGTCCTCAACTGTATGATCTCGATACCGATCCCGGAGAAGCGATGAACCTTGCAGAGCAACATCCCGATCTGACCGGGCGGCTGATCAAAGAGGTCATTGCGTGGAATGCCACGATGCCCGCTGACGCCGGCGATCCGAATTTCAACAAGACGCATAATACATCAGAACAATAACAAACAAAGAAACCATTTATTAAAAGCACAAACGTGATGCGCACCACAACCATGATTTATTCTGCAGTCTGCCTGATCTGTGCGATGTTCGTCGCACAGCTATCCTCTGCTGCTGCCGCCGAGCGTCCTAATATCGTTCTGATTCTGGCAGATGACCTGGGCTATTCGGATTTAGGTTGTTACGGCGGTGAGATCAAGACGCCTCACATCGACGCACTGGCGGCCGGTGGTGTTCGCTTTACCCAGCTCTACAACTCGGCACGCTGTTGCCCCACGCGTGCGTCGTTGATGACGGGCCTGTATCCTTCCCAGGCGGGTATTGGTGATTTCACCACGCCGAAACCCAACAGGAAACGCGGGCCGGGATATCTGGGTCGTTTGAACAATCGCTGTGCCACACTGGCTGAAGTCTTGAAACCTGCCGGCTATGGCTGCTACTACGTCGGTAAGTGGCACATGCATCCGGAGACAGGGCCCATCAAGCGGGGCTTTGATGAATTTTATGGTTATACGAAAGGCCATTCGCACGATCAATATGATGCGGACTATTACATTCGGCTGCCTCAGGGACGGAACAAAGAAATCGACCCGCCCACCGATCAATATTATGCCACTGATGTCTTCAATCAGTACGCATTGGAGTTCATTCGGCAAGGACAGAAAACGGACAAACCCTGGTTTCTGTTTCTCGGTCATTCGTCGCCTCACTTTCCCGTGCAGGCACCCGCGGAACGTGCTGACAAATACGAGGCCCTCTATCGACGTGGCTGGGACATGCTTCGCGCGGAACGCTATGACCGCATGCAGCAACTTGGCTTGATCGACGGCAAGCACTGGAAACTGACTCCCCGATCGATCGTGCCCGTTGATCGAGATGACATCGCCAACGGTTTTTCCGGCCAGCCGAACCCTGCCTGGGATTCATTAGACGAAGCACGCCGACACGATCTGGCTCGACGCATGGCCGTGTTTGCTGCGATGGTGGAAGGGGTTGATACCGGGGTCGGGCAGATCATCAAACATTTGAAAAAAACGAAAGACTTGGAAAATACGCTGATTCTCTTTCTGAGTGATAACGGTGCCTGTTATGAATGGGGGCCGTTCGGATTTGATGGTGTCTCGCGAAAAGGGACCACCATTCTGCGAACTGGGGCCGAGCTAAGAAAGACCGGGGGCCGGGGAACCCATCAGTCTTACGGCAGTGGCTGGGCCAATCTGGGAAATACTCCATTTCGGCTTTATAAGCATTTCACGCATGAAGGAGGCATCAGCAGTCCCTTCATCGCACACTGGCCCCAAGGAATTGACAAGCCGAACCGCTGGGTTCGAGATCCCGCTCACGTGATGGATCTGCTGCCTACACTGATTGAAGTTGCGGGTGCAACCTATCCGGAAAAGCAAAATGGGAACACGTTGACTCCCCTTGAAGGAACAAGTTTGCTGCCTGCGTTGCGTGGCGAACAACTTCCCGAGAGAACGATCGGATTTGATCATCAGGCCGCACATGCGTTAAGAAAAGGGGACTGGAAAATTGTCTGGTCAAAACGAATGCCCACGGAAATCAAATGGGAACTTTATAACCTGGCCGATGACCGCTGCGAACTGCACGACCTCGCAGACCAATATCCTGATCGCGTACGAGCAATGTCAGCCGAGTGGGAAGACTGGGCACGGCACGTCGGCGTGACCTGGGAAGAAAACAAGACAAAGGGGCCTTAGAAAGCACGGTCGACGCGTTTGCTGTAAACATATCTGTTTAAGCCGTCTTACTTGGCCTTTGGTTTTTCTTCTAATTTGCGACGCCGCTCGCGGGAATAGTCACGCATCGATTTCAGCTGCAATCGTTGTTGTTCGGACAGAGGGCCTAAGCCAATCTCTCGCTTTTCTCCAGGCATCATGTTCACGGAGGCACCGGTGAGCGAAATGCCGCCTCCATCTGGTTGTTTGAAACTGCGACTGATGGTGGCCCGATAGAGGGGCGGAATCTGGTTGTATACAAAACCCTGTTCCTTCAACTCTTGAGGCAGGTCGCTCCAATACTGGTTGAATGTAATCTCCGGCCAGCCTGCGTCTGCTTCAAGCTGAGTCGTAAGATCCACCGTCTGCATCTCATTGGGGACTTCATCCAATTCAGTTTTCAGACCGGCCCAGGGTAGCAGTTTGATTTTTTTCTCCGCTTGGATCCGATCACTTCTGACGAGGGCAAAACCGGCCTCGGGATGCATCGCCAGAAGATAATATTTTTCCTCTTTTGGAGGATAGAGCTCAAATTGACCGGATGCATCGGATACCGTCATCACATGTTCGAGCCGATTACGGATTCGTCCCAGCACCAGGGCCACGTGATACGTCTGATAGGGAATGGACTGATCAACGGGTAAGATCAAAGCGACCTCTGCGTCTTCAATCGGCGTCCCTTTCTGATCCACAATGGTCCCTGCCATTTTTGATGTGGGATCGAGACGCAAATCGTTCTCTGTTTTTATTTTGTCATAGCGGAAGTCGGTCCGAGGCCACAAGCTACCTTCACTGTGACCATTGAATTTATATTTACGAGTCAGTTCCCAGATTTTCTTTTTCGTTGGTTGATACAGCCCCGCTTCCCTTGCGCCTCTTGTAATATAATAGGCGGGCCTGATCAGCAAGGTGTCGGGCAGCGTCCCAAAGAGATCGTCGATTTCTTCCCAGGTGATAATTTCTTCGCCTTCCAGCAGAATCACGTGTTTTGCAATCACAAACGACAACTTGGCTGTAGGAAGCTGCTTTACAGGGAGCGATGCATCTGTGTTGGTTGTCTTTTTGATCTGATCATCGGGTAATGTTGTTTTGATACTCTCAGCTTTGGGAACTGGTGGCGTCTCCTTGTTTTCGCTGTCTGGCAGCTGTGACAAATCAAACTCCACTCGAGTCTCTTGACTGGGATCGATATTGACGATCTTTTTAGGTCCGTTAGGATAATTCAAAGAAACTTCCACCTGCTGTTTTTCGTTACCTTCTTTAAGGTCAACGGCCAGACCACGAAACGTTGCTGTTCCCCCATCGTCAGTCACTTCGACGGGAGTGTCCGCACCAATCAGTTCACCATAGCGACTGTCTGGAATCGGGTGGAAGTCGACCCCTTGTCGCACACTGACTAAAGGTTTTCCTCTGCGCTGAGACAGTTTGCTCAAATCGCCTCGAATGTTGACGATCAGGTCACGACGCTCAGGCACAACGATGGACGTGTGCTGTCCTGCCTGGAGATCGTGAATGATCGCACGGGCTCCATTTTCCGCTTCGACAATACATAGGTAGTGTGAGTCTTTCGTGAGTTGATCCAGTTCAAAGCGGCCTTGCGCATCCGTGGTGGCAATGAGCTCTCCCCAAAAACCATTTTTCGATCCAGTATAGCCTAAAGAGCGTCCCTCTTTCGTAATTTCATGTTTCAGAAACAGCTTGGCATTCACCATAGGTTTCCCCGTCGGATCCTGAATCATGCCGGTGGTCTTCTGGCTGGCGGTCAGAGAAAGCGTCGTTTCTTTTGTCGAACGTAAATCCTGAGACTTGACGTATAAAGGTTCATACCCTGGCGCTGTCACCTTGATGGAATAGTTTGTGTCTGCCAGATGTTCCAGGAGTAACTCCCCCTGCTCGTTGACCGTCTGTTTCTGAATGGGACCATGCACGTTTCCATTCCATCCAGGGTGTACCACCACAGTGGCTCCTGAAATGAGTTCTTGTTTCTGATTTTGCATACGCAATAAATGAGTGAACCCCGGTTTGAGAACAATCGAAATATCTTTGCGCTGTTCCCCCGGTTTTAATATCAAAGGACCAATAAGAGCGGGTGCATATCCTTCAGGGAAATAACGTAACCAAATGGTCCCGGGAGGGGGTTTGGTTGAAAACTGATCAACAAACTGCCCCACAGTACTCTGTCTACTGTTGCCTCCATTCTTGCTTTCATAATACAGATAACCTTTTGTGGTGGCCGGTGAGCCATCTTCAAGTACGATCCGCCCTGAAACCATGGCACTCTCAGCAGGCGCTGGAGAAACAGCTGCAGGAGTGTTATTTTCTGCCGTCTTCTGTTTTGCTTGTGGATTCAATGGCAGGTTCTTGATTTCAATATACTCAAACGGTCTGCTCTGGAATTCGAAATGATCCAGGTTTTCGAGTTTCAGGTCTTTGAATTTTGCCTTGTAGATAGAGTAGGCGCCTTGCGTGAAACTTGTATTTGCCGTTTGGCCGGTATGATGAATATTACCTTGTTTGTCGATAGCGACGATTCGCATTTCGCGGTCCTGGATATCATGCATAGCAACCACGACAATATCATCCTTCTGAGTAAAGGGCCCCGACATCTGTGCGTGATACACGATCGGCTGATTCTGTCGTAAAGCGGATTCGGTAAGCCCTACATCCCCAAAGCTATTATCCGCGTCCATTTTGATTTTGGTTTCCCACTTGCCATTGGCAAGACCCACACGCAAATCAACTGACTTCAGGTCCTGATTCGCGGCAAAGACCTGGGCATAATACTCTTTGGATCTTTCTTCTCCCTTTAAAGCGACAAATGCACTGCCAGCTGGTTCTTTGTTGGAAACGGTCCAACTGAGCGTTGCGTTCTGAGGCAGGTTTTTCACGCGAAACACGAGTTGCCGACCAATTTGATTTTCATTGACAGGGATGGATACACCATGCACCCGATAAGGACGCGGTGACAGTGTAGTACCTTCAGTATCCCACCAACGCTGTGGTGTTTCGTTATACGTCCCGATTGACAAGACTTCGATATTTCCGTCCAGAGAGTATGGCTCGGTTGAATCTGCTCCCACTTTTACTTCTGTTTCCTGCTGTTCCACTTCTGGCACTACCGTTTTCTCAGCATACGTTGACCAGACAGCCGGACCGCCGATTAGCAAAAGTGCGAGCACGGCATAAGTCATACCGCGCGTCAGCCGGAGTGGCTCGCGCAGTGGTTCGCCGAATAACCGCGCCACGCGACGGCGGACTTCAGAAGGAGAGTGACCGTTGGCAGCCAGCGACGCCAGTTCCGGGTTCGTCGCAAGATTCGGCTTGGAAAGCTCAACCACTCTCAGGAGTGCCGTGGCATAGCGGACCTTGCGTTCAAAATTGGACGTCGCTTGGTCTCGACACGTCAGCTCATCGCAACAAAATTCGCGTAAGCCGCTGATTTGTCGGCTTAAATACCAAAGCGCTGGATTAAAGAACAGGATCGCTTCAGCCAGTCGCTGCAGCAGATTCACCCACATATCATAGCGCCGTACATGCGCCAGTTCGTGTGCCAGGATCATCTCCAGTTCATCGGGTGTGAGTCCGCTGACTACAGAGGCCGGCAACAGGATGAGGGGCCGAATCAAGCCAACGACTGTAGGAACGACGATGTGTTCGGCTTCTGCCAGTACGGGAACAATTTTCATCGACCATTGCTTCGCCAGTGAACGCAGCGATTCGACGAGCGGCCCGTCTTTGATTACCGTCGCTTGTCGACTCAGCCGATTGACTTTGATCATTGAGACAATCAACCGCGCCAGCATAAACCCCACACCGAAAACATAAACGGCGACAATCCAGGGAGTGATCGGCAACCATTCGCGTAAAGTCCAGCCCGGTGAGTCTACAACAGGCGAAGTTTGATTCGCGGAATTGCTCTCTGCGCTCTCAATTGATGGCTCAAAAGTTTGGAATTTCGCCGGAATAAAATATGTAGACTTTTCAGCAGTGGAAATACGCGATTCAGAGGGAGCATTTGCAGTTGGCGCATTAGAAACTGAATCGACATGCTCATCCGACGAATTGATAACCAGAAAAGTAACGGGCAAGGCTGCTATTCCGACCAGCAAAGCAAACACATTCAGAGTATAACGTCGTTCAACGGATTCGTTTTTCCAAATCAGATTCAGACACCATACGACAACAGCCAGCACAGCAAATTGCCAGATCGAATGCAATAACGTCAGACATACTTGGGTACTGAAAGCGGGGTCAATTAAAGTCTGTCCGATCATTAGGACTGCTCCTTTGCCTTGCGGGTGATGAGCTTTCGAAGTTCAGCGAGTTCACGGGAATTGATGTCGGTGGTTTCCAGCAGGTTAAGCATCATCGCCGACGGGGAACCATCGAATAAGCGCGAGAGTAAATCCCCCATGATGCCGCCGGCAATCTGATCTTTTTCTACTTTGGGAGAGAACAGGAACGATTTGCCTGCCTTCCGCCGCCGTAATAACCCTTTGTCATACATAATATTCAGCGTCGTGATCACCGAACTATGCGCCAGCGGGCGGTTTGCTTCAGATTCCAGTTTCGCGCGCACCTCTCGGACGGGGAGCGGCGATTCCTCCCATAAAATTTTCAGGATTTCCAATTCCAGTTTTGTCGGGTGTTCTGAACCGGGGCGCGCCATCGACGTATTCCTGTTCTTCGAAGAATTTGAATGAAACAAACCTCGCATATCTAATTAATTAGAAGATAATACCACAGAAACACACACAGTCAACACCATCTTCTATATAATTAGATGATCAAGGTATTGTGACGGTGGTCGGCCCCGTTCGGGAGTCACGATTTACATTAAAAAGATCAATCAAAAGCGTTATGCAGATTCGGCGGGAATATTTGTTATAAATCCCTAAAAAAGGTGCATTTCCATCGGAACTATGGGTCCAGATCGCGTATTGATGATCAGACCTAACAAAAACAGCTTTCTGCTCTGTTTTTGACTTGTCCCATGATTGTCTCTTGTTCGGTTGCCTCTATATGATTGAAGCTGGAAAGCCTTGCTGACTTTTGACTTAGACAAGCAGCCCCCTGCATTTCATGAATACTGTTGGATAATTTATGTCTCAAAAAAACCGTCTAATACTCCTCATCGGGCTGGTCATCCTGATCCCCCTGGGTACCTGGTTGTTGTTGCCCGGCTTGCCTTCCCTGGGCCAGGCACCGGAGATCTTTTCAGGGGGAACATCATATCCCGCATCTGAAATCTCATTCAAACGGGCCAATGTCGGCCCGGATCCGGTGGGCTTACCATTGATCACGAATGTGCAAATTGTCGATTTCGATGGTGACGGAACGAATGATATTCTGGGCTGTGATTCCGATCGCGGCATTGTTTCGCTGTTTAAACCGGATGGGGAAAATCAGTGGCAGGAAGAAGTACTGCTGAGTGACCTGGCGGCGCCGGGGCATGCGACTGTGGTTGATATCGATGGAGACGGAGATCTGGACATCATTGTTTCCATCCTCGGGAACCTGATGCCTGACGACCGGGTCATTGGACGAGTCGAGCTCTACGAACGCAAAGACAATGAATATATTCGGCACGTCATTCTGGATGACGTCAGACGCGTGGCCGACGTGCAGCCGGGAGACTTTGACGGGGACGGCGATCTAGACCTGGCCGTCGCTGTTTTTGGTTACAGCCGCGGTTCTGTGCTCTGGTTGGAAAATCGTGGCAACTTGAAATTCAGAGACCACGAACTGTTAAACGCACCGGGAACCATTCACGTTCCCGTCGCCGACTATGATGGTGATGGTGATCTGGATATCGCAGCGATTGTCACACAGGATGAAGAAGAACTCTGGGGTTTTGAAAATCTGGGAGAAGGCAAATTCAAAAAACGACGCTTGTGGATGACGATCAATCTGGACTTGGGGGGGGCAGGCCTGATTCAAGCCGATCTGGATCAGGATGGTGATCAGGATCTGATTTTACCAGCCGGGGACAATCTGGAAGATCTGGATGCCTATCCCCAGCCCTATCATGGTTGTCTGTGGTTCGAGAACAAAGGGAACTGGGAATTTGAAATGCAGCGTATTTCGAACCTGGGGGGCACCTATGCGGCTGATGTCGGTGACCTGGATGGAGACGGAGATCTAGATGTCGTGCTCGTCAGCATGACGAACGACTGGTACGACCCCACAACCGCCAGCGTGGTCTGGCTGGAAAATGACGGAAAACAGAATTTCAAAACCTGGCAAATCGACAGTAATCCTATTCATCTGGTGACGGTTGCCGTCTCTGATCTGAATGGTGATGGCCGCGATGATATCGTTGCCGGAGGGCTCAATCTGCGTAAGCCCTACCAGAGAATCGGCAGAATTTCAGCCTGGCTGAATCAAGGAGGAGCGAAGCCATGAAACAACTCGTTCGACTTTTACTGCTGTTGCTTGTCATCGAATTGGGTTACTGCGGATTTCTCGTCGCAAAACGACTGTCTCGACCATTGCCCGTTCTACCCGATGCGGAATATGTAGACCCTTTAATGATGACTGATTTCCGCGAGCTGGCCCAGCAGGCTGAAACCGGATCCAGTTCGGAGTGGGTGAAATTAGGGCAGGCTTTTTTAGGCCAGGGTTTTTACAGCTATGCAGAAAATTGTTTTCGGCAGGCGGCTGAACTGGATCCGTCCAATCTAGTCGCAAAAGTCAGCTATGCGTTTTGCCTGGAACGCACAGGGCGTACTCAACAGAGCACTCTGGAGTATGAAAAACTGCTTCCTTTGAAAACAAAACGATCTGGCGTTTTTGCGAATAAGAATCATTATCTCTATGCCATTGGCAGAAACTATTTACGCGAAGAAAACGAGGCGAAAGCAGAAGAAACATTTCGTAAAAACAGGGATTTCCAGCCCGCACAATATCAACTGGCAAAACTGTTAGTACGATCGGGCCGCGTTGAAGAGGCATTGCCGATCATCAATCGGAATCTTAAGGAACTCCCCAACTCGATGAAATTCCTGTTACTAAAGTCACAAGCACTGGAAGCGCTAGGACGTGAGGAAGAATCGATTCAGGCCGCAGAAAAGGTCGAGCGATCGTTGGCGATTATCCCGTTGAATTTTAATACGGAGTTAATCAAGCCCTACAGTGTCAGACATGGGATTGAAAAAGAGTTTGAGACCTACAATCGTTTACTTGAACGAAATGATATGGACTATCTCGCCCAGAAACTGGACGAGATCTTTGAACTTGTCAGTGATCGTCCGATTCCACAATATAAGGCAACGCTCACCAGTATGGTTGGAGTTGAATTTCAGCGAAAGAATCCGGAGCGGATGCTTCTGTTGATTGATCAATTAAAAAAATCAGGGATTGAAAATGCCGATTTACTTCAGTTCAGAGCAGGAGCTTACTTGCTGAAAGGAGAGATGGAAAAAGCGGTGCCACTGTTAGAACGCGTGGCGCAGATGAGACCTACGATTGAAGTTCATCAAACTCTGGCAAATTACTATCACCAGCAGCAACAGATCGAAAAACGAAATTATCATCAGGCAAAAATGGCATTGCTGCAGACAATGATTGCCTTTCGAAACGATCTGCTTCCAAATGCAGAAGAAGCAATTCAGCGCTCGGTCGAGTTGAACCCGCGTGACCCACAAGCCTGGTTCTACTATGCAGAAACAAAACGCTTGCTGGGAGACCTGCAAAGCGCAGAGACGGCTTACAAACGCTGCCTGGAACTCAACCCCAATCATGGCCGCGCGATTCGGGAACTGTCGCGAATCGAGACAGAGCAATAGCATTCGTCAATAACAAAGATTACTCAAAATAAAAAACCCGATTCCTTCAAGAAGAGGAATCGGGTAAAAATAAACTGAAGAAAGCTTCCAGTCAGACCGGATTAAAATTCACCGATGACTTCGCCGCCAGTGCGGGTGTAGAGTGCTCTGTAGGTTCCCAGGTCGATGTTTTCTGACAGGAAGCGAACCTGACCATCGCCTAACAGGAAGTGGGCGCCGCCAACGTGTGAACTGGATGCAGTCCAGGCTGGTCCCCAACTGATGCTGGAACCATTCAGCATGTAAACAGTACTGCCTCCACCATTGATAGCGACATCCAAGCCTCTTAAGCTGGTGTGCCATCCGGCAGCACCTGTGTAATTACGTGGACCAATCCACAAGCCACCAGCCCAGTTACAGGTTGCACCACCGCAGGCCTTGATTGTACTCGGGTCCGAGGCTGTAGTGCGTTCTCCAACGAACAGCGTATTACTACTTCCATCAGTAATGGACTTCATCCGGATTTTGGAGTTAACAAAGAAACACCCATTCCGACCATTAGCTCCTGTTGCAGCACAGGCCAGGTAGTTTGATTTTCCGTAGCTGCTGCAATCTGTGTTAATCCCTTCCATGGGATCGGAAGGACAATTGAAAACAGGTAAGACAACCTTGGCCGAAGGAATCGCATCGGTCATTGAACCATCATGATTGGCATCCAACCAGTTGTAGGTAAAGCCATTGGTCTCTGAACCGATATTGTTGTAAAGCGGCGCCTGATCCATAAAAGGCAGAATCATGGTTCCCCAGCCGAGGCCGTTCTTATTCTCAGCTTCTGATGCACCCGTGTTTAGGCCGGGATTACTATCAATATAGGCGGGAGGAAAGACACGATGAGTTTCGTGGTAGTTGTGCAAAGCCAGTCCGATCTGTTTCAAACTGTTTTTACATGTACTCCGCCGAGCTGCCTCACGGGCCTGCTGAACAGCCGGCAATAGCAGTGCGATTAAGATGGCAATGATGGCAATCACCACCAGAAGCTCGATCAGTGTAAAACCGAACTTCCGAAAAAAGGGACTTCTGCGCTGAAATAGTTTCATAGCGACATTTTCCTCCAGAATTAAAATGAAATGAAATGAATTCACGAATGGAAACTGAAAAATTGATTGAAATCAACAATAGAAAGTAAGGGCAGATTTGTGAAAATGAAGTAAACCCCTTACGTATTTTGTAGATAGAAATACAACATCCATTATAACTAGGGGACCCGATCGAATCGATGAGTTACCCAATAAATCCCTGTTTTACAATGGGATTTATGTTCACATCCCCATTCACTTATATAAAAAAGGCAATAGTTCCACGACATCAAACCGAAACATTTGTCCACAAAGTGATCCGCTTAACTGGTTAGATCAAAATTGATGGTATTTTCACCTGCTTTGACCTCTTCTTTAAGTGTCGTTTCGGAATTGTATTTCGCGGGAATCGGATCTTTATAGGTTTGACCAGGAGGAGTCGGGGCCTCTTGTGGTGTCGTGATGCTCACATTATGGGAACCAATAACAGCCCCCATGGTGTCGCGTAAATACCCCAGCTCATACTTTCCTGCTTCATCAGTGACGCCATTCGAGGCTCTACCTTCTGCGGGAGTGAATGTTACTGTGACATTAGGCAACGGTGCCCCATCCATGGTGACGATGCCTGTGACCGTTCCCAAATCAGGTTGATCATCGGCACCACCGCCACCACAGCCTGCACTGAAAATTAGAGGAAAGACTGACAGCAGAGCTAATAAGCATAACTTCGAAGACTTCATCATGACTCCTGGCGCTTTTGAGATTTTTGAAATGCAGAAAATAGAAAAGAAAGATCAATCGTTACTAATATAATATATTGACGCCGATGTCAAACAGGTGGTAGACCGTTCTTTTGCATCGTCGTGAGGATTTCTGTACAAGAGGATACAAAAACAAAGTGAATTGGTTACCGACGAACTCTGCTCATCAAGTAAGGAATAAGTAATGCAAATCTGGGTCGACGCGGATGCCTGTCCGGGCGAAATAAAAGAGTTGTTATTTCGCGCCGCGAAACGCACGAAGACCAGAATCACGCTCGTCGCGAACCAGCCTCTGCACACGCCTCGTTCCGAATTCATTGACAGTCTACTCGTTCCCCCCGGATTAAATGTCGCCGATCAACGCATCGTCGAACTGGTTCAATCCGGCGACCTCGTAATTACGGCTGACATTCCTCTGGCGGCTGACGTGGTTGCCAAAGGGGGACAGGCTCTGAATCCGCGTGGCACGCTCTATACCGATGCGAATATCGGTGCCATCCTGGCTTCGCGAGACTTAATGGATGATCTGCGCGGGGAAGGTGTCATCACTGGTGGACCGGCCAATTTTAATAACAAAGATCGCCAGGCGTTCGCCAATCAACTCGACCGCTGGCTCACCGCTTCAAAGAAATAAAAAATGCGATGGAATGTATTCGTGTTACATGCCGGAAATTTTATCCCGGGCTTCTTGCCACTCAAGGCTTTCCGGTATATCCAGAACAACAGGTTCCTCGCCTACAGTCACATCGGCGACTTTTGCACGTGCACCACTGATGTAGGCGTAAACGGTGTATTCGCCCGGCGGCACAGCAGAGATGTATGTAAAGCTGACATGATCATCGCGGACCGGAAACACATGGGGTTCCTGGCTTTCATCCTTCGGCCAATACACCACGTTGAGTACATCACCATTGGCTAATGTCCCTGAAACTTTCGTCCCTTCCGGAAGCTCAATGTCGGGTTCCTGCGAACACGCGGTAAGCCCGCTCAGCAGACTGAAACCAATCAGCAATCGAAAGCATACTTTTTGAAGTTGAAGAACAGACATTCTCATAGATCCCGAACAAGCAGGAATATAGTGTTGTGATCCAGGTCAGGTAGAAACATAAGGAGAAATTAGTATTCTCCGATGACTTCTCCTTGCTCACGCGTCCCTAACGCACGACAGATATTACGATCCAGATTATCACTCAGAAATCGAACCGAACCGTCGGCCAGTAGTCCATGCGCGCCGCCTGTATGCCTGCTGCGCATCGGCAGTGCATATGCGGGACCATTTACCGTGCCGGGACAATGGGGGCAATTTCCATCGCGTTGACAGTCGGCTGCCGGATGATTGGGTGGACGCCCCATGATAATGTAATTCCGCCCCTCTTTGGTCGACCAGTCCTTTCCCCGATAGGTGAGCGTATTCGAACCATTGTTGGAAGAGTCCGCTAAACAGTCACTGGCCGCAGCAGAACCGCCCTGATTCCAATATTTATCCAAGTGATTGATTTCGCCATACGCGAGCGTATTTGACAAACCGTCAGTGACATCCCGAAACTTGATATTCTCAGTCCAGAACATTCCCCCTTTGAGCCCATTGGCAGGACTTCCTGGGTTGGCAACTTGATGCGAACCAGAAATCGGCAAATAGGAGATCTGCCGTTTATTATTGGAAATTTCTTTATCGGAGGGACAATGAAACAGCGCCAACCGCACGTTGGTATTCGTTCGATTGGTGCCGGCACCGCCAGTCGAATAATAATCCTTTGGAGGATTCTGGAAATTCAGCTGATTGTAAATATTGGCCTGATCCATAAAGGGTAGCATCAAAGCCGTGGCACTCCACCCGCTGGAATAGCTACAAGGTCCCCAGGAAGCGTAGCTATAATTCCGTGAGCACGTTCCACCAGGAGCGATCACTGAGTGTGTTTCAGCATAGTTATGAATGGCCAGTCCGAATTGCTTGAGATTGTTCTTGCAACTGCTGCGCCGGGCAGCTTCGCGAGCCTGTTGGACAGCCGGCAATAAGAGTGCAATCAGAATCGCGATGATGGCGATCACAACCAGAAGTTCAATCAGAGTAAAACCGCTTCGGTTCTTCGGCGGACTTTGAATTCTAAACATGAGCACGTTCCGTTCAGAAAGAAACTATAAGGCAGGAAAAATTGAGGAATCCATTGTGAGGAAACTATTTTATATAGGTTCTCGGTGGCAGATTCCATCCTGATTTTACATGAATGTTCAGACTGACAGACTTTACTTTCTTTAGAATTACAGGTTTTCACCTACCACATCATGGTTAGCACTAAACCCTAAAGGTCCTAGTTCAATTCAGAACCCGCCTGATTGAGAAAACAGACTCCTTCACAGGCAACTCCTCATCAATCAAAAAAGCCCGAATGCAATCACATTCGGGCTTTTGATTCGATCGGTGAATCCAATACTCATATCATCTTGGTGATGTGATAGTGCCGATCCTCTGAAATATCAACTTCGGCAAGATCCCCAGCGCGCTCAATCATACGTTTGCAATCTGAATTCAAATTCCGAAGATGCAGGCATTTTCCTTCCTGACGATAACGTTCGGCTATTTTATTGATGGCTTCAATTGCCGATTGATCGTAAACCCGCGAAAAGTAAAAATCGATCGCCACCACCGGCGGATCATTCACCGGATCGAGCAGTTCGCGAAAACTACTGACCGAAGCGAAGAACAGAGGTCCGTGTAACTGATAGACTTTTTTATCTTCCTCAAAGTGAATGTCGGCCATCATATGCGTTGCATGATGCCAAGCAAAAATCAACGCTTGTACGATGATTCCCAGTAAAACCGCAACAGCCAGATTATGAAACAGAACCGTGTAACCGGCCACCAGCACCATCACCAGCACATCACTTTTGGGAACTTTGTTCCAGGTATGTAGCGTACTCCATTCAAACGTGCCGATCACGACCATGAACATCACACCCACCAGCGCCGCCATCGGCACCATTGAGATCACCGGCTTCAGCAAGACCACCAGTGTCATTAATCCGACGGCTCCGACAACCCCGGAAAGACGCCCGCGTCCGCCGGAATTCACATTGATCAGTGACTGGCCGATCATCGCGCAACCACCCATGCCGCCAAACAGGCCACAGACAATGTTCGCCGCGCCCTGGCCGATACATTCGCGGTTACCGCTGCCCCGCGTTTCCGTAATTTCATCAATCAGCGTCAGCGTCATCAACGATTCTATTAACCCCACGCCCGCCAGAATGAGCGCGAACGGGAAAATAATCATCAGCGTTTCCCAGGTAAAGGGGGCGAGGACATACCGCGAATCGAGAAAGAACAACATCGGGAGCGGCTCTTCCGTCGCTTTCACCGAAGCCACCGCGGAAGCAATTTGTGCCTCACTCAAAACAGAAACATCAACGGCTTTGTTCTCGTCTACTTGAGCCACTGTCCCGTTCTCAACTTCCACCTCTTCAGCGGCATCCTTGACGGCATTGGCTCTCAGGTTATTCATCATCAGGTCGTCCACGGTCTGCACGACGTTACTCTGACCGGCAGGAGACCAGCTCTCTGGAGCAAATTTATTAATGCTCACCGCAATCACAGACACCATGATAATCGCTGCCAGTGAACTCGGAACCGCTTTTGTCAGTTTGGGAAGCAAGACAATCACAGCCATCGTCAACGCGACAAGTGCCACCATGATCGTCATCGAAGCACCAGGCAAGAACGTCATCGTTCCATCAATCCCCAGCGTCTTGAAGCTGCCAATTTGCGCCAGGCCAATCACAATCGCCAAGCCGTTCACAAATCCCAACATCACCGAATGCGGCACCAGGCGAATCAATTTCCCCAGCCGCAACACACCCACTGTAATTTGCAGCAAGCCACATAAAATGACAGCCGGAAACAGATATTGAATTCCATGCATGGCGACCAGCGAAACGACTACTACGGCCATCGCACCGGTGGCTCCGGAAATCATACCCGGACGACCGCCGGCAAGAGCACTCACAAATCCGATAAAGAATGCAGAATAGAGACCAACCGTGGGAGGGACTCCGGCAACAAACGCAAACGCGACCGCCTCAGGCACCAGCGCCAGTGCAACGGTCAACCCCGACAATACATCATCCTTGACGGAAGCAGTATGCTTCGAAAAATACTCTAACATCAAAACTCCAATTACCGTTCTCAAAATCTGTCTGCACAGTCAGCCTGTACGACGAACGCATTCGCCTGCAGACTCTCCATGCTAACGCTGGAAAAGGGGCGCACATTGAACAAAACCGCTCGAGTGCAAAAGCAGACTTGTCTTCCAGCTAAAACTGAAACGACAAGGGTTAGCAACACAATCTGTTAACTGTTTAGATTCAAACAGAACCTTTCGACGATACGCAGGACCATCTCAGGGAGCGCGTTGCAGGAAACCAGGTGGGACGTTGAAGGGATCAACTAATTGAATTGAGGGGCGTAACAGCCCTCAGTTCATTTTCCGTGCCCCACTTGTAATCGATCTCCACAGGCTTCACAAGCACGATTTTCGAAGATCTTCCGATTTTATGGCACTTTCACGCGATATTCACACGAATCATGCGACAATACAGGTCGCAACTGCAGGAAGACGCAGGACCACCTGCAACTCACCCTTACCAATCGCAGAACGATTAATGTAGAATCCATTTGACTGAACGCCTGAATTCAGTAAGAACACACAAGGAAACGACCCGCACATGGACAATAAACATTATCTGGTACTGACGGGAGCCAGTCTCACTCCTTGCGTTCTATACTCGCTCAGTTTGCTTTTAGTCTTTTTTGGTGATGCCTATCTCAACCTGTTTCCCGCATTCCGC
The DNA here is from genome assembly GCF_007744675.1 of Gimesia alba. Lineage (NCBI taxonomy): Bacteria > Pseudomonadati > Planctomycetota > Planctomycetia > Planctomycetales > Planctomycetaceae > Gimesia > Gimesia alba. Next base: position 6,873,094 of record NZ_CP036269.1, read on the forward strand.
CTGGAAGGATTTACGATCAAATTTTTGTGCGTCTCCGCTATTGGTGTTGCCACCTTCTGTTTGTTTTACCTGGGGATCAGGGTCAGCTTGAATTGGATTGAGAAGCTGTTGCACTTCTTCTTATGGACCGTCTTTTCAATCACGATGGTTGGGTTTTCATTCCTTTTCACATTGGCTTTGATCATTGTCATCTACGGTTTTCCCGTACCCGACTAAAGTGAAATCAATCGGCGGCCCTAAGTCGATTGCTGAACCCCGAACACGGTGAGGGTACGACATCTCAACCAGGACTTCCAGAAGAATCCTCTTGACACCGTTTACATTTGTAGTTATTTACACATGTAATCATTTAAGAAGGAACTTTCAAATGAATCAGATTTCCATCTCTGATGCCGAATGGCAGGTCATGAACATCATCTGGGACGGCCAGCCGCTCACGTCACAAGAAATCGTCGCCCGTCTCTCAGACCAGACTGACTGGGCCACCCCCACGATCAAAACCATGCTGCATCGCCTCGTCAAAAAAGAGGTCCTCACGTTTGAAGAGCAGGGGAACCGCTATGTCTATCGTTCCCGCGTCAAACGGTCGGCCTGTGTGAAGCAGGCCAGCCGCGCCTTTTTAGATCGTGTGTTCGACAGCGAGCCGGCTCCTTTACTCGCACACTTCATGCAATCCACCAGACTCTCTGCAGAGGAAATCGCAGAGCTCCGCCGCATTCTCGATGACAAGGAACGTTAATCATGAATGGATTCCTGCTGACTGCGAATGTCTACGTTGAAGTCTCCGATAAAATCCTGGAACTGTTGATAATTCCCACGATCACCGCGGGCCTGCTGGCGGGACTCGTCTTGATTGTCAATCTCTTTGCGCGAAAATGGCTGACCGCAGGACAGATGGGACTGCTCTGGGCGCTGGTCCTGATCCGGCTCGCCATCCCCTACGGTTTCGTTCCCGAGAGCTCCTATAGCCTGACCACACTGTTTGTCGAATTCATACAGGAAGCAACGACCGCCGAGTCGCCTCGGGAAGCAGATCCTCCTCCACCACTGCCGGAGCCCTGGCCCGTCAGTGATGCCTACTCGGCAACTCCCGCTCTCGCCAACACGACTCAAATGAATCAAATACAGTTCCTCGAACCGGAAATCCCCAAAGTCAGTTTCACCGAAACTCTCCAGAAATATCTCATCATTCTTCTCGAATGGTTTTTCCGTATCTTGCCACCGCTCTGGTTTGCGGGTTCCTTGTTGATTCTGATTCGTATGCTGATTTCCCATAGCCGTTTTACTCAAAAAATCAACCAACGACCGGTTTGCACCGATCAGCGATTGTTCCAACTCTGGAACTCCTGTTGTGAACAGGTTCAATTCCGCCACTCTGTTCCCGTGATTGTCTGCGACGACATTACTCAACCGTCCGTCATGGGAGCCTTCAGTCCCAGACTGCTGCTCCCCACCGATCTCACAGATCTGTCCGACCAGCAACTTCAACTAATCATGCTCCACGAGTTAGCGCATCTTAAGAAGCGGGACCTATGGGTCAACTGGTGTTTGTTCGGCCTGCGCCTGCTGCATTGGTGGAATCCTCTATACTGGCTGGCAGCGACCCGTTTTTCTTCACTCCGCGAACAGTCTCGCGATGCCATGGTCCTCCGCTGGCGAGAACAGCAAGACCCAAACAACACTGAGAGCAATCCTTCCCGCGAGTTCAGCGAGCTTCTACTCACCCTCGCCCAGCGCGATCCCGGCTCCCGCTGGCGCGTTTCCCTGCCGGTCTCCCTGCTGGGCTTTCTGAACTCCCCGTTTCGCAAGCGGTCTCTGGTGAACCGACTCAAAGCACTCCGTTCTGCGACGGTGAAAGTTCCCCCCCTGCACACCACAGCCGTCATTCTCGTCATCGCCCTCTTCGCAGCCACAGGCCTGGCGGACTTCAAAGATCCTCCCCACCAACCGCAAACACCGGCGGAACAGGAACACCGCCTGAACTTGTATGCCGACCTGGCAGTACCCGAGCCTGCAACCAAAACAGATTTCGAGCCGCTCTACACGAATCAGATCAAAGTCGAAAATGTGGTCCGGAAAATTGCGGAGCAACGCGGTATTTCCGAAGAAGAGGCCCGGAAATATCTGTTGATCCACGTCAATTTTCTCCTCGAATTTCAGAACCGAAAATACATGCCCCTTGGGAAACCACTCAAGCAGGCCTATGCAAAATTTGATGAGAAAAACCGTCTCATCGTCCACGCGCCCAATTCGCTTCACGAAGAACTGAGCCAGCAACTCCGTGCCTGGGAACAGAGTGGCCTGGGACAGATTTCCATCGAAGTCCGTTTTGCGTTACTGTCTGCTGACATTGCTGCCAGGTCGAACATCACGTGGAATGAACTGGAAGCGGATGTCGCTCCCTCCTTACAGTCACAATTTGAAAATCTGTCAGACTCTAAAGAACCGGTGGTCCAATCCAGCGCGATCGTCGAAGAATATTTCCCCGTACGGGTTGCGGCGTTGACAAAGTCACAGGAAGAGCAATTTTTTCGAGCAGCACAGAGTGACTCACGCAGCAACATTGTTTTTGCACCAAAGGTCACTCTGTTTAACGGGCAACGCGCCACGATCTCCGATCTCGTCCAACGACCTTTCGTCATTGGCTTGAAGAAACAGGAAAATGATCAACTGCAACCCAGGATTAAAACCATCGACGAAGGCCGGAATCTCACACTCAGACCCGTCATCTCAGCTACAGGTTCCGAGGTGAATCTGAAAGGCTTAATCGAACTGAGCCAGATTGTGGATGTCAATTTATTTACCACCCCGATCGCGGGAAAAGAAGCCATCATCCAAATCCCCCGCGTCCACCGCCGAAGTATCTCCGTCGCATCCCATCTGAAAGATCAGCAGTCCTTACTCATTTGCATTCCCCCTACATTTCAGCAGAAACATTTTCAATACGTCATTCTGAAAGTTTTGATTCTCGATGAACTCCAACAGGAGTCTTCGCTTTAAGATCCGTCGGACCAATGAGAAACAGGAATAAAGCCAGCCAGGTCAACATAGATCAGATTTCTAAACCTCAATAACAAATAAATAGACTTTCGCTACGGGGAAAACCTGCCTCATGTTTACTGGCATCCGGTCCCGGCACTCGTTATTCTGGAATCATCCAACCGTGATCATATCCATCATACATAAAGGTGATTTCCATGTTTCGTGCGTTCCTCGTTCTCTGCTGTCTCTGCATCTCAACACAATCCTTCGCCGCTGAACGACCCAATATTTTATTCCTCTTCACCGACGACCATGCCCCGCATGCCATCGGTGCTTACAAAGGGTTTCTGGAGAAAGTCAACCCGACGCCCAACATCGACAAACTCGCCGCCGAAGGCATGCTGTTCAAAAACAGCTTCTGCACGAACTCCATCTGTGGACCCAGCCGCGCCGTGATTCTCACTGGCAAACACAGCCACATCAACGGCTTCATGACCAACCGCGATCTCTTTAATGGCGATCAGCAGACCTTTCCCAAACTCCTGCAAAAAGCAGGTTACAAAACCGCAATGATCGGCAAATGGCATCTCTCTTCCGATCCGCAAGGCTTCGATCACTGGAAGGTCCTCCCCGGTCAAGGCGACTACTACAACCCCGCCTTCAAAACCCCCAAAGGCCGCGAACAGGTTGAAGGCTACTGCACCGACATCGTCACCGACATGGCCCTCGACTGGTTGAAACAAAACGCCAACTCCGACAAACCCTTCATGCTGATGTGCCAGCACAAAGCCCCGCACCGTACCTGGATGCCACCCATCCGGCATTTACATCTCTATGATGACATCACCATCCCCGAACCGAAAACCCTGTTCGACCAGTGGGAAGACAACGCCAGTCCCGCCCGACACGCGGAGATGTCCATCGACGGTTATATGAATCTCGTCTACGACGTCTTCGGTCCTCCCATCAACGGCTGGGATCCGAACGTCGGCAAATCGATGGATAAATCCGGTTTCCGTAATCTCAAAAAAATGACTCCGGAACAACTCAAAGCCTGGAACGCCGCCTTCGATCCCAAAAACGAAGCGCTCAAAAAAGCAGGTCTCACCGGCAAAGATCTCGTCCGCTGGAAATACCAGCGCTACATGAAAAACTATCTCCGCTGTGTCAAAGGGGTCGACGAAAACATCGGCCGCATGCTGGCCTACCTGAAAGAAACCGGCCTCGATAAAAACACGATCGTCATTTATTCCTCCGATCAGGGATTCTACCTCGGCGATCATGGCTGGTACGACAAACGCTGGATGTACGAAGAATCATTCAAGATGCCGCTGATCGTCAAATGGCCCGGCGTCACCAAGCCCGGCACCGTGAATACCGACATGGTTCAAAACCTCGACTACGCCGAAACCTTCCTCGACATCGCCGGTGCCGCCATTCCCGACGATATGCAGGGCCGCTCGCTGGTCCCACTGCTCAAAGGCCAAAACACAGACTGGCGGAATGCGTTGTATTACCACTATTTCGAATTCCCCAGCGTCCACATGGTCGCCAAACACTTCGGCATCCGCACTCAGCGCTTTAAACTGATCCGCTTCTATCAGTTCGACGAATGGGAATTCTACGATCTGGAACAAGACCCGGAAGAACTGACCAATCAGTACAACAATCCAAAATACGCCGACGTTATCGCCCAGCTGAAACCACAGCTGATGGAGCTGCGAAAAACCTACAAGGACGATTCCGACATCAGCGTCATGCCCCTCGAATGGCGTAAAAAATATCGCCCGGAATTGGACTAAAAAATATTTCGCGTTAATTGCAAAAGAAAGGCGGCACTATGTGGCCGCCCGCCTGGCGAGATTCGATTGTTGATGACTCTGTGGAAGGAACCAGTTCAAGTATACGTCCGCTGGTCTTGATCCTACGGGCAGACACATGAGCCCAACCCTACCACAACACACGTGGGTCCAGTTGCTCTGAGTTTGCAGCAGCACTCTCGGACAAGCGCGTGGTGCCTGCGTCCCTCATTCCCCGTTCGTGTTCACTTTTTTATCGACGGACTCCGTTTTCCCATTCATCAAAGTCCGCTCAAAAAATTGTTCCATCAGGGGATAGGTTTCTTCTTGATTCTGGGTGAACACGCCATGACCGGCGCCCGGGTAGCGGTGATACGTGACATCTTTGGCACCAGCCGCTTTCAATGCTTTAACAAATTCATCTGCCTGCGCTACGACGACCAGACGATCCTTCGTTCCTTGAAACACCAGAAATGGCGGGGCTTTGGCGTGCACGTAGCTGATCGGTGATGCTTTCCTGGCTTGTTCCTCTAAACTGGTATCAGGCTGTTCCAGAAACTTGAGCAGCCGGCGTTTGTTTTCAATTCCACCAGGCCAGCTTGTGAAATCAGTGGGAACAGCAGAGGCACAAACAGCATTCAAGGCGCTGGACTGATCCTGCCAGGGACCATCCCCTTCCAGTTGCTGATCTTTACCGACCAGTGCCAGCAAACTCACCAGATGGGCACCGGCTGAATTTCCATAACCGCCAATCCGATTGGGATCTACGTGGTACTTTTCTGCATGGGCACGTAACCAGCGAACCGCACATTTCACATCTTCCAGACAGGCAGGAAAAGCGGCTTCTTGTGTCAGACGATAATTCACACTAATGCAGACATATCCTTTTTTCGCGTATTCGATCGGAGCCGTCCTGAAAATACCGCGGCTTTTATCCCCACTCGACCAACCGCCGCCATGCACAAACACCAACGCCGGCCTTAGATTCTCACCACGCTTCTTGGGCATCATCAGATCCAGCGTCCAGTACCTGCTCTTTCCCTCACGGTATTCAAGATCTTCAACGATAATCAGATCTTTGGGTACGGGAACCGCGCCGACACGGGAGGGAACCGTATCCCGCTTGATTGGCTCTTCATAAGATTTGAGCTGTTCGTCAGGAACCAGGTAGATGGCAACAGACAGGATCATAACGACGGTTAAAAAGCGAGTCACAAATAGCGGCATTGGCAAGACCTCAGGTCACAGAAAAGTCAGCAAAACAGTGATTCAGTAACTCAATAAACACCGGAATGCCGAACGGGTCTCTCTCTCTTTCTCGAAATTCAATTAATATCTCGTTCGAAAATTCACCAGGAATCTTTTTGCAACGTGTGATACAGCACAGGCAGATTATATATAATTTAAACATATTATAGATTATTATTTGACTTATAGAGCAAGTCTCTTTTAAATTGCACTATATATTGACTGCTCTTGAGCCTGAATTCCGGACCAGGAGTCCCATTCAACACCACACGAAGAATCGATTATGAATCCGCGCTCACTCAATTTCATATTATTAATGACAGCAGTGTTCTTCGTTGCCCCTGCTTTTGCTGTAGAAGCCCCAACGCTACCGAAAAACAAAATCGACTTTGAAAAGCAAATTCTGCCCCTCTTCAAGGCAAACTGTTTTGATTGTCATGATGAAAACACACAGGAAAGCAAATTGCGTCTCGATCGGAAGGCGGCGTTACTGCGTGGCGGCGATTCGGGTGAGCCGGCGATTATTGTGGGGCAAAGCGCAAAGAGTCACTTGATCAAACTCGTGCGAGGCGAAGAAGCGGGGCACCTGATGCCCCCCGATGAACAGGACCGGCTTTCGACCGAGCAGATTCGTATGCTGGAAACATGGATTGATCAGGGCGCCCCGTGGCCTGGCCCGAACGGCGTCGTCAAACAGGAGACCCAAACGACTGATCACTGGTCGTTCCAGCCTCTCGCAAACGTCACACCTCCCACAATCAAAGACGACTGGATCACGGGCGGCATCGATGCGTTTGTGTTACAGAAACTTCATGACAAACAGCTGACGCACAATCCAACCGCCGACCGCCGTACATTGATCCGCCGACTCTCTCTCGATGTGCTCGGTCTGCCTCCCACGCCCGCACAAGTGCAACAGTTTGTGAACGATGCGTCTCCCGACGCGTATCAGAAACTTGTTGAACAAACTCTGGCCAGCCCGCATTACGGCGAACGCTGGGCACGCCACTGGCTCGATCTGGTTCGCTTTGCCGAGACACATGGTTTCGAAACGAACCGGGAACGCCCCAACGCCTGGCCATACCGCGATTATGTCATTCAATCGTTCAATTCAGATAAGCCCTACGATCTGTTTATCAAAGAACAGATTGCCGGCGACAGTTTCGGGAACCCCCTCGGCACCGGATACCTCGTGGCAGGCCCCTACGACCTGGTCAAAAGTCCGGACATCAATCTGACGCTCATGCAGCGACAGAACGAACTGGACGACATGATCAACACGACCGGGACCGCATTTCTCGGTTTGACGCTCGGCTGCGCCCGCTGTCACAATCATAAGTTCGATCCGATCACACAAACCGACTATTATTCGATGCAGGCCATCTTTGCCGGCGTCAAACACGGCGACAAAAAACTGCCCGTTCCTGATTCACGTCAGAAAAAACTCCAACTCCACCAGCAGGAACTGGCAAAGCTGCAAACAGAACTCGAACAATATCTCTCAAAAACCGTCGCGCGGCAATTCACATTCATCGACGATATCCCCACAACCAACGGTGCCAACAACAAACCCGCTCAAGTCAAATTACTGCAACCATTGGCAGGACGGGGGACCAATCCAGCAGGCACCGCGCGCGGCGAACAACGCGCCCCCGGCAGCCCCCGCCATTCAGCAAACCTGAGTGGCGGCAGCTACAGCTGGTGGAAGAATCAGCCTGACAAGCCGGTTATCGCCTGGAAGCCACAGGTCCGGGGAGACTATCATATCTGGCTTTCCTGGGGCGCCGGTTTTGAAACGCACTCTTCAGATGCACGCTACGTTCTGGACCACGATGGAAACCCGGAAACGACCGACGACTGGGACCAGGTTGCTCTGGTCGATCAGAAAAAGTTCGCAGACGGTTCCAAACCATCAGCTCGCAAACCACTTTGGAGCGGTTTTTATCATGCGGGCGTATTTACGCTGACAGAAAACGAAGCACTCCTGCTGGTCGGCGGTAAAAGTGGGAGCGCCTTGACGGCAGACGCAGTGCTGTTCGAAGCAGCCACTCCATCAGGACTGGCACACCAGCCTGCCAAACCGAACTTTCGCAAACCCGTTCAAGCAACACACAATCTCGAACGGATACATCCCGTCGAAACGAAATTCATTCGGTTTACCATTCACGCCACAAACGGCGGCCAGCCTTGTCTGGATGAACTGGAACTCTTTTCGCGAGGCACCAACGTCGCTCTGGCTGAATTGGGGGGAGTCGCTGCGTGTTCCAGTGCGTTACCCGGATATCCAATTCATCAACTCAAGCACATCAACGATGGAAAATTCGGCAACTCTCATAGCTGGATTTCCAATGAAAGCGGTAAAGGCTGGGTTCAGATCGAACTGGCACAGCCGACGGTCATTGATCGGATCGAGTGGGCCCGCGATCGGGAAGGAAAATACGGTGATCGTCTGCCCGTCGATTATGTTATCGAAGCCTCACTCAACGGAACCGACTGGGAAACGATCGCCGGTTCCAGCGATCGTCTACCGCACTCGCTGCCGCAGTCGACCTTAAATGCGGCGTCCGTTGCCTATCGCTTTGACCATCTTCCACCTGAGCAAGCCAAAGCCGGCCAACAGCTGCTCGAGGAACTGAAACAAGTCCAGGACAAACTGTCGGTGCTGCAAAAGACGCCCACCGTATATGCAGGGCGGTTTTCGCAGCCCGGCCCCACGCATCGTCTGTATCGCGGCGAACCGCTGGCCAAACGGGAACAGGTCACACCTGATGCCCCGGAAATTTTCACCAATCTGAATCTCAAAGCAGACGCTCCAGAACGCGAACGCCGTAAGCGGCTGGCCGAATGGATCGCCTCGCCAAAGAATCCGCTCACCGCCCGCGTGATGGTGAATCGCATCTGGCAATTCCATTTCGGTCAGGGATTCGTAACAACGCCCAGCGATTTTGGCGCCGGCGGCGTGGCACCCACACATCCCGAACTGCTCGACTGGCTCGCGCAGGAATTGATCACCAATAACTGGTCGCTCAAGCACATTCACCGCCTGATTTTGAATTCCGCCACGTATCAGCAGTCGGGCAAACCGAACCCGCAGGCGATTCAAATCGATGCGGCTTCGCAATACTGGTGGCGTTTTCCACCGCGTCGTCTCGAAGCTGAACCGATTCGCGATTCGATTCTCGCCATCACGGGTGTGATTGATCTGAAACAAGGGGGTCCTGGCTTCAGTGCCTTTGAAGTCGACGCGGAAAACGTGCGACATTATCACCCCAAAAAAACCTACGGCCCCGAGGACTGGCGCCGCATGATCTACATGACCAAGGTCCGCATGGAGCAAGACTCTGTCTTTGGTCTGTTCGACTGTCCCGACGCCGCGACGACCGTCGCCAAACGCAGCCGATCGACCACACCACTCCAGGCCCTCAATCTGTTTAACAGCGCGTTCCTGCTGCAACAGGCCGACCTGTTTGCGAAACGGCTTGAAACCGATCAGCCCAATGATATCGCCGCACAGGTCAGGCTCGCCTTTGAACTCTGTTTCTCTCGTCCGCCCACGAAAACCGAACAGACCGAAGCCATCGCGTTTATTTCCCAGCATCAACTTCCCGCGTTTTGTCGGGCTCTGTTGAATAGCAACGAACTACTGTTTATTCAATAACCCGAACTGAATTAGCAATGAACAACGAGTCACGATCATGAGCGCACCAAACCCCGAACTCCCCGCCAGTCGGCATCTGCTGAACCGCAGAAGTTTTCTGAATCAGACTGCCACCGGACTCAGCAACATCGCCCTATCGGCTATGCTGGCCGAACATCAACTTCTGGCGGCCAACAAGGAAACCAGCCGCACGGTCGGCGGGCTGGCGCCGATTCGACCGCAGATCGACGCCGGAAACCCGTTCGCCCCGCGCGATACCCACTTCCCGGCAGCCGCGAAAAATGTGCTCGTCATTTTCTGTTCGGGTGCCTGCAGCCACATCGACACGTTCGACTATAAACCGGCGTTGATCAAAATGAATGGCAAGCCGATGCCCGGCGGTGATAAGCTCGTCACCTTTCAGGGGCAGCAGGGTAATCTCACGCAGAGCCCCTGGAAGTTCAAGCCCCGTGGCGAATCAGGAAAAATGATTTCCGATCTCGTTCCCCATCTCGGCGAACTGGCAGACGACATCTGCTTTCTGCATTCGATCAAAGGCAAAACCAACACGCACGGACCGGGTGAAAATTACATGTCAACCGGCTTCACCCTCGACGGTTTCCCCAGTATGGGCGCCTGGACCAGCTATGCCCTGGGTAGCGAAAATCGTGATCTGCCCGCTTACGTAGCGATTCCCGATCCTCGCGGCACACCTCAGGCATCCGTCAACAACTGGGGCCCCGGTTTCCTGCCGGCCGCCTTCCAGGGAACCGATTTCAACGCCGCTCAACCGATCCGTAATTTAGATCGTCCGTCGACGATCGCTTCGAAAACCGACAAAGCGACTCGCGATTATCTGCAACGCCTGAATGAACAACACCTTGCACGCTTCCCCGGCGATAGCGAGTTGGCTGCTCGCATTTCAAGTTACGAACTGGCAGCCCGCATGCAGCTCAGCGTTCCCGAAATCAGCGATCTCTCTCAAGAGTCAGCAACTACACTCAGTATGTACGGCATCGACGACACGAAAAATCAACTCAAAGCCTCGTATGCGAAAAACTGTCTCTTGGCCCGGCGGCTCATCGAGAAGGGTGTGCGCTTCGTACAACTCTTCAACGGTGCGTACCAGACGGGCGGCGAAGGTGTCAGTAACTGGGACGGACATAAAAAAATTGCCGATCAATATAGCGTGCATGGCCCGGTTCTCGATCAGCCGACGGCCGCGTTGATCAAAGACATGAAGCAACGCGGTTTGCTCGAAGACACGCTCGTCGTCTGGTGTACCGAATTCGGTCGCATGCCGACATTCCAGAAAGGGGCCAGCGGCCGTGACCACAACCCGGAAGGCTTCACCTGCTGGATGGCGGGCGCCGGCGTCAAAGCACCGTTTACTTACGGTGCCACCGATGAATTTGGCTATAAAGCGGTCGAGAACGTCGCCACCGTACATGATTTCCACGCGACGATCTTACATTTACTGGGTCTCAATCATGAGCGGCTGACCTTCTATCATAACGGTCTCGAACGCCGCCTGACCGACGTGCATGGCACCGTGATCAAAGACATCTTAGCCTGAGTTTTCGCCCTTATCTCGTTTCACATGGGATTGCATACACCTGATTAAAATGAATTTGCGTGGTTCTCGCATAAAAACCCTCTAAAAACTCAGGAACCGATCAGCATGATTCCCCGCACGAAACGTAATACAGATTCAGGGTGGACTTGGGTAAAAGACGGGGTTATTATATTATATCTGTCTATATTGTATATAATTTAACTTGATGGACGCTGTTTCATCAAGAACTCGTAGATAAGTGATGAGAAATGGCCGCAGTTGTCTCGAAAGAATTAATGCACGGTTCACGCAGGCAGACCCTCGTACAACAGGTGCTGGCGAAGTTCTTTCAGGGAGAGTATCAACCCAACCAACGGATGACGGTACAGTCTCTGGCGAAAGAATGGAACGTCAGTGCGACCCCCGTTCGCGAGGCGCTCGTCGAGCTGGAAGGGATCGGTATTGTCGAAATCTTTCCCAATCGCGGTGCCGTCCTGCGGAACTTCGGCGCCAAAGAATTGCGAGAAATCTGTCAGGTGCGGCGGATTCTGGAAAGTGAAGCGACCCGTTGTGCCTGCGGTCATATTACACCGCACGAGTTAGCCCGGCTGGAGAAGATTTTCAGCGAGCTTTCCAGCGCAAAGCGAACCGTGGAATGGTCGGAAACGACACAGGAATGGGACGATTACCTGCATGAGCTCATTTATCGCACGTGTGGCAGCGAGCGTCTTTCGCATGAGATCAACCGTTACCGGGTCTTATATCGGACATTAAGACAAGTCCGGCACAGTAAGCGCCAGAATGTCAAAGACTACCAGCACATGGAAGAAAACGCAGAGCACCTGCGCATTGTCCAGGCACTGGCAGCCGGTGAACCTGAGAAAGCCGCCCAGGCGATGAACGAACATTTGCAGCAGTCCGCTAAGGAACTGGAACGTGATCTGTTCCGGAATGAAGAGGCGTAAGCAGAACTTGAAACGCGATGGACTTCTACGCATCGCAGCAGAAACAGTTGAGGAAAACCCAGTGATACGAAGTTTAATAACCCGATCCGGCCTGGTCTGTCTCATTTTTGCCAGTCTCAGTCTACTCTTGCCGGCTGCCGGAAAAATACCCGAATCGAAAACCAGCGTCGATTTCGAAACACAGATCGCACCTCTGATCGTCGAGCACTGCATTCGCTGTCATAAACCAGGCAACGAAAAAGGGGAGCTCTCTCTGAATTCACTGCAATCACTCAAAGAGAACGGCTTTCTCACGCCGGGGAAGCCCGCTGAAAGTTATCTGCTGGAAGTAATTCAGGTTGATCCCGAGACTGGCAAAGCAGAAATGCCCAAAGGCGCGAAGCCCCTTTCAAAAGAGGAAGTCGCCCTTTTCAGTCGCTGGATTAAACAGGGCGCCCCATGGCCGGAAAAGTTAAAACTGCAGGAAAAATCCAAAGCCGACTTAACCTGGTGGTCGCTCCAGCCTTTAGCTAAGAACAATCATCCCGCCACATCAGACGTACCTGAATCGTGGCAGAAACATCCCATCGATCGATTCATCGCCGCAAAGTTACAGGAAAAAAACCTGCAGCCTTCGCCCCGCGCCTCGAAACGAACCTTAATCCGGCGGGCCACTTATAATCTGACGGGCCTGCCCCCCACGCCGGAAGAAGTCGCCGCCTTTGAAAACGATGCTTCACCCGATGCCTACGAAAAACTGATCGACCGGCTGTTAGCTTCACCCCGCTATGGAGAACAGTGGGGCCGCCACTGGCTGGATGTGGTCCGTTTCGGCGAGAGTAACGGCTTCGAGCGGAACGTGATCATCGACAATGCCTGGCCGTTTCGGGATTACGTGATCAAGTCGTTCAACGACGACAAACCCTTCGACCGGATGGTCATCGAACATCTGGCCGGCGATGTGGTTGGCAAAGGCGATCCCAGTGTCGAAGTCGGCACTACGTTCCTTGTCTGTGGACCGTACGACAATGTCGGCAATCAGGACCCGGTTCAAAAGGCTCAGATCCGCGCGAATACAATTGACGATATGATTCGCACCACAGGCGAAGCCTTTCTCGGACTGACCGTCGGCTGCAGCCGCTGTCACAATCATAAATTCGACCCGGTGATGCAACAGGATTATTACAGCCTGTATGCCACTTTCTCAGGCGTGTTTCACGGCAGTCGCGTGATTGCCTCAAAAGAAGCACAACAGAAACGCAACGCACAACTCCAACCACTCAATGCGCGCAAAGCAGAGCTGACGAAAGAAAAATCAAAAACCGAATCGGCCATTCAGGCCCGTGCAGAAAAGAAAGCCGCCGACTACGAAAAACCGTGGGTGCGTGAACCTGTGAAGCGAACAGGAGTGGAAGATACGTTCAAACCAGTCAACGTGAAATTTGTGCGGCTGACCTCACTGGGACTTGATACAAGCCCCTGGGCGAAAACCGGTTATCGGGTGGATGAATTCGAAGTCTGGACCGACGAAAAGACGCCTCGTAATGTTGCACTCGCGACAAACGGAGGTATCGCGAAAGGCGCCAACAGCCGCACCGCTGGTGACTTTGCCGGTGCCTATGATGTGAGCCTGACCATCGATGGCAAAATTGGTGCCTGCTGGATCGCGGGCAGCCCGGAACTGACAATTGAGTTTGCCCAGCCGGAAACGATCAATAAAATCGTCTTCTCCAGCGATCGCTCGGGCGCCGCGATGAGTAACTACAAAGCCACGTTCCTCTCAGAATATAAACTCGAAGTCTCATCCGATGGTAAGACTTGGCGTGAAGTCGCCTCGTCCCAGGATCGGAAACCGGTCAATACCCGACACCGCCGTAAACGGTTCTTTATTCTGGAAGCAACACCCGACGAAAACAAACGGCTCAGTAAAATCAACGCAGACATCGCCAGGACCGACCGTGAACTGGCCGCTATTCCCCCGCTGCCTGCCTGGTGGGTCGGCAATCATAAGCAAGTCAATGGCCCGTTCCACATTTTTGTCGGCGGAAATCCACAACGCAAAGGGGACTCTGTCGTTCCCGCGAGTATGTCCACGCTCAGTAATGTCACCAAAGCCTATGAACTGAAGGCCGATGCGCCACAGGGAGAACGCCGTCTGGCATTAGCCCGTTGGCTGGTGGCAAAAGAGAACCCGCTAACGCCGCGTGTGCTCGCCAATCGACTCTGGCACTACCATTTCGGTACTGGCATTGTTTCAACGCCCAGCGACTTCGGGTACATGGGCACGCGTCCTACACATCCTGAACTCTTAGACTGGCTTGCGGTTCAGATTCAAGAGAACGGTTGGCGGCTCAAAGACATTCAGAAGCAAATCATGCTGTCAGAAACCTATCAGCAGGCGAGCACCTTCCGCGAAGAGGCAGCCCGCATCGATTCCGATTCTCGTTTTCTCTGGCGCTTCCCGCCACGTCGTCTGACGGGAGAAGAAATTCGCGATACACTACTCTCTGTGTCCGGCAAACTCGATCTCAAAATGGGCGGTCCCGGTTTTCGTCTATATGAATATCTGCAGGACAACGTTGCCACCTATGTACCCCGCGAAACATTCGGGCCGGATACGTATCGCCGTGCTGTCTATCATCAGAACGCCCGCGCGGCCCGCATCGATTTGCTAACCGATTTCGATTGTCCCGATAACGCGTTTGCTGCTTCTAAACGAAATGCAACAACCACGCCGCTGCAGGCACTCACGCTCATGAACCATCAATTTACCCTGGACCTTTCCCAGTTCCTAGCAGAACGTCTGCAGCAGGAAGCGGGCACAGACAAAATCGATCAGCAGATCGATCGCGCTTTTCGTCTGTTATACGCGCGGCCTCCCATCGCGCAGGAACAACAGGCGGCACGCGCGTTGATCGCAGCGAACGGTCTACCCGCCTTTTGTCGCGCGATGATTAATTCCAACGAACTGATTTACCTTGATTGAAGTGGTGAACCCGCATGTTAAATCCTTTTGATCCTAATTCGACCTGTCGTCTGCTACAGCAGGTGCATTCCCGGCGCTCGTTCTTTTCCAACGTCTACACCGGAATGGCGGGCCTCGGCCTGACGAATCTGTTGCTCAACGATCTCTCCGCCGCGTCCAAGTCGAGCAGTTCAAAGCAGAACAAAGACTGGCAACCAGGCGTCAACGAAACGCACTTTCCCGCCAAAGCCAAACGGGTGCTGCAGATCTTCTGCCCGGGAGCCGCTTCGCACATGGATCTCTGGGAACATAAACCGAGCCTGGAAAAATATCACGGCAAGCCGTTGCCCGGCGAAGAGAACTTCCTCAGTTTTCAGGGGAAAAACGGAAACCTGATGAAAAGCCCGTGGGCCTTCAAACCGGCGGGCGAGAGCGGCAAGATGTGTTCTACCATTCTGCCGCACATGTCTCAGCACGTTGACGACATCGCTTTTCTGCATGGGATGACCACCAAGACCAACACCCACGGCCCCGGCTGTGTCTTCATGAATACAGGCCACGATACCGAAGGGCATCCGAGTGCGGGGGCCTGGCTCGGCTATGCGTTGGGTAGCGAAAATGAAAACCTGCCCGCGTACATCGCAATTCCCGATATTCGCGGCGAACCTCCGAACGGCAAAGCCAACTGGAGCAATGGCTACCTGCCCGCACAACATCAGGCGATCGTCATGAACGCGCAGTCTCCCATTCGTAATCTGAAAGTTCCAAAAGGGATCTCTCCGAAAGAAGAACAGGCGACCCGCGACTTTTTAAAGTTCCTCGATCAACGGCACGCCGAGCAGCGCCCCGGAAATTCCGATCTGCAGGCGCGGATTGAAGCTTACGAACTGGCCGCACGCATGCAGCTCTCGGCACCGGAAGTTTCCAATCTCGCCTCGGAACCGAAGTCGATCCACGAACAGTATGGCACGAACGACCCGAACAAACTGAAAGCCGCGTATGCCCGCAACTGTCTGCTTGCGCGGCGGTTTCTGGAACGGGGCGTGCGTTATCTGAATTTGTATTGTTCTTCACGGGCTTCGGGCGTGGATGGTCTACTCAACTGGGACGCGCATAAAACCCTCAAAGCCGACTACGAACGGCACTGCCCGATTTTCGATCAGCCGACGGCCGCTTTGTTGACCGACTTGAAGCAAAGGGGTTTATTGGATGAAACGTTGATTTTGTGGACGACGGAATTCGGCCGCATGCCCACCCACCAGGCGGGAACATTGGGCCGCGATCACAATCCGGACGGTTTTACCTGCTGGATGATGGGAGCGGGTATCAAAGGTGGCACCAGCTACGGTGCCACCGACGAGTTCGGCCGCCGTGCCGAGTTGAACCCGACAACCGTCTGGGACTTTTATGCGACGGCCCTGCATCTGCTCGGCTTCCAGCACGACAAACTGACCTATTATAATAATGGTCTGGACCGCCGTTTGACGGACGTACATGGCAATTTGATTAAAGAAATCCTGGCTTAATGCTGATGATGTCTTAAATATCCTCAGACCCAGACTTCGGATGGGGATATCCATGGCATATTTTAGTAAGACAGCCCGTTGAACCATTGACGCATATGGCGTGTCTCTCTAAACTGTGCCAACTGATTAAGTTGCGGGGCGTAGCTCAGCTTGGCTAGAGCGCTGCGTTTGGGACGCAGAGGTCGCACGTTCGAATCGTGTCGCCCCGACTTCTAACCCTCTATGGGGTATGGGTTTACAGGAATACCGTACAAGCGGTTTCCTGAAACGAACCCGAACAATTCAGCACGACAAAAAATCGCGAAACCCTCGCGATTTTTTTTACGCCCCAACCGCAATGCAGGTAGGTTAGATTTCTCTAGTTTTGTACCAGCACGGCCGGACAAGCCGGGCCGTGGCACACGGGGAACGTGATCTGATAAGAACCCTGATCTCTTCAGGATTTTCTTTCTACCACGAAAGGCACGAAAACACACGAACTGAGATGAATTCCACGATGTTCTGCTGAACTCCAAAGTCTTTTCTTTTATGTATTTCGTTCCATTCATGGTTTAAAACTGAATCAGAACAGATTCATCAAGTTTTAACTTCCATGAAACTTTATTTCCGATTCTAATGAACGTGGTATTTTCGCGAAGCGGAATGTCCTGCATCATGTGAGATCAGCAAGCAGATCGTTTCTATTGCATGCCTCACATTGGTCTCAATAGAAGTCGGATTTCCATGAGTGTTAAACAGATCATTTATCAACGTCAACGTGGATGCTGGACGTTCTATGTTCTGTTCTGCTGTTGTCAGATTCTGCTTACAGGTTGTTCAAAACAGGAAGGTGCTTCCGTGCAGGAATTTGATCCCCCCGCATCAACAGAGTTCGATCCTCAAGAGTTGGAAGAAGCCCGCAAAACCTTAACGCCACTCCAGTTTTCCATCGAATATGGCACATTCGAAGAAGTACAACAAGCGCTGCAAGAGAACCCCGACAGTATCCATGAACCAACCGAATTTGGTAATATGCCACTGCATCTGGCAGTCCATCAGGGAAAAATCAAAGAAGTCGAACTGTTACTGAAGTCAGGGGCAGATATGAATGCACGGGGTGATTACGGGGAAACGCCTTTGCATGTTGCGCTGAAAGATGAGCGTTATGAATTGGTCCGCCTGTTATTAACGAACGGGGCAGATCCGAATAAACCGAATGATAGAGAGGTTGCCCCTCTCAGTTATGCGAGAGATCCTGATTATTATAAACTACTGGTTGATCATGGCGCGAGAGTGGACTTGCCAATTGTGATGGGACTCGGCAACTGTGAACGGGCTCGGCACATGCTGGCTGAAGACCCACAGTTGGTCCGTTCTCTTAGTCCTAAAGTAAAAGAACGCATTCTTTCAGATGGAATTTCAATGATTCATTTTAAACATGAACGCGGCCTGCTGAACCAGTATGGCGACCAGATCAATCTACAATTTGCAACGGGAGGAAAGTTCGATCAGCATTTTCGAAAAGTGATTGCTGAAAACCGTGATATTTTGGAGACGCTGACTTCTCAAGGAGCTCCTCGATCATTTCGCATGCAGGAAATTGACTTGGCCATCATGCAGAATCAGACACCTTTGGTAGAATTGCTGCTAGAATACGGCGCTGAATTCCCTGCAGAAGATGATGCACGTCGCTGGTCTTTCATTATGTCAGGAAGAAGAATGGGCTTACCCAATCTGGACAAATCGCAAATCATTAAAAAGTACAAGCCGTTTATTGATAAACAGAGGCGTGAGAATTAGCGATCAAATTTTAAAAGTTCGTTCTGCCACTTCCTGTTACCTGCGGCAATCCCGGATTGCCACCGAGACCATCCCTGATACGTTGTTCAAATTAATCTCATTTCGTGACTTTTCGTGTTTTTCGTGGTAGCAAAAAACGTACTTGTCAGGCTGTCGACAACAGAGAAGAATCTCCGTGTGCGACGGACCTGCGTTGTCCGGCCGTGCAAAGCAATTCACGGTTACCAAATCGGGTACAACACAAATCTTCACGAAAACAGCCGTCAAACCGTCTCTCATCCCCCGTTCCCACTGGTATTCTGACAAAACCGGGCGGAAACCCTTCGCGCTGCCGAACTTTGGATTCATAATGCGGGTCCTGATGCGTACAATGATCTGTTTCCCTGATTTTTTCATGTTAGCTGTTGTCTGATGTCCCGTGGTGAATTGAATTCGGCTGCTGCTGATGCTGGTGCCGCCAGTGAGAGTTCGCCCGCTGCGCTGTCGGAACTGCCGGCGCTGATCGCCAAAGCGATGGCCGGCGATCAGTTTCGGCTTTCGCAACGGCTGCGGTCGATCAAGCAAGCGAAGAAAAACAAAAAGCCGTTCGACAGGAATCTGAAGCGACTGCAGGACGAGTTGGAGAAATCCCTGGCCCGGCGGGAAGAACGGCTCAAGCTGCGGCCGGAAGTCACGTTTGACCAGAGCCTGCCGATTCATGAAGAACTGGAAACGATCCAGCGGACGATTGAAGAGAATCAGGTGGTCATCGTCTGTGGCGAAACCGGGTCGGGAAAATCGACGCAGCTGCCCAAGCTTTTGCTCTCAATGGGACGCGGCATCAGCGGCATCATTGGGCACACGCAGCCCCGCCGGATCGCCGCCCGCTCAGTAGCGGCGCGGATCTCGGAAGAGCTGGGCCGCGAACAGGGAACTGCCTGCGGCTTCAAAATTCGTTTCACCGATACGACCAACCCGAACACCTATATCAAACTGATGACCGACGGCATCCTGCTGGCCGAGACGCAGACCGACCGGTTTCTGAATCTGTACGATACGATTATCATCGACGAAGCACACGAACGTTCGTTGAACATCGACTTTCTGCTGGGCTACCTCAAACGTCTGCTGCCCAAACGCCGGGATCTGCGGGTGATCATCACCTCCGCGACGATCGACGCGGAACGCTTCAGCGAACACTTTTCAACGCGGGATAAGCCGGCACCGATTCTGAATGTCTCGGGGCGGACGTATCCGGTCGAGATTCGTTATCGGCCCCTGGATGCAGAGCCGACGGAAAAAGCGCAAGGCAGGTCACAGAACAACGGGGCCGAGGAACAGTCACTCCTGGCGGATGCGGTCAACGAGCTGGCGGCCATTGACGAGGGGGACATTCTGATATTTGTACCCACTGAATGGGACATTCGCGAAACCGCCAAACTGCTGCGGGGACGCTCGATCATCGGTGATGACGGCGGACGGCAAACGGAGATCGTACCCCTCTACGGTCGCTTATCAACGGCCGAGCAGAATAAAGTCTTTCGGCCCTCTTCGTACCGGCGGATTGTAATCGCAACCAACGTGGCCGAGTCATCAATTACCGTGCCCGGCATTCGCTATGTGATTGATACGGGGCTGGCACGCATCAGCCGTTATTCGAGTCGGTCACAGGTGCAGCGTCTGCCGATTGAAGCGGTCTCGCAAGCCTCCGCCAATCAGCGGGCCGGTCGCTGCGGCCGTGTCGCACCGGGAATCTGTATTCGCCTTTACAGTGAAGCCGACTATAACAGTCGTGACGAATTCACGTCGCCCGAAATTCTGCGGACAAATCTGGCGTCGGTCATTCTGCAGACGTTGAATATGAAACTGGGGGCTATTGAGGAGTTCCCGTTCATTGATCCGCCCAAAACGGCAGCGATACGCGACGGTTACAGCACACTGTTTGAGCTCGGCGCGATTGACGAACAAAACCGGCTGACAGACATCGGTCGCAAGATCAGTCGGCTGCCGGTCGACCCGCGCATTGCGCGCATGATTCTGGCGGCACACGATGAAAACTGTCTGCACGAAATTCTGATCATCGCGGCGGCCCTCGAATTGCAGGACCCGCGGGAACGACCGATTGACAAACAACAGGCAGCCGACGAAGCCCACGAACAGTTTCGCGACGAAGATTCCGACTTCCTCAGCTTCCTTAAACTGTGGGACTTCTATCACAAACTGAAAGAAGATCTCTCTCATAGCCGCCTGAGGAAGGCGTGCGTGCAGAATTTTCTGTCGTACAATCGACTGCGAGAGTGGGCCGACATCTTTCGGCAACTCAGACAACTGGTGGAAGAGACGGGGCTGAAGCCGCACCCGCGGAAAGACGATTCAGCGGCCATCCACCGGGCGCTGCTGCCGGGCTTGCTCTCGAACATTGCCATGCGGTCGGACTCGAATGAATACACGGGGTCGGGGCAACAGAAGTATTTTATCTGGCCTGGTTCAGGAATTTTCGAGAAGAAGCCGAAGTGGGTCATCTCGGCAGAGTTGATTGAAACGAGCAAGCGCTACGCACGCACGGTCGCGAAGATTTCGCCGAACTGGATTGAGCCGGCGGCCCCGCACCTGGTGAAAAAGAGCTGGAGCGATCCCCGCTGGAGTGGTGATGCGGGCTCGGCAATGGCGACGGAAAAAGTCACGCTGTTCGGCCTGACGATTGTCCCCCGCCGCCCCGTGCATTACGGAAAGATCGATCCCGAACAGTCACGAACGCTGATGCTACAGTACGGACTTGTCGAAGGGGACATCAATCTCAAGATCGATTTCCTGGCGCATAATCAGAAATTTCTCAACGATCTCGAACAGCAACAGGCCCGCTCGCGGCGCTACGATTTAATTCCGTCGCAGGAATTACAGTTTGCGTTTTATGATCAGCGAATTCCCGAAGACGTCTACGATGCGGTGAGTCTGAAGAAGTGGTGGAAAGTCGCCAGCCGCAAAACACCGACGCTGCTGAATATGCGACTCGAAGATTTCTTCGAAACGCAGGCGGAAGAGATTGACGAGAGCGAATTCCCGAACGCGATCAACATGGGCAAGATGCAGTTCCCGCTTGAATATCATCTGGAACCGGGTGCAGAAGAAGATGGCGTCACGGTTTCGATACCGCAGGAGAGCTTGAATCAGCTTTCCCCCCACCGGCTGGGCTGGCTGGTGCCGGGACTGTTAGAAGAAAAAGTGGCAGCGATGATCAAGTCGCTGCCCAAATCAGTGCGGCGAATGCTGGTGCCGGCACCGGAGACGGCAAAGCAGGTCGTCAGCAAGCTGGAGTTCGGCAAGGGATCGTTTGAAGAAACCGTCGCCGAGATGCTGTCGCAGATTTCGGGCGAGCGGATCACCGCAGATCAGTTTGAGATTCAACGGCTGCCGCAACATTTGCAGATGAATATTCGCGTGCTTGATCAGGGAGGCGAAGCGATCGCCGTCAATCGGAATCTGACGCAATTACGTCAGGAGTACGGTTCCAAAGCCGCTGACAGTTTTTCGGCACTCTCCGATGATCACTGGAGTCAAACCGGATTGATCGACTGGACGTTCGGCGATTTTCCGACCGAGGTACAAATTCAACACGATCAGCTTTCGCTCACCGGTTTTCCGAGCTTACTGGATGAGGGCACGACGGTGGCCCTCTGTCTGCGCGACGCACCCGAACGGGCTGCCTATGAGACGCGGTTTGGTTTGAGGCGGCTGTTTATCCTGTCTGAACATCGCCGTTTGAAAGCGCAGATTGATAATTTGCCCGGTTTGAACCGGATGTCGTTGTACGTGACGGCAATTGGCGGAATCAATTTGCGGGAGCAACTCATCGAACTGCTGGCGGAACGGACGCTGTTTGGCAGGAAGGAACAACTGCCTCGGAATGAAGCCCAGTATCGTCAGCTGGTGAAAGAATGGCGGAACCAGATTCCGGTCGCCGCCCAGGATTTGGCGAGTCTTCTGCCGGATCTGTTCGAGCAGTATCATAAGATCAAGGTAACGCTGGATAAAACCAAAGTGCCGGCCTGGAGTGAACCGCTGCATGATATGCGGACGCAGTTGAACGCGATGATCAACGCCCGGTTTCTGGTGAGCACGCCTTACCCCTGGTTGCAGCAGTTCCCACGATATCTGCAGGGGATCGAACTGCGGTTGAGCAAGCTCGGCGGCACCGGACTGCAGAAGGACATCAGCAATATCCGCAGCATCTCACGGTATTTCGAGATGTATTCCCAACGGGCCCGGCAGCATTATGAACGGGAAATTATTGATCCACAGTTGATCAAGTTTCGCTGGATGCTGGAAGAATTTCGCGTGTCGCTGTTTGCTCAGAAACTGGGAACAGCGCTGAAAGTCTCGCCGAAAATTCTAGATCAGCAGTGGGCAGCAGTGCGGGACTGATTCGTTCGTTTTTACTACCACTAAAAAGATAAGCGCTTACCTACCATGAGCGGAATGGCGCTAGCCACCGGTTGTTCTATTCAGCGTGCTATAAAAAACGGCGGCTAGCGCCGTGCCGCTCAAGTCTTGGAACGTTACAAATAAAAAAGCTGGCTCATCAACGAGCCAGCTTTGGTGTGTTTCCTTGTTGCGGGTATCGTTTATTCGCCGCGGAGTCGTCTGCCGAGCTTGCCGATTTCGGCTGCCAGCTCTTTGCGGGCTTCTCCCAGACCTTCGGGAGTCAGGTTACCACTCTTCAGGTAATCAAGCACGATGTCTTCGGCTTTCATCAGGTCTTTGCAGGCATCGGCGACTTCGGAGGCGATTTCCGTCGGAATCGTGGTCACGCCGTTCAAATCGCCGTGCAAGAGATCGCCGGGATAGATGGGAATGCCGCCGACCGTGACGGGTACATTCACCTGTAGTGTGTGACAGTAGCCGTGAGCACAGTTGGTGCCGTTAGTGAAGGCGGGGAAGTCGAGGGCTTCGACCTGGTCCAGATCGCGGCCGGCGCCTGAGGTGACGATGCCTTTCGCGCCATAAGCTTTATAAGTGGAGCACATGACTTCGCCGAAAGTGGCAGACGCCGTTGGTTCGTCGATGTCCTGATAGACGACAACCGGTGCACCGGGCAGAGATTCAAACGCAGCGACCTGGGCATCAAGGCCTGAGTAAACATCGCCGCTGCGCGGTGGTGCCATGCTGCGGAAGGTGGATGTCAGAGCGTAACCAACCATCGGTGGCATCTTGGGGAAACAGGCTTTGATGGAATCATTCATGTAGCCGGTGTTGCGGGGGCGGATGTTCCAGAGTTCGATGACGTTGCAGACAGTCGGTGTGTCGTACTTGGCGAGTTCTTCAAGGGCAGCGTTAGAGAGGCCTTCGGTGGACATGAATTTCTTCCTATTGAGGTTAAATTTTAATGATGCGGTTTTTCAAAAACGGAGGTCAAATTTCCCTGGGCATCGAATGGCAGCTCAAACGGCCCGGAGATGATTTCCAGATCGTCACGCGCATTGATCTCCTCCAGATACGGTTCGCTGACGATGACTTCACTCAATTCGAGAGTATCATAAATCTGTACGATGCGGCTTGTTTCCGGCGGAACCAGTCCGATGGTCTGTAGTGCAGCCTCGATGGCTTCGCGGTCTGTTTCATAGGCCAGCGGCACCATCGCTGCGGTAGGATGACTACCAGTATTAGCGTTTATGCGGGTGATTTTCCAGTCCACGCTGTCGACTGTGCGCTGATTGGTGAATTCGGCCAGGCCAATTCCACAGGCGTTGCCGTGCGTTTCTTCAGTCAGACCGCGAATCATGATGCGTTTAGCGGAGACATTATCCCGCTCGGTGGCGGCGTGATCATTAAACTTGCGGCCGATGACACAGGCATCCATCCCGGAGCCGCTGATGTTTTTGCCGATACGGTCTACAATCAACAGATCGGTTTTCTCAAACGGAAGCCGGGGCAACGATTCGCGGGCGATATTCAGCAGCTCGGTTTCCCGTTCATAGAACTGTTCCGGCAGCACGGCTTCGATCAGCGCGGTTTCATCGTAGGCGTTCTCGACTATCGCCAGCCCGCCGACGACCGAGCATTTCTTTAAGATCGAGGAAGCGACGGCTTTGATGATTTCTTCAAAGCTGAGATCTTCGATCGCCCGGTGATAGATTTTGGCGCCTTCGTGTTTGCCGAGGCCGATCAGCATCATCTTATGCAGGCCCGATTCGATATCGCCGACAAAACGGGTGTGCGGTTTAACGCGGCCGCAAATCAAGACGTGATCGGCTTCGTAGGCGTGCTTGTCAAAATGAACGGGGATGCCGTGCGACGTGGTATCGACGGTCACGGTTTCCATCGACGAACGAATTTCGACGCCCATCGTTTCGGCGGTAATGCCGTACGCTGCGATGACTTGCGCCTGTCCTTCCGCGGTTCCGCCACCATGACTGCCCATAGCGGGGACGATAAACGGGACAGCATCCAGTGATTTCAGATAGTCGACAGTGGTTTTGATGATCGCAGCAATATTGGCGATGCCACGACTGCCAACCGTGATGGCAACAGTTTCTCCCGGCTTGACTACTTTGTCTAAATTGATTTTAGGAAGTTCGGACAGAACCGCTTCGGGAACGTTCTCGATTCGAGAAGACTGGAAGTTTTGGCGAATTCGGTAAACCTTAGGAAGCGGGATGTTCATTGTGGGGCTTTGAATTATCAAGGAGTCATTTGGGCTGGTCTTCAGGATTTCAAATCGCGTCTATTATGAAGAGTCTGTTATTGTAAGTAAATCGTGTGTGTTTACGCTACATCCGGGCGTGTTCCAGGTTAAGATTCTTAAGATAACGTGAGTTCAGGCTTCGCGAGGATGTTTGGAATTTTGCGGCGCTGACAGGAATCGTCTTGTTCTAAATTGGTGATTTCGATACCTTAACGATTCTGATTTTGATAGACCAATCAGCAAGTCGAAACTGGATGTCGAGCCTTGTTGCTGCAAGGAAGCAGATATGAGAAAAAACTTTGAGCGGATCATTTTTGCTGTTTCCGTTTGTGTTCTGTCTGGTGTGTTATTTATCCAGGGGGTTCTGTATTTAAGAGACCTGGGTTTTGCCGATGAAGCGTCGACATTGACGGCTGCCATCGATGGCAGTTCAGCAAAGGCTCCTAACGAGCTGGCTGTAGCCGAAACCAACGAATGCCCGTTTCCCATTGATCAGACTTTGATCCCGGTAGAACTGGCTTTGGCAGAAGAGAATAACGAACCGGCTGTTTCGGACGAATTCACTGCCGATGGTCCTGCGATCAATGGTCCTGCATTAGAGGCCCCTGGTCGAATTGAGGAGAACTCGATTCCTGAACTGGAAAAATCCGGTCCTTCTCTCCCATTGTTTACGAAACCATCGCAGGAATTTCCCCAGACTCCTGGCCCACTGATGCCACCACTCAATGCAGAACCACTGTCGAATTCAAAGAAGCATTCGAATTCCAAAGAAGACCAGATCACGCGTTCGATCATTCGCGAACATCTGCCGCACGCTTCAGAAGAAGAATTACAAATCTGGTTTGAAGAATTGCAGGGTGTGCCTCACAAGGTGGCCTCGGATCTGCTTTCGATTCGCAAGTTGCTGCAGCCGAAAAGTGCAATGAAAATTCCCGAAGAGAAGTGGGAGCAGCCGCTCAGAGGTTTTGAAGGGACGGCTCCACAACAGCCGGTTTCATCATCAAACGGTGGGCACTCCGATGAAACGGGCTTTATCGGCTTTTCCTCGAAAGCGGATCGCGATGAACTGATGCAACGGCTCAAGCCGACCGTGGATGCACTGCGGCTGTCGCGTGATGTGATTGTGAATAATATTGCGAATGCCGGAACGATTGGGTTCAAGCGTTCTTATGTGGAATTCGAAGCGCTGCCTTATGAATATCTTGAAACACCGGCCAGCGAGGAATCGGATTCGGCACCGCCGATCGCCGTCGGGATGGGAAGTCAGGTGCTGCAAACCCGGGTTTCTCAGACGAATGGCGAACTGATTAAGACAGAACGCGCACTGGATCTTGCTATCGAAGGATCTGGATTTCTGCAGGTCAAGCTGGGGGAACTAACGGCGTTTACTCGATCAGGGCGTTTGATGTTTGACGGTGAGCGACGGCTTTGTATTCGAGGTTCGCAGATTAATTATCTAATTCTGCCTGAGATCACGCTGCCCGCCGAAGCCCATTCAGTTCAGATTTCTGAGACTGGTGTTGTGACGGCTGTAGTTTCGGAAGACAAAAAAGAACAGGAACAAACGGTGGGGAAGATCTCGCTTGTCTGTTTTACGGATGCGAGTGAACTATTTCCACGCGAGTCCTGTCTGTTTGTCGCGACGCCCCGTTCGGGTGAACCACGGGTCGTATCGCCGGGCGCGAAAGGGGCCGGCCTGGTGCGTGCCGGAGTTTTAGAAACTTCGAATGTCTCGATTCCTGAAGAGCTGGAAGCACTTTCGCTCATCAAGCAGCGTCTGGACGCATTGAAGACGGTCTACTCAACGGAGCCACAAGAGCCGGTTCGAGCCGACCTGGGTTTACCCGCTGATCGCATCGCCCGTCCGGGAGATCAACGACTGCAGCGGGGAAGCCGCCCGATTTTGAAGTGAGCCGCATCTTACGGAAAGATCGCTTTTAATGCGTTATGACGGTGGAAAAAGCCTTCGTCAAACAGATCCAGCAGCTTCGATTCGGTGATTAGAAAGCCGAGCAGTCCGCCCGGCGGTTCGAACTCCAGTCGATCGATCAGGGTGATCTGATTGTCGCCGCTGGATATGATGCGATGTTCGTGCGTGTATGATTTGAGCGGCCCGGAGATCTGTTTCTCGGTGAAAAAGTCGGGCTTTTCGAAGGCGATGATTTCGTGAGTCCCTTCCTGCACTTTGCCGAAGCCCTGAATCTGAAATTCGAGAACCGCACCCAGAGATAATTTGTCTGGTTTTTTGGTGAAAGCCAGACCGGTGTCGGGGGGGCTGATTTTCAGAATGTTATCGGTATCAATCAGAAATTCAAAAATCTCTTCGGGAGTGGTAGTTAACTGAACGCTGGTTTCGAAGGTCGCCATCGTCTCTCTCTTTCGACATGTGTCGCGAATTAATATACTACATAGCAGAATAACAGACCAGAACTTTGAGCGGCTCATCATTCCGAGCGTGTATCCTAGTCAAATGAATTGAAAATGACGAGTCCGAGCCGCAAGAGTCTTCCTCTTTCAGGCGTGTGCGGTTCGGTTGATATGAGATGAATTGATTATGCAATTTCCAACGGAAGTCCTTCAACAGTGCTGGTTTCTGGCAGGTCCGACCGCGTGCGGCAAGACCGAGCTCAGTCTGTTGCTGGCCGAACATCTCAACGCGGAAATCCTGGCCATGGATTCGATGTCGCTGTATCGGGGCATGGATATCGGCACCGCGAAAGCCTCAGCCGCAGAACGGGAACGGGTGCCGCATCATCTGCTGGACCTGATCGATGTACATGAAAAATACAGTGTGGCCGATTATTTCGAAGCGGCGGAAACCTGCTGCCGCGAGATCATTGAGCGGGGCCGCACGCCGCTGTTCGTGGGGGGCACGGGGCTTTATTTACGGGCGATCTTGCGCGGCGTCTTCAACGGCCCTTCTGCCGACTGGGATTATCGTCGCGAAATGGAAACGCTGGCAGAGACCGAAGGAAATGAAGTACTGCACCGCCGGCTGGCAGCCGTCGATCCGGTCTCGGCGAAGAAGTTGCATCCAAACGATGTCCGCCGCGTGGCGCGGGCACTGGAAGTGTATCACGTCTCCGGCGTTCCCCTTTCTGCTCAGCACGCGGAAGGAATTCTGACGCCAGAGGAATGTCCGGCGCATGTCTACTGGTTATTGCCGGATCGGGAGTGGCTGTACGAGCGGATTAATCTTCGTGTCGATCAAATGCTGGAAGAAGGGCTGCTCGACGAGGTGAAACAGATCCTCGCAGCCGATCCGCCGATGGACCGTACGGCTCGGCAGGCACTGGGATATAAGGAACTGATCGACTATCTGGAAGGCGCGTGTACCTACGAACGAGCCGTCGAACTGCTCAAACAGCAGACCCGCCGCTTCGCCAAACGGCAGCATACATTTTTCCGCAACATCAAAGAATGCCGCGAACTGCCAGTTCACCCGGAAGATAAACCGGCTGACCTGCTGAAGAAGATCCTGGGGTTTGAACGAAATAACTAATTTTTTTACTACCACGAAAATACGCGTAACGGATACCAATTGTGAGCGGGTCGGCGCTAGCCGCCGTTTGTGAGTTCGGTTACCTGATTTAAAAAACGGTGGCTAGCGCCGACCCGCTCATGGTAGGTCACTTTTTCGTGGTAGTAAATAAAAAACAACACATATTCTAACATACACTGCTTTTTTCCTCATATCAAACGTTTCAAGAATGTTGATTTGTTCGTGGATCTGGCTGGAGAAGTTGTTTTTGCTGGAAGGTGGCTAAGTTGTGGGGAACTCTCTATAGTGTCTTGCAAAGAATTTTTTAACTGTATTCTGCAATTGAGACTGGTATTTGGGCCGGTGTTCAATCGTTTGGTTTTTCCCTCTTCAACTTAATTAGTGTGTGATCCATGATGACCGATGAGAAAGTATTAATTCAGGTAGGCCACAGTCCCGATCCGGACGACGCCTTTATGTTCCATGCATTGGCGAATGACAAGATCGAAACAGGTAAGTATCGATTTACTCATGAGTTACAAGATATTGAAACACTCAATCAGCGTGCCTTCAATGCGGAGCTGGAACTCACCGCGGTCAGCCTGCACGGTTATGCTTATCTGACGGATACCTACGCGATCTGTTCGTGTGGTGCTTCGATGGGAGATCAATACGGGCCGATGGTCGTGGCCCGCGAAGAGTGGTCGATCGACGATCTGCGCGGCAAAAAAATTGCGATTCCCGGCAAGCTGACCACCGCGTTTCTGACTTTGAAATTGTTGCTGGGCGATGATTTCGAATACGAAGAGCATCCCTTCGATGAGATTTTGAACCTGGTCGAACAAGGCAAGTTCGACGCCGGCCTGATCATTCACGAAGGCCAGTTGACTTATGCAAACCAGGGACTGAAGCTGGTCGTTGATCTGGGCAAGTGGTGGTACGAAGAAACCGGCCTGCCTTTGCCGCTGGGTGCGAATGCCATCCGTAAAGACATGGGCCAGGAAATGATGGAAGAGGTGACTGCGATTCTGAAGCGCAGCATTGAGTACGGTCTGGAGCATCGTGATGAAGCGCTCGATCATGCGTTGAAGTATGGTCGCGATTTGAACCGGGGCAGCGCTGATAAATTTGTCGGCATGTATGTGAATGACTGGACTCTGGACTTCGGTGAAAAGGGCCGCGAAGCCGTCGCGCTCTTGCTGAATAAGGGCTACGAAGCCGGCATCATCCCCAACCCGGTCAAACTGGAATTTATTGGTTAAGCGCTCCCTCAACGACTGCGTGTTGATTCATCGAGATAGAGAAGGTGGTATGCGATGAGTGAAAGTAACTCATCCGGATATTTGCAGGCCTTGTTCGGCCTGTCTGGTAAGACGGCGGTTGTGATCGGCGGCACCGGAGTTCTGGGTGGCGCCATTGCCGATGCACTGGCGCAAGCCGGCGCGCATGTCGTCATCGTCGGTCGCAATGCGGAAAACGGCGACAGTCGTGTGAAACAGATCGAAGCACTAAAGGGGAGTGCCGAATTCTTCGCCGCTGATTCCACCAGCCGCTCTGATCTCGAAGCAGTGGTCGCGCATCTGAAAGCCAAAGGCCAGGTAGTTGACATTCTGGTGAATGGTGCGGGGATCAACGCCGCCACACCATTCCTGGAAATCAGTGACGAAGAATGGGAGCGGATTTTCCGCGTCAATCTCTTGAGTGTCAAAGTGGCCTGCCAGGTATTTGGTCAGGCGATGCTGGACGAGAACGTGGCCGGCTCGATCATCAACATTGCGTCGATGAGTGCGATCACGCCGCTTTCCCGCGTGTTTACCTATTCCGCGTCGAAGGCGGCAGTGTTGAATCTGACGCAGAACCTGGCGCGAGAATGGGCCGAACAGGGAATTCGAGTGAATGCCCTGTCTCCCGGCTTTTTTCCTGCAGAGCAGAATCGAAAAGTGCTGACACCAGAGCGTGTCGCCAGTATTATGAATCATACACCGACGAATCGTTTTGGTGATCCGGAAGAACTGGCGGGTGCTGTGTTACTGATGGCGGCCGGGAAAGCGGGTAGTTTCATCACTGGAACGAATATCGCCGTCGATGGTGGTTTTTCCTGTATGACAATTTGATTTCCGCGAAGCTGCCCTGTCTCGCAGCTGAAACCGGACGAGGTTAAGGAGCACGCAGACTTGGATCCGATTCTCATTGAACCTGGTCAACGCTATCTTGCTCGTATCAATCCGAAACGCATTCCGCACATCTTCACCGATGTTTTAATCATAGGTGGTGGTGTTGCCGGTTCACGAGCGGCACTGGAAATTGATCCCCGCCTGGAAACGATTATCGTCAATAAGGGGAAAGTGTCCCAGTCAAACAGTGCTTATGCGCAGGGTGGCATCGCCGGTGTGCTGGACCCGCTAGATAACATCACCAACCATATTCAAGACACATTGGCAGCCGGCAAGGATTTGTGTGATGAAGAACTGGTGGAATATGTCTGTCAGGAAGCACCGCGGCACATTCAGGAATTGATCGAGATCGGCACTGACTTTGATACCGAAGACGGCAAGATCGCACTCACGAAAGAAGGAGGGCACAGCCATCGTCGTGTGGCGCATGCCATGGGAGATGCGACGGGCCGGGAACTGATGCGATCGCTGGTCTCCGCCGTGCATGATCGACCTTCCATTCAAACCTGGACGAAAACGCCGACCCTGGATCTGGTCACAGAAGACGGCAAATGCCGCGGTGCGATTATCTGGAATCGCTATCACGGAAAAACACTGGTCTGGGCCAAACAGGTCATTCTGGCTACGGGTGGGGCGGGCTGTCTGTTTCGTGAATCAACAAACCCGCCGCTGGCAACGGGCGACGGGCATGCCATCGCGTTTCGGGCGGGGGCTCTGCTGCAGGATATGGAATTCATGCAGTTCCATCCGACTGTGCTCTATATTGCGGGTGGTGCGCGGTATCTGATTTCGGAAGCGGTACGTGGCGAAGGCGCTTATCTGCGTGACTGCAACGGTGTACGATTCATGTCCGAATATCATCCCGATCAGGAGTTGGCACATCGAGATATTGTCAGCCGGGCGATCACCGATCGAATGCTGAAAACGAATCATTCGTGTGTCTATCTGGATTTGACCCATCTGGATCCCGCGTTGATTAAAGAGCGGTTCCCCAACATTGGAAAAGTCTGTGCCGGCTTCGGACTGGATTTATCCAAAGATCAGATTCCCGTGCGTCCCGGCGCGCATTATATGATCGGCGGTGTGAAGACCGACCTGCAGGCACGGACTTCGGTTCCCCATCTCTGGGCAGCGGGCGAAGTGACATCGACCGGCCTGCATGGAAGTAACCGACTGGCTTCCAACAGTCTCTTGGAAGGCTTGATCTTCGGCGCTGCTGCGGGACGTGGAGCTTCGGCGGCGGCACTCAGTCAGCCGGATCAGTTCACTGCCTCGCTGCTGCCTGACTGGGACAAAGAGAAGCATTCGGACGAAAATTTAAACAGCAAGGACCTGCGCAACTCGTTAGCCAGCCTCATGTGGCGCGATGTCGGCATTACACGCAATGCAGAGTCGCTGCAAAACGCGAAAGACAAAGTCGACTTTTGGAGTCGTTATGTTGTCGATCGCGAATTCAAAACGTTGAGCGGCTGGGAGCTGCAGAACATGCTGCTCGTCGCACAGTTGATGATTACCTCTGCGATTGAACGCAAAGAGAGTCGCGGCGTGCATTATCGTAGTGATTTTCCAGAGACGAATCCTGCGTATCAGAAACATATTTCCGTACATTCAACCTGTTGAGAAACCATCTAAGAGGAAGGAATTTCCATGCTGCCTGGAATCAAACTGTTCGATTTAACGAGTCGTGCTGCCATCATTACCGGGGGCTCTAAAGGTCTGGGTTCCGCCATGGCGGAAGGGCTGGCGTCTGCGGGCGCGGATGTATTGTTGACGAGCCGGCATCAGGCTGAAGTGGAAGCGACGGCGGCACAGATTGCGAAAGATTATGGCGTAAAAGTGATCGGAGTCCAGGCGGATGTGACGGATGCGGAGCAGGTTGCCGCGATGACCGACCGGGCAATTTCAGAATTCGGAAAGATTGATATTCTGATCAACAACGCGGGGATTAATATTCGCGGGCCGATTGATGAGTTGACGCTCGAACAATTTCAGGAAGTTCAAAATGTCAATGTGACCGGCCCCTGGTTGTGTGCCAAGTCAGTCGTGCCGCATATGAAGCAGGCGAAATATGGTCGGATTATCAATTTAGCCAGTACGCTGGGACTGGTGGGGATGTCCAATCGCACGCCTTACACCGCCAGTAAAGGGGCCATGGTCCAGATGACGCGGGCGCTGGGTCTGGAGCTGTGCGAATACGGCATCACCTGTAATGCGATTTGCCCGGGGCCGTTTCTCACGCCAATGAATGAACCGTTTGCCGAAACCGAAGAGATCAAGAAATTCATCGTGGGCGCAGTGGCGATGAACCGCTGGGCCAAAATGGAAGAAATTCAGGGTGCCGCGATTTTCTTAGCCAGCGATGCATCAAGTTATATGACGGGCAGTATGGTGACTGTCGACGGTGGCTGGACGGCGCGTTGATGGGACAGGAGTCTTAATGAGTTCTGATGGGGAATCCACTGTTGTTCGTATGAGTCAAAACAACAGACGAATTCTCGTTCGCCGCACTTTGATTGCCGCTTTGATTCTTGTGTGTTCAGCTAGTGCGTATTCAATCTTTCTGGTTGTCCGATTTCATACTAATGTTGCTGTGTTTCAAAGATACGGTGCATATCTGGAATCTGCTAGTCTTAGTAAACAGGGAGAAATTGTCCGTGTAGAATATGATAAGACCTCAGGTCCCGCTTTTATTCCCGCACCCTTTATTCGGTATCATCGATCTCTGTTCGCAATCTACTTGCGACATGTCCCCCAAAGTAATCCAGATGAAATTAATGAGCTGTTCGATTTATTGCAATCATTTCCCAAGCTGGAACAATTATATCTAGAAAGTTTTGCGATTGATCAGAATCGAGCGATTGCGATTGCTCAGCTCCCTAAATTGAAAGTTCTTAGACTCACCGATTGTCAAATTGAAAAATCAGCCTTGGCCTCTGCGTTACATTCTACAGGGTTAACACACCTCAATCTGGCAGATTCGAAATTTCACGAAGCCGAGTTGGAAGCACTGAACAACGGGCCTACAAAAGAGACCCTGGTCGGTCTTGGTTTATCGAATTGCAAGATTACAGATCAAAGTGCGTCCATTATTTCCCGGCTGCGAAATCTGGAAACGCTTGTGTTGGATGGGACACAGATCACCGATCAAAGTTTGAAAATTTTGGCGCGGCTGCCGAAGCTCAAAGTTTTGATTCTGGACCACACCAAAGTGACCGATGCCGGGGTGGCGTATCTTTCTTCTGCGCCGCATCTGGTGGAGCTTAGCCTCAGCAATACGAGTGTTTCGGATGCAATGCTGGAGACGCTGAAGCAGGAAATCCCTGCACTGCGTGTGTCCGACGACTGAACGATTTTACCGCACCGCTGGAAAGACCTATCAGTTTGTGTGGTCGTTATCCCTCAGTGTAAATCGTGGAAGAATATGCTCAAACGGTCTAACCGGACCTCGGTCTTTTGCTTCAGCTTAAAAAAACGTTGATTTTTTGATTCACTACGCACTGGGGAATTTCTTTGATCTAGTTTTACAACGTGTACTCCTCGTTTTACGACTGCAGTAAATCTGTGTCCCAAGCTAGAAAACAAGAAAATGAATAATCCAGTATCAAAGATCCTGATTGTCGATGATTCGGATGTGGTGCGACGCATCCTTTGCAAAGCACTGACTCAGGACGACTATGAATTGCATACTGCCGTTGATGGAGAAGACGGGCGTCAAAAAGTTCATG
Source organism: Gimesia alba (assembly GCF_007744675.1). NCBI lineage: Bacteria > Pseudomonadati > Planctomycetota > Planctomycetia > Planctomycetales > Planctomycetaceae > Gimesia > Gimesia alba. The sequence continues at coordinate 6,907,570 of NZ_CP036269.1, forward strand.
AGCTGAAGCCGGATATCGTTTTACTCGACGTGGAAATGCCAGTTCTGGATGGCTTTGCCGTTTTAAAGGAAGTTCGCGAAAATTATAAGGTCGAAGAAGTTGCCGTGATCATGGTCACCTCGCACAACGACGGCAAAGGGATTACCCGCGCGTTTGAGGAAGGCGCCTTCGATTATATTCCGAAGCCGGCGACCGATTCGGAAATTCAAGCCCGCGTCAGGAATGCGATTCGTGCATTGCAGTTGGTGCGAGAACAGAAAACATTACGCAAGGCGGCAGAAACCGCCAATCAGTCCAAGAGCGCGTTTCTGGCGAACATGAGTCATGAAATCCGTACTCCCATGACGGCGATCCTGGGATACACGGAACTTCTGGAGCTGGAAGCCAAAACACATCAGATGCCCGAATTATTTCTGGATTCGCTGGACACCATCAAACGCAACGGCGGGCACCTGATGGAATTGATCAACGATATTCTGGACCTCTCAAAAATTGAAGCAGGCAAACTGGACATTGAATCGATTTCCTGTTCGCCTCAAACAATTGTGGAAGAGGTGCTGGAACTGGTTCAAGTCCGTGCGGAAGCCAAAGGGTTGAAGCTGGAAGCCAGTTATGAGTTCCCTTTGCCTGCTGAAATTCAATCTGACCCCACGCGGATTCGACAGATTCTGATCAACCTGATTGGAAACGCGATCAAGTTTACGGAAGTGGGAACGATTCGACTGGAAACACAACTGGTTGAATCTCCGGGCGCTGAGCCACAAATTCAATTTTCGGTGATTGACCAGGGAATTGGGATGACCGAGTCGCAGTTATCGAATCTGTTCCGTCCGTTTACGCAAGCCGACTCCTCAACCACACGTAAATATGGTGGAACCGGCTTGGGACTCACAATTTGCAAACGTCTGGCAAACATGTTAGGTGGAGACATTTCAGTGACCAGTGAACGTAACAAAGGTTCGCGATTCACTGCCGCAGTAGATACCGGAAATCTGGATGGTGTCGAACGCCTTCAGGAATTACAGCAGCGCATTGCTCCAGAAACAGAGGCCAGCGAATCAAGCCAGCCGCAAGTCTGTGCCATTCCGGAATTTCCTCTGAAAGGGAGAAAAATTCTGTTGGCCGAAGATGGTCCTGACAATCAAAAACTGATTGCCTTCATTCTGAAGAAGGCCGGCGCTGAAGTGACGATCGCTGAAAACGGAGAAGTGGCCCGCCAGGCAGCCGTGAAAGCAATGGAAACGGGTTTGCTTTATGACGTGATTCTGATGGACATGCAGATGCCGATTCTGGACGGTTATGGCGCAACGCGAAAAATCCGCGAGCACGGTTATTCCGGGCCAATTATTTCTTTGACGGCCAATGCGATGGAAGGGGACCGTGAAAAGTGCATCAACGCCGGCTGCAACGATCACATCACCAAGCCTGTGAATCGTAAGAAAATGATCGAGATGATTTCTTCCATCTGCAACGAGGAAGCAGTCGTTTAACGACAACTTGATTTACTGAGCGACATCGTACCTCTGCGCTTATCCGACGGTACTGTTGCAATTTCAAAGCAACTGCTCCCACGCGTGTTGCAAATGGGTTGCCGCTACAAATTTACTGGTGATGTCGACCTGATTCATACAAGTTAGTGTTGCACACTCTGTTGCTGCTTGGCGAAGTTGGGCTGCTTGACGGAATTCTCTTTGTCGTTAGGGGGAATGGTTTTGACGACTTTCCAGGCCAGGCCCAGTTTTTCGAGGACGAGAATCGCACCGTAGGTCATGTCGAGTTCCCACCATTTGTGGCCGTTCTTAGCCATGCGTTGATACTTGTGATGGTTGTTGTGCCAGCCTTCGCCGTAGGTTAACAACGCAACCCACCACAGGTTGCGGCTGTCGTCGGTCGTTTCATAATTGCGGTAGCCCCAGATGTGTGTGGCGGAGTTCACAAACCAGGTCGCATGCAACACATAAAACAGTCGCACGAACATGCCATACACGACCATGCTGATCGCAATTTCCGATCCACCCAGCCAGTAGCCGATGCCATAGAGAACGGCGCCCATGCCGATATGCCAGAGCAGAAACGTGCGTTGCAGGAACCGCATGAACGGGTCTTTGAGTAGGTCAGGAGCGAAGCGCTCGTGCGTGGCCTGGATTTCTTCCGTACTGTGATAGGGGATCAGCCACATGATGTGACTCCACCAGCGTCCGTCGCGCGGCGAATGCGGATCGCCGGGCTGGTCACTGTGCAGATGATGTTTGCGATGATTGGCCACCCATTGAATCGGGGGCCCCTGTCCGGCCAGTAAGCCGATCAGGCCAATCAAACGAAACATGAATGGATACGTCTGAAAGCTGCCATGCGTGAGCAGGCGATGATAGCCCATGCAGATCCCGATGCCGCCGGTCAGCCACCCCAGAAACAGACAGGTGAATAGGCCCGTCCAGGTAAAGTAAAAGGGGGCGGCCAGCAGTCCCAGATGAATGACGGCGATCCAGCCGATCACGGGCCAGTCGACGCGGGCATCCGGTTGGGCGGGCACTGTCTCAACAGATTCCTCAGAGGTTAAATTGTCAGTTTCAACACGCGGCGCGACGGTCTGCTGAGAGTTCATTCAATAGGACCAATACTATCAATGTGTAGGGGCAAATAAAAACCGGCCGATTTTAGGGGGAATGGCTATTTGTGTCTATAGAAGTGAGGTTGGTTGGGAGGGATGTGCTTTTCACAAGACAGGTGTATAGAGAATATCAATCAATCACCCGCATAATCTATCAACCAAAGAGTTTGATGCCTAATTCGTCGCGCAATCTCATCCGTCGATTAATTATCCGTCAACGCGTCTTGCCATACTGCCGGTAAGTCGTCCCTGGATAGATTAACGTGAGGTTTGTCTACAAACTCGATCGCAAACCCGTTTTCGTCTTTCGAAATGGATTCAACCTGATCCCAGTTGAGAGTGAGCTGTGTCTCTGCGGTCTGCAGTCCGATTGCCTCGGCGGTTAAACGGACCTTCACTTTGCTCTCCGGATTTTCTCCTGAGCGGTTGATGATCCGCAGAAACATTGAAACCAGTCGTGCTCGCCCCTTCTTAAATGTGATGTTCACGCCAATTCGATATACGATGTAGAGTATGATTACCGGAATAATATTATTGATAATCAGGCCGGAGTCCTCTGCAAAGAGAAAGAAGACCAGAAAAAAAATGGCAAGAAGTAAGAACGCGCCCATCCAGCAGAGGAGATACAAGCTGTCGACCAGGAACGAGGCCAGTGACAGTGACTGAGTGATCGATAAATTTGCTTGCGGAGTATCTGGGAGCGTTAATTCACAAGGTGGCAGATCGGGGGAGAGTGACTGGTACATACAGATTCATCCTTTGAGAAGGGATCGCTTTGTGCTCAACCTCTAGCCTTCAATGTTGGCTCTGCCAGCATTTGCTCGATTTCGGAAACGACTATTTCTCCGGTGATCTTATCTGCAAGAAGTCGCCGTAGAACAATTTCGTCGCGTGAATTTTTTGTCAGCAGTAATAATCCCAGCCCCGAAACATCCTGAAAATAATTTCTCCAAGTGTCAATTTGCTCGCCTGGAATCTTAGCTAAATCTACCTGATAACAGGTAATCGGGTATGTCTGAATCAGCTTTAGAACCAATGGATCTTCTGAATAGCGTGCTTCATGCATTATCGTTCCATGACTCCAGGAAGCCATAACACTGACCAAAATCAGCTTTCCGTGGGCTAGATCGTTTTGAATCTGCGTTACCGAATATTTTCGCCATTGAATCCTGTCAGGTTTTTGAAATGTCTGAAACAAGATCAGGCCAATAAAACCACACAGAATTACAACTCCGGTTACTCTTAACTGTTTTTTCTTGCTGAATTTCATCTCACATGCTCCCAACTGACAATATTTGGTTGTGAGCAGTATAACAAAAGCATGAGAACGAACGTATCTGTTCTTTCAAAACTTCACGCTCAGTCCTTTGGTTCCATCGGGGATCTTCTGTTTTAAATAGGGTCAGTCATCCCAGAAATCTATGTTTCTGGAACAAAAATATTGTAGAATAGAAGCCGTTTCTGAAATTATTACCGTCAAACATAAGGTGCTCTGATGTTGCGGAATTGTGTTGTTGTTTTATTGTCAATGCTGATCTTCAGCGGAACGGTCACGTACGCAGACGAATCGTTTCCCAACGCACGCAAGCCGGCGAGTGAGGCGGAGCTGAAGTATTGGCTCGAAAATATGTTTGTGTTTCATCACTATACGGTGGGTGAAATTCAGCAGGCGACTGGTTTGGAACAACCCGACATCAAAGCAGCGCTCAAACGGTTTGATTTGAAACGCGCGTCTGCATCAGAACGCAAACCGGCGGCACCTTTACTCGTCAAACCATATCCCGGCGGTCGGCATCCGCGGATTGGTTTTCTGGAAGGTGCCATCGAACCACAGCGGGAAACCAAGATTTCGGTCTTTGCGCCGTGGGATTCGGTGAGCTATGTTGTGCTGGATATTCCCGAAGCAATCTGGTCGAATCTGGGACTGACCTATCTGGCTCACACGCATGTACCGACGATCTGGTCGAAACAGAACATCGAGTTACCACCGCTGGAATGGACGCGGCATCAAAGTGGCACGTTGTCGCTCTCGCGCAAACTGCCCAACGGCATTGAATTCGGAACGGCCGTCGAGCCACGAGCCGATGCGGTGCTGATGGAAATGTGGCTCAAGAATGGGACCAAAGAGCCTCTAACGAAGATGCGCGTGCAGAATTGCGCGATGCTGAAAATGATGGATGGTTTTACGCAACAGAACAATGAAAACAAACTGTTCCGTGAACCGTATGCGGCGTGCCGCTCGGCGTCGGGCGATCACTGGATCATCATGGCGTGGACTCCCTGTTTTAAAGCGTGGGGAAATCAGAAGTGCCCCTGCCTGCATTCGGATCCGATCTTTCCTGATTGCCCGCCCGGCGAAACGGTTCGCGTGAAAGGCTGGTTCTCATTCTATACAGGGACCGACATCGAAGGGGAATTCAAGCGGATCGACGCACTGGGTTGGCAGAAGTTTCCGGTGAAGAACTCTGAATAGAATAAAAACGATCACTCGTTGTCTGTTTCGATTCTGTTATTTCCCGCAGACGTCAAATTCAATTTTTGGAAAACGGGCGCGGGCGGCGTCGGTCAAGGGGATGGGATCCTTGATGGCAATATCACACCATTTGAGTGTGGAAAGCCGCGGCAGTGTCGCCAGCAGTTCTAATCGCTCGTCGGTGAGTGTCGTCGGGTCTTTGATTTCGATTTGTTCCACGTTCGTTAACCAGGGGAGCAGATGGGCCGCACTTTGATCGAATTGCAGCTTGTTGACTTCCAACCGCTTCAGCGCCGGCATTTGTGCAAGCAACAATAAGGTGTCCTGATCCAGATTCAAATTTTTGCAGTAGAAATATTCCAGATTGGGTAGTTGCGTTAAAGGCTGAAGAGCCGCAGGTTCGGGTAGTTCTACCGGGATATGGCAACGTTCCAGTTGAGGGAAGCTGGTTAGCAAAGTCAGGGCGGTGCGTGCTTGATCTCCACTCAGATGATTCCCTGTGTCCCAGCCAATGACCAGTTGTTTCATATGGGGCTGATGTGCTGCGACTTGTTCAAGCAGATAACTGATATCCTCGTCTTTTCCGGACGGGACTTTCAGAACTTCCAGATTAGGTGCTAAGGCAAGTGCGTCTGCCACACGTTTTTGGGGAAAGATTTCTCGGATGATCCACTTCTGCAGATTCTGTCTGTCTCCATTCTTCAAAAAGCTAAGCATGGCTTTCTGTTTTACAGAGCCCAGGTCGACTTCAACTGAAGTCAGCTGCGAACATCCCGCCATTTTCTCCCAAAACGGGATAACATCTTCTGGTGCCATTTCCAGATTGAGTTTCAGGTCTTCCAGTACCGGCAGGTCCAGCACTTTCTCTGCCACTTGCAGAGAAATCGGATGACTTCCAAAATCAAGATGTAGTCTGCGAAGTCGCTTGATTTGTACAATTTGTTCCAGAGCGGCCTCATCGAGATGAGAATGGAGAATCTCGAGATTGGTCAGGTTGGGCAGATTTCGCAGGGCGGTATAACCACGCTCATTAATCCGACACAGGGAAAACTTGACCCCTGCCAGTTGTTTTACTTTGGAGAGTGTCTCAATACATTTCCCCAACTCGGGATTCGTTTGATCGCGTGTTCCATAAAACCAGATCCTGACAGGAAACGGCAATTGATTAATCGAAGGAATCGCATTTTTGAGAACTTCACAATGCTGATATACTTTTTTGCCATCGACCGTCTTCGAAGGATTTCCGACCCAAATGGAGAAAGGTTCCTTATTTCGTGGGAACCAAAGCCCCACGCGTTTCCGTTTGATTTCCTGATAGAGATTATCTAATGCGGGATCGCGCCAGGGAGGGAATACTTCCGGAGTTGATGGGGGAGGGTTTCCTGAGAACTGAGGTGCGCGTTTGGCTAACACCAGATTGATCTCGTTCAGGCGTTGCTCGCGTTTCTGAAAACCAGTATCGATTTGAACGACGTCCGTTGGTTCAGTTGAAACTTGTTTTTCAGCAATTGCAGTTTGGGAATGATCAGAGCTCACCAGAAAACCACCAATGCCAGCCAGTGCAAGTAACACTGCCGCCATGGGACAAATAAATTGACGCAACATCTGACACTCTCCCTATGATCTACCTGATTTTTAATTTCAGGCAACGCCCAACGATCAGCAAGCAGTCTTACTAAACAGCCAATGATAAGACCGAAGCCGGAAGCTTTTCCACTATCCTATTGTACAGAACAAAACAGGTGTTGTCCTCTTCTCCACTCGAAAATTGTTGAGGTCTTTCCAGCTACCTGGTAGAGATTTTTACGTATCTCACTTTCAAGTAAGCTGTTAGAACAGAACAGGAGTGCTACAAGGGACTCAAAGTAATCTCCCTCCCCTCACATTTTATTTAAAAAAAATGGTAACAGATGAATCGTTTCCTCGCTTGGTGAAGCAGTGAGAGGGGAAATCTGGTTTTGTATGAAAGGGGCTTTCACAATGATGACTGACTGTTATTTGACGCTGGACTTAGACCGCACCGAACGATTTGAACAAAAACTTCAGCAAATGATCAATCAGGGAGGCTTATGCTTGATGGTCTCAATTGGTCATCGAACTGGTCTGTTTGATGTGATGAGCAATATGGACAGTGCCAGTAGTCGTGAGATATCAGATCGTGCCGGCTTGCGGGAACGTTATGTCCGCGACTGGTTAGCCGCGATGGTGACTGGCAGTATTGTCGAGTATGATGAAATGTTCAAAACTTATCGACTGCCAAGCGAATATGATTCATTGTTGACACGCCACGCTGGCTGTAAGAACTATGCCACCAACGTGCAATGGTTTTCTATTTTCGGAAAGCTTGAAGAAGACATTATCAAATGTTTTCGCGAAGGAGGGAGCGTTCCCGAATCGGTCTTTACTGACCTGCAGTCGAAACTGGCGGCGGAAAAATCGGAATCTGATCTGAATGGACTGTTCAAGTACATGTTGCCGCTGGTGCCGACTTTGATTATGCAGCTTTGTGAAGGCCTCGATGTACTGGACCTGGGTTGTGGAACTGGTGAGACGCTGCTGGAGCTGGCGCAGGCATTTCCGAAGAGCCGGTTTGTCGGCTACGATCAATCTCTGGAATCGATTGAGAAAGCCAGGTGTTCTGCAGAGGAAAGAGGGATTGAAAATGTGGCGTTCTTCAATCGAGATCTCGCTCAAATTCATGCCATTGATGCCTTCGATCTGGTCACCGCGTTTGATGTGATGCACGATCAGCCTTATCCATTCCAGGTGTTAGATGAGGTCTACGCTGCGTTACGACCGGAGGGAATCTTCCTGATGCAGGATCTCGTGAATTCAAACAAAGCTGCCTTGAATCTGCAAAATCCTCTCGCACCGCTGTTGTATTCAATTTCGTGTTTGCGAGGCATGGCTGCCAGTCTGCAGCAGAATGATCAGACGGATGAGGTAGTATGGGGCCAGGAGCCGACTTGTCAGACATTGGAAGCGGTTGGTTTCGAAAAGATCGAAATCCATGACTTGCCACATGACATCTTGAGCGAATTTTATGTGGCAACAAAGCCGAACTCATCAGAACAGTGAGTTACCAAAGCCTTAGTGTTTAAATAATTTATCCGCGAGTAGCTCATAGTACTTGGCATCGCTACTCACCTCTTTGATATAGGCATTGAGAATACCGGGATCAACAAATACCATCGCTGGTTGGTCCCGGTAATGCGCCTGAGCTGCTTTGAGCAGATAAGTGATGTCCGTACGGCTTAAACGATGGGTTTTACATAAATCATAAAAGAGACCCTGGGGAGTATCTGCGTTGGCTTTGCGTCGTAACTGGAAATTTTCCCACAAATAGAGGGTTAACCAGATCGATCCGATTAACAGGGTTGCCGTAACCAGCAGCCAGTTCTCCTGCAGCATGCCGCGATTGCGGAATGCTCGAGACACGTCATTAGTATGTCCTGCCAGAATCAAATAGAAATCCACGTTCATCTTCTCACCATTTCATCACGTTATGAATTGCCCGAGCTCTCTGAGTTTCGGTGTACTCGGAGTGCCTTGACGGCGATGTCGCGAATGCGTGCGTTGTCATCGGTGATCAAAGCTACCAGAGCCTGCTTTGCTTCAGGAACCGTCATCGACGCCAGAATTTCGGCACTGGTTCTCCGGACCAGATCATCAGGATCCTCCAGAAGTGAAGCCAGGGCGGGAATCAGCTGGTCATGTAATTTCAGGATATGGGCACACCGGGCTGCCTGAATCCGCCGTTTTCTTAAGGGATGTGCCATGGCACGGCTGAATTCCAGGATACAGCGAGGATTCAGCTTTTGCAGTAATTTGCCGACCGAGGGACAGACCTGGGGATTGAACTCCTCAAAGTGTTCGAGCACGTAATCGACATCGAAACTGGAAAGTTCTTTACGAGCCGCTTCTCTGACTTCTTCCAGCGGACTGTCGATTTTATCAACGAGCAGGTTGATCGCGTCGGGGACATGCTGTGCGCGGAGCTGGCAGGTGGCCCAGGCCTGCTGAACCGGGTCTTCCGAATCGAGGCTTTGCAGGACCATTTCCGTGACTTCAGTCGTATCCAGGTTCCGTAAGATCCCGATGGCTGCTTCTTTTGCCTCCGGTGTTCCATTTTGCAGCATCCATTTTTGCGCCTGCTTTTTACTGACAAGATCCAGTTCGAGCAGGCTGATTAAACGGATGACGGCGGTCTGCAGGACCTTGGGGATTTTCTCAAAATTCTGCCTGTCGGAGCGCAGCCAGACGATCTTGCCGATCTGCTTGAAGTTGGTATGTTGCAGTTCAGAAATACGTTCCGGCAACCAACGCAGGAGATGTGCGATAAACTCGGGATCTTCCCGCTCGGCAATGGCTTCGAGGGCTTTCGGGTTGGGGTAATTGACTTCGGTAAAATCGCAGATCAACTGCATGACCCCGATGTGTTTACTTTCTTTCAAAACCTGCTCGACAAGTTGCCTGGTTTCATCGCTGGAATGCCACAATATTTTTCGAATCGCGGGATCTCCTACGTTCCCCAGAATCAGGAGGCTTTCCACGATTTCTTCAGGCCGATCCAAATCGCTGAGGTGCTCGGCAGCCGACGCGAGTGCATTCAAATTATCACGTCGAATTTTTTGCGAATTTCTGAGGAATGTTCGGGAGTAGACTGAATCGGTCGAAGTATCCAGAAAATACTCGTACAGTCTGCCTACCAGATACCGCAGAGTCTGTGAGACCAGGTCTGGCTGGTGGTTGACCAGACGTTTGTTCTCGAACAGCGCGACCAGTGAAGGGATCTGTCTGAAATCGCTGGTGATCCTCACAAATTCCAGGCCGCAATACTGTAATTCGCGGTTTCCATGCAGCAGACATTGCTTGATGGCAGAATCTAACGCGTTGGATTGCGTTTCCAGCAGCTTGAAGATGCTTGACGAATGTGTGGCATACCGTCGAATGACTTCGACGAGTCCCCGCGTACTTTGTTGTTCAAGCAAGGCGGCAACGGCCTGCTCTCTGATTTCCGGATCTTCAGCGTCCAAAGCCAGAATCAGCACATTGACGGCGTGTGAATTTCTGCTGAGTGCCAACAATTCGAATGTTTTAGTGATCGAAGAAGTCATGCCGGCTTGGGATCGAAAAAAGAACGAGAAGCATCACGGTAGTCAGTGCGGAATCTGATTGCGGTCGATGTCGATTTTACTGTCAGCGCAAATTCAGAGTCCTCAGCGACTCAACAACGGGCCCTATTCTCTCTTTATCGTAATCCGGAGATGGCGAACTGGAACTGGATTAACCTAATCAATCTAACCCACACAATCAGTACTACCGAGAAAACAGACAAAGCCAGCGGAGACTGAATTGCGGCCTGGCGGTTCAAGCTGTTGTTTCCAAGTACGGCTGCAAGAACTCGAAAGACTCTTTGAGTACATCCGGGGCGATATGGCTATGACGACTCAATTCCACGTGAATCCCCCCCGTGTAATTGATCTTCCGCAGGCCTGACATCACATCGGCAAAATCAATATCCCCTTCACCAAACCTCAGATGATCGTGCGCACCATAAACCATGTCTTCGATATGAATATTGAAAATACGGTCTCCCCAGGGTTCGATGAACTGGCTGATGGGCGTCTCTCCCATACACTGCAAGTGCCCGACATCGACGGTCAGACCAAAACAGGGATGATCCACCAGCATCGTCAGGTCTTCAAAATCGCGGAGGGTTTCAATCAGCATGCCTGGTTCAGGTTCGAAAGCCAGCCGGACCTGTTTCTCTGCTGCGTACATAATCACTTCCCGGCAGCCCTCTGCCAGTTGTGCCAGGGCTTGTTCCCGGGAGAGATCCTGATTGAGTTGTCCGGCCCAGAACGAAACGGCGTCCGATTTCAGAAACGCTGCCAGATCGATACAGCGTTTCAAAAAATCGATACGTGTGGCGCGTTCGGCGGGTGTGGCATTGACCAGAGTCGGTTCATGTTTGGCGCGGGGATTCAATAAGAACCGGGCACCAGTCTCAATGACAGAGGACAACTGGTACTGATCGAGTAAGGTCTGCATCTCCTCCAGCTGTCGCGGGAGGTCAGCCGAAAAGGGATTGAGACAATAGTGGTCCACGGTGATCGCGACAGACTGATAACCGGTTTCGGCGATCAACCGGATCGCGTCATCCCAGCGGTGAAAGGCCAGGCCATTGGTATTGTATCCCAGTTTCACTTGTTGACTCTTTGTGCTGACAGAAAGTGAGAAGAAAAAAAGCCCTCGATCAAGACGATGAGGGCTCATCACAAACATTCAAGTAATGCAGCCGCTGTTAGTCAGCCAGAGGTTTGACACGAATGTTTTTATAGTAAACGACGCTCTTGGGGTCGTGTGCCTGCAGTGCAAAACTCCCTTTTTCTCCCAGAGATGGATACCCTTTTGCGCCTTCAGGTTCCGTGTAATCGATTACGGTTTCGCCGTTAATTTTAATCACGACATTTCGGCCTTTGACGATGATGTGTTGCGTCCACCATTCATTATCTTTGGCAGGCGTCTTAAACAACTTCACGCGATTATAAATGCTGCCTGTTTTGACTTTGTCTTTGTGAGTCACATTCACCTGTGATTCATAACCCTGAGTCGGCCAGCCTTCTTCCTGAAATTTGGTGTGGAAGAAAATTCCGGAGTTGCTGCCCGGTGTGGTTTTGACGTCTGCTTTGAATTCAAAGTTCTTGAACTCTTTTTCGGTGAAGAGATGGGAGCGTTTGCCTGTGACGACGATCATGCCGTCCTTGACTTCCCACGGGCCATCTTCTGCAATCCGCCAGCCAGTCAGGTCTTTGCCGTTAAACAGGCTGATAAAACCTTCTTCAGTTTCGGCATTTTTTTCGCCGGAATAGACGGTGCTTCCCAGGAAGGATGAGACCAAAAGAGCGGCCATGATTCCAGTGAAGGCATTGAAACAGTTCGTCGCGCGGTGCATCTTCATCGTGTTGAAAACTCCTGAAAGTGAGTATTGAGATTAGGAAGGTGTTCTTTTTCTATATGCTACGCAGTCAACCCATCCGGTAAAAGTAAACAGGGCACTTCCCCGAACTTTTTCAGGAAAGTGCCCTGGTTTGGCTTAAGGATCTTAAGTAATTCGCCTCTTTTTAGAGCTTGGGAACTTTGATCTCTTTTCGTTTCTGATCGTAGAGCGGGCTCCGAAAACCTTCCGCAAAATACATCCCAAAGCCCTGTCCCAATTCAAATTGGGCGCGTTGTGCCCAGGGAGTTCCCGCATGCTCTTTCATCACAAATTTGTACTGTGCTTCGGCTTTCTTCAGCTGTTCATCGAGCTGCTCCACACTGACTTTGGTCAATTTGACCTGTTCCGGATCGGGGGGCAGCATTTTCTTGCCGCGTCTGACATTCCAGACGTTGCTCTTTTTCTCTTTCGGAACGGGCATGTTTTTGGCATGCTGATCCATGGCCAGGCAGAATTGGAATAACCGCACACGATACGCGAGGCATTGCGCGAGTGTTAAATCATAAGCGGCTCTCCAGCGAGAGGACTTTTCCTGTGCTCGCAAAGGCTTGATCGATTCCAGAATATCGACTGATTTCTGTAACAGCCCCATGGCGCGAATCGCCTTAGGAACTTCCTTACTGCCAATGGCGTAAAATTCCTGCTTCTTGAGCGGATAGTAGAGTTCCCTGACATTCAGCTGCTTATCGAGGTGTGGATTCATCGTGACGATTACTTTCCAGATCGCCGTGCGAAATTTGCTGGCGCTGCGAGAGGCATCGTAATCACGACGTGATAAGAGCAAAGGTTGATACTCTTTCATATCCTGAAAACGGTATTGTCGTTGCTGGTCACTGCCTGCACCGGCAAGTCGCTGTTCTTTCCCAGGCAGCACAAAGAAGATGCCCCCGGTTTCACGGGCAATGCGTACCTGTTCGTAAGGGCCGAAGCCAGCAGAAAAGGCATCCCAACGGCCATGCAGTCCATCATATTGTAATGATTCGGGAAATGCCGTTTCCGGTCCTCGATTAATCTGAATCCAGAACGGTAGATTATATTTGGGATCAGTCCACTTCTGTCGGGCATAAGGATAACCGAATACCGATTCGCGTCCCAAAATATAGATTGGCGTTTTGAGACGTTTGGCACGTGTGATGACTTCTTCGACGGCGGCACCGTCGTCGCCTGATTCATCCGTGACGAGCACTAGACACAGTCGGCGGTCGGTTCTGCGGGCCATAACCGTGTATTTATCAATGGTGGCTGAGACGGTCTGGCACATGTTTTCCAGACCCGATTCATCAATGGGAATTTTTGTGATGGCATCCTGAACTTCTTTCAGATCGGTTGTCGGTTTGGCGGTATGCACGTGGACGCCGGCACCGTAACTGAGAATGGCGGTTTGTAATGTCTGATCGCGTGAGCGGGTCTTGGATTCCTGCTTGGCGGCAATTCCCAGTTCGCCGTAAATTTTATTGAAGTTATCACGGATTTCTTTCTGGTCGTCTTTCATACTGCCCGATTCATCGAACAGCCAGACCACCAGAATTTTTTCTTCACGCATGATGCGAATGAGTTCTTTGGAGATGCGGCTCATAGCGGTGCCATAACCTTCGACGACGGCTCCCACTTCGCCGGTGACTTCACCAACCCCCAGGTCTTCACCCAGAATATCATCACCAGGAGCAGTAATTTCTCCCGCTGTGATTTTGATTTCAGGTTCTTTCAGGCTTTCTGACTTTTCAATTTTCTGTGAGGAAATCGCAGGAGCCGATGTGGCACCGACATTGGTAGAAACTGTACCACCGGATGTGACACTCAGATTTTCAGAGACGGAGAGATCTGTTTCCAGGACCTGTTCGAACTCGGCCTGATCGCGTACATCATCAAAGATGGTTTCGATCGCGACTTCTGGTTGATTTTCAGTCAGATGATGATGAATCATCCCCATCGCAAATAAAATGACTGCGTGTACAATCAAAGATGTAAAAAACGCTGAATAATCGCGCGCTCGAGCCATCAGTAAAATCCCCCTTGTCATTTTTCCTCGCGAGAGCGAATCAAAATGAGTGCCTGTTTTGTCTCAGCATCCTCAGGATGCTAATCCGATGATAGATAATCGAAATGAGTCAGGAACCAGGAACCACTGCAGATAATCTGAGTGTTCCGATTCTTAAAATGTTGCGATGTCTGTGTTTACAATATGTATTCACTCAGATTTTGAGTGGTTTGCTGGTATCGATGCCCCGTTTTTTAAGAGCCTCATTTCTCTTACGTTGTTCTTCTTCGAAACGCGGGTTCGGTTTTGTAACGCGATTTCCCTTCGCGTCCAGGTTCATCTTCATTTCCTTCCACTCCCACCCCAGTGGCTGATTCATTTCTTTGGCAGCCAGATAAGCCCAGGGCGTACCGGGATGGTCATCAATAATGCCGTTCAGCAATTCGGTAGCCTGTTTACTCAGTTTCCGTACAAACGGGCTGGAGCGTACTTCTTTGGAAGGCACCAGTCTCCAGGCATTATTAGCTTTATTTTCGAACGATTTCGGGTTACTTTTCATCTCCGCCAAAACGGTATTGTAACCAAAGGCTCGTACACGGGTCGCCAACACGCGGCCCAAAGCCAGATCGTAATTGGCGCGCCAACGTGGTTCGGAAATTTTCTTCCGATCATTCAAACCCTGCTCCAGCATAACTTGCAGTTCGTTCAAACCGTAGTCAACTTCTGAAACAGGTTTTTGTGCCTCTGTGATTGCCTGTCGGAGTACATTGTCCGAACTTGCGGGAAACTGCAGTGTCGGAGTAGGAAATCTGCGTTTTGAAAGCTGTGTTGCCGCCGCGGTTTTGACGAGTACTGCTTTGGCCGCATTCTTTTGGAGCTTCCCTTCGTAGTCACGAATCGGAATATAGTCAGGGTGATAGGCCCGCATATCAGCTGCTTCGAACTTGGCCCCTTTGGAATCATCTTGTGTAATAAAATAAATCCCGTTGGTTTCTGCACACAAACGGGTCAGGGCATAAGGCCCATAGCCCGAAGATAACTGACGGGCGTCGTAGTCGTTCTGCCCCCAGAAGGGGAGCTTGATCCGTTCGGGCATCACGGTTTCCGGCCCGGTTTCTGCAATCGCCGGAATATCGTAACCATCCACTTCGAACGTCGTCATGACCTCACGTCGGCCGAAGGGGGATGCGTTTCCGACCACATAACATTTAATGCCGTTTCGCTTGGCATCGCGAATTGTCGTTTCCAGATTCTGCATATCGGATCCCGCTTCATCGGTGACGACAATGATCATCATGTTGCGGCGGCCCACTTTTTTGTAGCGGAGCCAGCGTTTGGTTACCGTATTCACAGCAGCGAAAACATTTTCATCTCCTGAGGTATCTTCTTTAATCGAACGGATCTGTGAGACGACCTCTTTGACATCGCTCACAGGATCTTTGGTGACGATCTGAGTTGTAGCTCCAAAGGCGGCAACCGCCGTTTTCAGTGAGTTTTCATTCTCGGTTGCATTCAGAATACCCAGCTGTTTATACACGTTTTCAAACCGGTCGGCGATTTCATTTCGACGTTTGCTGACTGAAGGAGAAACATCAAACAGCCAGACCACCAGCAATTGCTTTTCTTTGGCAGCGGCCGCGATTTCCAAAGTTAAACGGTCGATGGCTCCGGCTACGCCCCCTTCAGGACGGTCGGTTTCGCCGGTAACTTCGACAGACGCCATCAGTTCTTCTTTGGCGGGTTGAGTCAGTTCGTCATTAAAGATGGGCTCGGGTGTTTCAATTTCACTTTCCAGCTGATTCTGCAGCGCTTCCTGCTGTTCGCGCGACGTTTGCGGTGCGGCTGACATCGAAGGGGACAGCATCTGCGTGTCTCCAGAACTGCCGACCACGTCCTGAATCGTGGGATCGATATCGTAAACACTCTGATCCAGTTCTTCGATCGAAGAGATAATCGCATGCTCGGAATCGAGCAGCGTAATGCGCGTGATACTAGCCAGAACAAGCAGGAGTAACAGATGCACGCCCAGACTGATAAACCAGGCGGGTACTTCCTTCATGTTCAACCAGCTTTGGGGTTCAACGTCTACAATTTCGTCAACATGAACGTCCCTGGCGGAATTGACAACACTCACGGCCTGCTCCTTGGATTAGACTGAAATAGGCACCTGCTCAGCATTTGACTTCAATCTGCTGAGTCTGATCAGTAGTGAACCGGGGGCAAAACACCCCTGTTTGATATTAAACGTCATTGATGATTATAAGAATTTTCGTCCATCAATGGCGTATCAAACTTGGAATTTTACCCCTGAATCCAGACAAATACAATCATTGCCCATCCGATTGGCTCGAAAATCTGTCCAAAAGTACATTTTGCGTTATATTTTGGAAGAATTTGACCCTATTTAATAACCTCAAAACGCCGTTCAACGTTCGTCTTTTTTTTGCATTCCGTAATAATTGATAACCGTTTACGAAGAACAATTACGTTCAACGCCGCAAAACAATAAACTGGCTGCTTTCCCTTATCGGATGCAAAATACTTACGACAGGCGATTCTCAATGTCTTTTGAGTGGCTCTATGACTGGCTTCCCATCACCTTTTATTACCTGATGGCAACGCTATTGCTGCTGGCAAATCTGACGGCCTGGGTCTCGATTCTGTTTCTCGTGCCCGGCAACTGGATCATGGTGCTGTTGTCGGCGCTGTTTTATGCTTTCATGCCCGGTGAGGATAATGGCATCTCACTGACGGTATTGCTGATCGCGGTGGCGCTTGCCGGTCTGGGCGAACTGGTCGAAATGCTGGGCGGGTCCGCGGGAGCAGCCAAGAAAGGGGCCAGCCGACGGGCCATGATTCTCTCCCTGTTGGGCACATTCATTCTGAGTGTGATCGGCGCCATGGTCGGCACTCCGTTTCTGCCTCCGTTTGGAACAGTCCTTGGTGCCGTCTTAGGGGGAAGTGTGGGGGCTTATATCGGCGCTTATCTGGGCGAAGTCTGGAAAGGAAATGAGCTGGTCGATCGTTATGAAATCGGACGGGCGGCGTTTGTCGGCCGCATTCTGGGGGTCGTCGGAAAGATGGCAATCGGCGTCATCATTCTGGTGATGATCACCATCGATTCGTTTATCTGACAACGAACGATGCGCTCGTAGCGCAAAAAAACGGTGACTGCATTCGAAAACACAATCACCGTTCGAACAGGAAACACTGCTCACTGATTCGTTGTTATTCCAGATTAAAATTGATTTCGTTATCACCTTCTTTGACCTCGGCTGTCAGTCCGGATGTCTTGGGACTCATCCCGTATTTTTCCGGAATCAGCGAGAGGTCTGTATTGGCCTCTGCCGATTCTGCGGGAAGTTCAGACGTATCCTTTTCCGAAATAATCATCACCTTGTGGCTGCCAATCGTCGCGCCATCACCTTGGGAATAGGTGGTCAGCGTGTAAGTGCCATCCGCCTGAATCTCGCCGGCTGCCGCTTTGCCCGGGCCATCGGGAATGAAGGTCACCGAACCGGTCGGCAGGGGTTTACCGTTGTAAGAAACTGTTCCATGCACTTCGCCCGTGGGCAGTTGATCCGAATTACCGGAACAGCCCACCAGCGTCGGCACTGTTAACAGAGTGACTAAAAGCAACAATCGATTTGAGAATGTCAAAGTCTGGTACATAAAGCATCCGCTTGAAAAAAGTTTGATTCCCTTGTTTAAAAGATCACACGCAACAAATTGACTTGGTTAAAACTCACCCACGACTTCACCCGAGCCACGGGTTGCCAGTGATTTCAAAAGGTCCAGACTCAAACTTTCAGAAAGGAACCGGACGCTACCATCACAAAGCAGCATATGCGTGCCGCCAACATGCTGGCTGCGCCAGCCAACGCCATATTGCGAATGGTTGCCGGAACCAATTGGATATTGAACCACCTTAGTATCAATCATCAGATAACCGTCGGCTCCGGGAGGGCTGCCATAAGCATACGTGGCCCAGGTCCAGGGGGCGATATCATCCCAGCCCCCTTTGGAACCGCTCCAGCCAATGTAGCTGGATAATTCTCCCAGTAGAAACGTATTCGTGGTGCCATCGGTAATGTCACGAAACCGTGTTTTGTGTCGAGGGTAAAGCACGCCCGAAGTCGCATAGTGGCGGCTCGAATTGGAGCCATTCACAAACCCCACATCGACCGAGCCTCCATTACCCCGGTAATGCAATGAAGCATCATTGCCCGGGTTACCTCCCCAGCTTGTTGTATAATCGGTCGCTCGCTCGCCAATTTCTGAAGAAGGACAGATGAAGACGGTAATCGGATCGGTAAAGATGCTGTCGTCTCCATTATGCGGCGAGGTCGTGAACCGATAAGGCATCAGGTTCGTCATCTCACCCATCGAACCGATGGCGTTGTAACGGGGCGCCTGATCAATATAAGGCAGAATTCGTGCGGACCAGCCGGTAATGTAACCTGCGTTGCTGAAATAGCCTGTCGGCAGCATGTTAAAATTGTCATGATAATTGTGAAACGCGAGCCCTAACTGCTTCAAATTATTTTTACACTGCGATCGCCGCGCCGCTTCCCGTGCCTGTTGCACGGCGGGTAACAGCAACGCAATCAGAATCGCAATAATCGCAATCACGACGAGAAGTTCAATCAGCGTAAAACCACGTTTCCTTCGAGTTGGATCAGTCATCAAATTATCTCGCTATTAAAGATCAATTAGAAAAGTGAGCATAAAGACGTACAAAATAAATACGAAATGCCTGTATACATGCCAGTAACTCATTCATTAGAACGATTACTTGGATACAGATTTCATTGAGCGAGACGCGACTCGGTAGAAATGTTAAGAAAACAAACACCACCTTAATAATGTTTGTTAAGTAAGGCAACTTAATTATGAAGTTTAATAATCTATTTCGCAAACAAATCTTTCAGAGCGGAATTGCTATAACTTCTTTTATATCAATACTTGTTTATCACTTTGCCATTCAGAACCGGGTCTGGAAAACGAATGATTTGAGTTGCCACAGAAAGTGGAGAAACAAAAGAGGGGCATCTGTGTTCAATCAGTTAACATGCTGAAATTCCAGCATGGTCATCAATTCTAAAATGAAAACTCCCGGGAGAACTACATGAAAGCCCTTATCTGTTCGACATTGATTAAAGCCCTTATCTGTTCGACATTGATTATTGTCTTCACAGGAACCGCTCTGACTGAAAAGACAGTCCTGGCGCAACAGCCACGTAGAGAAGGTTCCCGTCTGCGAGACACCGTGGTCGAACACCGTGATTTGGAATATGCCAGAATCAATGGGAAACCATTACTACTCGATCTGTATCTCCCCAAAGGAATCAAGAATCCGCCACTGCTGGTCTGGATTCATGGCGGTGGCTGGCGAAACGGAGACAAAGGACGGGGCGGCAAGTTAATGCCTCTAGGAATCAAGGCCGGCTATGCCTGTGCCAGCATCAACTATCGTTTAAGTGGCGAGGCAACTTTTCCTGCACAGATTCATGACTGCAAAGCCGCCATCCGCTGGCTGCGCGCTCACGCCGACAAGTATGGTTATGATGCCCGTCGCATCGGCGTAGGAGGCTCCTCCGCCGGCGGTCATCTGGTCGCGCTATTGGGAACCAGTGGAGGCGACAAAGATCTGGAAGGCAAAGTGGGCACACACCTGGATCAGCCCAGCAGCGTACAGGCGGTCTGTGACATGTGGGGGCCGACTGACTTTCTGCAGATGGACGCGCACGCGCTTCCCAATGCCCGCTTTAAACACAACGATCCCCGCTCACCTGAATCACTGATGATTGGCGGCCCGATACTGGAAAACAAAGACAAAGTCGCTAAAGCCAATCCGATGACGTATATCGACAAACAGGATCCCCCTTTCCTAATCCTGCATGGCTCCAAAGATCCGCTGGTTCCCGTGCATCAGAGTCATCTCCTACATCAGGCGTTGAAAAAACAAAAAGTTCCCGTCACACTGCAGGTCGTCGAAGGAGCCGGGCATGGCGGGCGTGAATTCAATGCGCCTGACATCAACGCACAAATCGTGAAGTTCTTTGACCAGCATCTGAAGCAGCCGAATAAATAGAATGAGAGTCACCGGCGGTGTCCGTTTCACAAAAACTTTGTCTTGCTGTCGGTAGCTGCGTACAATGGTCTTAATTGAGTCCTCTCGGCAGGTAAGTATTTTGTACAAGGTCAGCGGCATGCAACGTACAATTCAATTCGATCTCTTATGGCATCATGTCAAGCAGCGGTCTCCCTGTAAAACACATTATTTCCATGGCTTCGACCACTGGATGCGTGTGTTACGCAATGGTCGAGTGCTTGCCCTCCACACAGGAGCTGACCCTGTGATCGTGGAACTGTTTGCATTATTTCATGATTCCTGTCGCTGGTCGGATGGTTATGATACAGGCCATGGTGCCCGCGGTGCTGCTCTGGCCAAAGAACTGCACGGCGATCTGTTTGAACTGGACGACGATAATTTTGAACGGCTGCACTATGCCTGCACCTGGCATCAGGAGCAGGACTTCTGTGATGATCCCACGATCGGTACCTGCTGGGATGCAGACCGTCTGGATCTGGTACGCGTCGGCATTCTTCCTGATCCCCGGTTGCTCAATACCGAATTTGCTAAACAGCTGGCGGGTGAATTGAATCTGGAAGAAGAATTGTCCAGACACTACGAGAATCTTTTTCGGGATAACAAAACCTCTTTAAAATCAGCATCACATCATTGAAATCTCGTTTCTGGAGGGTTTACACTCAGCTCTGTTTCCCTGAAAATAGCGGCACACTCTAAGAATGTCGCGTTTCCATTTTTCAGGCACAGGATTATCATGTTTTCGCTATCGACTTCGATTTTAAGACACACAAGACTCCCTCTCAGCTGCTTTGCACTTCTCGTTTTTCTGTCGGGTTGCTCTCCCACTCCCGAAGACCAGCCGGACGTAGGTCTCGTGAAAGGCATGGTGACACTGGACGGCGAAGCAATTCCGGGAGCCGTGGTTGATTTTGCTCCCGAAAGCGGGCGGCCCTCTTCCGGTATCACAGACAGTGAAGGACGCTACGAGTTGGCCTACAACCCAACCACCAAGGGAGCGAAAATCGGAAAACATACGGTTCGAATCTCGACCCATCGTTACATTGAAAACGACGATGGTACGACGACAGAGCAAAAGGAAATCATCCCCGAGAAATACAATGTGAACTCCACACTCACTGTGGAAGTCAAACCCGGAGAAAATGATTTTCCGTTTTCACTCGATAAAGAATAATGCCGCGCCTTTTAGCGATTTCAAACGTTTCGCGCATAAAAACATCCCTGCAGATCACTCTGCAGGGATGTTTGAGTTTCTATTTGAGAACGAAGTCTGTTCCAGCTTAGAATTCTCCAATGACCTGACCATCATTAATGACCGACAGTTTGAAATAGATTCCTGTGGTGGCGGTCGGTGGCGTTGAGTTGCTGGAGGCGTCGATGTTTTCGCTGACGAATCGAACCTGGCCATCTGCCAACAGGTAATGCACTCCACCCACGTGTAGACTGGAGGGGCCGAACTGGTAACCGGTTCCATTGATCATGGACCAGCCCACCCGGTGCTGAATGGTAAAGTTGCGAATGTTGTCAAAACCGTTTGCCGGACAGGGATGAGTCACACCCGCCCAGACGCCACCACGATGGTTCGTGCCTGCACTGTCATTAACCGTAGTCCGTTCGGTGAAGGCAACGGTATTTGAAGTCCCATCAGTAATATCACGAATTCTGGTTCGACTGTTTTGAAAGAACATCCCATTGCCCTTCGTCCCACAACGCATATCAATGTTTCCGTTAATGCCCAGATAGTTTGAAAGGCCAATCGGCTGACCATTCACCGGAATATCGGAATTTTTGGAGGCGTCCGGATCGGCACTAGAGGGACAAAGATAAATCGGCAGGATGGTACGGATATCAGTCAGAGTTGTGGTATTCGTTACATCCATGGGACCGTTCGGACTCAGTTTGTTATACAGGGGTGCCTGGTCCATGAAGGGCAGAATAAACGTTGTCGAGAGCCAGCCGTGATCCATAATGAATCCGGGAGGAAAGACGCGATGCGTTTCATGATAGTTGTGAATGGCCAGACCAATCTGTTTTAGATTGTTCTTACAAGTACTGCGACGCGCCGCTTCCCGTGCCTGCTGTACCGCCGGCAGTAACAGGGCGATCAGAATCGCGATGATTGCGATCACAACCAGTAATTCGATGAGGGTAAATCCTCGCTTTACGTAAGTGCCTTTAGATAAACTCATTGTGGATTCCATTTTAAATCGGAAGAAACGGGGGCGAGACAAAACAATGAAGCTGAAGTAAGGTGAGTCAACTGTGGGAGGTATATCACTTAAGTGAAATTCTATGTGTTATTCGTAGCAAATTCAAGCCTTCAATTCACCGTAACTGTCCATTATGACACTGTTTAACGTGATTTTCACAATTGGGGGCTACCAGGCTCAAATGCAGAGAATCGCCTGTAAAGAAGCCGAAATGTCCCAGAAAACGGCCCCTCGACGAGACTGTGCTAAAGGCCATAGACCAGAGTTTCCTGATCGAATACACTCCCGCAAAGCCGGTAAGACTCTGAATTCCGGTCAATGAACGAGGAAGTTCTCAGAGAAAGGACGAAGGAATGTCGCCTGCTCACCAATCAAATTCCACGCCGATCACTGCAAACAGTCGCCGCCATTTTCTGGCGACCGGAGCTGGAGTCGCAGCAGGGATGCTGCCGACGTATGTTTCCGCGCAGGAACAACAGGAGCCCACGATGAACTCACGACCGAAGTGTCTATTCTTTGATGTCAATGAAACCCTGCTCGATCTGGAAGCGATGAAAGCCAGTGTCGCGAATGCGCTCGGCGGTCGCCCCGATCTGCTGCCGCTCTGGTTCACCACAATGCTGCAGCATTCACTGGTCGCGACGGTCGGCGATCATTATGACGATTTCGGCGTGATTGGCGCCGCTACGTTGCAGATGGTGGCCCGCAATGAAGGGATCGAACTGACGGACGAAGCCGCGAAACAGGCGATCGCGCCGATTCGCTCACTCCCTCCACACCCCGATGTAAAACCGGCCCTCGAACAGTTAAAGCAGGCCGGCTTTCGGATCGTGACGCTGACCAACTCATCACAGGCGGGCGTGGATACCCAGATGAAAAACGCGGGCCTGTATGATCTATTCGAAACGCGATTGAGTATCGAAGAACTGCAGATGTTCAAACCGCACTCGCACGTTTACAAATGGGCGGCCCGCAAAATGAAAGTGAAGCCGGAGGACTGCATGCTGATCGCCGCCCACGGCTGGGATATCGCCGGTGCTCTCTGGGCCGGCTGGCGCGGCGCGTTCGTCTCACGCCCCGGCGCGCAACTTTACCCCCTGGCGAAACAACCCGAAATCATCGAACCCAACCTGCAACACGTAGCCGCACAGTTGCTGCAACTGGGAACGGATTGCTGCCCGTAACGAGATCTTTCGAATCAAAAAAATGTGAGAATTGATCCGAAATAGTGATTGACCAACGATTATGATCGAAATCGGGTGCTACTGTCGGCTGGCTATTTAGTCCAGACAGTGCTACTCGAAACAGTTCCTGATTCCCATTCAGCGCATAAAAAAACGCATCCCATAATGATGAGATGCGTTTTGTATATCTGATTGCAATCAGTGACTACTGGTTACTCTGCAGGCGAGAGAGGCGGGCGCGACGTTCTGCACGACGTCGGTTTCTTCGGTTCTCATCGCTGGGCTTTTCATAATATTCGCGACGACGCATTTCTTTTTTAATGCCAGCGTGCTCAACAATCTTACGGAACCGTTTTACTGCCTCCTGAATTGATTCGTTTTCTCGTAACCGAAGCTTAACCACTCAAATCACCTTTTCTTTTCCTGATTGCAATAAAAGTTTGTAAACATACCAATTAGATATACATCGTCTCATCCATTGATGAGAATTCAGACGTTTTTCTACTGAAGCGGGTCCGATAGACAGACCTCTCACTCCAAGGTGGGAACGACAAAGATAACAAAACAGGCCGGTTCTGCAAAGTCAACCAGAAAAATACTCTGTGAAAACCATAAGAAGTGTTCATTCACACACTTCTACTCGCCCTTCAAAATCCCCAAACGTTGCAGTTTCGACTGACATTCATCCCGTTCGCGGCTCCGTTTCAGTGATTTCCAGGTCTCATCCTGTACTTCCAGAAATGCATCTTCTGAAAACGGAGGCACCAGTGATTTCTCAGCTGCACTCGCCATTAACCGGGCCAGAACCTCTTTATCCAGGCGGGTCAGGAACATGGCCCCCTGCCGATAGTCTTCAAAGGCTTCCCAGACCACGGGAAACAGCAGTTTGACGATTTGCTCGCCAATCGCCCGGGAATACTCCTGAATCTCCCACTGAGCATGCGAGTCCATACGTAAGCTCAAGAAGTGAATCAAGTTATGTAAATCAATTTTCCAGTAAGCTTCGGTGTAGGTCGCCAGTGGTAAATCTTTGCGGGCCTGTTCGCGGGCCACGCCGGCTTCCAGACGGGCCTCGTAAACGTCGCGGGCTTTCTGCTGAAATTCGGTCTCTTCCTCAGTCAGTTTTTGTCCCAGATCTTCTGGCAGCGGGGCGTCACTGCCCTGCCGGTTGGAAGTTGCCTGGGTTCGCCATTCGCCGGGAAGTGTGGTCTGAGCGGAATCGATGGCAACCGAATAACGGGTGCTGTATTCGTTCACATTGGCCGTCCGGTGGCGAATCCACTGCCGCCAGCAGTCCATCGGTACCCGTACCAGGAACTTGAGTTCGGCCATTTCGAAGGGGGTACTGTGCCGATGACGCATTAGATAGCGGATCAAAGTCCGGTCGTCGGAAACGCGTTTGGTTCCCTCTCCATAGCTGACTCGGGCTGCCTGAACAATCGAACTGTCATCGCCCATGACATCTACCAGACAAACAAAACCGTCATTGAGAACCGGAATTTTTTTCCAGCGCAATTCGTCAATGAGTTCAGACCGCTCCGTCATGGGGAACACTCCCGGAATGCGTTAAAAGATAAGTAGAATGGAAAACCAGAGGCAGACGAATCTCAGAAATCTGCCAGAAGACATTTATAGTCAACCGCACCCACAAACGACACCGTACCGGACTGTGAGTCTGTCAAAATCAATAAATTCACCGCCGCTTACAGTAAATTATCAGGCCGATCAGTAAATAGTCAGCCGGGATTGAATGTCCACTGTCCGATTCTCTCGCGACGATTTCAAAGCCGCCAGCAGAATCTCGGTAACATGTCGCGCCGTTGATGCATTTGACAGCGGCGGTTGAATACCTTTGCGAATACAGTCCGCCCAGTGCTGATGCGAATTCTGCACGGGATAATGCGATAGATCGACGGTTTCTTCGATCAGCGGGGCATCTTCATCGACTTTCGAACTGGGATAATAATAGCGCAATGATTCCGCCTGCCGACTGCTGACCAGTTTCCCGGCTGTCCCATGCACAGAAAATTCGTATGTCCGGGCGGCGTCGCACCAGCCGGTTTGTGCCGTGCCCAGAGCCCCGTTTTCGAATTCGAGAATCATCGACGCCGTATCTTCGAGACGCGTCGGTTTCGACACCGTGGTCAGTTTCGCGGTCACTGATTTGACGGCTCCCACCACGCCAACCAGATTGGCGATCGCATACACGCCCATATCAAACAGCGCTCCGACATCGGCTTTGTCGGCGTCGAAAAACCAGAGATCATCGGTCGGCTTCTCTTCCAGAATTTCCTGAATGCCCGCGTAATAGACTTCCGGGCCGCCATGACTCGCACGGGCATCGGCCGAAGCGATCGTCCCCAGCTTTTCGTTTTGAATGTAATCGCGGGTCGCCAGCACATGCGGGTTCGACATGTAAGGCAGCGCCAGCACTGTCACATCGTGATTGTCTGTCTCTTCCACAAACGCGTCGGCTTCGTCCATCGAAGTACTCAACGGCTTCTGCATGTAAACATGCTTACCCGCTTCGATGGCTTTGATGCCCCACTCCACATGCAGCGGGTGAGGCAGCGCAATAGCGACCGCGTTGATACTTTCATCGTCGATCACGTCCTGGTAATTCTGCGTCGAACGTGGGACATTGAATTTACGACAGAGCACATCCAGTCGCGACTCTTTCCGCCCGGACAGCATCACTACTTCACAGTCTTTGACGGTCTGCAGTTCCGGCAGATGCATCTTGGCCGCAATTCCGCCGGCACCAATAATCCCGACTTTCAAATCCTTCATCACTGTCTCCACAAAGTTTGCTCTCAGATTCAGGCTGACATACAAGGCGTATATGGATTCAGTGTCTTCATTTTTGAAGTGGATGTAAAGGCTGCGATTTCCCTTTTAGAAGTAACACTCCTCTGAGGGGCGATGCGAGGTGACTATCTAAAAGTAGGGTCACGCCCTACCGCTATACGAGCAGGAACTATACTCTGAAATCGAACGAACACAGCCGGTCAAGCCGGGCCGTGGCACACGGAAGTCTGATCCGGGAAGGAAATGTACTGACTTACTCCGTCCCCAAATGCTCCATTGCGGCCGGCATGCGTTGGATGTTGCCTTCGCGATCGACGCAGGCAATCACACTGTGAGCT
Organism: Gimesia alba; assembly: GCF_007744675.1. Taxonomy (NCBI): domain Bacteria; kingdom Pseudomonadati; phylum Planctomycetota; class Planctomycetia; order Planctomycetales; family Planctomycetaceae; genus Gimesia; species Gimesia alba. Next base: position 6,934,287 of record NZ_CP036269.1, read on the forward strand.
TTGGCGATCGAGGCACCATCTCGAAACAGTTCGTAATCATGTTCCAGCTTAGCGCCGGTGACGCGGGAGAGTGTAGTCCGCAGCGTTAAGACATCATCGTAGCGGGCCGGGAGACGGTATTTGCATTCGATCTTCGCCACCACCAGCAGGTAGCCTTTTTCTTCCATCTCACGGTAGTTGCCTCCCTGAGAACGAAAGAGTTCGGTGCGGCCCATTTCAAAGTACGTAAAATAATTTCCATGATGCAGAAATCCCATGGAGTCCGTTTCGTTATAACGGACGCGGATCTCCATCTCATGCGAGGCAGACATAAGGCTGGCATTCCTTTTTCGAATTAGGTTCGGGCAGGAGTGGTGAGCGAAACGTCGTAAGTGCGTTGGGAGTCTTCATCGCCATTATCATTTTGAGAATTCTCAACGGCGATCTGATACAACTTCCGACCCGCTTCCGTGGGGTACGTCGTATCGATGCAGGCCTGGCACAGAGACGTATCAGGCAGCCCGACGGCACGCGAAATCGATTCTTTCGGCAGATATTTCAAACTGTCCGCACCAATCGCATCGGCCATGGCCTGTTCGACTTCCGGGCTCATCTCTCCCCCATGCAGGAATCGGGGGGCAAAGAGTTCATTAATCGTTGACATATCAATGCCATAAAAACAGGGGCCAATGATCGGCGGGCAGGCCACACGCACATGCACTTCTTTGGCACGGCCACGGTCTTTCAACTGGCTGATTAATGCTTTCATGGTGGTGGAACGCACAATCGTATCTTCCACCAGCAGCACCCGTTTGCCCTCCAGAACTTCCGGGAGCGGCGTGTATTTCGCACGGACCTTGTCACCGCGGTTGGCACCTTCGATAAACGTTCGGCCGATATAGCGGTTGCGGATCAGTCCTTCCAGACAGGGCACGCTCAAATGATAGGCCATACTGTCGGCGGCTGCTTTCGCGGTATCCGGAACGGGCACCACAATCGTATCATCGTCAATCGGAACGGTTTCCTGCTCGGCCAGTTCTTCCCCCAGACGTTTGCGGGTGATGTAGACGCTCTGGTCATCCAGCGTACTGCAGACGTTGGCAAAGTAAATCCATTCAAAGAAGCAATGCGCTTTTTGTTTGGGCTTGGCATATTCGCGAATCGTAAGCTCGCCATCCTGAATGACCACGGCAGAACCAGGAGGCAGGCTGTAAATCTCGTCTGCTTCAAAGCCCATGTTCGCCAGTGCCACACTTTCGCTGGCAGCGGCAAACAGCGAACCATCAAATGCATAACAGAGCGGACGAATGCCAACCGGATCGCGAGAAACAAACATGTTCCCGAGCGCATCCAGAAAGACAATATTATAGGCGCCATCTAACCGCTGGCTAAGCGTGCCCAGAATGTCGAACAGTTCACCGGGATTTTCTTTCGAAAGTTCCTGAGAAATCAGATGCATCAGGATCTCGGTATCGGTTTCCCGTGCCAGATGGAAGTCGGATTCGGTCAGAACCTCTTTACAAAGCTCCTGGTAATTCGCCAATTGACCGTTGAAGCCGAAACTGAACCATTTGGATTTCTGAATATGATGCCGCTCGAACGGCTGGGCGTAGCTCCGATCATCTTTCCCGCAGGTCGCATACCGCACATGGCCGATGGCGGCGGGGCCCTCGTACTTCTTCATCAGGTTATTAAACGTCTGCTGATGATTGAGCTGAAAGACTTCCGTGACGGTGCCTACATCTTTATGTGTATCGATCAACTGATTGCGTTTGGGGTTGAACGTCGTCATCCCGGCCGCCAGTTGACCGCGATTTTGGATATCCAGCAGTAACCGGGAGATGAGTTGGGATGTCTTATCAGGGTCACCCAGAGGTGCCAGCGGGCTGGTCTCTTTATTGGGAAGGTGATAGACGGCTGCAACTCCACATTCGTGGTATAGTTCCGACATAAAATGCCTTAGTTCGTGTTTAAGGGTTTCAAAATCAGTGTGAACCGGGTGAACTATGCGGTAAATTGTTTCAGGGCTATCGTGAAGAGACAATTAAAATCAGGGAGTGAGAGAGAGAAAGTGACGATTTTTCGGGAAAATCAACACGATTTACAGTCAAACTCATCTCTGATGAATGTCTATGCTGCAGCCACCGACTACTATATTATATAAATATTAAGAAATAGGGACCCGGTGGGGAGTGCCTGTTTGGAATTTTTTTGTGATTCGTTGAAAAAGTGCAGACCGTGAGTCTTACAAGACGTGAAGTAATCGAAACGGCAGAAACGCTGGTCATCAAAATTGGAACAAACGTTCTCTCTTGCGCGGACGATACACTCGACCCCACGCGGATTGAATCATTGGCCGAGCAAATTCACCGCGTGAAGGAGACCGGGCGGAAAGTCGTCGTCGTTTCCAGTGGCGCTATCGGTGCCGGCATGGGACTTTTGGGATTGAAAGAACGCCCCAAAGATCTCGGTCACTTGCAGGCTTCTGCGGCCGTAGGGCAGGCGCACCTCATCCGCCGCTATGATCGTTGCTTGCAGAAACACGGTTATCACGCAGCGCAACTCCTTGTGACGGCCAACGATTTTAAAAATCGCACCCGCTATCTCAATGTGCGAAATACGATCCATACCCTGTTCGAATACGGGGCTGTCCCCATTGTCAACGAAAACGACACGGTCAGTATTCAGGAAATTAAATTCGGCGATAACGACCATCTGGCCGCGATGGTCACCAGTCTGGTCAAGAAACCACTGCTGGTCATTCTGTCGGTCGTGGATGGCCTGTATGATGGCGATCCCAAATCACCGGAGAGTCATCGGATTTCCCAGGTTCAGGATTGGACACCCGAATTACTGGCGCTGGCAACCGACGACAGCAGTTCGCTGGGCACGGGGGGCATGAAATCCAAACTGCAGGCCGTCCGCTCTGCGACCGCGGTCGGCGAAAATGTGATTATTGCGAATGGCCAGCAGGAAGGGATTCTGGATCAGATTCTCAAAGCCGAAGACGTAGGCACACTGTTTCTGGCACAGGGGGCCTCGGTCTCAGCCTGGAAACGCTGGATTGGCTATACCATTCGGCCGAAAGGGAAATTCCACCTGGACGCGGGAGCCACGAAAGCCATTCGTGATGGGGGAAAATCTCTACTGGCGATTGGAATCCAATCGATTGATGGTACATTTGAAAGTGGTGAGGCAGTGACTCTGGTCAGTCCGAGCGGCGAAGAATTCGCACGCGGACTGAGTAATTATAATTCCAGCGATCTGGCGAAGATTGTGATGCGACGTTCGGATCAAATTGCCACCATCCTCGGGGCTGTGCCTTATTCCGAAGTCATTCATCGGGATAATCTGGCAGTTCTCGAAAATCATCCTGCTGTGTAGGAGCAAGCGCCCATGTGGATCACCGAAACCGCCATTCCGCCCATCATCGTCTGCAGCATCGTCGCAGTCATCTTATTTGTCCAATGGTACTTAAGACGTCAGACCAAATATCTCGCGGGTGCTGTTGTGATGGTCGTGTTGATGTTTGGCTTTTATATACTCGAATTGAATATTATCACCACACGCGAACGGGTGGAGGCCGACCTGTATGGCTTAGCGAACGCGTTCCAGAACAAGGAAAAGGACACCACTCTGAATTACATCAGCCCGCGGGCTGATCGATTACGTCAAATGGTTCAGATCGCATTAAATCTGATCACGATCGACGGAGAGCTCAGAATTACCGATGTCCAGACTGAGTTGAGATCAGAAAATTCCGTCGCCACCACCCATTTTCGGGCAAACGGGGCGGCCACGTTCGGCAGCTATTCCGGCCGTCATCCCACTCGCTGGGAATTAACGTGGCAAAAAATGGGGGGCGAGTGGAAAGTCACCAAAGCCAGGCGTTTGAACCCAATCACAGGTGAAGAGCTCCGCCCGATGGCACTGCAATAATCGAAATCGGCTGCAATTTCGAGCAACTCTGCTGGTTTAATGTAGGAGCGAGTCGATGTACTCGCTCGCCTGGCAACATCCAATTCACAACGGAACCAGATAAAAACTGCCCCCATCATGAATCGCGTGTGACACTGCTCGGCTTGCCCGACAGTGCCGTGATTTCACGCTCTTCACCTCTGAACCTGACCAACCTCCTCCTGAAGAAATTGCCCTTGATCGCATCGCGTCCCTCGGCATGATCATGCGGAGATAACGTCGCGCGCGTGAGCGAACACTACAGATTCAGTCGATATGAAGAACCACTGAGAACACCAGCACCACAAAACCCGCTTGTTTCAGCGACATTTTCCAAACCTCTGCTCCCATGCACCCCCGTTTTCATGCGACATCGCAGGCCATTTTTCCGCAATCCCAGAACTTCATAGAACGATCCCAGCCAATCACATGACGTTCCCGGAGAAAACAAGCAATGCTCCCTTGACTCATTCCCGCCCTTGTTGAAAATCCATTTCACAAACATGATTTCATCCCTATTTAAGAGCTGCCCCATGCCCCACCGCGCGAAGCACAAACAAGATGCCAGTTCAAATAGTAACAAAAAAAAACATCGGCTTAAGTATCATGAGCGGCACGGCGCTAGTAACTCCGCTTACAAATAGTTTCCCACCACGGCGAATTGTTGCCATTGTTTCCTGGTTTTCCGGAGTTCTCTCCAGGTGCGTGGGCGTTCGATCTGCTGCTGCTTTGTGCGGTGTCCGGTGTAGGTCCAACGCATAGGACGGGCCATGTGCTGGTTGAAGTATTCAATGAAGTTCTGCAGTTTTTCGATCAGGTCCTGTTTGGAGGTGAAGCTGCCTCGACGCAGTGCCCGACGTTTAATGATGCCGAATACGATTTCGATCTGGTTCAACCAGGAACTGTGCTTGGGCAGATAAATAAAGCGGATGCGATGCGCTGGATTGGTCAGGAACGCACGCCGACTGGTCATTGTTTTCAACACACCCTGCCGTTTTACTTTTCCCAGATGGGCCGGATTGATTCCCAGTTGCTGCGCTACCAATTCGACGAGTGGCGCGCCGCAGTGCGTGTTTAAATTGTCGACAACGAACACCCAGCCTGCCTGTGGATCAGTGGCGATCGTCTGCGCGATGTGACGGGCGAAATCGTGGTTGTCGCGCGTTTCGGTAATCGTCGTGGCCAAGAGTTGTCCTTGTACCACATGCCAGTTGGCTGTCACGCACACAGCGCCATGACGGGTATACTGAAACTCTTCCCTGGCCGATTGTCCGGGACGTGGCGGTTTTGTCTCAGCCCGCCGTTCGTTGGCCTGCAGGCTGGTCATTTCATCAATGCAGACCGTGTGAGTTCTTCGCTGGTCATACAACTGTGGCGCCTCATGGTAAGTTCGGCAGACCGTTTCTACCTGCCGCTGAAACAGCTCAGGATCTTTCTCGGTGGTATTGCACCAGTAGCGGCTGCGATGAGGCTTCAGATTCACTTCACGCAAGATCCGATTCACATGGCTGGCGGAAATCGAATCGACCAGTTGACGCCGTTGTGCTTCGTCGGCCAGTTCGGCTCCCGTCCAGGAGGTCACTGGTCGCCCGCTGTTCTGGGGCTTCTCACAGGCCAGTGAAATCAGTCCCGTAATCTGTTCGTCAGTAAAACGTCCTGGCGATCCGCTACGGGGCGCGTCGCTGAGGGTATCAATGATCGCCCGTTGGAAGGCACTCTGGTTGAGATTGAACTGCATCTGCAGGAGTGCCTGATAGGAGTCCCGCCAGCGACGCCGCCAAAGTCCGACCGTTTTAGGGCAGCGTTCGACAGTGTCTGAGATGGTCTGATTATCAAGCTTGTTGAATGCGAGTAAAATAATCCGGGCTCGCACAATAATTGCCCGGCTGGCATTCCGACTCGCAGCCAGTTGCGATAAAATCTGATGCATACTCGACGTCAATTCAATATGGGCAGCCTTGCCTGACATTGCTCTTCCCTGGTTCTGATGGGCGAGGTGAGATTCCTCATCAAACCTCGGAAGAGCATTTTTGTCACCAGCAATCTGGTGGTCTACAAAAAACAGGGAAACAACGTAAAAAAACTTTCTGGTAGGAACGAACTTAAGAGCGGAGTTACTAGCCGCCGTTTGTGAGGTAGGGTTCCAAAATCAAAAACGGTGGCTAGCGCCATTCCGCTCACAGTAGGTCACCTTCATTTTTCAAGCGTAAAAAAAGGAATCCAACCCACACAAGCAAAATCCTACCAGATCTCACCGGCAACACCGCAGATGAACACACCCCACCAGGCGTGAATCTATCTCCCCTGTATCCTCCGAGCGGGTTCAAAAAGTAGGGGCTGCCCCATGTGTCAGCCCGCCGGGCGGAGACCGATCAAGATTCACGTTCAATTGGGAGCAGGAATAAACATTCAATCGTCTGCCCACAAATTCATGAGCGGAATGGCGCTAGCCACCGTTTTTGAATACAGGGCCCCAACACAAAAACGGCGGCTAGGTAGCGTTTCTTAATTCGAACGTTGGCTACCCAAGACATCCAACCGGGGCTAACGCCCTGCGGCTAGTGGCTTTTTTTGCGGTCATAGTCCAAGAAACAAAGGCAATATCACACCATCGGCTACGGTTTGATCTTATATAACTCACTCTGTCGACCGCAAAATCACGCTCAATACTATTAAATAAACACTACCTAGCGCCGTGCCGCTCACAGTAGGTGACCACTCATTTTCAATCCAGTGAAATGAAACCTCTCTCTCATCACTGCCCGGCCTGATCTTCCATCATCTGGCGGCTCTCCTGCATCGCCGCTTCCCAGTCTCCTTCGCGGGCCTGCGTGATCATTTCGTTCAACCACTGTGCCTCACTCTCGTTGATCTCGTTCTGTTCCAGCGAACTCTGAATCAGTTTCTCAACCACGAGTAACCGTTCTTCACTTTTCTGATTACAAACCGAATACAGGGCCTTCGAAATCTCATACGTCTTGGGTGACACTTCCGGATACCCACAACCGGAGAGCAGCAACAAGACGAGAACAACGTGCCATTTCAACCATTGCTGTCTCATCTTAAAACTCCCCAATCACTTCGCCTTCGCTGATACTTGACAGCTCGGCCCATAAAATGAGATCGATATTCTCAGAAACAAATCGGACTGAACCATCTCCCAGACAGACATGCCCACCACCAATATGCTCGGAATACATCTGCCCCACATGGAACGTGGGAAAGTTGACCGGGTGAATGATCGGAAAACCGGTAATGTCCAGCTCACCCCCCGACGGTCCTGCATGAATTAGCGCCAGTGTCGCCGCCGCATCGGGACCATTTTCCGGCGTGGAAAACCGGGGATGAGTATATGCTCCCGGCACCACGCCGACCCATGTTTTATCGCTCAGTTTCGAAGAGTGTTCGCCCAGAAAGATTGTATTCGATAAGCCATCGGTCACATCCCGCATCTTCGTCCGTGAGTTCCGAAAGAAGGGCCCGTCTGCGACCTTCGAAGCATCGCCGTTAATCGTCACCGTCTTGGTGGTTTTAGTGTAAATGTCCGTAAAGATCACGCCCGTGGTACTCGCCCCACAGTCCCCCCAGCACGATTCCTGACCATGACTAGCTACGTAATGCGAACGACCAAACAGCAATTGAGCGCCCCCCATCAACAGCGGACTCCCGCCGGAATCCTGCACCACAAACGGCTCATCCCCGCCCGATGATGTCGGGCATAAAAAAACTGTCAGCTTCGTCTGGGCCGCACTCGCATTCACCAGATCCCAACAGGGCCGATTCACATCAAACGCGTTATACAGGGGGGCCTGATCCAGATAAGGCAGCAGCATCGCCGCCCATGTCCAGCCTGGTGCCGCATCCCAGGTCTGCGGATCAATGTTGGCCCAGGCCGGCCCCGAACCATCGCTGGTGCCATACGAAAAGTACCCCGCGGGGAACGCGGAATGGGTCTCGTGATAATTGTGCAACGCAATCCCGATCTGCTTCAGATTGTTCTTACACTGACTCCGCCGCGCCGCCTCCCGCGCCTGCTGCACCGCCGGCAGTAATAGCGCAATCAAAGTCGCAATAATCGCAATCACCACCAGCAACTCAATCAGCGTAAACCCGTTGCGGGCTCGAATCTGTTTCATAATCAACAACCTGATCCATTTTCAAAACGGGGATAAGGGGCGGGTAAATAAAATGTAGCCAGCGCTACATTCACGCATATTGTAGCCAGTGCTACATTCGTGTCAATCACAAAACAGAAAAAACTTCAACTACGGAACCGTAGGGGCGGCGCCTGTGTGCCCGCCCGCCTTGCGATATACGATCCGGATTTAATCTGAGAATGGAACCAGTAAAAGTATTCTTCATTTAAATACGGTCCCGCCCCAACGCTTTTCCTGACAAAAAAGAAAAATTATCTTGACAAACAGACACTGTGTTACTCTAATAACACATGTTAATAGAGTAACACGTCAAAATGAATTTCTCTTTTGTAATGGTTCCAGAATTTCAGCAGGATGAATGATGGCGAAACCAGCGTATTTGAATCTGGGGGCCCGGGAGCGGCAGATTATGGATGCCGTTCATGAATTGGGCGAAGCTTCCGTTGCCGAGGTCCATGAAAAATTGACCGACGCGCCCAGTTACACCACCGTCCGCACCATGATGCGGGTGCTGCAGGAGAAGGGGCATCTCAAATTTCGCCGCGAGGGGGTGAAATACATTTACCGCCCGACCGAGGCACCGGCGAAGGCCCGTAAATCGGCGCTGCAGCATTTACTGAAAACGTTTTTTAGCAGTTCGACCGGCGACGCTGTCGCTGCGCTACTCGATATGTCGGGGGACAAGATGTCTCCGGAGGAATACGAACGTCTGGCGAATCTGATCGAAGATGCCCGCCGCGAAAACAAAAAGAAATAACAGGTGAATCATGTTCAACGATCTGCTGTCACTGCCCGGCCTGGAAAACTGGTTTGCCATCGATCTCGCCGTTAAATCCACGCTGTTAGTGGCGTTGGCCGCCGGACTCCGGCATCGTGTCTGGACCCTGTTATTCCTGGCCCTGCTGATCCTGCCGCCGGTGACACTGTTTGCTCCCGGCTGGAACTGGCAGGTCATCCCCCGTTCCTGGCAAGCGGAAAAAAGCGAAGACGCGATTCCCGACGCAATCCCTGTTACTACTTCGGTTCCTTCAGGCATTGAGCCCGAGCCGTCAGCGCTGCCGATGACTCCAAAGATCACACGCGCCGTGGATCAAACCGAACCCACACTTCAGTCTCAACTGGTTCCCGCCGTTTTCGAACAGGAAACGCATCATGCGGTTGCTTCAACCCCCGCTCCCATTCCGAAAATCATTCAACCAGCGACATTCGACTGGTCAAAGCACACGTTGGCACTCATCTGGCTGGGTGGTTTCCTGCTGATGTTGCTCCCGCTTATAACGGGACTCTGGGGAAACGGGCGACTGCGAAAACAGGGGCAGCTTCTGGATAGCCCTGATTGGCAACGAATGATGACGGAATTGAGCCACCGGCTCGGCTTACAGCGTACCATCACGCTTTTATCTGGCGGACCTCAGCAGATGCCAATCACGTTCGGCCTGAGGCACCCATGTGTCGTGCTACCCGATGATGCCGCCAACTGGGACGAAGAGCGACGGCAGGTGGTTCTGCTGCACGAACTCGCGCATATCAAACGTTTCGATGTGCCCCTGCAGATGATTGCCCGCCTCGGCTGTGCGCTGTTCTGGTTTCATCCACTCGTCTGGTGGTCGGCTCGTCAGATGCGTCTCGAACGCGAACACGCGTGCGACGACTGTGTCTTACTCGCCGGCCAGGAACCCTCCGTCTATGCCTCGCACTTGCTGGAGATTGCCCATCAGCTTTCAAATCAAACGCGTTTCACGACGGCGGCGCTGTGCATGGCTCGGAAATCCCAACTCGAAGGCAGACTGCTGGCAGTTCTCGATACTCGCCGCAGTCGCGCCCAGGTCGGAGTCGTCCGCACACTGGGCTGCCTTTCTCTGGCACTTCTGTTGGTGATCACATTGGGAATCGTGCATCCCACACTGCAGGTGGAGTCCTTATTGACGGCAGCAGAAAAGGAACCAGCATCGGCGACTCCAAAAACCGGATCGGAAGAGTATCAACTGATGCGAATCACCGGCACGGTTCTTTCGCCGGACGGAGAACCGCTGTCGGGGGCACACATTGATCTCTTCACTGACAATCGTGGCACCAACTGGCATCGCAGAATTCCGGGAGTTGATGATTTCGAATCCCATCAGACAACAACCAATGAGACTGGCTGGTTTCAGATCGTGCTGCCACACGATATTTCCCGTCCGCGCAAAGATATGCAGATCATCGCCAGCGTCGCAGGCGGTCTGCTGGCGAAAGAAACCATTGATCCCCATCTGCCGCGCCATCATGTCGAACTCAAACTTTCCGCTGCCAAAAAAGTACGCGTACAATTGATTGATACGGTTGGAAATCCGATTGTCGGCATCGAACCCTACCTGAGCGGCATAAGCCTGGGCAAAAATTCTTATATCAATATTCGCCACCCCAAGCCGGACTCGCTGGTCGCCGCGTGGCCTCGCTTTACCAAAAGCGACGACGAAGGCTACGTCGAAGCGATGCTCCCTACTTCGACAACCACGCTCAGACTCTTAATTGACGACAAACAGGTAGGGGCGCACGCATTAGATGTAGAAATTTCTGATAAGCCAATCAGCGTCGCGCTCAAGCCGGCACAATTTCTGGACGGAAAAGTCATTGATGAAACTACGGGCCAGCCGATCGCCGGGGCTGAAGTGATGATCCTCGAACGACCTTATCGAACAACGCGTACCAAGGCCGACGGCAGTTTTCGCGTAGCACGTGGGGAAACACTCGGAGGACTATTTCCATCGGGACAAAATATCCTGCACGTGTATCCTCCCTCGGAATCGGCTTATCTGTTCCATGCACATGAATGGAAATGGCCCAATAATAGACTCAGTGATGCGAACTTAACGATCAAAATGCGGACCGGTATTGTAATATCAGGGAGAGTCACTGAAAAAGGGACGGGAAAACCGGTCCCGAAAGTGGCTCTCGCATTTGAATCACAGGAATACAATAATCCTCTGTTTGATGAGACGTCGCAGTGCCGTTTTTTTGGCGCCGATATGAAGTATGCCACCGATGCAGACGGGCGATTTCAGATGCCGGTCTGGCCTGGTCCCGGATACCTGATCGTCACAGCGCCGACGCTCGATTACGTGCATCAGGAGATCAGCCTGGGAGACAAATACTACGGCAAACCAGGGCTGCAGCGTGAATATTACGACGCGGCAGTCCGGCTCAACCTCAAACCAGCGGCTCAGCCTGAGCCAATGGAGATTATCTTAGAACGTGGTGAATTACTCAAACAGAAAATCATTTGCCCCGATGGCCAGCCGGCGAACGGAAAAGCGTATGCCCGTTCCTACATTCCGTTCAAAAAAGAAATCGATGCCAGCTTGCCTGTAATACTGTTTGAAAACGGGCAATTTGAACTCCCCGGTTTTCATTCGAAGAAATCACTGCCGCTCCTGTTCGTCGATTTAAAACATCACTGTGGAAAAATTGTCACCGAGTTCCCTCCGGACGACGCCCCCATTCAGTTAGAACAATGCGGCGCGGCCACGTTTCAATTTGAAGATAATAACGGAAAGCCACTGGCAGATCATGAACCATTATTGATGATCATCGTAACGCCGGGAGCAACGAATACTGCCTTCATCCAGCCTGACCAACCACTCTGGTTTGAGCATCTGTTCTGGCAGAACATTCTGTGGCCTAAACGAATTTCCAAAACAAACGCGGAGGGACGCGTGACGGTCAATGACCTGATCCCCGGTGCCACGTACCAGTTACAGTTTATCAAAAAAGGGCGTTGGGCCAGCGGCTACGAATTCACCGTTCGCCCCGGCGAAACCACCGATGTGGGTAAGGTCGTGCTGGAGCTGCAATAAACAACAGAGTTCAAAAATGAAACTTGTGACGTTCCCGATTCAAGAGGTAGATTGATGAAGTCAGACTCCGATCCCTGGGCACCCTATGTGCCGACATCTGCCGATCCGTGGAATCTGGAAAAGGTGGCCCACCTCCATCGCCGCGCCGGTTTTGCCGCGAACTGGCAAGAACTGCACCGCGATCTCAAAGCGGGACCCGCGGCGAGCATTGATCGTTTACTGCATCCGCCGCCCGCGTCCCAGAAATTCCAACGGGTGGCCGACGCACTCAAAAACATTATTGAATCTTCCGGTTCCGGTTTTATGTCGGCGGAAAGTTTATCTCCCCTGCAGTCCTGGTGGATGTTTCGGATGACTTTCGGTAGTGACCCGCTGGGAGAAAAACTGACCTTGTTCTGGCATAACCACTTCGCGACCGCGATGTCGGGCGTCTATAACCTGAAGCTGATGCTGGATCAAAATGAGCTCTTTCGCCAGCATGCCCGCGGGAAATTTGGAGATCTGCTGCAAGCCATCGAAGCCGACCCAGCGATGTTGAAGTGGCTCGATGGAGGTGCCAATCACAAAGAGCACCCCAATGAAAACTTCGCGCGGGAACTGCTCGAACTTTTCACGCTCGGAGAAGGGCACTACAGTGAGACCGACATTCGCGAAGCAGCCCGCGGACTCACCGGCTGGAAACCGGGGCGCGATACCCTGCTCAATGAGACCAACGAATTTTTCTACGACGAAACGTTGGTCGACACCAGTCCGAAAACATTTATGGGACAGACGGGGCCCTGGCGACGCGAAGAGATCTTTCGCATCATTCTTCAACAGCCTGAGGCGGCCAGATACCTCTGCCGCCGTCTTTATCGCTGGTTTGTCAGCGAAAGCACCGTTCCCAATGAGACCTTGATCGAACCGCTGGCCATTCAGATGCGGGCCAGCAATTATTCCATCGAACATGTGGTCGGCATCATTCTGCGTTCACAACACTTCTTCTCACCCGCCGCCTATTGGCAGCGCATCAAGTCGCCGGTCGAATTCTGTGTCGGCACGATTCGCCAACTGGAACCCAAGCGGACTCCCAACCTGTTACCGCTGGCGGCGCTGAACTGTGACAAGCAGGGACAGGCTCTGTTTAACCCACCCAGTGTCAAAGGTTGGGATGGTGGCACGGCCTGGCTCACGACGAACTGCACCCTGACCAGAATCAACTGGACCGCCGATCTATTAAACGGTAGTCAGACTTCGGGTTTAAAGGCTTACGATCCCGCACACTGGCTCAAAGAACATTCGCTGAAACCGACGCAGGCAGTGGAATCATTTTCCAAGTTGCTCCTGCAAAACAATCTGAACCCCGAATCGGCGGCACTCGCCCAACGCCTGGCAGATGGAGATCAGCGGCAACTTACCGCCGCTTTGCAGGTGTTGTTACAAACACCGGAATTTCAGTTAGCATAGGAGACCATCATGAATTTGAACCGTCGCGAATTTCTGGGACTGGGTTCCACACTGCTCGCTACCAGCGCCTCCGTTCCGACCTTCCTGAAGCAAACCGCCTTCGCCGCCGCGGGGCAGGAACCGACGTCTGACCGCGTGCTGGTCGTCCTGCAACTGACGGGCGGCAATGACGGCTTGAATACCGTCGTCCCGTTTACCAACGAAACCTACCGCAAGCTGCGACCCAAGCTGCAACTGGCCGACGCCAAACTGCATCGACTGAATGACCGTCTTGGCTTACATCCCTCTTTGAAGGGCCTGAAACATCTCATCGACAAAGAGCAGGCCGCCATTATTCAGAGTGTCGGTTATCCCAACCCCAACCGTTCGCATTTTGAATCGATGGCGATCTGGCATGCGGCTCCCGTCGACAAGAAATTGAATTACAAAAAAAGTGCCTACACCCGAGGCGGCTGGCTGGCCCGCGCCATCGATCAACGTTCTACAACCGCGCAACAAACAGAATCGGCGCAGGCATTAAACATTGGTGCTGGAGAAATGCCCAAGGCATTGCTCGGCAGCCGCGTGCAGGTGCCCTCGATTCAAAGTCTTGCGCAGCTCAAACAGAGCAACGGCCTGTTCGATCAAAAAACACAGCAGGCCCAGATCGCTGCCTGGAAAAATGGGGCGGGCTCCACGTCGAACCCGCTCCTGCAAGCCGCCCTGCAAAGTTCTCTCGCCGTACATACGACGGCCGAGCAGATCCGCAAAATCAAGCCCGATCAGTCCACCACGGTCAAGTATCCCGAAAACGCGCTGGCAGAACGACTCCGGATGATGGCCCAACTGATCCGCGCCGGTTTTTCCACGCCCGTGTATTACACCGAGCACACAGGCTTCGATACGCATTCGCAACAGCTCCCTTATCATCGTAATGTATTAGGGGAATTGGCACGCGCGCTCCGCGCCTTCATCACCGATGTCAACAAACACGTTCCGAATCGGCCCGTGCTGGTTCTGGTCTTCTCAGAATTCGGCCGACGCGTGGAAGAAAACGGCAGCGCAGGTACCGATCACGGCACCGCCGGCCCGGTCTTCCTGGCCGGCAGCCATCTCAAACCGGGAGTTCACGGCCCCGACCCCGATCTGGAAAATCTGGTCGACGACGACCCCGTCTTCGGCGTCGACTTCCGCAGTGTCTATGCCACCATCCTCGAAGACTGGCTGAACATCCCCAGCCAACCCGTTTTGGGTCAGCAGTTCGACAAACTGGATTTATTGAAGACAACGTGAGCGAGCTGTTTTTCGACTACCACGAAACACACGAAAACGGGGCGACACATGGGTCGCCCCCTTGTATCTGAGCGGGTCGGCGTTATCCGCCGGTTTTGTGTCAGGTACGCTGGTTCAAAAACGGTGGCTAGGTAGCGTTTATTAATTCAAACTAGCCTTACCAAAGACGGCTAACCGGGGCTAACGCCCTGCGGCTAATGGGTCTTTTCTGCGGTCATAGTCCTCAAAACAAGAGCAACAGCATACTGTCGGCCACGGTAAATTTTTACATTGATAACTCTATAGACCACAAAATCACGCTCAGAACTAATAAATAAACGCTACCTAGCGCCATTCCGCTCAGGATATGGTTTCGAACGCGATAGAACTTGTTGGAAAGAGTTATTCGTCCCCTCTTCTTCACACTAGCGTGTGCCACTGATCGGCTTGTCAGACAGTGCCGAATACACCTTGAAACAAAGTATTTTCTCTAACCCCAATAACTCATAATTCCTCCCCCCAATAGACGCAACTGATTCTCCCAGTTAGAATCGAAGTTTGATTTTCAATCTTTGAACGACATCAAAAGGAGAGAAACATGAAGGTGGCTCAGGTTTTAGCGTTAATCTGGATCGTGATTCCCACATTCGCAGAGGCACAATCGGATTCTAAACAACCGGAGTACTTCAATCAGAAGGTGGCCGATTCGAATCCGCTGCGCAATGAACAGGCGCGGGAACTGGATGAATACATCAAACTGATGGCCGCCGATCGCAGCCGGTTTCAGAAGTTGTTTCAACCCGATTACTCTTCCCCCGCAGCCTTCGCGAAATCGGCAGAGCCTTTGCGAGCCGCGTTCTGTGCAAGCATCGGCTATCCGCCGCCTGGAAAGCGACCGGACAAACCGGCAACTTACACAAAGATAGGTGAAGACTCAATCGGCGTGTATTACCGGGCGATGTTCCCGATTCTACCCGGCGTGCATTCCGAAGGAATTTTCATCGTGCCCAAATCGGCCAAAGGCAAAACGCCGTTGATCATTTCCATGCATGGGGGCGGCGGTTCGCCGGAAGTCGCCTTGTTCAACGGCGGGGCCAACTATCACGACATGGTCCGCGGCGCGGTGAAACGAGGCTTTCTGGTTTATGCACCGCAGCATCTGTTTCGGGCCGATGAATTTCCGAAAGATATCCGCCGGCAGATTGACGACCGAATGCGACTCATCGGCACCAGCATCACAGCCGTCGAAATCGCCAAGATTACGTATGCCATCGATGAACTGATCAAACGCCCCGACGTTGATGCCAGCCGGATCGGGATGGTGGGTCTCTCTTACGGCGGATACTACGCGCAGGTCACACCCGCCGTCGATCCTCGGATCAAAGTTTCTGTTTCCAGTTGTTATTTTGGCGTGCAGGAAGGCCGCTACGCGAAAGACGAACTCTCCGTCCCCAGCGACTTCCGATTTCAAGATCGGATCACACTGTTCAACGACGCTGACCTCGTCGCCTTGATCTGCCCGCGGGCGCATCAGATTCAGGCCGGCTCACGTGATAACGCTTCGCACCGGGAAACCGGCAAACAACTGGCGCCCCGTGCTGCCAAGTTTTATGAAAAACTCAATCTCAACAATCGCTTCGAGCACGTTGTCTTCGAAGGGGGACACGAATTCAACGACGCGGCCGCCTGGGCGTTTGTAGAAAAACATCTGTGAGAGTGCGTTCCCGAATCACTGTTCTGCAATTCGAAACACATACAGTTCGGCCTTGGTATCGCTGACCACAAAGAGCCGTTGCGCCTCCACGTCGACAGCGATTCCTTCCGCATCATGAATGGCGTCGCCCGTCTGTGTATTCTTCAATGCGAGGCTCTGAATCACCGTGCCGCGGCGGCGATCAAAGGTGAAAATGCACTCTGCTTTGTCGCTCACGATCCAGAACAGATCGCGGGCCGCATCATAGCACATGCCTGAAAAATGGAGCTTTTTTGATTTCACGTTGTCGGCGGTAAATCCACTTTGTTCGTCCAGGCGATCAATGGCGGTGATCCGGTCCATCTGGGATGTGATTGCAATCAGTAAACCCGGACTCGCCTGCTTCAATAGCAATATTTCAGAGCGTAGCGGGTCAAAGGTCATTCCCTCGAGGCCTTTGTTTTTGTGCCCTTTAAAATCGGCGGCGACGGCGCAATATCCTACCAGTTTTTTCAGTTTACGGGCGGCAATTTCCTCTCCGGTCTGCGGATCATAAATAATGATCCGGGTAGCATCTTCATCGACCACCCAGACGCGTCCTTCCGCATCGAAGGTGATACCTTCCAGTCCTGCATTGTCGATGTCCAGTGTCGATACAACCTGCCCCCGTCTGTCGATGCAAAAGAGTTTGCGGCTCTCATCGCAAACCGTCCAGAGGCGACCATCGGGCGCCAGCGCCAACCCCGACGGCTCGGAAAGCCCCTCGGCTTCCTGCCTGAGGGAATACGCAGATTCAAATTCCAGCTCCAGCGTATTTGTCATCCAGAAAACCTTTCTGTGATTGCGAAGTGTTAAACAGGCACTCGCATTGCTGTCAGACGAAATAAAAACAGCTCGCTCTGGTAGGAACAGAAAAATGACTCCCTGTTCAACACATTGTACCGTCATTCTGTGCATTTTGGGAGTGCCGCTCTTCGGGGCATTTAGGTGGCAATACGTCTCTTTTTCTGTCATTGTAACAGTCTTACCGCATATTTTCGTAGTCGGTGGTGTCATCTATTAAGAGAGGTTAAATACAGACGCACTACCCGAGGAAACACGAAATGACTACAGACGAAATTTTGCTTCATCGATACTGTCAAGACGGCGATCCAGCCGCATTCCGGGAACTGATAGACCGGTATGCGGGAATGGTCTACCGTATCGGTCTGCGCGTGACGGGCGACAAGCACACGGCGGAAGATCTGTGTCAGGAGTGTTTTCTGGAACTCACCCGCAAAGCGTACATGGTGCGAGAGAACATTGCCGGATGGCTGCACGCATCGGCGACAAGTCGATCGTTAAACATTGTTCGGTCGCGCAAGCGGAGAACACACCGGGAACAAGTCGCAGCAAATTCTTCGATCGTTATGACGGAATCGTCCGAGTGGAGCGAAATTCAGCCACTCATAGACCGGGCCCTGAATGGGTTAGCCGATGACCTGCGATTGCCCATTGTCCTGCACTATCTGCAAGGCAAGACACAGCAACAGGTGGCAGAGCAACTGGGGTGACTCAGGCGACAATGTCGCGTCGGCTGCAACGCGGTATAGAACAGGTTCGTAACCGACTCCGGAGCTTTGGTGTGATGACAACCATCGCGGCTGTGACGTCGTTCTTCGGAGAAAGTTCTGCACAGGCCGCGTCGAATTCACTCACCGCATCGTTGGCGAAGATCGGAATTGGCGGGGTGGGCGTGACTGTTGCCAAATCCACGCCGGGAGGACTGCTCCCATTTGCTGTCACGCTCGGGGCGATTGCCGGTAACGTATGGTTGTTTCTGTTTCTGAAAGGCTGGGTTCTGCTATTGTTTGTGGTTATCGGGATCGCCCTGTTAATGCGACCGCCGGCCTGGATCCGTGAACTCTTTCGAGCGCAGGCTTTCGGACGCGATTACGCCGCTCATCCAATGTATCCCTTCCGACGCTGGACCTGGACGATTCCTCCAGCCAACTGGAAACAGCGACTGTTTGTGTTGACTTATGTCGGTATTACGTTCGGCCTTGTGGCTTTAAAGGATCCCGCGAAATTCACAGCAAGACCCGGTTTTGTTGTGGCATTTGGATTGATGGCCACATTGTTTCTGACGCTTGCGGTGCGGCTTGCCTGGCGCATCTGGACGCTGCGCAACCAACCGCTAACTGCCGCGGATCAGTTGACCGAACAGCGACCTCAGTGGGCCTTATGGGAGATTCTGGTCGGGGCCTCTTGTTTCATCGTCATTGCCGTAAGCTGGCTGTCGAGTGTGCCGCGCGAAGAACTCTTCAGTTTCTCAATCGGAACGGTTTTGTTCTGGTCCTGGTTTGTCGCGTGCTCCGGTCTTGCTGTCTGGGAACTGATTGAACGCTGGCAAAAACAGAACAAGGGTGATGTTATATTCAGCAACGCAGTCTCCAGCGAGGACAGTGTCGACATCAAGCCGGTCGCACGGCGCTATCACGTCATCTTGATTGGCGGTCTTTTGTCATGGGTTGTCGCATTTTTGTCATTGGCCATGCTGCAGTCAGTGATTTTACCCGAGCGACCGGTACAGAGTGAGCCAGTTGTTTATCGTTACACGCAGGACGGTACGCGTGTCAGAGTCGAGGTGCCGTCTGCCTTCAAACCACCAGTGCCCTCGAAAGGCCTGCCCTCGCAACTTGTGATGACAGCCGGCATGGGATTCCTCTTCAGTCTCCTGTTGCTGCGACGAGTTATCAAAATACGGCTCGTACTACCACGACTCGTCTGGCTGCCGCTCCTGGCGGTCAGTAGTCTGGCAGTCGCACTGGGGGCAGGTCTGACGGCAAACGCAATCTGGGCAACGGAAACCAAACAGAAAGCCCACACAAAAATCGACATACCGGAAATCCTTCCCCATCAGAAGCCGGTGTTCAAACCGAGTCCTTCGGAACTGGCGCGAATCCGAAAATACGCAGCCGAGTCAGCCATCATCACGCTGCCCGAGGAACGAATTCCTGACGGCTGGTACCTCATGCGGTATGACAACGGCTTCCCGATGCCCATGCCTAAGGAAATATTGCCTGCGAAAATTTTGATCCAGCTTGGATTAACTGATGTTCCAGAACTAAAATTTGTCGACGCGACTCTCATGCGAATCTATATGAATCCATTCGTCCTGGGTGACCTCGACAGCTTCTGCGCTGTTTATGCATTCTGCTGCAGCAATGCGGAAGAAGCACGCCGACTCAACAGTGCATGGGAAAATCGAGGCATCTGTAAGGGCCGTTTAGTGATTTTCGTCTACGGACGCAAAGGACTGCGGGCCCCCAGTGCCATCGATCAGGTACCCATTCCCTCGCTGCTGAAACAGATTCAGCAATCTCCCTAAGCAGAACGCTTACCGTTTCCCCCATGAATGGCTGTCTCCGACGGAAATGAGACCACGATTTCTTTATGGCCTCCCCTGGCTTTGAGCTTGGGTAATCTGGGCGCCTTAGCCGGTTGCGAGTCGGTCAAAATCCAAACGATTTGTTTCAGTACGAAGGGGAATTGCCCCCTTCAAACAGCAAGTTGCTGTAAAGGTGTTGAAGTCAGCGGGACGATAAAAAGCAAATACACTCCGATTCGTTTTGTGGTCACTTTGATCACAGTTTCCGGTGAAGGATTCACGGAAAAAAAACGAAAGCACACGTCGTCACGAATTGAGTTTGAGATTCAGATGAAGCTGATTCGCCTGTTATTGATCGCCCTGTTGCTGCAACCGTGCCCCGTCTGCTGGGGTCATGGATTCGCCGACAGGGAGCATGCTGCACACGGTGAATCGGAAGCGACGGTCTCCGCACCTGCCTGTTGCGCGCACTGTACTCATTCACGGCCGGCTTGCGAAAATGATCTGACACAAAGTCATGACGAACATCATGATTGCCCCTGTTTCTGTCATCTTTCCGAGATCGTGTTTGCCCAGACAACGCCAGCCGTTCACCTGCGTGGCGTCACGGTCCCTTTGAGCGTCGTCGTTGATCCCTGCTGTCTTTCAACATTCACCGCCGCCTCTCAAAACAGTGATGTGAAGTCTTCCCGCCTGCCCATTATGGTACCGTTGCGCATTTAGATATTTCTTGCAGGGCGCGCTTGCCCGTTGTCTGACCGGCTCATGTCAGAATGCCTTTTCACTTCTGTTTTCTTTGTTGGTATGCAGATTGCATTAAGAGACAGGTCCCACGAATTCGCTGCTTGCGAACACGAACGATGGGAAAAATAGTCTGACTTTAACGTTGTTGCGGCTCAGGTAAACAGTGCGTTTTACTGCATGAGTTCAAAGAAGAGGGGCGAAGGCAATCAGATGTGAAATGATCCGTTCTCAGAACCTCGAATTGAAATAAATACAAATCAGTCATACAAAATTCAGGAGTCTTGTTTCATGTTACTGTTCTTAAAATCCAGTTCATCACAGCGAAATGTGATCGCATTTTTAATCGTCTGTGCCATTGTTGTTACAAGTACCACAGTCGGATCAGCACAGGAAGTCCAGCGCGTTGCCTCGCTGAGCAAAGTTCAATCCTCTCGAGCCGCTGCGTCAAAGCAGAACAAATACACGTTCATCATGTTCTGGAAAAATCAGGATGAGGCTACCAAAGCGATGTGGAGCGGTTTGCAGCAAAACCTGGCAAATAAAAAAGAGACGACCACATTCGCAGCCGTCAACACCAATGATCCTGCTGAAGCAAAGCTTGTCGAAGAGTACGGCGTTTCCCGCGCTCCGATGCCTTTGACGCTGGCGATTGCACCGAACGGCGCCGTCACCGGATCGTTCGTGAAAAAAATCAACGCCGACTACATTCAGCAGTCGTTCGTCTCACCCGCCAAAGCACGTTGCATGCTGACCTTACAGAGCCGCAAGATGGTTCTGCTGTGTGTGAGCCCCGACGGCAAACCGGCGTCTCTCCAGGGCGTACAGAACTTCAAAGAAATTCCCTGTTACAAGGATGTCGTCGAAGTTGTTTCTGTCTCGGCGACCGAACCTGCTGAATCGGCGTTCCTGAAGGAACTCGAAGTGCCTGCGAATAATAAAAATGCGACCGTCGTTTTCATGGCACCTCCCGGAGTGATGGTCGGCATGTTTAATGGCAATGTGACACACAAGCAGTTGATTGCCGAATTGCAGAAGGCCGGCAAAGGTTGTGGCGTTGAAGGCTGCAAACACTGTAAGGAATAACCCGCCATCAATCGCATTTCACATCAGACAAGGGGGATTTCTCATGACCATGAGATCAATCATATGGAAGGAACTGCGCGAGCGTCCGACCGCGATGATTGCCAGCCTGCTGGCGATTGTGTTGAGTGTGACCGCTCTGGTGGCCATCCGCAACGTCACTATTTTTTCGGAAAAAGAAGTCGCCGGCAAGCTGGATAAGCTCGGCGCGAACGTGCTCATTCTGCCCCAGGGAGTCACGCTGCAAGACTACTATGCCGCAGACATGCATAAAGAAACGATTCCGGAAGAACATGTCGCCGAACTTGCACTCGCGGGATTAACCGGCGTCGAAGCCATTACGCCCAAGCTTTGTGTTCCAACGGAACTGAATGGCCAGAATGTCATTCTGACGGGCATTCTACCTCAATCAGAAATTCAGAAGATGAATGCCTGGTCGGGGGGCGGCCTGCTCTTCAAAAAGCACGAAGGCTGCAAAGCCAAGATCAATGTCGCTGACGAAAATCAGGACGCACCCGAAGCCCTGGCCGAACGGCGGGCTCTGCAGCATTTGAATCAGTCCGAAGTCATTCTCGGTTCCGACTTCGCTGACTCTCATAACCTCAAAGCCGGCGACTCGCTGGAATTGCTGGGGGACCAATTCAGTGTGCTGACCGTGTTGCCTTCTACGGGCACTGTGGATGACAGCCGCGTGTTTGCGCATCTGCACGCAGTGCAACGGCTCTCGAAATCAGGGCAGGTTGTCAACATTATCGAAGTCATGGGCTGCTGTGAAGACGTCGCCAACGGCTTGGTGGGCGACCTGCAATCACTGCTGCCAGGCACGAAGGTTGTCACCATCGCGAATGTGGTCGAGACACAGGTTTCGATCAATCGCATGATGACCAACTTGTCGTATCTGTTCCTGGCGATTCTGATCGCCGTCGGCGGAGCAAGCATGGCCAGCGCCAGCTTTGCGAATGTGATCGAGCGTCGCCGGGAGATCGGCACGTTGATGGCGCTGGGCGCGACACCCCGTTTCGTCACACGTCTATTCCTGGCGAAAGCCGTCTTGCTCGGGCTGGCAGGTGGGTTGACGGGTTATATCGTGGGAAGTCTGCTCGCCGTGTTCCTCGGTCCTGCGTTTGCCGATGTTTCGGTCCTGCCCATTCCCAGCCTGGCTCTGGTGGCGGCAGGGACTGCGGTCCTGGTCACACTGCTTGCCAGTTATTTTCCGGCACGTCAGGCGGCGAAGCTCGATCCCTGTATTTGCTTTAAGGAGGTCTGATTCGATGTTACAGTTAGAATCCGTACGAAAAATTTATCGCAAAAAGCAGGACGAAGTCGTCGCTTTGAATTCCACGAACCTGGAAATTCCGAGTGGTGATTATGTCGCCATCATCGGCCCCAGCGGTAGTGGAAAAACAACGCTGCTCTCCATTCTGGGTGCCATGGCGGCTCCCTCGGAAGGGCGCATTCTGCTCGATGGAGAATCAGTTTACGATTTGCCGATCGAGAAACGGGCCGCATTGCGACAGAATAAAATCGGGTTTGTGTTTCAGACATTCAACCTGATTCCCTATCTGTCGGCGATGGAAAATGTGCAGGTCCCGATGCTGCTGGCTAAAAAAGATCAGACGTATCAGCAGCAAAGGGCGGAAGAACTGCTTCACAAAGTGGGTCTACAGGATCGCCTGCAACATAAGCCGGCCGAATTGAGCGTGGGTCAGCAACAGCGCGTGGCACTGGCACGCATGCTGGCCAACGATCCGTCGATAATTCTGGCCGATGAACCTACGGGGAATCTCGACCCGGCGACCAAAGATCAGGTCATGGAATTTCTGGCGCAATTCAACGCAGAAGGCCGTACGATCGTGATGGTCACCCACGATTTATCCGCGGCCGAATGCGCCAAACGAACCCTGACACTAACAGAAGGCACGATTCATTCTGAAAAAAACGACAGCTTACTGAAGTCAGCGTAAGCGTGTTTCAATTGAACCTCGGGTACTCTTAACCGATAAGAGTATCCGAGGTTTTTGTTTATACTGAAATGACATTGTTTGCTACCTACTATGAGCGGAACGGCGCTAGCCGCCGTTTTTAAGTTAGGATACCTGGTTCAAAAACGGTGGCTAGCGCCATTCCGCTCACCTGGTCGATTACATGAATTCGACTGCACCGAATTTTCATTCTTTCTTGGCTGTCAAATCGTCTGAAATCTCGGTAAGATATTAGCCCGCGAATACTTATCGAGACTGAAGGCGCTAACAGGATGGCAAAAAAAAAGAAACCGAAAAATCAGCATGAACGCACGCGTGTGGACCATGCGACGGAAATTGCGGAAGACTATGTTGAAGCCATCGCCGAAATCATCGAAGAGCAGGGCGTCTGCCGGGTCAAAGATCTGTCGGAGTATTTCGCCGTCAGTCATGTTACCGTCAATCGCACGGTCGCCCGTCTGCAACGTGACGGCTATGCCACGACCGAACCGTACAGCCCCGTTGAATTAACCAGTAAAGGGGCCAGGCTGGCGAAGCATTCGCGGCACCGCCATGAAATTGTCTTCAGCTTTCTGGTGGCGCTGGGCGTCAGTGAGGAAACGGCAGCCACCGATACTGAAGGCATCGAACATCACGTCAGCCCCGAAACACTGACCGTCATGGAAACCTTCATTTCCAAAGCCCACCGCTAAGCGACTGCCGTTATTCCTTCGCCGCTTCCTCAGGCAATGGTTCCTTCTTGATGATGCACTGATAAAACTTTTGTCGCTTGAGCAAACGATCGAGGGCAGCCTCGTTCATGGGCCCTGTTGTATTAAACGAAATTTCTTTGTTTGCTGCATCCACTTTAAGCGACTTCAGATCAACCCAGGAAAACCCATCCAAAACATCTCGTGCACTCTTTGCCATTTTTCCTCGACCGCTATATAGACCAAATTGAATCGTGACTTTCAAATTCTGATCTGAGGCGATCGGGGTAGGTTGATTCGAATTTGAAACCATTCCCGGTATTGACTTCCCAGTAGGACCTCCCGGCTTGGGAGGAATTGTATTCAAATGAGTACAACTGATCTTTATTGCATTTAAACCGTTCGTAACAGCTTGAATTTCAGCGGCTTCGTTTCTCCCTGCTCGTAGTCGAATCTTGAATGTTCCCTGCTGAAAATCCATTTGGAGAGAACGGGAGATATAATTCGATAAACCATGCAGGTTATTTTCTGCTGATCTCTGTTGATTGATTTCATCAAATTGTGCCAGACGTTGGCCATTATTGACGAAACTGAATATCATCGTTTTTTCGGATACTTCTGGGTCATAGTCCACGTCTTCGATTGAAACGATCTTGTCATCCACTTCAAGTTTTAAAAACCCAATGGAATGAATCTGCTTGAGAAAATCACCGGGGGGCACACGATCAATTTGGAATCCCAGTAGCATATTTTGAAAATCGATTCTAATTGATTCGTCTATGTAATAGGAAATGTCAGATAGAAACAGACGGTTTATTTCCCGATGAATGTTAAGCAGATCATTTTGGGTCAACGGTTTAATTTCATTTGTCAATCGATCCCTGATGTACTCGTCAGCGTTAGTAATTTTTAGTACGACCTGTTTCATCGGCCTGCCAGGTGTTTGAAAAGGGGGCTCTGGCGGACCAAGCGAAAGTGGTTCGTAAACTAATTTCACTTGATTCCCTATCAGTCCGTTAAACTCAACGCTGAACAGTTCCCCTGGAGGATGGTCCAATTGAAATGTGGCAGTCCCTTTTCCCAGGTCTAAATCGAGAGTGTCCAGGATATAACCTGAAACGTGCCTTTCCAGATTTTCCTCCAACTCATAGTTTATAGAATTTCTCCAGAAATTGTAGGAATTTTGATTAGCGAGTGCTCTTTCATGGAAGTCATTGAGGACAATTTGATAAGTGGCCTGGGTGATCTTTTTCTGTTCTTCCGTGCGAACTTCTCTATCACGATACGGCGTCGCACTAATCGTCACAGGAATCATTGATAACTGATTGATCTGGACTCCCAGATTGGATGCTGGAGGCTGGATCACCTGGAATGTTAATTTTTTGTATTCCAGATCCAGTTTCAGTGAATTGGGGATATATTCAGGTACCGACTGCTCAAACTGCTCGTTCAACGCCTGATACAATGCCTTTGAACCTTGTTCATAGTTTTCATTGAGCTGTTTTTTATACTCAGGAATGATGTTGCTCAGATGAAACTCAAGTTCATGGACGATCAACTTATCTGCACCGTGTTTCTCAATGAGCTCTTCATGCAACGACTGCTTCAGGGGCGCGACAGAAACCATCTGAAACGAAACGCTGTTGATGTCTTGAACCAGATTGTCAGGAATCGGCTCCCGCATGGAAAAGGAAAGTTCCTTCTTCTTTAAGTCAACGTCCAGAAAACTAATCTGATTGAGAAACTTATCGCCGAGTGTTGAGGCCAATGACCTTTCTGCTACACCTTCTGCCTGTTTAATTTGTTTCTCTTCGTTCGTGTTCGGGTTATTCCTGTAGCGAATGATCTTTCCCAGATTTTCATGAATCGCGACGATTTTAAAAACCAGCTTCGTTGTTGGATTCGAAGCGGGAGCGGTCTCGCTGGACTGAGTTTTCATAACCGGTGTCTCACCAGGCTCATTCGCAACAGGCTCTGTTTCTACTGACTCACTCTCTGCCAGAGCCGGATTTTCCGTTTTCTGATCAGATGACGTTGAGCGGGAAGCGATAAACATCACCCCCCCGCCAACAATCACCGCGATCACCAGCAGACCAACCACCATTGTCGACTTACCTGCTGACTGCTGCTTGTTTGATCTCTTGCCAGATCGCTGAGGTTTACGCGTCGAAGGCCCTTTGCGAACAGGGGCCTCTTCGTTCAAATCGTCGTCACCCCAGGCATCCATCAAAGACGCAGACTTCTGCTTTTTTTTCACTTTTTTGGGTGCGGCTTTGGGGCCAGGAACAACAAACGGAGTCTGACATTTCGGGCAAGCCACCTTTTTGCCAAAAGCAGCTTTCGATTTTGCTTTAAACGAAGCCCCGCAGTGCGGGCATTGAATCGCGGTCGTCTCGGTCATGAAATCAGCCTGTTGCAGTTAGAAAAAATAGTTATTTAACAAGAGTAATTTGTAGGGTACGCACGATCAATGGTGTTTGTAAGCAAAGAAAACAATTTCCACTAAGCTTTCCTACGTTCTGCGGAAAGGTCTGTGTGATCCGATTCTTGATTCATCGCAGAAAACCCTGGAAAAGTTACCAGATTCTTTGCTGAAATCAGCTGGAGGCTCTGCTAGGATTGATTCTGCCTTTATCAGAAAACCACAACTCACTAGCGGAGCGAATTCATGATCCACAGCCTCGGTCGATCTATCACACGTGTGTTCTGTCTATTACTGCTCGTTTTATGCGTGACGCCTCTGGCTTCAGCCGCCGAGCCCAAAACCAACGTGTTGTTTCTGATCTGCGATGACTTGAACTGCGATCTCGGCTGTTATGGGCACCCGCAGGTGAAATCACCGAATATTGATCAGCTGGCGAAGCAGGGGGTTCGCTTTGAACATGCCTACTGTCAGTTTCCGCTCTGTGGACCGAGTCGGGCTTCCTTCATGACCGGCATGTACCCCGATCAGACGCTCGTGCATCGCAACGCCATTTATATTCGCGAGCATGTGCCCAACGTGCAGACGATGTCGCAGATGTTTCGTAACAACGGCTACTTCGCAACCCGTGTCGGGAAAATTTATCACTACAACGTTCCCAAACACATCGGCACCGGTGGACACGACGATCCCTATTCCTGGAACCAGAC
The DNA here is from genome assembly GCF_007744675.1 of Gimesia alba. Taxonomy (NCBI): domain Bacteria; kingdom Pseudomonadati; phylum Planctomycetota; class Planctomycetia; order Planctomycetales; family Planctomycetaceae; genus Gimesia; species Gimesia alba. The sequence goes on from NZ_CP036269.1 coordinate 6,961,603, forward strand.
CTTTAATCCCCGCGGACGCGATGTCGATGATGAAGATCTGATTTTCAGCCTCACTCCCGGCAGCTTTGGCGGCACACTCAGCTGGCTAGCCGCGGACGGGACCGATGAAGAACAGACCGACGGCATCGCCGCTGATATCGCTGTTGACCAACTCAAACAATTCGCGAAGAAGAAACAACCGTTCTTCCTCGCCGTCGGCCTCTATCGACCTCACACGCCTTATGTGGCGCCCAAAAATTATTTCGAGATGTATCCTACTGAAAAGATCAAGGTGCCCCAGATTCCAGACGGTTATCTAGAGACGATTCCCAAGCCGGCCCAAAAATCAGTCACCCGCAAAAAGAATCAGATCAATCTTCCCGATAATCTGTCTCGCCAGGCCATTCAGGCGTATTACGCTTCGATCACCTTCGCCGATGCCCAACTGGGAAAGATTCTGGAAACGCTCAAACAGACCGGGCTCGACGACAATACGATCATCGTTTTCACCTCTGATCACGGCTATCACATGGGCGAGCATGGTCACTGGCAGAAGACAACGCTCTTTGAAAACGCGGCCCGCGTGCCGATGATCATCGCCGGTCCGGGAATCACCGCCAAAGGGCAGACGGCGCTTTCCCCAGCGGAAATGGTTGACTTTTATCCTACATTGGCAGAGCTCTGTGAGTTGAAAACGCCCGCTTCGACTTCCGGCGTCAGTCAGGTTCCCACGCTGAAAGACGTTGCCACCGCGTCCCGCGAATCCGCGTTAACACAGTACGCGAACGGCTACAGCATTCGCACGCCACGCTACCGTTACACAGAGTGGGGCGACAAAGGAGCGCAGGGCGTCGAACTCTACGATCACGAAACCGACACGGTGGAAATGAAAAATCTGGGCAATGATCCGGCGACCGCACAGCTTCGCAAACGGTTAGCCAATCATCTGCACAAACGCATTGAACAGGCCAACCAGAAACCCAAAGGGGTCAAACAGGTCAAATTCGAAAACCGCCGCCGCGTTCCCCGTTAAATCGGAAACCGGCCTTGTAATTCCTGAAGCAGTTGTTTTGAATGGAAGGTGCGCCAGAAGTGGACCTTCCTTCAAACTTCCCACCCACAGGAATGCATCATGAATTTATCCCGACGCGAATTTTCGAAATCAATGCTCCTCGCCGGCTTTGGTTGTGCCGCCGGTCAATGGTCTGCCCGTAGCCTCAACGCCGCTAAACCAAATATCAAAGCGGGCACCGGGATCATCGATGTCCACACACACATCGGCACGTATACCGACCCGAAAAAGAATCTGTCCCCCGAAGCATTGATCACTTGGATGGACGAGCATCAAATCGAGAAATCGGTTGTCCTGCCTCTGACATCACCTGAGTCGACCAAATATCTGCAGACAACCGAATCTGTATTGGAAGCTGCGAAGCAGCATCCTGATCGATTGATTCCATTCTGCTCCGTCGATCCACGCACCACGCACGCCGGCAGCGTCAAGTCACTCGTTGGTATGATTCAAGCCTGGGTCGATCAGGGGGCGAAAGGTTTTGGTGAACACAAGGTGGGCCTCAACTTTGACGACCCACTAATGATGCGCGTTTACGAAGCCTGTCAGGAAGTCGGCATCCCGCTGCTGTTTCATATTGATAACATTCGAGGCAAAGATGTGCCCGGCCTTAAGCGGCTGGAGAACGCCCTCAAGACATTCCCCGAACTCAATTTCATCGGCCACGGCCCCGGTTGGTGGGCTTCGATCTCCGGTGGACTCACGCCGAAAGAACTGGGCGGGTATCCCAAATCCAAAGTCAAACCGGGCGGCGCGATTGACGATCTGATGAGTCGTTACCCCAATATCTACGGCGATCTCTCCGCTGGTTCCGGCGCGAATTCGATCTCCCGCGATCTGGAGTTTGGAACCGAATTTCTGATTCGCCGTCAGGATCGCATTCTGTTCGGCACCGATTATCTCGCGCCGGGACAGCAGGTTCCCCAGTTTGAACTCTTCGAAAAGATCGAACTTCCGGATGCGGTTCTCTCAAAGATTTACCGTGAAAACGTGATTAAACTCCTCAAACTGACGTAATAACCGGCCCAGCACGTGACCCTTTGATCAGATTTGTGAATTTTCTTAATAATTAAGGGCAGGTTCACGTTGTTCTATCCGATTATATTTGTGTATGCTGATGCATATGAAGGTTCCTGCCTGAGCTGCTCACCACACAGGAATGAGAGAGACGTGATTTTTTTATTTTAATCACCGCTTTCTATCTAATCCTAATTAATAATCGATTCCTCGATTTGAGTATGGGAGAATTCGGATGTCCCAACCAAGTACGTTTCCCAATAATCCACATGGAAGACATCACCAGAGTGGAAGCTCCTTCTCAGCATTTGCCCCCGGTTCCGATCTGATCCGTAGCGGCAGCCGTCGCTGGTTTCTGCAGACGGGCATGGCTGGCCTGGCAGGATTGACATTGCCAGAATTACTCAAGCAACAGGCAACCGCGGCACCGCAGGCACAGACCAATCAGAAAATTCAAGCCAAGTCCGTGATCATGATCTGGCTCTCAGGCGGACCGAGCCAATTGGATATGTGGGATTTGAAACCACAGGCGCCCAAAGAAATTCGCGGGCCCTTTAATCCGATTTCGACCTCAGTAAACGGCATCGAAATCTGCGAGCATATGCCGAAGCAGGCCGCGATGATGGACAAGTTCGCCATCATTCGTTCGATGGATGCGACCGCCAGCAATCATACGCCGACTACCTTCCAGGCCGCCAATCCCAAATCACGCCGTACCAACGACAACCGAGACGGCGGCGGTTATCCCTCAATGGGTTCGGTCGCTGCGAAATTTCGCGGACCGAATGTTCCCGGCATGCCCGGCTTTGTCGCATTGGCCGACAGCATGGTTTCAGACATTTACGGTGCCGGTCATCTGGGTCACCGCTACGAACCACTCGACGGCGTGAAAGCCGCAGGCAAGTTTGGCATGCCCGCTGGTGTGACTTCATCCCGTCTGACAGACCGCGACGCCTTACGCCGCCAGTTCGATCAACTACGACAACATACCGAGCTCTCGCCCGAACTCTCCCTGCAGGATCGTTATGTGCAGGAAGCCTACGACATGGTCCTTTCCGGCAATGTCGCCAAAGCCTTTGACGTGAATCTGGAACCAGAAAAGGTCCGCCAGAAATATGGCAGTCATTCGTTTGGCCAAAAATCATTGCTGGCCCGCCGCCTTGTCGAAGCCGGCGTGACCTTCATTACGATGAGCGATGCCTGGGGCCATTGGGATCACCACGGCGACGAAGTGAAATGGGGCGGCATTGTCAAAGGTCTCAAACCGATGCTCCCGGTACTTGATCACGGCATCACCACGCTCGTCAGCGATCTGGAAGAACGGGGTCTGCTCGATTCGACCCTGGTCCTGGTCCTCGGCGAATTCGGTCGTGGCCCCGTGATTACCAAAACCAACGGCCGTGGTCACTGGACCCCGGTCATGTCGATGCTTGCTGCAGGAGCCGGTGTACCCGGCGGGCAGGTGATCGGCGCCACCGATCGGCGCGGCGGTGAAATCGCCGAACGTCGCCTCGGCCCCGGAGACCTCGGTGCGACCGTGTTCAAGAAACTGGGCATCGATCCCTACGGCCACTGGATCAAACCGGGCGGGCGTCCCACACCGCTGGTCGAAGGCCCCGCCGGTCCGATTGCGGAACTCGGTTAATCCGTTTTGGGCTGATTCGTAAATGGATCCGTTGGATACCGCGCGTCCATATCCTGCAGCATCTGTTTCAGTTGCGCGCCCAGCTGCGCCGTGCGCTCAGGTTGGCTGTTGCTCAAGTCGTGCTGTTCACCCGGATCACTGCGCAAATCGTAGAGCTCCCGTTTTCCCGATTCGTAAAACTGCAGCAGCTTCGAGTCTCCCACACGAATCGCCGACACCGGTCGTGTCTTGCTGACCGCGAAGTCATTCACGCCGATGCTCTCTTTCGCTTTCTTGTAACCTTTCTCCGGATGGTAATAGGGAAAATGCCACGTCAGGGCACGCGTCGGCCAGTCTGCTGATTTCCCTTCGAACAAAGGGACCAGACTTTTGCCGTCCAGTGTTAGCTTTGAACAATTCCCGCCGGCGACTTCACAAAATGTGGGAAACAGATCGATGCCACTCACCGGTTTCGTACAGACACTTCCAGCCTGAACGTGCTTCGGCCAACGCACCAGGAATGGCACGCGAATACCCGCTTCATACAAGTTCCATTTGCTCCCGCGCAATGGGCCGTTCTCCGCATACTCGGGATGGCCGCCGTTATCGGATGTGAAAACAATCAATGTCGAATCGCGGAGTCCCTGTTCATCCAGCGCCATCATAACCTGACCCACGTAATGATCCAGCGTTTCAATGAACGCACCGTAATGGGCGCGGCGTTTTGCTTCGCCCGGACCGGCGGCCGCTTTGTCTTTGTATTTCTCTATCAGCCAGTCCGTGGGCGAACGAACGGGCGTATGCACGTGAAAGTAAGACAGATACAGGAAGAAGGGTTGCTCGCGTTTTTGTTTCAGAAAAGAGATGGCATTGTCAGTCACCGCGTCCGGTGGGAATTCATTTGTTTTGAAATCACCTGGTTTCCAGTCGAACTTCTTTGCATAGGGATGGCTGCCGAATGTTTCGACGGCCGTCTGAAAACCCTGCTGTTTCGGGCCGTGCGTCGGGCTCCAGCCCAGATAACGTTTAAAATGTTCGTTGACATGCCACTTGCCGAAGAAGCCGGTCGCATAGTCTGCCTGCTGCAGCATTTCGCCCAGCGTGACCTCTTTCAACGGGAGGTCCTGTGTGTACGGAGGTGGCAGCAATTCGCGGAACGGTGGATCAACGCCAGCGGGCTTTGTCACAAATTCAAAATGCAATCGCGCGGGAGTTTTTCCGGTCAAAATCGAAGCTCGCGAAGCCGAGCAGATCGGGGCCGGGGAGTAGGCATTCGTAAATTTCATCCCTTCCGCAGCCAGCTGATCCAGGTGTGGCGTCTCAGCCAGCGAGCCCCCATAACAGACCAGATCTTTCCAGCCAAGGTCATCCGACAGAATGAAGACGATGTTGGTCTTTTCGGCGGCATGTGTCGTGGATAAACACAAGCAGAGAATGAGTAAACCGAAGAATGAGCGCAGCATCAGTGAACCTTAACAATAAAGAGAGTGACTATTTAATGGGAATGAGAATTGTAACGGAATCGCCGACCGACTTCGATGGCGTCTGTTTTTTGGAAAGATCAATGGCAAATGGACGCGCGATGCTGTTGCCCGCCAGATCTTCGATCACCGTACCAACCACCAGTTGATAAACGCCCACCTGCCACGGCTTATTTGGAATGAATCGCCAGACGGTTTCATTCTCCGCCAGTTCGATTTTTCCGGGAACCGGCTTTCCGTTGAAATCAGCTACGGCCAACTGGCTCAAGAGTAGCGCGTAATCCAGCGGTTCATTCAGTTCATAAACAAGCGGCTCGCGCGTTCCCGGTGCGGGTTTAATCGACTTCCATTGAAAGATGTCGGGCTGGCGTTCATCCATGGCGACCGCCGTGAATGTTTTTTTCACCTCTGTCCCCAGCGGATGTCCCGACAACGCTGCCCATTTCGGGCTGATCCGCAATTCGTATTCCTGCCCTTCGTTGAGAATCGCTCCTAGCTCCACATTCAGATTCACACCCACCTTCTGCCGACCGGGATGAAACCAGAGCGTCAACTGTTTGCCATCGGGAGACCAGAGCTCCGTATGCCGAAACGGGCGGGGCACCAGTTTTTTTTGCGTTTTGTTGTACAGCGAAAAGTATTCGAAGATCTCCCCCTGCTGCATCGGCTCGGAAAACTGAATGTAAAACTTCAGATGATTCGCGGGCAGTTGTTTGCTCGAAGGATAGACGGCGGTCACACGCGGCGGCTGGGAATCGGGCAGGGGAATCGCAACCGTTTTCGTCAAACGTCGCCCCTCTTTGTTCGATGTCAGTTTTAAGGCAGTGGGATTAAAGGCAACCTGATATCGACTTCCCCGCACCAGTGGAAAGGCGGGCTTGAATTCCAGTCGCCGGTCTTTAATTTGATAGCGGCCCAGCATCGCCGGGAGATTTGCGTCCGTCTGTGATTCCCGTTTCAACGAGAGCACACGCTGGAACTGTTCCTCGTCTGCATTATTGAGCGTTGTCCAGAGCCGTTCATCCACTGCTGTTACGACGAACAGACAGAGCCGCGGATCGTTTTCGTTTGCTTCAATCGAAAGTTGAAACAGTTTGTCATCCTGCGCACCGGCGGCACTTGTTTGATCAATCAAGATCACTGTTCCCAATAGGAACAGCAACGCATAAGAGAGCGATCTCGACACAATAAACGCGTGCAGTTTTGCCATAAGTTTTCACTACCTGTGAGCGGAATGGCGCTAGCCACCGTTTTTGAACCAGGGTCCCAACACACAAACGGCGGCTAGCGCCGTGCCGCTCAGTTTCCCCTGAAAACAGGCTCTTTCCTACTCCTTGGACAGACCAGAAAAGAGCCTGGCATTTACGCGTAAAAATCACTTACGGCAGTTCTGCAATTTCCAGATCGAGGTGCCCTTCGTTATCACGCAGCACCACGATTTCTTTCTTCTGCAACTTGTCGATGTGGACCGCACCAGAAAGCTGCTCGACAATTTCAATGCCGTCTGGTCCTGCATTTTTCTTCACATTGCGGCGGGCCGCTTCCTCGTTGACGTCTTCCGCATCAAGGTAGTCCATATTCACACGCACGCCCCACCATTTACTCGGGCCGTACATGCTCTTTTTCCAGTGAAAACGGAACGTGTTGGTCAGCAGCCATTCCTTGCCATCACTTTCGTACGTCAGCATATCGAGCGGACGGTTGCCCGAACCGAGTTCGACGACGCTCGTCCCTTTGACTTTGCTGCCTGACTGCAGTTCGTCCAGCGGGAACTTGGCAATCGGCGTGCAGGAAAATGCACCGACAATATAATTCTTGCCTTTGTTGGAATAGGGCACGAAGGATTGAATCGGTGCTCTCGTTTCCCATTTGCGATGCGCCACATGGTAGGTTTCGGCACTGTAGATATCAGCCGACGTGCCGTGCGTTAAAGGCAATGGAATCGAATAAATTTTGTTGGCGAATTCTTCGTTCGATTGTGCCGCCGCCAGCAGACGGTCGCTGGCCAGTGCCACGCCGGTGATGTTGCGGATCTTCGTATCTTTACCACCAGGCAGAGCGACCTGAATATAATCGACTTCGTTGAGATCGAAGTTCTTCACCTTGCCTTGGGCATCGATCACCAGAATCGCCGGCTGTCCGTCCGTCTTACGACGTACTGACAGATACACGTTTCCGCTCTGTGAATTGACGGCCATGTCGGCAATCATGAGCTGATCGGGTTCGACGCCCAGACTGGCTGCTGCCGCGACATCGATTTTCGGGATCTTTTTTTCCAGCTTCTTCAGGGGTCCGACATCGTGAGTATCAATGACTGTAATTGTCGCTTTCGCAGGGTCCGCCACCACCAGCAATCCGCCGGGTCCAAATGTAATCTTGCCTACCGATTTAAAACCGGGATTTCCCTTTTGTACATTTTTGAGATACTTACTCGCCGCATCTTTGGTCACGCCGGCCTGTATCGTCGGGCCTCCGGTGAGCAACAGCAAGAGCGCCACGATACCGACGCCTGCTTTCATGATTCGCGATCTGATCATCAAATTGGTTCCTGAAAAATGAAAATTGAAACAGCGGGAATCCGCTCCCCTCCAACTGAACTCAATCCTAATTTCCTCAAATTTGAGAGTCAACAAGATTGTGAATTTATCATCCCTTTGTGCCGATTCTGCATATTGTGCAAACAAGGCAAAACAGGGGCGACAACCAAAACGCTGCAATTCTGGTAAGATCTCCCAACGCGCTTGACTTTTCTGATGCGTTTTCGGTTATAATAAGCTTTCTTCCGAAAACAGGAACACCATCCCCTGTTCGGAGTCGATACCAGCAAGAGTCCCTTGGTAATCCAGACCGGTTACCATTCCCGCCTGTTCCATCCTCAAATGACGAGAAACATTCAGCAATGGTCGTTTCCCGGCGTATATTATTTTGTTTGCTGCTGAACTGTCTGATGGTCTTTCTCAATGTACCGTCAATCGTATTCTCAGCCGAGGCACCCGCGAAATCTTCGCCGTCTTCACATATCATTTATGAAGACGCAGTCCAGCCGATTTTTCAAAAACATTGTGTGAAATGTCATAGTGAGAAAAATCGCAAAGCCGAGTTCGATTTGAGTTCAACCGCCGGTCTCCTGAAAGGGGGCGAGTCGGGCGCAGGACTGGTCGCAGGCAAGCCGGACGAAAGTCTGCTGTATGAATACCTGCACGATGGTGCGATGCCTCCCGAAGGTTCGCCGCCGTTATCAAAACAGGAACTGAAAACCATTCATCAGTGGATTCAATCCGGTTTACACTTCAAAGAGAAACCACAATCAACAACTACGGCTGCCCTTTCACAACATGATGTGCTGCCGATTCTGTATCGTCGCTGTGCCATGTGTCACGGTCCCGAATACCAGGAGGGGGGCCTCGACGTTCGATCGAAAGCCAATATGCTGGCGGGAGGCAAAGCCGGGGCAGCCGTCATTAAGGGTAAACCGGACGAAAGTCTGCTGATCAAATACATTGTCGAAAAGACCTGTCCTCCCAAAGCGGAAATCAGCCGTGCCGGCATTGAACCGATGACAGCCGAAGAGCTGACCACTCTCAAAAGCTGGATTGCAGAGGGGCTCAACGAAGTCAACGAATCCGCGGAAATCAACCTGGCCCAGGACCCGCTGGTTTCCAAAGAAGACCGTCAGTTCTGGTCTTTCCAACCGCCGCAACAGGCGACGCCCCCCACGGTGCAGCATGCGGAGCTCGTCAAAAATCCGATCGATGCCTTTCTGCTCCGAAAACTGGAAGCACAGAACCTCTCGTATTCTCCCGAAGCAGACAAACGCACGCTCATCCGCCGCGCCACGTTCGCGTTAACAGGACTGCCGCCGACACCGGAAGAAGTCAGCGCGTTCCTTGCCGATAAGAGTGACCATGCCTATGAAACATTGATTGACCGACTCCTCGAATCTCCCCGCTACGCCGAGAAGTGGGGTCGGTTCTGGCTGGATCTGGCCGGCTATGCCGACTCCGAAGGCAAACGCAGTGCTGATCTGATTCGCAAATACGCATACCGTTATCGCGATTATGTGATCCGCTCGTTCGACGAGGATAAACCCTACGATGAGTTTCTCACCGAACAACTGGCGGGCGATGAACTCGTTGACTATGCCGCTCCGAACAGTGCTACACCGGAAGTGATCGAAAAACTGGTTGCGACCGGCTTCCTTCGCATGGCCCCGGATGGGACTTCGGCCAATCCGGTGAACCGTGTTTCCGATCGGATGGAAGTCATCTCAGACGAAATCGATGTCCTCTTCCGCAGTGTATTCGGCTTAACCATGAACTGTGCTCGTTGCCACAGTCACAAATACGATCCGATTCCGCAACGCGATTATTACCGTGTGATGGCCATCTTCAAAGGGGCCTATGATGAATACGACTGGATGACGCCGCAACCGTTCAGCAATCAGTGGAAGCGGGCTCGCAGTCGTTTGTTGACGATCATTCCCGAAGAAGAACAACGGGCCATCGACGAGTTTAACGCGCCGATCGAAAAAGAGATTGCCGACGTTGAAGCCAAACTCAAAGCCAAAAAAATTGAGAAGACAGAAAAGAAAAAGCTCGATAAGCAACTGAAAGCATTAAAAGGCAAGTTAAAAACACCCGAGATGATCCGCGCCTTATGGGATCGCGGCCGTCCTTCACCGACCTACATCTATCGCCGGGGCGATGAAAACCAGCCGACGCGACTCGTGGAACCGGGGCCGCCGTCTGCGATTGCCGACGGCATTTCACCATACCATGTCGAACCGATCAAACAGACAACCGAAAAAACGGGCCGCCGCCTGGCTTTTGCCCGCTGGCTGACGCAGCCCGATCATCCACTGACCTCGCGCGTGATCGTGAATCGGGTCTGGAAAAAACATTTCGGCACCGGCATTGTCAAAAGTCTGGATAACTTTGGTGCGTTGGGAACGCCGCCCAGTCATCCGGAACTGCTCGACTGGCTGTCTGTCGATTTTGTAAAACAGGGCTGGCACTTTAAAAAACTACACCGCCTGATCATGACGTCACAAGCCTATCGGCAGTCGTCTGCGATCACTCCGGAACACCAGAAGTCCGACCCCGAAAACCGGCTTCTCTCTCGAATGCCCCTGCGTCGGCTGGAAGCAGAAGAACTCCGCGATTCGTTGATCTTCACCGCCGGTCAGCTCGATGAAACCCGATTCGGAACACCCGCCGCTGTGGAAGTGCGACCGGATGGCCTCGTCACATCGAAGCGAAGCGAGCAGGGTTGGCGACGGAGTGTGTATGTCCGCCATCGTCGTAAGGAAATGCCCACGTTCCTGGAAGTCTTCGATCTGCCGCAGATGAACCCGAATTGCACGGTGCGTCAAAATTCGACCGTGGTCTCACAGCCTTTATTGCTGGTGAATAACAAACTCGTGCATGACCTCGCCGACCTGTTTGCCAAACAGGTGCGGGAACAAGCGGGTAACAATCCGGAAAAACAGATTGAAACCGCCTATCAGCTGGCTTTTCAACGCAGCCCTTCCCCTGGAGAGACGGAGCTGGCATTAAGCTCGCTCAAACTGCTGGAGCAGCCTGCTGAGAAGGGGGAGCAGAAAGACAAAGCCGCCCCCGACGGCCTCACCGAATATTGCCACGTTTTATTGAACTCCGCCGAATTTCTTTACATCGATTGAAACAACCATGCCTGTTTTACCATCACACAATTCGCTGATGTCTGAAATCTCGCGTCGCAGTTTTTTCGACCGCATGACCGACGGACTATACGGCGTGGCGTTAACGTCGCTCATTGGCCAGCAAGCTTTACGAGCCGCCGAAAAGCAACCGTTTCACCCGGCCCCCATTCCCGAAAACCTGGCGCCCAAACGCCCGCATTTCACGCCGCGTGCGACATCGGTGATTCATCTCTGTATGCAGGGGGGCCCGAGTCAGGTCGATCTGTTTGATCCCAAGCCGGCTCTGAAAAAGTTTCATGGAAAAACCGCGCCCCGCGAATTGACGGGCAATGCGGTTTTCGAAAAAGACCGGACCGGCAAGTTGATGCAGAGTCCGTTTGAATTCAAGCAGCATGGAAAAGCGGGAGCTTGGGTTTCTGACGCACTGCCGCATCTCGCACAGGAAGTCGACGAGATGACCATCGTCCGTTCGATGTATAATGTGCACCCTAATCACGAGCCCGCCATTTATAAAATGCAGTCCGGTCAGACGTTCCCCGGCCATCCGGTATTCGGCTCCTGGATTACTTATGGACTGGGCAATGAAAATCAGAACCTGCCCGCGTATGTTGTACTGGCCGACCCCAGTAACCGCCTGCCGACGAACAACGTGGATAACTGGATGTCCGGCTATCTTTCGCCCCTGTATCAGGGAACCCGCATGAAAGCCACCGGCTCGCCGCTGCTGAATCTGGCCCCCGATTATGCGAGCGTCGATCAGGTCGCCCGCACCAAACAGGACTTGCTCAAACAGCTCGACCGACTGCATCAGAAACAGCGCCCCGGCCAGATGGAACTCGAAGCCCGTATCCAAAACTACGAGATGGCGGCCAACATGCAGCTCGAAGCCACCGAGACACTCGATATTTCACAGGAGACACCGGAAACGCTGGCGATGTACGGCATTGATGAGAAAGAGACTGACAGCTTCGGCCGCCGTTGTCTATTAGCCCGCCGCCTGGTTGAAAACGGCGTCCGCTTCGTGCAGCTCTACACCCGCGGCCAGATCTGGGACAATCATTCCAATATCAATAAATCACTTCGCACCGCCTGCGGGCAGACCGATCTTCCAATTGCCGGTCTGCTGAAAGATCTTCGTCAGCGCGGTTTACTGGATAATACTCTGGTCCTCTGGGGCGGTGAATTCGGTCGGCTGCCGACCGCACAGATCACCTCCGCAGCCAAGATGAACGTCGCGGGACGTGATCATGGCCCCTATGGTTTCTCAGCCTGGATGGCTGGTGGCGGCGTCAAACGGGGCCTCGTCTACGGCAACACCGATGAAGTCGGCTACGCGTCGGTCGAGAATCGCGTCAGCATTCAGGACTGGCACGCGACCATCCTGCACCTGCTCGGCATGGATCACGAAAAGCTGGTTTACGAACGCAACGGCCTGGGAGAACGCCTGACGCATCAGTTCCCAACCCGCGTCGTGCACGATATCATCGCCTGATTCTGAACCAGGTAGTGTTATTGTATCGTTCTATGCGTGATCGTGATTCAGACGCCTTCAACGTTTAGCTGGAAAGAATTAACAGTGGCCGATGTTTTCTGTCACCCCCAATTTTCAGGAACTTTGACCGCACAATAGACTCATTAGCCGCAGGGCGTTAGCCCCGGTTCACATACTTTTAACAGGTTAATGCAAGCTAAGAGACACTAACTGGCACCTCCTGTGCGTGGTTTATGAAATTCTCTTTAAGTTGTGCCCGCATTCACGAGAACCGGTCAGACCCGCTTGGTTTTCGTTTCGCTCTGTGTCATGATGAGCGTTGAAAAATCATCCCCGCGTCACTGTATCAAGAGATTGCTCCCCAGATGAAACTGCTCACTCTGATCCTTGCCTATTGTCTGCTACTCAACTCACTCACTGCCACTGAAGACCAGAAAGCGACTTCATTTCTCAACAACGGCGTCACCGCCCATCGCGGCAATTCCAGCGCGTATCCCGAGAACACGTTGCCCGCTTTTGAAAGTGGCATCGCAGTCGGCGCGGACTGGCTCGAACTCGACATCTTTCTCACCAAAGACGGCAAGATCGTTGTCACGCACGACAAAACCACCCAGCGGGTCGGCGACAAAAATTTGACGATTGCAGACTCGACTTACGCCGAACTGAAAACCGTCGATGTCGCGTCCGACTTCCGCAAACGGCACCAGAAAACAAAACCGGAATGTCCGCCCCAACAGATGCCGCTTCTGGAAGACGTTTTAAAACTGGTCAAACGGCAACACCGCACCCGCGTCTCTCTCCAGCCCAAAGCCGACTGCGTCAAAGAAGCGGTCGCACTGGTGAAACAGCTCAAAATGGAACCCTGGGTCGGCTTCAATGACGGCAACCTGACTTATATGACGCAGGTAAAACAACTGGCCCCCGCGATTCCCGTCTTCTGGGACCGGGGCGCCGAAACCGACATCGACGCCGACATTAAAATCGCCAAACAACGCGGCTTCGAAGCCCTCGTCCTGAACTATCAGGGCATCACCCCGGAGAAGATTCAAAAAATCAAAGCCGCCGGCCTCGAACCAGGCGCCTGGACCGTCAACAATCCAAAGTTGATGCAACAACTCCTCAATCAGGGCATCGAACGCATCTACACCGACGATCCCCGCTTGTTGCTCAAGTTGAAATAAACTCATCGTCAGAGTATTTTCGTCTCCATCGACTCATGAAATCGTTCTTTGCGCATACTTGCATTCGAGATACAACCGGGACAGATCAGCATGGCCAAAAAGAAATCGGCGCCACGAAAAAAACAAACCAGTAAAAAGAAACGCCCTCAGGCAATCAATCCTTTTACGGGCGAACCGATGGATACCATCGACTGGGGCGATGTGTTTGAACTGGTTGAGAAAAATAAAACGCGCGCGTTGAAGAATCTGTTCGAAGACGGCATGACCTTCGAGGAATTCCAGAATACGTATTGGGGACGTCTGGAAGACAACGAATACCTGCATCGTGCAGCCGAGCAGGGGAGTCTGCCGATGGTCAAGCTGCTGATTGAACAGGGAGCCGACCCGGACGAACTGGATGAGGTCTATCAGACGCCACTCGAAAGAGCATTTCTGGCGAAGAAAAAACAGGTCGCGAAATATCTGTTTGAACGGACCCAGTCAGAGACTGCAAAACAACTGGTAGAAGACACACTGTATCCCAGCCGAAAACCAGGCCGCAGCTTGCCCAAAATTGATCCAGAATTGAAACAGGCGATCGAGGAAAAATCTCTAAAAACAGTGCGGGCCTTGATCAAAAAAGGAGTGCCGGTCAATGCCAAGTTTAAAACAGAATATAAGAGCGACAGCACTCCATTGGAACTCGCTGTAGACCTCAACGCATTGAAAATTGCTGAGGCATTATTAAGTGCGGGAGCAAATCCAAATCCAATACTAAAAGAAGCCCATCCCCTGGCGACAGCCCTGTTCAGGAAGTCTCCTAAGATGATGTCTCTCCTGCTCGAACATGGCGCCGACCCGAATCGGCCCGGCGATCTGAAAAAAACCTGCTTAATGGACGCCGTGGATCGCGAAGAGATGCAGTTCATCAATCTCTTACTGGAGGCAGGCACTGACCTGAATTTGCGAGATGCGGAAGGACGTCAGGCGATTCATTTTGGGGGTTTCTTAAAATCTCATCGATATGATTCCCAAAAAGAGAAGAAAAAACTGCTTCACTCAGCGAACGTAACAATGCGGCTCATCGAAGCAGGTGCCAATCTGCAGGCAGAAACGGAAAGTGGTAGTACCAAACTAATGAAGCTTTACAGCGAGCCTCGCTGGGGCGATAAGCATCAACGCTACCTGGACTTTAAAGCAGCAATCACTGAGGCTGGTGTGCTCGACACCAGAATTGATGATCTGCTGGGTCTGGTAAGACAGAATAAAATCACAGAGGTCAGGAAGCTGATCAAAGAGGGAGTGAATGTGAATCATCGGGGCGATCTGCTCCCTTTTGCCGGCCAGGTCACTCCGCTGGCAATGGCGGTCATGTGTGGTCATCACAAGCTGGCAGAATTACTGATCAAATCGGGTGCGAATCTGGATGCCATATCTACATCATTCCGCTTTGGCGTGGAGGATCCGAATGCCGAGGAACCCAGACCTTATAATCTGATGGAGGAAGATCCACACTACTTCGGACACGGTTTAACCTGGGTAAGACCGTTAGGAGTCGCAGTCTGGAAGAATGATCCTGAAATGATCCAAATTCTGGCCGAAGCAAATGCCTCATTGATGCTGGATGCAGGTCAGGGAGGAGCCCCCTTGGTCTGGGCAATCGATCTCGCACATCTTGAGTCTGTTCAAGCTTTACTCAATGCAGGCGCGAACCCCTACAAGTCCAAGAGTAGTGGTGCTGACGCTGTGTTTTATGCCAATCTGGATCACACTCATCCCAAAATCAAAAAGCTGGTCAACCAGGCAGCGAAGAAGTTTGAATGAAAACCTTTAAGATCACCTAAGTTAAAACAGAAATCGAATTCGAAAATCCAATAAACTATTTCAATCTCTGGCCGAAAGTATTGCGTTCTTATAAAGAGTTCCATTATCAGTCGTAAGCAGACTGATAATGTTCCAGTTACATTGTCTATTCTTAGTCATTGGTGAATCGAATGATGAGCGGAGCCAGTTTTTCGACAAAATTAATTTGTATCCTCGTTTTTTCTTTATATGCAACAGGGTTGGTTGCAGACCTATTTATTTGCTCTCCCGAACATGTCATGAAGTTTATTATCATCGGTTTTCTCTTGACGATTGTGTGTAACGCTGGGCAGTTGAATAAATATTCAAAGCCAGAACGAAACATTTCCGGCCTCAGTCTATTCGCAATACTGACTTTTCTGTTCATTGGAGTTACGATTGGCGTCATCCCTCTGATTTTTGATTTAAACCTGGGCAGCCCTGTCAGAGAAACAGGTCTTTTGCTTGAACAGGCGCCTTACAGGATAACATACAAACACGAAGGGCAGATCGTGGTACCCCCTTTCACATATTACATCAATTCCCTCTGTATATTGATGGGACTTTACTGTTGCTTTACATGCATATCCGTTTTTGCATGGAACGAAGCAAATAGAAATCGGCAGAAAAAACAGAAGGAAAAAGAAAAGCGAGATCAAAAATACGCATTAAGAAAACAAAGAAGAGCCGAAGCTCGTCGTCAACAGGCTGAAAATATACAGGAACACTCATGACAACCCCACTCGATCAACTCAACTTCGGTCCGCACAATGAAGACGTGCAGGAAGTGATTGCCTTCGTGCAGTCGGGGAAGCTCCTGTCGATTCCCTTCGACCAGCAGCTTGCAGAAACATCCGGTTACAAGATTAAGCAGATTCATACATTCGAAGAGATCGACCTGTATCGGAAATCATTGAATGATTGCATGGATAATTACGAACCGTATATCAAACGCGCGGACTGGGACGACCTTTTACGTAATGACATCGGTAAAATGATGAATTACGGAGATACAACCGAAAAATTTAAAAATATTGAGGAGCTAGATAGTTCTCTGACTTCCCAGTTCGATCAGCTCTGGAAGCAGTTCTTTATCCTGGTGAATGACCAGCTCAAAGGAATCCTGACTAAGGATGAGTCCGATATCATTGCCGATGACCTGTATATGGTCTGTAAATGCAGGGCCCTTTTCGGCAAGGACAAATCGTTCCGGCACGAAACGCTGTTTCCCATCTATCAGGCGGGCGGTTATCCCTGTGGCTGGGAGGGCGCATTTCCGCGAGGGCAAGTGGCGGTCTTTGTCCCCGATCCCAATATTCCCTGCCGGTTTCCCGAAAAGGAAAAACCGCGCGTTTTTGAAAACCTGGAAGAGTGGAAATCAGCAGGGGAGGAAGAACCGGAGTTGGTTCGCTCGCAAAAACCGTTCAGTTCGGACCAGCCCCAACTCTGGCACGGAATTACTTCACTGGAGGGTGAGTATGCTTACGCTGCGATTGACGAACACATTCAATTCGCTCTGGGATTTTCACTGGAGACACTCTGGCCTGATACAGTGGAACAAAGAGAAAACGAATTAGATGCTGCCTGGGGGGATATTGCAGGAGAGCCGATCCCTTTGCCAGAACGGTTTCTTTTAACACTGATGCTTAAGGGAATTGAACGTACTTATCTTATTTCGTATCCAGACACTCAGAACACATTAGAACTGGTTCAAGAGATTGTCGAAATGAACGAGACCGGCGGCTTTTTCTTTGAGGTCAGCAATCAGAATCAAACCGTCCGCTTTTTTCATTACGACGAATATGGCATGTGCGATGAAAAACTGGAAGTAGATGCCGATGGAATCCAATTTGAATCCGAGGTCCGAGATCTGGAAATTCCACTTGAGCAGGAAAACCTGTTTGAGATTGTCAACAACTGTTTCGAGTATCACGGGCTCTTTGATCTGATGTTGAACTACGATGCCTTGATCACCGGCCCCGACGAGCAGGGCCTTTCAACCGCCACGCTCAAGCGGATGCCCGAGCTCAAGTATGAAATCGATATTTTGAATCTCGATTGAACTCCATGCCGTCTACAAGAGATAAATTCCCGTCCTGAGCTCCCATACTCATTCGTGTCGTTTCGTGTGTTTTCATGGTAGAAATTTCCCTCTACCTGCTGTTGGATTTTCAGATTGTGCCACTGGTGGCGATTGATAGAATCTGGCTTGGTTTATTTCATGCGTTTTTCATAGAGTGCGTCGAATTCTTCGTCGCTCATGGCCTTGAGTTTGGCGGGAGACAGGTCAGAGTCAGCCTGAACGACCACGGGAATTTCCAATCCCAGCAACTTATCCATGCGTTCGCGGGCACGGAGTTGTTCGCGGGGATGGACGTTGGGATTGTTGATCACACTGCGGTAAAAATAGTAAGACTCAGCGCGGTGAACGTCGGGCTCCACCTGCATGCGATACACCATTTCCTCGCGAGCCCGTTTCAGGTAACGCTCGACCGATCGGCGGGAAAGTTGGAATTCCTCTGCGACGGCCCGTTTAATGTCAGACGAGTACTTACCCATGCCCAGCATTTTTTTGACCAGTCGCACGACGTGTTCCCGATCCTCTTTTGAAAGGTATGTTCTTGTTTTGCGTTTGTTTTCTGTCATGCGTTTTCGTCCTTTGAATCAATTTCGGCTTTATTGTTCCAGCTTGCCATATCATGCTGTTCGGCGTGATGAGGTCAAGAGACGATGCGCTTATGATAGTCCGAGAACACTTCGTGATGTTCAGAAAAGCGACAATGAAGTGCCTGTGAAGTGGAACGATGCGATAGTACACAGCGCGAAGTGGTGCTGCGGGAGTCAAAGAAAGGGGTGTGAAACAAGAGACTTTTCTAGTGCGAATATCAACACCCGACAGATTGGTTCAGCAAAAAAGTACTCGCTCTCACGCGCGCGACGTTATCTCCGCATGCTAAAAAAGGGGATCGCTGTGTCAACAGGAAGAAATACTCCTGAATTTCAGGGAGCAGACGGGGTTTCTATGAGTCACACACGCGTCAAGCGAATTTCATTTTCAACCACTTTGCGACAAGCCAGTCTGAACGATTTACTCAAATTGATTGAACCGCGGCATCAGTTAGCCCGTTTACTTGAATTAGTTTGGACAACCATGACTCACGTGCTAATATGAATAGCAGATATAAAATACGGTATGACTGTCTGAGGTGAAAGGGGTTTGTGATGTCAAATGATAACGAAGAGAAACCTGCCAAGGCTTATCAGGTGCTGTTGAAAGAGCAAAAACTGGGTCTATTTATTGGCTTACTATTTGGCTTTCTCATCAGCCCGATCATTCGAAATGCCTTTCTGGATTCTGCCGGTTACTGGCTGTCGCTGTTCATTGCGATTGCGCTCTCCGCCAGCGGTGCTGCCATCGTAGCTTATTCTGCTGTGACCCTACTGAGTCGTAAGTCACAATCGTAAGCAGACTGTTGCCACTGAAATAATTCGATCGAGAGGGTGAAAGCGGTGAGAAATCGAATTCTGGCAATGGAGGGGAGCAGACTGACAGCAGCAGAAGCTGCGTCACTCGAAAAAGAGTTGGAGCAGAATCCCAGCGATGTGAACTCGCGCATCTAGCTTCTGGGTTATTACTTTCAAAAACAACTTCAAGATCCCGCTGCGCTGAAAGCAAATCTGCAAAACATTTTGTGGTTGATACAGAATGCCCCCGAATGTGATATTCTGGCAACTCCGTTCGGTCTGCTCTATGCCAAGGTGAATGCAGATGCCTATACAGCAGGGAAAGAAGTCTGGATCGATCAACTGGAAAACAATCCCGAGAATCTGAGCGTACTTGAGAACGCGGCAAAGTATTTCATGCTGTCGGATCCGGATCTGGCAAACGAAGCACTCATCAAGGCACAATCTCTTGATCAGGAAAATCCCAAATGGTCTGCGGCGCTTGGCGAATTGTATTCGCTGAATACGAACACAAAGACTGTTAAGGACAAACACAGTGAAGCGATAAAAGCGCTGGAAGAATTGGAAAATGCATACAATCATTCGACAGGTCTGGATCAAGCCGCACTCCTTGAGCAACTTGCAAAAGCGGCCTTGATCGCGGAAAACACGGAGAAAGCCAAGACATATGCTGAACTCATGCTGAGCCAGAGCGACTCCGAATGGAATTGTGAAAATCATATTCACCACGGAAATATCACTCTCGGAAAGCTGGCACTTGCAACCGGGGACGTGGAGACAGCCAAGCAGCGTTTGCTCAAAGCAGCTGAATCTTCCGGCTCTCCAAACCTGAATTCTTTCGGTCCCGATATGAACCTGGCGAAAGAGCTCCTGCAGAAAGGCGAAAAGGATGCTGTGCTCAAATATCTCGCGCTCTGCTCACAGTTCTGGGGGTCGGGTAAAGACCGTTTAGATCAATGGACAAAGAGCATTGATAGAGAAGAGATGCCGAGCGACTGGGGTTAAGCTCAATCAGCTACAAGCGTGAAAGAACGACAATGCAGCCCGTGATGAATGATACGAAGTGGCGTGAATTGCAAATGGCCATGTATTAGATCAAGAACTTTTGTCCAAGATGGCGGACGCGCTGTCTGGAGAATGGTTATATCTCTGACTGGGACAGGGAATGGGTTTACCATTTTTCTGAGGGAGGCTATGCGGATATTGAATGGGTGGAAATCAAAACCGAGAATGCAGCAGAGGCTGCGATCGTGCTGGCGGCATTGAAAAAAATCCATGTTCCCGGTGAGCAATGGGAACATGGATTTCGCATATATGGTTATGTCACCGCAGGTCAGCCTGTTGAATATCTCTAACCCGGTTGACCCAGCCACACCGATCGAAAAGATTGCCTGTGATGTAATTACGACGTTGAATCGGTGGCTGGTGCTTCCGCCGCCGGTGGTGTCATGGGGGCCGGTTTGTCGACGGGTTTATAGATCATGACCATCGCAGCGCCGGCGGCGGCCAGGACCAGTCCCAGGAAGAAGCGGAGATCAGGCATTGTTTTCGCAGGGTGATAAAGGGTGATTGTAGCGATGGTATTTACAATCGGAGCACCTGCAAATACGAGAGGAGCGACGTAGATCGCGGCTCCTTTTCCACCTGTCGTGACAGCGAAAATGACAAACAACGCCCCCAAGGCTCCGGCCGTTCCGGCGAGGATGCCCCACATGATCGGGCCGGTATTAAAATTAGGTACGCCGCGCACAGTTGGGTCTTTGTCCAACACAAAGATGAAGAAGCCGGGAATCAGAACGGCGACCAGGAAGTAAGCGACTCCCACAAACAGGAACGCCCGCAGGTTACTATGCAGTTTTTGAGCGGCAATATGGACCAGAGGCACGTAGTTCCCCCAGGAGAGCGCAGCACAAGCAACAAAGAATAAGACAATCGTCCATTTTGACATCGTTAAAAACTCCTGAATTCGTGGAGGGGAGGGATCATTTCCGTTGGCAAGTTAATCGAGCTTTATAATAGTAAGTTTCTGAATTCACAGCACCCGACAGGCATGAAAAATTGCATGAATCAGGGAAAAGCGGGTCTGTACAAACTCTTATTGAGCGCGTAACGTCGCCAGAATGGGTGCGCGGACGGCATCGGCGACAGCCAGTAAAGCAGCCAGCATTCCCACAACCAACACGGCAGACAAAATGACAATCCCACTTTCCCAGGGAAGATCAGCGCCCGTGGAGAGCAGATGCGGCAGCATCGCCAAGAGAGCCGAGATCGTTCCGGAGAGGAGCCCCCAGATGAGTAAGAACGCATTTTCCGCTAACACGATCAGCGCTACGTTGCTGCCCGTCATGCCGATGGCGCGGAGCAATGCGAGTTCGCTGCGGCGTTCGACGACGTTGCGTAACATCACGGTCGCCAACCCCAGCGTGCCCAGCAGCAGCCCCAGGCCCCCTAACGTCTGGAAAGTAGAGAGGTAGGTATTTTGAACGGCCAGAAAATCGGCCAGTCGATTGGCGACGAGGTCAGAGTCGAAGCCGTATTCGGTGAGGCCGGTTTCCAGAATTCCCGAGAGTTTCGAGGCGTCTTCAGGAGGGACTTCGATCAGAAAATACTGAAAGCCGGCCTGTTCGGGAAACAGTTTTTGGAAGTCGGTTTCGGAAACAAGCAGGACTCCCTGAAAAATGCTGCCGTCAAACATGCCTTTGATTTTCAATTTGTGTTCGGGGCGTTCGTCGGAAGGAATGCCGACGCTGGCGCCGATGCCTTTATGCAGGCTATACATTAACGTATTCATATCGCCGAGCGCGGGGATCGAGCCGTCCTCTTGTTTTTCGTTCAACAGTTTCCAGGGATTTTCTCCGGGTGTGTCGGCGAATTTGAAACCGCCGCGTTCGATCAGTTCCTGCGGGACTCCCAGAATGGTGGGGACACTGGTTTGATAAATATTCAGACAGCTGGCGTTTTCGCCCGGCTTCACACGAAAGGGAATCGCTGTCATTTCGCTTAATAATTTTTGTGTCTCGGGATCGTCGGGAATATTCACCAGCGTTTTAGCACGACCGTCGGCCGTATTCAGATCAAATATCAGCGGGGACGTAGATTCAGCAACGATGGTAAAACCGCCGTTACCGGAATCGATATCGGGGGTTTCCACAGCCGGATTCCGATGGCCGGCGGCGACGGAGACGAGTACGAACGTCGCGGACGCGATGAGCGCTGTAGTTAATACACTGCGCTGGCGAAAGCGGCCGGCGTTGCGGAAGCCGAGTTTGATTAAAGCGAGTGTGCCGGTGCCTTTAATCGGGATCGCCGATTCAATTCTGAGTCTGCTGGATAAAAAGAAGACGCTGGAAATCAGTGAGAGTGTACCGACGAGGAAAAACGAAACCGTTCGCCAGGAGAAACCGGAAAAGGCTTCCTGTTTGGGAATGAGGAGTGAGACGGTCGCTAGAACCAGAATCAATGCGAGCAGGGATGAGGCTTTATAGACATAACCGACGTAGCGGGCATCTTTGACTTTATTGGATTCCGGTGTATTGACTCCCGCCAGCAGACTGCGGATGGAGAGTTGTTTGAGTTCGGCCATCGCACGCCAGGTCACGAAGAGGGAGCAGAGGACCGAAATTAATAAGCCGACCATGATACTGGTTGCTGTTAATTCGAGGAACAGGAAGCGGGTTCCAATCGCGCCGATCCACCAGGTTTTTAAGCCATAGAGCATCAACGAGGCATAACCAATGGCAGCGGCAATACCGAGGATACCTCCGAGTAAAATGACGGCGAAGGCTTCTTTGAAGATGACCTGTTTGACTTGCTGAGGGGTAAATCCGACGGCCGACAAGAGACCAATGGAAGAGACGCGGCGGTCGATGCCCAGTTTGAACAGCAGACGAATTAAAATAATCGCAGAAAGAATAATGAAGAAACTGAAGCCGATAAACAAGCCACTGAAATCGGTGGTGCCACTGGAGGCCATCAAGCCGAGAAACTTGATGGGCTGGACGGTCAGGCCCATTTTGAAGACGTCAACCTGTTTGAGGACTTCTTTGCCGAACACATTTGCCGATTCTTCCAAAGATTTCCCGGGCAGGGGGCCGACACGTAATGAAGTCAGACTGCCATACCGGCTGTTCCAGAGGTTTTGTGCGGTCTCCAAAGCGACAAACGCTTTGGGGGTGGCTTTGTATTGATCCCAGTATTCTTCATCCCGATCGGTAACTTTGTCGAGCTTCATGGGGAAGGGCTGTTTCCAGTCGCCGAAGGTGTCGGCGTCGGTGATGCCTTCCATTTCCGGCGTCAGCTTCCGGTCGGCGGCGGGCGTTCCATCAAGGGCGACGATGCCACGTACGGTAAAGGTCTGCTCGACTTCAGGTAATTCTCCCCGGGAACCGACGACATGATATTTCATGAGCACGTCATCGCCGACTTTGGCGTTCAAATCTTTCGCCAGCCATTCGTTGAGAACGATTTCATTTTCTTTGAGCGGCGACTTTGGTTTGTCCCCGATGAATTGGAAAGGACCAAAGGGAGGCTGTTCGGTAAACTCAACGCCCGCGATAATCGAATACATGGAGAACAACGACTTGGAATCATCCTGCTTGGCGGGCATGATTTCATTAGCGATATACACCATCACCGGCGACGTTGTGAGATTGAGTGACTTCGCTGCCTCGATGCCCGCCTGTTCGATTTGCGGGTCGAGAATCATCTGTTCGCTTTCCAGCGAAAAGTATTTGAACGATTCGTTGGGGGCGATTTTGAGATTCAGGTCTTCGAGTTTCAATGTGGCTTTTAGAGCGGCTTCCAAGTCCTTCGCGGTTTCGAGCGCGGCGAGTGTCGTGCCGGCTTCCGGATTCTCGGAACTGAAAAACAGGGAATTCACGCGAGCGGGCCGCGACTGGGGGTTGCGACGCGAAGCCTGGATTTCATCGAGGTCTAACGCCTCTTGGAGCGTGCTTAACGAAACGAAGAGATCGAGCGGCAGCTGCTGGTTGGGCATGAGCGCCAGGCGACCCGCTTTGGAAGATTCTTCGAGAATCGCGGTAACCGTGAGCGTAATTTCGACCGATTGTTCTTCACGCTCGCCGAGCAGTGAGTCTCGGGGAATCGCGGAAGGGAGTTCGATCCAGAGCGTGATTTCATCGCCAACCGAAGCCTCGAGCTGTTCTGCGACGCGGGCATTGAGAATGGCTTCATCGTCGGTGGGCGCTGTCTGACTTCCATGTTCGAGCAGCGACCAGAGCCGTTCGTCGGTGCCGAAGATATTGACCTGCCCCACACGTAGATGCTGGTCTTCCCGATTTTTTTCCAGGCTGCCTCGCATCAGCAGAGCAGGGGCGATCGTTTTGATGTTGTCGGGTAGATCTGGTGATTCCGCAAGATCAGCGGCGAGTTGTTCGCGAAAGAAGCGATGGCCGGAAACGACGAAGTCGATCTGTCCCAGCCGATCGAATGTCATTTGCCTGAGACTGGCGCGAACGGAATCGCCGACGATGAGAGCCCCCCCGATCACGGCGGTCGCAGCGATGACTCCCAGCAGTACGGCCAGATTGGTGCGCCAATAATACTTCAGGCTTTGGATAACAAATCGCGTCTGGTTCATAACACGAACTCTTGTGAAGATTGAAAATCGAAAATCAGACGGCTTCGGTCACGAGCAGTCCGTCGCGTAATCTCTGATGTTGGGGGAACAGAGCCGCCAGTTCGCTGCTGTGGGTCACGCAGATCAGAATCGTATTCTGTTCCTGATTGATTTCGAGCAGCAGTTTGCCGATCGATTCGGTATTGGTGCGGTCGAGATTCCCCGTCGGTTCATCGGCTAATAAGAGACGGGGGTTATTAATCAAAGCACGACAGACCGCGACGCGTTGTCGTTCGCCGCCTGAAATCTGTGCAGGTCGATGATGCATGCGGTCCTGTAATCCCACGCGTTCCAGCAGATGGCGGGCGTGTTCTTCGGCATCCTTCGCTGTGTCCGGATTGACCATAGTAGGAATCAGCACATTTTCCAGAACCGAAAATTGCGGCATCAAATGGTGGTCTTGAAAGATGAAGCCGACATTCTGATTGCGATATTCGGCCTGCTCTTTGGCGTTCAGAACGAACGGATTCTGGCCGAACTGAATGACTTCGCCCGACGTGGGTTGATCGAGAACGCCGAGGATGTAGAGCAGGGTGCTTTTCCCTGAACCGGAAGGGCCAGTGATGGCGAGGGCATCTCCCCGGCTGAGTTCGAGGTTCACACCGGCCAGAATTGGCAGTGATTCGGCTGCGATCGAAAAGGTTTTCGTTAACTCGCGGACAATGAGCTGGTCGTTGGAGTGATTCATGTTGATCCCTGACAAACAGACTATTCAGCGTGATCGATCGAATCTTCGATTTTCTTTTGAATCCAATCGGGGATTTCAATCGACTTCATGGGACTTCCGTGTGTGAAGTGACAGCAGACGGTTTTCATGCGTCCTTTGGCAATTTTCGTTTGATCCCGCCAGAACTCATATTCAATTGTGAGCGATTTTACCCCGAGACGTTCGACGGACAAACGGATCTCGAGTAGATCACCATAAAAAGCGGGAGATTCAAACGAGCATTGTGCAGAGACGCGAGGCCAGCCAAACACGGAACCATCCTGCTGTTTATCCACAATCGTCAGACCCAGCGAGCGAAAATACTCGTGCTCGGCCTGTTCCATGTACTTATAAAAGTTGGAAAAGTGGACAATACCGGCCATGTCTGTCTCGTGAAATTCAACACGGCGCGTTGTTTTAAAAGTACAGGACATGTAGAACTCGATTGAAGTCAGTAAACAGCAGGCTGTGACGAAAAAGTGAATGCTCGTCACAGCCTGTCTTGAGATTTATGTTATTAAATAGAAGAGGATCATATCTAATCTTCCGGGAAGAACCGCACCAGCGTTTCTTTGCTGGGTGGTCTGGTGATGAGTGAAACCAGAATCATGGCGGTCGCAGAGGCGACGACCATTGTGGCCACCGGCATCATTCCCAAAAACGTATAATTCGGATTCAATGCATACTTTGCTTCTTTAAACAGGTAGAGCCAGGATCCAATCGCCACAAGTACGCCTGCGTAAGCACCGGCCTTGGTCAATCTCTTCCAGTAGACCGCCGCAAAAATGATCGGGAACAGGCTGGAAAATCCACTGAAACACCAGACCCCCAACGTAAAGACCCGCCGCGGTTCGAGCAGACTGAATCCATAGGTAATGGCGACCACCAGAATAATAAACATGCGAGCCATCAAGACAACCTGTTTATCTGTAAAACGATCTTTTCCGCCGTAATGCACGACGATATCTTCGGTAAACATGGTACCGATACAGAGGAACTGACTATCGAGCGAAGACATAATCGCCGCCAGAATCCCTGCGGTTAAGAAACCGGCCAGGACAGGCGAGGTCATTTTCTTCACCATCGCCGCCAGCACGGCATTCGCCGGGAAGTGAGGCGGAAACAGAGGCGACCCATTAAACATAGCAGAAGTTGCCCAGACGCCAACCAGCACACAGGGGACCCACACGATCATAATGAACAGCGGATGCGCGACGACGGGCAGCTTAAATGTGCCCGCGCTGCGTGCGGTAAGCCAGTGCTGGAACAGATGCGGAAACATGCCGACCGAAAGTGGGACGAAGAAATAAGTAAAAAACACGAGCTTACTCATTGGATGCGGTGCATCGGGAGCCCAGTTGCTGGCACGGTAAACGCCGAGTGCTTTTTTGATCGTCCATTTTTTCCCTTTGGACGGATCATCTGGATCTAGATCGTGTGTGGGATGCCCGATTTTTCCGCCGAAAATCAACATCGCCTTTTCTTTTTCAGCGTTGGCTTTCCGTGGATATTCTTTCAACTCATGGTGCGACATCAGCCCCATTTGATACTTTTCGGGGAAGGGGTCCGGCATGACGCGGTCATCTTGAGTTAATAACGCTTTATTGACTTCTTCCGAAGTTAACTCATACAGATTATTATCAGCGGCATAAACGGCTTCGGCCGTGTTTTGCCAGTTGGGCATTCGCGGCTTGAACGCTTTATACGCTTCCGCTTTTTGTTCGGGAGTCAGTTTCAGGGTTTTGAGAATCCGCGTTGCGTAGTTGTATTTTGCGATCAACGTCCAGGTCTTATACTTTTCCGCGTATCGTTCACGGTCTTTGGGATCGACGGCCCGCATTAACTTGGACGGATTCCTTTCCAATACCGCATGACTGGCAGCCTGCAGACCTCCCAGTTTGCTGGAAATGACGAAGAAGGTGACGACGCCGAGAATCATGAAGACGATGGTCTGGAATGTATTCGCCCAGGCGGTTCCCCGCATCCCTCCAAAGAAGACATAGATCAATACGACCAGGCTGATGACCAGCGATCCCAGCCAGGGAGGCACACCGTAGTCGTAGGCAGCGAAGGAATTTTCGAACGCCCCTTCGGTGATGCTGCTAATGACCACGCCGGATGACATGACGCCGATCAGGAGGTAGGGAATCACCAGACCTACGAGAATCGGGAACAGAATAATTCCAATGCGATCGCTCTCAAGCCGTTCGCGGAAGAATTGAATCTGTGTGGTGTAACCGTATTTATGCCCCCAGGACCAGAGTTTGATCCCTAGCAGGAAGAAGCAGAGCGAGTGGATGATACCGCTGGAGGAAGCCAGCATCCCGTATACGCCGACGCCTTCTTTGTAGGCTTCACCACTGGAGCCGACCAAGGCAAACGCGGTCATCGTGGTTCCGAAGATCGACATCAACAACAGAAAGGGACCAATTGAGTGGCTGGCCAGCATGTAGTCTTTACTGGTTCCCTTAAACAGGCGGCTGGAAAACACACCCAGAAACAACAGTAAACTTAAATAGATTCCGATGATTACCAACTGGGTCATTATTCTGTTTCTCCTGATTCCTGGGCGGGTGACTCTTGTGCGGGAGACTCTTGCGCGATTTCTTCAAGGTGATGAGGCCAGGCAAATTTCGTGGCGAGAAACCAGACAAAGGCGGCCCCCATGGAAATCCCTGCCTGATAGAGCAGGGTAATGGGCATGAATCCCAAGATGAGCCTTTTGTCATCCCAGAGCCAGTTGTCCTGGTGAATAATGATAAGCACGACAACCAATCCATAAACGGCGTATCTCATAAGTCATCTTTTCTATATAGACAGAGTCATCACGGTGGGTTTGCTAATGCCCGCAGGCAGCAATCGTTTTGGCGGGAAACAGGATAATCAGAGATCCCGCTGGTTCGCACTGGGCTACTATTGTGACAAAAACCGGGTAGAGTCACAACGTAACGGTTCGATTTGTGGAAATAAACCTCCTGAATCTGCAGGAAACACAGTGTTGCGCGTTAACTTCCGTTTACAAATCTGCTGTTCAATGGATCAAGTCTATTTAGAAAATTCAAACGTCAATTCCAGACTTGCAAATGGTGGAGTCTCACCCCAGAATGGTGGCCTGCGTAAAATTGTCGATTTGTTTCGATTAAGACTCTTAGAGAGGATGGAGAATTGATGTTTCGTCTCGCACTTATCGGGTTATTCTGTGCCAACTGTCTGATATCATCAGAAGCATTCGCTCAGGCGAAGAAAGGTGATAAGAAATTTGCCATTCTGGATATCAAACAGGTTGACGAGGATTTCCAGTATCAAGGCGAGTACTATGGCCTGATCGGAGCCGACTGCTCGTGGTGCGGTGAATGTGCCCTCGGTCTGCAGGTCGTGGCCCGTGGAGACGGAAACTTCATCGCTTCTCTTTACAACGGCGGATTACCCGGAAATGGCTGGGATCGTTCGGAGCGACAGGAATTATCCGGCAAACGGCAGGGTGATGTGCTGACGCTGACAGACGATAACTTCCAGGTAGAGGTAAAACAGGGAGGCATCGCTGATGTGCGCGATTCTCATGGACATCTACTGGGGCAACTTACCAAATATCAGCGGAGCAGTATCACTCTGGGTGCGAAGCCGCCCAAAGGAGCCACGGTGTTGTTTGATGGTTCGTCTGTCGAACATTTCAAAGACGGCAAAATTACGGACGAAGGCCTGCTGAGTGTCGGGACGGAATTGAAAAAGAAGTATCGCAGTTTTCGGCTGCATGTTGAGTTCCGTTTGCCTTATATGCCTTATGCAACCGGACAGGCCCGCAGTAACAGTGGCATCTATCTGCAGAGCCGCTATGAAGTGCAAGTCCTCGATTCCTTCGGCCTGGAAGGGGTCGAAAATGAATGTGGCGGGCTGTATAAGCAGAAACGAGCTGATGTGAATATGTGTTTTCCGCCGCTCTCATGGCAGACATACGATATTGCCTTTGTTGCTCCCAAATTTGATGCGGACGGCAAAAAGATCAAAAACGCCTATATCACGGTGCTGCAGAATGGGGTTCCCATTCATCAGGACTATTCGATCGTTGCCAAAACGGGTGGCGGGAAACAGGAAGGGCCTGAATTATTTCCCATCAAGCTGCAAGACCATTCCAATCCGGTTCGTTTTCGCAATATCTGGATCGTGGATTTGAGCGATCAGCCCGATCCGACCTATTGCCATCCCTGTCAGCCTCTGCTGTGTGATCGGTGTGGAATCTAGCCTGCTGGTATTGCGTCAGAGCACAAATCCATCTGAAGCCGGTTCTTCGCGTTCGCGTCTTGCCTTGCTTTTTAAAGCCGGTACAATAGGAAGAGTGTGTCTCAAGGTACATCTTCCTTCAGTTACACGGTTTCCGGTTTCTCATTGATAGATTCCAATTCCTGTACTGCCCGGTTTGAAACCAGAATCAGGCAGTGCGAGTTACGGAAAGTCTGCAGATCTAATGGATTATTCGCTGATTGCAATTCTGGCATTGGTCGTGACACTGATGTTGTTTGTGGCAGAGATCTTTCTTCCCTCGGGGGGCCTGATCACCGTATTGGCTTTGACATGTATGGCCAGCTCGGTCTGGGCTGCCTGGATGGCTTGGTGGGGAACGAGCCCTTCTCTATGGTGGACTTACATTGCCAGTGTTATCGTTCTGATCCCTGCCACGCTGGGATTTGCCATCAAGTTTTTTCCGAATACGGCCTGGGGCAAGAAAGTTATCCTCGAAGTGCCGACACTGGAAGAGGTCACTGGCTTCCAGGAAGAGACTGAACATTTGCAGTCTCTGATCGGAAAAACGGGAAAAACGCAAACTCTTTTGAACCCTAGCGGCTTTGTACTCGTTGATCATGAAAGACTAAACTGCGAGAGTCAGGGGATGATTATTGAAGCACAGACAGACGTGAAAGTGATTGCCGTAGAAGGGACCAGGCTGGTGGTAAAAGTCAAAAAACAACCAACGGCGGAAAAGGAGTTCCCAGAACAGAAAACCTCACAATCGGGTGACACCATTGCCGGTGATGCACTTGATTTCGAAATCCCGGAGACTTGATTTTTCAGTAGTCTCTAGATGGTTTCCCAGAATTTCTTTACAATAGCTTTCTCTTTGATTGATGGATTGCAAGACAGTTTCAGCGGACAGTTTACAACACTTGAAACGACATTTTTCTCAGGATAGGAAATCGGAATGAACGCCTTGAATCTTTTAGCAGTAGAAGATGGTTCAACTGTCACCTGGATTGTGGGGGTTGTGGTCTCTCTCGGGGCGTTGGTGTTTTTTGCGGTTTTCGCACGCTACGCCGGACTGTGGATTCAATGTAAGATGACGAAGGCCGGTATTGGCTTCGTGAATCTGGTCATCATGACCATTAAAAAAGTGAATCCGACAATCATTGTTCGCAGTAAAATCATGGCGATTCAGTCGGGGGTCACGCGGCACTATGACATCTCTACCCGTAATCTCGAAGCACACTACCTGGCGGGCGGAAATGTTCCGAATGTGATTCGGGCTTTGATTGCGGCTCAACGTGCGAAGATTGAACTCGACTGGCAGGCAGCCCAGGCGATTGACCTGGCGGGGCGTGATATTCTGGACGCGGTACGAACCAGCGTCTATCCCAAGGTGATTGATTGTCCCGATCCCCGTAAAACCAACGCGACATTAGACGCTGTGGCCGGTGATGGGATTCAGCTCAATGTACGTGCCCGTGTGACCGTGCGAACAAACCTGAAACAGTTGGTGGGTGGTGCGACGGAAGAAACCGTGATCGCGCGTGTGGGCCAGGGGATTGTGCAGGCCATTGGTTCGACAGACACCTATGAAAAGGTACTTGAAAACCCCGACAAAATTACACAGATCGTATTGAATGAAGGCCTGGAGAAACAGACAGCCTACACGATTGTTTCGATTGATATTGCCGACATTGATGTTGGTGAAAATATTGGTGCTCGTCTGCAGGCAGACCATGCCGAAGCGGAGATGCGTGTTGCTCAGGCGAAAGCAGAACAACGTCGTGCCGATCAGAAAGCCCGCGAACAGGAAATGGTCGCGTTGACTCAGGAGAATCGGGCTAAGGTCGTACTGGCAGAGGCACAAGTTCCTAAAGCGATTGCCGAGGCATTCCGCACCAAAAAAATGGGCCTGAAGGATTATTATGAACTGAAAAACATTCAGGCAGACACCAAAATGCGAGATTCGATTGCCACTCCTGAAAGAGAAATGGCTCCTACATCATAAGCACGATTCAAGCCTGTCTTCCTGACGGAAGTCAGACGCTACTTGCGAAAAATCAAAGACCGGGAGTTTGTTCATGGACATTCCATTATTGGCAGCTGACTGGGTGGGGGTGATTGTCGGGATCATCTTCCTGCTTGTGAGTGCAGCAAGCGCCATCAGCAATATGGCCAAGGAAAAGAACAAAGCCCAGCCCGGGAAGGTCAAAGAAAAAGCCGCTCTTCAGAAAGAGTTAGAAAAATTTCTGCAGGAAGCGATGAACCCGCAGCCTAAGAAAAAAGAGAAACCAGCAGAGGTCGATTTTTTTGAAGAGACCGACCTCGAACCTCAGGCTTCCGTTCAGCAGCAACCACAACGCCGCAGACGTCAACAACGAAAATCTCAACCGCAGCGAGCTCGCTCTCAACAGACTCAAAAACCTGCCGTCCGTTCTAATGAAGCATCGGAACCCAAGCCCCATTTATCACATCGCGAGCGAGCTGAAATTAAAGCGCAAGAACAAGAAAAAAGGATGAGGGGAGGGGTACGGGATCGCATTGAAAAGAAGCAGCAGTCCCATGTAGAAACCCGGCTCACCAGCCATCTTGAGAGTAAAGTTGGCAAACATTTTTCAGAGACAACTGATTCCCACGCAGATGAATCCAGGCAGCGTGCATCAAAGACGGGAGGCAGTAAAGCAATCCGATCGCTGTTAAGAGATCCTCAGTCATTCCGTCAGGCAATCATTTTAAATGAAATCCTTTCTCCTCCCTTATCACGCCGTCATTCCTGAGGGCGATCTGTTACAGCACATCGCTTTGATCGTGTTTGAAACGGTTGAATTACGAGAAGAGTGAATGAGTAAAGAAGATCCACCCCCCATTGATGTATTGCTGTTTGCCGGCCCTTTTGAGTTACGGGGGACGTCTGCCTACACTCTGCGATTAGCACAATACGCGCCAGTCTATGACATTAAAACACGCGTCGTCTGCCCGGATGCATCAAAAGTCGATCCCAGTATGCGCTCCAAACTGGAGATTACCGAGTATCGCAATCTGGGAGTGCCGATTCTCGGACAACTTGTTTTACGATTAGTAAAGCAGGAAACAAAAAAGAAACCGCCTGATTTGATTCATATCCAATCCCGGCATGTTTTGCCGCAGGGTCAATGGCTTGCCAGAAAACTGAAGCGTCCGTTTCTATTAACCGTCAATGACTATCTACAGAGCGATGAAAAATTGCGCATTGATATGCGCTGGTGCAAAGGAATCATTACGGTTAGTGACTCCGTGAAAAAAGATCTCATCGCGCGCACAGGGCTGCCGGAAGATTTTGTGTTAGTTATTCCCAGCGGCGTGGATGTTCCCGATCACTCGCATCTTTCCCCTGTTTTGTCGCAAGACCATCAGCCTGTCGTGGGAACTGCCGGGCCTTTAGAAGCGATCAAAGGCTTGCCTTATTTTCTAGGGGCCGCCAGTCGCGTGCTGGAAGTAAATCCGGAAGTACAATTCCTGATTTCCGGTGCAGGGCCCGAGGAAAGCAACCTGCGTCATTTAGTACGTGATCTGGAAATTTCTGAAAACGTGACGTTCGTTCCCAACTTATACGACTTCTCGATTTCGCTCGAAGCGATGGATATCTTCTGCCTGGCCTCTCTGCGACAAGGGCTGGGGACGATTATGCTGGAAGCGATGGCACTGGCAAAACCGGTGATTGCAACCGGTGTCGGTGGAATCTATTCTGTGATTCGCGATGGCGAAACCGGACTGGTGGTTCCCCCTTCCAACAGTGAAGCTCTGGCGAATAGTATTCTCAAGTTATTAAAAGACCCACTCAAAGCACGAGCAATGGGAGAATCGTCACGGGAACTGGTCAGGCAGGAATTTCGTATCGAAACGATGATCGAGAGCACAATAGAACAATATAAACGAGCGCTGCAGATGACGTCATAAATCTCAGCGTGTAAAACAGAATTGCAGAGAGCGGGAGCCCGTGGTTCTTTAGTCTCAATGTTGGATTAACGAATGCAAGCAGAAATCATCGCCCTCGGCAGTGAATTGACCAATGGTGAAAAACTTGATACGAACAGCCAGTGGCTGAGCACGGAGTTAGCTTCTGTAGGCATTTCCACGCACTTTCACACCACGATCGCCGATCACATTGATGAAATTGTAGATCAACTGCGTCTATCCTCGCAGCGGTCAGATCTGGTACTGATCACAGGAGGCCTGGGGCCGACACTGGACGACCTGACGAGGCAGGCGATGGCAGAATTAATCAGTGCGGATCTGGTTCTGGATGAGGAATCGCTACATACCATTGAAAGCATGTTTCAGAAACGGTCGCGGGAGATGCCTGAACGCAACCGAATTCAAGCGATGTTTCCCGAAGGGGCCGAAGCGATCCCAAACCTGCACGGGACAGCGCCGGGCATCTGGATGCAGGTACCACGAACTGATTCAAAACCCGACTGCTGCATCGCCGCCATGCCTGGTGTTCCTTCGGAAATGAAGCCAATGTTTTATCAGTCGGTTCTTCCCCGGCTCTCGCGTGGAACCAACATCATCCGTTTCGCCCGCGTCAATTGCTTTGGGGTGGGTGAATCGAAAACGGAGGAACTGCTCGGTGACATTACCAGCCGCGGGCGAGATCCGGAAGTGGGAATCACCGCGCATGAAGCAACCATTACATTACGAATCAAAGCGATGGGTGAGTCTGTCGAAGCCTGTGAACAGAAAATATCAGAAACGTATGAACTGATCCATCAGCGGATTGGCGAATATATCTTTGGCTATGAGGATGAGGAGCTGGAGCACATTGTAGTGGCGTTACTGAGCCAGCGGGTACAGACTCTGGCGACATGTGAGTGTGGGACCGGCGGCTTGTTATCGTATCGCTTCACCGAGGTCGCTGGTTCTGCCGATTTTTATGCCGGTGGCACGGTCTCGACAATTCAAAATATTCTCAATCAGGAGTCTCTGCAGACAGATAGCAAACAACAGACGTTGGATGCTGCCGCTGCGATTTCTCTGGCAAAAGCAACGCGTGAAAACTATGCAAGCGATTTCGCATTGTCGATTATTCTCGACGTGAATCAATCCTGGCAGGATAACGAGAACGTTCCTCAAGCGTTCGTGGCTTTGGCGGCTGAGGGGATCGAATTGGTTGAAGAAATCGGGTTAACCGTGAATCGCGCGATTGCCAAAAGCCGGGTTACAAAAGCAGCCCTCAATTTATTAAGACGGACGCTGATTGATTTGGGAAATGAAAGTTGAGCTTCAACCGCATCAGGCAGCACGCAGCTTTCTGGCTTGCTGCGACCAGCTGATCCAGTCTGACACTTCCTGGAAATCAGGTTCTTTTCCGTTGCGGAGAATCTGCTGTCCCTGGTTTGTTTTGATAAACGACTTTACTTTTTCGAACAGTTTTTGAGGCGAAGATCGGGCTATCGTTTCCGGTTCATAGAAACCGCAGGCAACCAGAATCTGTGCGTCATGACCTCGCAGACCGGGAATACAGCAGACCAGTTTTGTTTGTTTTTTCCACAGACGAATCGTCTGCTCTTTAATGTGCCGCACCTTGAGCTTCCTGGAAATAAATTCGGGATTGCACTCCAACAGATCATTGACGGTGAATATTCCAATTTTCTCGAGACGGTGCGCTGTTTTGGGACCAATGGACGGGGCTTCTTCCACGGGCATGGAACGTCCCAAATAGAAAGGGGGAATCATCGGGCTTTGATCGTTCGCATCCGCGTGAGAATTGTCTCGCCGATATTCCCGTTTTCCGCCGGAAGTTTCTGCCTGCTGCGTCTTTAAATGCGGAGAGGAAGCAGCGTGCTCAGCATCATAAGTTCGTGCCTGACGAGCCCAGTGACTCCATTGCTTTACTCGTTTCTGTGTGATCTGGGGATCACTCAGGTTTCTTGATGAATTTTGACAGGATTCAACAAAAGACCAGATTTCTTTGACAGGCATGGTGGCGACTTCGTCAATTTCTGTAATACCACACGAAACCAGCTGGGCTGCTTCTGCTGGTGAGACACCACGGATACACGCTGCCAGTCTCGCCTGAGATTGCCATTCAAAAATCAGTCCGGCTGTCAGGTGTTCGTGTTGCAGTTCTCCAGCAATCTGATCGGCACTGCGAGCAAGAAAATCACCAATGGTCTGAATGCCAATCTGCTGCATTGCCTGGATCTGGGAATCACTCAAAGCTTGCAGGTTTTGAATAGGAGACGACCAGTCCAGACTGTATTCCGGTTTTTCTGATTTTGAGTGGTTACTTGAAGTTTCAATATGTCGCTCGACTGGATGAGAGGCAAGAGGTCGCTGCGAACGAGTTTCAGGCAGCCAGACAGGCGAACTGCCATGCTCTTCAAACAGACGAGTCAGGTGCAGATGGCAGGTGAAGAACAGGATTTGCTGGCCTTTATTAGCGACCGCATTTAATGTTTCAATGGCGGCTGTGGTACGTTCCTGATCGAAATTCACAAGAACATCATCCAGAATGATCGGAAGCTCTACTCCCTGATTGCGAAAACGTTCGACCATCGCCAGGCGGATTGCCATGAAAAGTTGCTCGCGTGTACCGCTGCTTAATTCGCTCACCGTCAACGTGTGCCCGTGATCATCATCAATTTTCGGGAACTGTTCCCCGAGAGGCGTCCAGATATTTGTGTATTTTCCATTGGTTAACTGACGCAGATAGTCCGAGGCGATCGCCAATGTTTCCGGTTGCGAGGTGCGTTCATATTCTGAGCGTAACTGGTTCAGCCCCACGGCGGAGAGTTCGGCTGTAAACCAGTCTTCGCCGGCCAGTCTGATTTGTTCGAGGATCTGTTCCCGTTGAAAGCGTAACTCAGCCGAACTACGATCGGTTTTGGCATTTTGATAGTCCTGTTTGAGCCGTCCCATGTTCTCCGCGGTGGTCACCAGATCCTGTTCGATGTCCTCCAGTTCCAGATTCAACATTTCCAGATGCTCGGCATTTTCGTCCGGATTGAAATTCAGCAGGTCATCTTCGACAATCGCCATCTCCTGTTCGGATCGACTGACATGCTCCAGCTCGGTCTGTGCATTCGCCAACTGCTTTTCGAGTTGAATGCGTTCCTGCAAAGAAGCGGCGCGTTGCAGGAATTCTTCCCGGTTCGCTGCGTTTCCTTGCATCAATAAGCCTGAGCGGTTGTGTTTGAGTTCCTGAATTTGCAACTGCAGTGCGTCTGCTTCCTGGTGTAGTCGCTTCTCTTCTTTACGCAGACGCGTCCGTTCTTTTCTCTGGCCGGAAAGTGCATCGAGTTCGCGTTCCCATTCAGAAATCACTTCAAATGGTTGGTCAAAATCATGCTGGTCGCGATTCATACGCAGCCCCAGATCTCTGACGCGGCTATAAAACATGTCGATAAGATCGCCCATGGGTTTGATCCGCTGCTGTTCCTGATGGAGCTGATTCGCGTACAGATTGGCATTGGAAACCTGATGCCACATCTGGAATGCTTCATCAAGTTTCAATGTTTCTGTTAAGCCCAGTTGCTTGAGACATTCACACCATTCATGGCGTTTGCCGCTAAACTGCCGTTGAATTTCCTGGGATCGGTTACGCAGTTTGACCAAAAGCTGGCGGGTTTTCTGCGACCGCTCCTGCGCGACTTTCAACTGTTCCAGTTCTGCAATTTTCAAAGCAAGTTCGTGGAGCAATTCGGTTCGCAAAATATTTTCATCATTGAATTTTAAGGAGGGGACTTTGGACTGATGCTTGTGACTGGTCAGCGAGTGACCTTCCCTAATCAGCTTGAGCGAGAAGTATTCGTCTTCCAAAATGCGATCAATCTCTTGTCGTGTTTCGCGCAGATGCACGTCGAGCGCCCAGATTTCATCCTGCAGTGTTTCCTTTTGATCATCGAGATCCACTTCGAAATGTTTTTTGAGCGCCCAGGTCGTCCCCCCTAAAAACGTACCTGAGAGACAGAAGATCAGACCGATCAGAGCCGCATCCGAAACGCCACGCCAAAAACCGGCAACAATTAAGAGCATGCCAGCTAAGGCAAAACCAAACAACGTTTTCTTGGCCCAGCTGGGAATGCGTGCGTGACTTTGCAGCCCCACCAGTTGTTCCTTAACCGATTCCTGACGAATCAAAAGCTCGGACTCTCGGAAGCGTAATTGGCTCAGGCGTTCCAGATGTTTCATCCGCTCTCTGGCACGTTGCAATTCTTCGTCAATAGAATGACCGTCAATCAGTCGACTCGATTGCTCCTGAAGTTGTGCTAAAGTCTGCTGGTATCTGCGAGACACTTTTTTGTATCGCTGGTGTGCATTCTTTCGTTTGCCTGCCGACTGCCGATAAGCACGGGCTGCGTTAATCAATCGTTGATTATTATCGGGCGTGGTTTTGATGTGCGTAATATCGCTGAGTGTCTGATTTGGTTTCAGATGTTGTTTCAGTGTCTGTTCCAGATCACGAACTTGCGATTCGCCTGCCTGATACTGCTGCTCCAGATCAGCCATCCAGGTTTTCTGATCGGCCAGACTCTGAATATTCGGTGCAAAGTTGAGCAGCTCGTTGTCCAGTTCAAACTGCTCAATCTCATTGCGAAGCCGTTTGATTTCCGCTTTTATCTCAAGCAGTTTTGCTTCCGCCTGTTTGAGTTCGCGGTCATATTCGTCGAGTTGAGCAACGCCGCCATCCGGAAAATCATGAACGACGGGAAGCTGCTTTAATTTCTGATGTAAGTCTTGTACTTCCTGCCAGGGTTTCCAGACCCGATCCAGAAAACGATGTCCCCGGATCTGATATTGCAGACCCGTTTTCCGTTTTTTAAGGCTGTCTGACTCTGCTCGCAAGTTTTGCAATTCACTCGATAAATTGAAAAAACGTTGTGCCTGTTGTTCCAGGTCGGCAAGTTTGGAATTCAGCTCATCTAACTGCTGATACAGGTCAACCAGCTTTCCGTTTTTGAAGTCACGGCTCAATAGTGTTTGTCTGGATTGATTTAAACGGCTGGAAGCATCCAGGATTGCCTGGCCTTCCGGGCCGAGGGAGAGGCCGTAAATATGCTCGGCAACCTGATCGCCGTGTAACGTTCCCAGTTCCTGCAATTCATTTAAGCCGATGGCAAATACGTTTTCATAAACATTTTCTGGCACCCCGGCATGCAGTGATGCCAGCAAACCCTGGTTTAAACTGCTACTTGATTCTCCCTGAAACGAAAACTGCCCTCTGCCTTTGGCGCTGGTCTGGCGTCGAATTTCGTAGCGTTGCCCCTGATGTTTGATATCCAATAGAGCCGACCAGGGAACATCATTCGAAACGCGAGAATGTTCGCGGATTTCTTCTGTCTGAAAGCCATACAGGATGCCGCGGATCATGCGCATCAAGGTTGATTTGCCGGTTTCATTCGGGCCATAAAAAACATTGATCCCCGCATTCAGGGGGGCAAGATTCAAATCGCGCCAGTTTCCAAATTGGTCGACATGGATTCTGGTTATTTTCATGAGTGTACTTCCTCATCCGATGTAATGTTGAGCCAGGTCTGTCCATTTCGGATGGCTGAATTGAAGATGGCTTGCTCGTCAATCTGATTAGTGAGCGAACCGAGGCGTTCATGCCAAGTCTGATCAAGCTGCGTCGTGTGGGTGAGTAAATTCTTGAGTGGTGATTCCGATTCCCGTTTGAATGCTTCAATTTGTCGCTGAAATCGATGTACCAGATCAGATGCTGTTCTGCTGGAATGCACGTCTCTGTATTGAAGATAAAAAGCTTGTTCCAGCAAGATAGGCAGACGATCATTGAGCTCCATCGCCAGTTCACTGCTCCAGCCACTCTGATACTTGAAGCTTCTCAGCGAATCAAATAAATCACCTGAGCCTTTGATGTGCCAGCGGACCATCCATAACGTTTCATGGCCGGCAGATTTACGTGATAGCAAAGCTTCTTTCATCAGTTGCTTCAGTTGCTTTGATGTTGTTTCCGGTTCCAGATCGAGCTCGACCACCAACCAGCGAACCGCAGCGACTTTGAGCAGTCGCAGGTCCAATTGCGCCTCTGATCCGACAGTAACCAGGGTGACTCCAGTCTGTTTGTGTTCATCAAAATTGAGCCCCTGAGAAGTGCCTGGATGATGGGCCAGACCGGGGTGCATTTCAAACGTATGCCGTTGGGTTCCCTTACAGAGTGCAATGTAGTCGACGGCCACCTCGTTGATTTCATCCGTTTGCCAGTTGGCAGGCAGAAAGTCACTCGAAAGAGTCAGCGGGATTGATTGCTTTGACTCTCCAGAATAATCAACTGGCCTCGTGGGGGAATTTGCCGCTATCAGGCCGATGGAAAGCGCACGTTGGTCATGTTGATTGAACAACTGATTGCGTTGATTTAATTTCAAAGACTGCTGTTTTTTGAGGTGCGCTGAGCCCAGTACCTGCAGCGTTGCGATGGTTTCTTCATTGCGCAGAATATCAAGCGTATCATGATCTTGTGGAGAGAGAAATGTGACATTGCCAGGCCAGTTGGATTGTAAATCCCAGGCACTCAATGGATCGTGTTGGCCGGGGATGACAAAGACTTGAATGTTTTCAGACGCCAGCTGTTGGAACCCATCCAGTAATGCAATGCGGGCACGGATACTATGGTCTTCATTGATAAAGGTGTTGCCCGTCAGCAGCAGGAAGTCAATCTCATGCTCCAGGCACGATTTCACGATCTCCTGGAACGTGATCAAAGTGCAATCTTCGAGACAGATCTGCGATTCTTTCGAGACCGCACCAACCCCCTGAGGTTGATGGTCGAGGCGCAAATTGCTGGCGTGTATAAACCTGATTGGTACGAATGGCATGGCAGACTCCTTTCCGCCGCACAACCTGCCTGTTTCTTGTTCTACAAAGCGACATGGGATGCAGGTGGCAGTTATGCTTTTACGAAATTAATTGCGACTGGAAGTGTACTTCACTCTGCAATTTATGAGAAGTCGATTCTACAGAAAAAGCAGCGGACGAACTCAGGAACCCAAGCCGGCTCTCCGTCTGAAAGAAGATTACGCGAGCAGAACGACGACGCTGAATCATTCAGGCTAGTTGCCTAACCAGGAAGGCACATCCGGATCGTGATACGTGTCGACCAGGGCGTGAGAAACAGTCGTAACTAACTCCTGTCGTTTGACTGGCTTAGCGAGAACGTCATACGCATTCGCAGCACTGGCGTCCTGTCGTAATTCCTCAGTGGCGTCAGCAGTAATCAGAATACAGGGCAGAATCTCGTTGGTCTGCTTCATGATGCGGACCGCTTCGAGCCCTGTTAAAACGTCCATGTGCATATCGAGTAACACAATATCAACGTGGATTTGCTCGACAAGTTCCACCGCTTCTTCACCCGACTCCGCTTCGAACAGTTTGAAGTAAGGAGCTAAAAGCTCTTTGAGAACATCACGGAATCCGGAGTCGTCATCGGCAATCAGTAATTGATAAGGAGCTTGAGATCTGGCATTGACCATGATACATCTCACCAAATATTCCGGAAGTCAGCCGCATCAGCGGGAATTTATGTGAATCCTGCCCCCCAACTCCTCTGATGCATAACACATTGGGGCTCTCACAGAATTAATAGCAAATCAGATACCATTATCAAATAGAAATAGTCGTATAGCCGTAAGTTCTTATTCAGAATATGCTTAAAGAGCTACTACCGTATGGATTCCTGCACGACTCTGCTGTATTCCTTAACAAAAAACGCATATTTGCTGTCAAATAGGCAGTACTAGGGAACTTATGCGGAACGTTTTCTGAATGGAGAAACGGGATCAGAACGAAACTCCGACTCCGTCTGCTGCGATAACTTCAGGGGCATTTGAGAGAAGAAATCGATTAAGGCAGCATCAAATTGGTCGGGCTGAGTAAAGCGGCCCGCGTTATGAATGGCCTTCGGCAGCAAGCAAACTCTGGCGTTTGAAGATTGAATTTTTTGAACAATCAGCTCGGTCATCCGCGGGACTACACTCCGGTCGTTTTCTCCCACAAGAAACAGCAGCTCTCGGGTTTTCAGAGATCTGAGATACGATTTCAGATTGATGTAACGGCACCCCTGTCGCCGCTGTGAATACCAGATCATCAAGCGAAATGCCCGGATCACTTCAGAAGTAGGCACTAATTGAATAAACAATCGAGGCAGAAATCGTTCTCCCCAGCGAATGGCATGATCCAGAAAGAGTTCCTCATTCAGGAAAGCACCTTCACAGGCAACAAACTGAATTTCAGGAGACTGTGCTGCGACTGCCAATGCCGCTCCCGCACCGCGGCTCATGCCAAACAATCCAAGGGGCAGCTGATTTAATTGCGGCTGTTGCCTGATATATCGAATGGCCGCTTCGACATCACTGATTTCATGGTTGGATAGCCAGTGAATCGAATCATAATGGGGGTCGGTATCGCTTTCTCCGTGATTACGAAAGTCAAATGTGAAAACGGCAAACCCGGCATCGAGTAGGCCTCGACATTGAAACAAGGCGATTTTGCCCGTTGATTTAAATGGGTGACAAAACAGAATCAGCCGATGGGGATCACAGTTTTCCGGGGTAGCGAGGAAACCGCGTAGCGTCAGCCCATTCGAAGTCGGGAATGAAACTGCCTCAATCTTGATCGATTCATCGTTTTCAGGCAGTGTTGTGAGAGTGCCCGCCAGATTAAACCGGTCTGGCATGGGAGCAAACAGCAAGGGATAAGCAGCGCGAATAATGCAGAATTGAATGACCAATTCTACTGTGATCGCGATCAGAGTGCACCAGAACAACCAACTCACTGCCGTCTCCATGGAGGTGATATTGCTTGTCTGACCCTAGACAAGCTCCGTTTGTCTTTAGGTGATGTATACTCTTTATGACTCAAATTGATCAAGGTCTTAATTCTGCCGAACGCGATTGACCAGTGACCATTTCAGCGCAGCGCAACTGTTTGCACTTGAGTGTCGTGGCTGCTTTCATTTTGATCTGGAAAATAAAAACCGTTTAGTCTTTGAATTCCGAGAAAATCAGTGAAATATTCTGACCGCCAAACCCAAAGCTGTTGGACAGTGTTGTAGTGACATTTTGCTGGCGTGCTTCGTTGGGAATATAGTCCAAGTCACAATCCGGGTCGGGAGTTTCATAGTTGATGGTGGGAGGCACAACGTTATCGCGAATGGCCATCAGACAGGTGATGGCTTCCACGCTTCCTGCTGCAGCAATTAAGTGCCCCATCATACTTTTGATACTGGAAACCGGAACTTTATAAGCTGTATCGCCCAGTGCGCCTTTAATGGCTCTGGTTTCGACTTTATCGTTTACCGCCGTACTTGTTCCGTGTGCATTGATGTAATGAATGTCTTCCGGATTCACGTTCGCATGGCTCATGGCCATTTTAATACACTTGATGGCGCCACGTCCTTCAGGATGAATATCGGTCACGCGGTAGGCGTCTGCACTGGAACCGTAGCCAACGAGTTCTCCATAGATGCGAGCACCCCGTTTTTGAGCTCGTTCCAGATCTTCTAAAATCATCATGCCGGCTCCTTCACCTAACACAAAACCATCGCGGTTACGATCGAAGGGGCGGGATGCTTGTGCGGGGTTTTCGTTGTTTGTGGAAAGCGCGGTCAGTAGACTAAAACCGGTCACACCAAAGGGGTGAATCATGCTGTGGGCACCGCCTGAGAGCATGATATCGACATCGCCTCGGCGAATTAGTTCTGATGCTTCGCCGATCGCCTGGCTGGAAGCAGCACAGGCAGTCAGGCAGTTCAGGTTCGGTCCCTGGGCATTGAACAGACTGGCCAGATGACCGGCTGGCATATTGGGTTCCTGCTCAAGTTCGATGCGTGGATTGAGTTGTTCCAGTCCAACTTTGGTGAACTTTTCCAGATCGACCTCGCCATCACTTTGCGCCTGTGCGATAATCTTCATAAATGTGTAAAAGTCTTGCTGCCCTTCACCGGCCCCCAGATAC
Source organism: Gimesia alba (assembly GCF_007744675.1). Classification (NCBI taxonomy): domain Bacteria; kingdom Pseudomonadati; phylum Planctomycetota; class Planctomycetia; order Planctomycetales; family Planctomycetaceae; genus Gimesia; species Gimesia alba. Next base: position 7,004,945 of record NZ_CP036269.1, read on the forward strand.
ACACCGAATGTGGCAGGATCAAAATCATCATCCAGAATGCCAGAATCTTTGACGGCCTGTGTGGCAGCACCAATGGCATAACGAATATTGCGGCCGGAATATGCAAAGCGGTCCAGGTTGTCGACATAGTCTTCCAGGTGGAAGTCATGGACTTCGGCTGCAAACCGGGTTGGGAAATTCGAGGCATCAAAATGAGTGATGTTGGAGATTCCGCATTTGGATTCCTGGAGTGCTTTCCAGGTATCTTCCACGGTTTTTCCCAAGGGGGTGATAGCGCCAATTCCTGTGATCACAACGCGGCGGTTCATAGCTTCGAATTCTTGTTTATAAATTTGAATTTTGTAACAGCAGGCTAATCACAGTATTGTCTGACCCAGTCGACTGTGATTTGCTGCCAGATAATCAATCCGGTTCTTGAATAGTTGAATTATTATTGTAGTCCATTTGGAATCAAGGCCTCCATAGCAAGCTTCCAAAAATAGCGGACTTACGCCTGTTCTTCACCGGTTCCCGCTTTTCCGACATCGAGAATACCCAGTAGATTCATCGAAAATACGAAGTTTTTCTGGTCGATGGCGCCAAATTCGGAATCACTCTGGTCGAGGTGAACAAAGATGATGCTGCCTTCTGCCACCAGACGATCTCCGACCATGGCAGTCACGTCGACTGCCCCTCCTTCTTCACCGGCGTTGGTAATTTTCGCCGTATAAATCAGCTGGTCCCCCGGACAGGCCCAGCTATGAAAGGTCATTTTGGGTACTTTTGCCAGAATCACGATATGTTCAAAATCGTGGATTTCGCCTAGCAGAATGCCTCCGGTTTGTGCCAGACCTTCAATCATCAGAGAGCCGGGCATGACCGGGAAGCCGGGAAAGTGATCATGCAAATGTTCTTCCGCCAGTGTGACGTTTTTGACACTCTTGGCGTAAGAACCACTTTCGAATTCAATAAAGCGATCTATCCAGAACCATCGCATTTTGATGAACCTTTAAGTTTGATAGCTTGGGGGCACAGGTGAGGAAGGCTGATCGGTCAACCGATTGCCGCTAGTATCAGTGCAATTCTAATAAAAGGTGCACAGCCCACAATTGTGAGCTGTGCCTGCATCTGATAGTCCTCTTAATTTACAACCGTTCCTGATTAAGAAAGTCGTGCATCAAGGAAGTTGACCAGCATGTCGACAGTAAACAGATCCTGCATTTTTTCTACTTTAGGATCGTCCGCGAAAGAATCGATGTCCGCATGAGGCATCTTGGTGCGGAGTTCTGCAATACCAGCTTCGGTGAAGACACCGTCTTTGACAAAACCGGAATCAGAAGAAGCGATATTTTCGGGGAACAGTTCGCCACGTGGGATTTTGATATCGAAGGCTTTTTCCAAGCGGAAAGCGATATCAAGAAAGTCAATCGACTCGGCTCCGAGGTCACCCATCAGGGTGGCTTCAGGCACTACTTCGTCGTCATCCAGTCCGAGAGCGTCCACCAGTGTTTCACGAACGGAATCGAAGATTTCATCTCTAGTTGGCATCTGTAATTACTCCTTGGTTCGACCTGATGGTCGATTAGTCTCGCCGACCCAGCCTGATTTAAAAAACTATTCGGCGAGAAGAATAGCTTCGACAGTTCTCGTTACCAATATGTTGAATTGACCCAATTCGAAAGATACTGATAACCCAAAATAGTTCTCCCGAAAACAGCGACGAGCCGTCTCGGAATGGCGTAAATTAAATTCCACCCAACGTTAATCCGCCGTCTACAGCCAGTGTTTGGCCGGTAACGTAGGATGCGTCTTCACACGCGAAAAACAGGACCGCATTGGCAATGTCTTCCGGAAGACCCAGACGACGGGTGGGAATATGCTTCTTGATTTGATCGCCGGCTGCATTTCGCACATCGACGGTCATGTCTGTTTCAATAAAACCGGGAGCGACCGCGTTGACCGTAATTCCCCGTTTCGCAAGTTCGGTCGCCAGGCAGCGGGTGAATCCAATGATTCCCCCTTTACTGGCAGCATAGTTGGATTGTCCGGAGTTACCAAAGTGAGCGGCCACACTGGACATGTTAATAATGCGTCCGTATCGCTTGGACATCATGGGGCGAGTGACGGCCTGACAGAAATTGAAGACGCTGGTCAGGTTCGTATCAATGACGGCTTGCCAGTCTTCTGCTGACATGGTTGCCAGAAGCCCATCCCGGATGATGCCGGCATTATTGATCAGAATGTCGATCTTTTCCCATTTCTCAATGACCTGTTCTACAACCGCGTCTGCCTCTGCTTTATTGGCAACGTCGGCTTGAATAGCCAGTGCTTCACAGTTTTGATCAGCCAGTTCTTTCACAATTTGTTCTGCAGCTTCCGCACTGGAACGGTACACAAAGGCAACCTTTGCCCCTTCACGGGCCAGGGCTTCTACGACGGCTTTTCCAATACCGCGACTGCCTCCGGTTACCAACGCTACTCTTCCTTCCAGTTTCATTCCGTAATCCAATCTAACTAAATCTAGTTATTTAAAATTCTCAAGTTTACTTTGACAGATACAGACCGTACTGACAAACCCGATTTCAGGATGCGGTTTGCCGGTTGGGGTTCCAAAGCTGGCCAAACTGTGCCTGTAGATCTTTGATCCGATCTGCATCATTCTCTGCCATCGAAGGGGTTTTGTCCCGCAGATTAAATTGCTCCAGAACAATACGACCACTGACGGCGGTTTCCCCTTCGACTTCGCTGGTCGCTTTCAAGGTACACAGATTCTCTTCCCACTTTTGTATGCTCAGTGAGACTTTCAACTGCTTGCCCGGGGTAACAAAACTGTTAAAGCGGATGGCTTTCGTTTGTTTCAGCAGGATCGTGCTGTATTCAAAATCGTTTGTATAACGCATCAACCAGGCACCAGCCTGTACGATCGATTCGACCATCATCACCCCCGGCATCACGGCGAAACCAGGAAAATGGTCCTGCAGGTATTCTTCTGCCAGAGAAAGGTTTTTGACAGCCGTAATCGACTTGCCTTTCTCCAGTGTTAATATTTGATCGACGAGCGAAAATCGCATGCCAGTATTATCTCGCTACATGTCAGGGAAGGGTTAAATCAGGTAAACCGAGGGCAGAGGCTTGTCTGCCGCAGGACGCACGAATTTTTGAGTGATTGTCAAACCGGTTTAAATATAGAAACCCCTATCGATGATCGAACCGACAAAACTTCATTCGATTCTTATGAGTCATTGGAAACGTGGCAGTATAATTTCCTGATACCTGTTTCTCAAGCTAGTTGCCGACCTGACAATCGCGAAATCACACGAATTTTCGACGTTTTACGCACTTATGCAGTAAGCCATTACTATAATAGGGGTTATGCCACCTGACCCTAGCTCAGATTTCTTGGTGTTAAAGGCGAGACACCCCTCATCGGTTGAACGAGCGTAAATTTTGGTATTTTCGAGGATTTATACTGCTTGTTTCAAAATAAGGACGCTCCCTTTTTGACCCTATCTCATTTGTAACCTAGGTTTAAACAGGTCAATTCCGCAGTCCCTCGTCATTGGGTCTGTTCTTGTGGACAGATATTGTCTCATTTTTGCCAGGTTAATACGCAATGAATATATTAATGGATGTGGAGCCACAGGTTACTCCTACTGAAAGTGCTGTTAAAACGGAAAAGCCCGTTTCCCCTGCCAGTGATCAGGCAACCCAGCCGATCTCTTTTCACCGATGCCTGGGCAGTGCCAAACGGCCATTAAAAGTTCGTTCGCGTAATTCTGGGTATTCCTGGAACAGCATTCTGACGAAAGTCCGCGCGAATTCTCCCGTGAAAACCGACTCTCCAGCTCCGGTACCACTGAAAGAAAACAAATCATTCGAACGCCGCGAGTTTCCGCGACATACCAGTGAAGCCATTGTCCTGGCATTCAGTAAAGATGAGCAAGGGATCTCGGAAGCAGGAGACCATCCGGGCGCGAAGGGCTATGCCATCAATGTCAGCCAGAATGGGCTTTCATTCGCCTCTCGATCTGAGTTTGCATTGCGGGATGAACTGCAACTGCATGTCGAAGATCAGCGCGTGAAGTTTGCATTAGACGTCACCGCTTCGGTAGTACGTGCGACACCCCTTGACGAGGAATTCTGGCGCATCGACTGCAAGCTGATCGCCCCGCTAAGCGATGAGCAGGTTGCATTGTTGAAAGAACACGTTCCATCCTGCTACGCCGGTTAAGCTTAAAAACAGCTGGCAAAGACTACATTCCCTGTGGTGGAACACCCAGTGATTTTCCGCCATCGATGCGGAGCGCCGTCCCGCTTACCATTAAAGCATCCTTACTAGCCAGGTAGCAGATGGCAGAAGCGACTTCTTGTGGCCTGATCATTCTTTTGTTGGCCGCAGCGATGGGGCTGGCACGAATCATTGATTGCGTTAGCCCTTCCGGGTCGGCTGCATTGGCGATGTCGACATTCATCATACCGGTTTCGCCTACCGGACCCGGACAGACACAATTGATCCGGATATTGTCTTTCCCATGGCAGAGCCCCAGACTTTCGGTCAGTGCGACAACAGCATGTTTGCTGATAGAGTAAACAGGATCGTGTGCACGAGGAAGCAGCCCGGCATTGCTGGCGGTATTGACAATGGTACCGCCGCCGGTCGCCAGCATGTATTTGATCGCATGCTTACAGCCTAGAAAGGTGCCTTTGAGATTGGTATCGATGCAGGCATCCCACTCGGCTTCGGTAACCTGATGAATTTGTTTGACCAAACCAATACCAGCATTGTTGACCAGAATGTCGATCCGGCCATATTGATTGACTGCCTGTTCGATCAAAGACTGAACCTGGGATTCCTGCCGGACGTCACAGATCACTTCCGTGATTCCCAAGCGGGTAAATGTTTCCCGGTTCTCTTCAAGGTGATGGACATCGCCGGCAAAAACATGAGCTCCGGCTTCGGCCATCATGATCGCGGTGGCACGTCCGATCCCGTTACCGGCACCGGTAATGATGGCGACCTGATCTTGGAAATGATATTGGTTTTTCATGGCTCTTTTTCTGGACACAAAAGGGTGATTTATACTCGTATGTATACCATTTTTAGCTTCCCAGTGGTATTTGAGGGGCGTCAGCGAAGCCTGCGACCGTTTCACAAAGCGATCAACTTCTCGTAAGCCTCAACTATACAATACCTTACGCGACTATTCCTGACGACACTGTTATAGGAGTTACATCCGATTTGCTTGATATTTAGATTGGATTTTATGCAAAATTGAGTACTCTTTCAGGAACCAATTCGTATAAAATATTGATATTATTTAGAGTCACTTCGAATGTTTTGGTCTTCCAGGAAGTTAATACAGTAGCGAGGCAATCTTCTTTTCGCAATTTGTCTCAATGAGAGTTGCCGATAGAGAATATTGCAGGGCGTTCATCCTGTCATTTTTGAATACAGTGGAGAACATGAAAATGCGTCGTTTTTCTAAACAACTTTGTGTTGTTTTTACATTTGTGATCTGTGCCGGTTCCCTGGTGTCCTTCGTAGATGCCGCGCCTCCGGAAAGCAGGGCGAAGGCATTTTCTACGGGTGCATTTGATCCTTTCATTGACTACATCAACGGACGTGTTCGCCAGGGGTGGGAAGACAATGAAGTGGAGCCCTCTCCCGTCGCTTCTGATGAAGAATGGTTACGTCGCGTCCATCTGGACCTCATTGGTCAAATCCCTTCCGCAGAAACAGTCGAAAAATTTGTCAAAGATCGTGATCCTGCCAAGCGATCTAAGATCATCGATAAACTGCTGGATGACCCCGCTTATGTGCAGAACTTTACAAACGTGTGGACGAATTTGCTTATTGGTCGCCGTACTCCTCGACGAGTAAGCCGCAACGGGATGCAGAAGTTTCTGCGGGAAGTCTTTGCAAAAAATCGTCCCTGGGATGAGGTTGTCCAGGACCTTGTGACTGCGGAAGGGCATTTTGAAGAGAATGGTGCCGTCAATTACCTGCTGGCACAAATGCAGAACAATGATGAAGCGGTTCAGGTAACAGCCGCAACCACACGTCTGTTTCTGGGTATCCAGGTGCAATGCACGCAGTGTCACAATCACCCGTTTAATGACTGGAAACAGAACCAGTTCTGGGAATACAACAGTTTCTTCCGCCAGATGCGACGTATCAACCATCGTAAGACTGATCCCAAGACAGGGCGTCAGGTCGACGACTATTCTGAAGTCGTCGCGACTGGATTCAACGGCCCCGTCTATTATGAAAAACGTTCCGGACTGATGCAGGTTGCTTATCCGATTTTCGATGATGTGAAAGTCGACCCAACAAGCGGCGTCGAACGTCGTAAAGAATTTTCCAAATTAATTGTCAAAGGTGAAAAACCGCTGATTGCGACCGCAATTGTAAACCGGATGTGGGGCTATTTCATGGGCTATGGGTTTACCCGTCCCGTGGATGATATGGGGCCGCATAACCCCGCCTCTCACCCGGAACTACTGAATAAGATGGCCGAAGAGTTGGTCAAGAAAGATTACGATCTGAAACAACTGGCACGTTGGATCTGTAATAGTGAAGCATACAACTTGACCAGTCAGTTTGGTCGCAACAATGAAATGGACAGTCCAGAGCGAGGAGAAACCCCTCTCTTCTCGCATATGTATGTCAAGAACATGACAGCCGAGCAGCTCTACGATTCTTTAATCGTCGCGACGGGTGCTCATAAGTCCGGACAATCCAACTGGGAACGGGCTGAAGCACAACGTCGTCGATGGATGGGTCAATTCATGGTCGCATTCGATAATGATTCCGGCGATGACTCCACCACGTTTAACGGCACGATTCCACAGGCACTGATGATGATGAATGGCGAATTGACTAAAAACGCCATTAGCGCAGATCGCGGAAGTTATCTGAATCAACTGCTACTGGAAAAAGGAAACGACCAGGCAAAAATTCGCAAAATGTTTTTGTCCACTTTGAGTCGTTATCCTGATCGTCGTGAATTGCTGAGTGCTCAGAAATTGATTGGCGGTTCGCGGGACAAATTAGCCGCGTACCAGGACCTCTACTGGGCCTTATTGAACTCCAATGAGTTTGTCTTCAACCATTAAATTGAAACAACGTATCGCATCGCGATCTTTTACAAACAATTTTTATCACTATAGAACCAAAAAAGGGCATTCGTTATGACTATTCTCAATCCTTACGGAATGACGCGTCGGCACTTTATGAAGCATGTCGCAGGAGCAGCGACAGCGATTCCTACGATGCACTTTCTGTCTCACCTGGAAGCGAATGCCAATCAGGTCAAGAAACAGCAAAAAGCCTGTATTCTGATCTGGATGGCCGGTGGCCCGCCTACAATTGATATCTGGGACCTCAAGCCTGGTTCAAAGAATGGTGGTGAGTTCAAGCCGATCAGCACCAAAGGGGATATGCAGATTTCTGAGCATATGCCTAAGACAGCACAGGTCATGGATAACCTCTCGTTGATTCGCTCAATGAGCACGCGCGAAGCCGACCATGCTCGTGGGACATACTACATGCATTCTGCATATGTACCAAACCCCACCGTGGTTCACCCCACCTTTGGTTCGGTTGTTAGTTATGAGCTGGGTTCACGCCGTAAAGAACTGGAAATTCCATCCTTCATTTCCGTCGGCGGTAGCCGGGGCAGTGCCGGATTCCTGGGAATGTCTCATTCACCGTTTGTTGTTTCCAGCAATGGAACCATTCAAAACGCAGAAGTAAATATGGCAGAACAACAGCGGTTAGGCCAGCGTCTTGACATGCTGCAGGTTCTGGAGTCTGGATTCATTAAGTCCAAACGAGGTGAATCTGCGAACTCGCATAAGGACATCTACAAGAAAGCCGTCAACCTGATGACTTCCAAGCAAATGGAAGCCTTCAAAGTGGATCAGGAATCTGAAGCTTTAAAAGAAGCTTATGGAACCGGCAACTTTGGTCAGGGATTACTGCTGGCACGGCGTCTGGTTGAAGTTGGTGTACCGTTCATCGAAGTTTCAGCTTCCGTCGGCAGCTGGGACTTGCACCAGGGTGTGTTTGATTCTTTGAAGAATCAGAACCTGCCTCAGTTGGATAAGGGTATCTCAGCTCTTGTCACAGACCTGAAGCAACGTGCGATGCTGGACGACGTGACCATCGTTTGTATGGGTGAGTTCGGCCGAACTCCTCGTATTAACCAGAACGTCGGTCGCGATCACTGGGCCGCCAGCTGGACTGCCATGGTTGGTGGTGGCGGACTGAAAAACGGTCAGGCGATCGGCAAAACGGACAGCGATGGAATCGGCATCGAAGGCAAGAGCTATCTACCAGGCGATCTGTGGGCAACAGTCGCTCACTCGCTAGGCATTCCATTGGACATCGTACACACATCTAAACGCGGTCGTCCCATGAAGCTGGCCAATGGCGGAACTCCGATCAAAGAATTGATTTGATTGACTGAGTCTGAACTTCAGCCAGTGAGTTTGACAAGCCATAAAACAGCGGACGCTCGAAGAGGGTGCTTCCGCTGTTTTATTGTCGGCCAGGAAAGAAATTTCTGTAGATCAACATCGACGTAACGAATTGGAATTACTTTGACAAGTTCGACCGATCAACCTGTTTTCCCGGATACAGAAACGGACGAGGGGCGTGAATTTATTGCGTTGTTTACCCAAAATCAGCGACGCATTTATTTATATATCCTTTCGATGATTCCACACCCGCTGGAAGCAGAGGAGATTCTCCAAAATACGAACTTGATCATCTGGAAAAAAGCACAACAGTTTGAAGTAGGCACGAATTTTTTTGCCTGGGCCTGCCAGATTGCCCATTACGAAATTTTGAAATTCCGCAAGAAACGGGGACGCGACAAGCATCAATTCAGCGACGAGTTTGTCTCTCAGGTCGCGGACGCCGTGCAAGAGAGTCAGGATATTTTTGAGCTGCGTCGCAATGCCTTAACTTTTTGCCTGAGTAAATTACGCAAGAAAGATCGAGAACTGATTCAGAGACGATACCAGGGAAGTAACCAGGGGAAGGATCTGGCAGATGAATTAGGCCGCCCGGCAAATTCTGTTTATCAGTCGTTAGGGCGTGTCAGACGTACGCTATTTGAATGTATTAACCGCTATATTGCAGCAGAGTCTTATAGTCATGAGTAAGAAAGAAATCGAATTAGCTGAGCTTTCTTTGCTTATGGAAGCATTGTGCGAGGAACGTCTGTCAGCAAAAGAGAGCGCCAGACTGGAGGAAATTGTACTTTCCGATCCCGATGCGATGCAGTTCTATCTGAATTATTCACACTTGCATGGCACTTTATACTGGGATCAGGCTTTGGGCGCTGACGCGATGATTCCTGTAGCAGCTGCTGTTGAGGAAGAAATTGCTGAAGTAGAAGCCGTCGAAGAAGACGGTGAAATCACAGTCATCGAATCGATCAAACGTCCGACAGCGCCGCGCAGAAAGCACTGGGTCGCGGGAATCACATCAGTCTGTCTGCTGGTGACATTCATGGTCGTAATCAATTCATGGCTGAAAAAAGACGATGTACCAAATCTGGTCGATAATTCTCCGAACGAGAATGCGATGCCTGCGGGTAACAATGGTACTTCCGAGAACCTGGCTGCCGTACCCTCGACGAAACACAGTCGTTCGATTCATGTCGAACCATCCCAGCATCCCATGTTGCGTTCCCACCAGGGTGACTCTCCCCAATCGCTTAGCGACCTGCCTTTGATTGCCGCCAAGCCGAAGCAGTTAGCGCCGGTAGAACAATTACCGACAGGTGCTTCTGACGATGCCGTCATCACATTTATTAATCATCGGATTCAGGATGGATGGGCCGCCGCCAATATTTCACCTTCCCCTTTTGCTTCCGATGAAGAGTGGGTCCGGCGTGTGTATCTTGATGTAATTGGTCGCATTCCAACGGCTACCGAAGCAGAACAGTTTTTGAAATCGACGCGGCCAGATAAACATCAGCGGCTGGTCAAACAATTGACTGAAAATCCGACGTATGTCACGAACTGGTCAACGATCTGGACACGCTTACTCATTGGTCGGTCTATGTCTCGTGAGATTAATCGCCGCGCCTTGCAGGACTTTCTGGTACAAAGTTTTGCCGAAAACCGCCCTTGGAGCGACATCGTGTATGATCTGGTCTCTGCGGAAGGGGATGCGGATACGAATGGTGCCACGAACTTTTTACTGGCACATCTGAATAATGAAGCCGTGCCTGCGACCGCGATTACCACACGCCTGTTTCTGGGAACACAAATTCAATGTACCCAGTGCCATAACCACCCGTTCAATGATGCGACGCAGAGCCAGTTCTGGGAGATCAACAGTTTCTTCAAGCAGACTAAAGTAGTCCGCAAGAAAAACATGGGAGAGAAAGGCGAAGCTAAGGAACCCAAACTGGCATTGGTCTCTCTTTCCAAAGGGGGAACCACATTTTATGAAACCCGGCAAGGCTTGATGCAACCCGCTTATCCGAAATTTGCGGGAGTGAAAATCTCCGATGCTCCCGGCGTGAATCGGCGTCAGGAACTGGCACGATTAATGACATCAGGTAAAACAAATCAGTTGGCCCGTGCCATGGTCAATCGAATGTGGGCTCACTTCTTTGGTTATGGATTCACCCGACCTGTGGATGACATGGGCTATCATAATTCCCCCACCCATCCCGAGTTACTGGACCAGTTGTCGCGTCAATTTGTCGATAGCGGCTATGACATTAAACAACTGATTCAATGGATCTGTCTGTCGGATGCGTATCGGCTCAGCAGTCGTTTTCTGGAAGACAATGTCGCCGACAATCCCGAGGACGGCAGCACTCCGAACTTCAGTCGAATGTATGTCAAGCAGATGACCGCAGAGCAGCTTTATGATTCTCTGCAAGTCACCGCCAAGCCGACACAGATTGTGACCAACTACTCGACAGCCTGGAACAAAATGCAGAAACGCGATCAATGGCTGCAGCAGTTTGTCTATACGCTTGAAAATGAAGAAAATGACGAGACCACAACCTTTGACGGCACCATCACACAGGCACTGTTAATGATGAACGGGTCTCTGGTGAAACGAAGCCTGGATTTCAAACAGGATGGAACGATTTTGACGCAGGCACTCAAGGAACGCACGCCAGATGCCAGAATCAGAAAACTAAGTCTGGCCGCGTTGACGCGTTATCCCACCTCACGCGAGCTGACAGAGTTGAAGCGTCTGGTAAAAGAGCGTACTAAATTTCTGACGGCTCGAAATGTTCCGCTTCAATCCGCCGTCCAGCAAAGCTACCAAGATGTCTACTGGGCTTACCTCAACTCGAATGAATTCATCCTGATTCATTGATCGCTCAAACCCCTCTTGCGGTTTCAATTTTGAATTGCTATAGATAGTCCCTGTTTACGCTTTCTCGTTTTCAGGTTCCGGGCATTTCAATAGAGGATTCAGATGACCGATCTTTTGATCAATAAGGTTGCTGTTGTTACCGGTGCCAGCAGTGGCATTGGCCGTTCGATCGCAGAGCATTACCTGAACGAGGGTGCAAAAGTGGTTGTATTTGCCAGAAGGAGTGCACTGCTGGAAGAACTGGAAGCCGAGTTTCCGGCGCGGACTCTGGTTGTGGATGGCGACGTTACCAGTGAGGCCGATCTGAGTCGACTGGCCGAGGCAACAAAGCGCCGATTTGGCCGGGTTGATATTCTGGTTCCTAATGCGGGAATTGCCCGGGTCATACCGATCGAAGAATCAAGCCGTGAGGCGATCAATGAAACTTTTGACGTCAATTTTCATGGTGCGTTTCAGACTGTGCGAACTTTTTTGCCCGATTTGAACGAGGGTTCGTCTGTCATCTTTATCACAACCTATCTCACGCAAGTCGGCTTTCCCGGAGTCGCCGCTTATTCTGCTTCGAAAGCGGCTTTGAAATCATTGACTCAGACTCTGGCGGCCGAATTAGGACCTCGCGGAATTCGCGTGAATGCGATCGCCCCGGGACCGATTGCAACCCCAATCTGGAAGAGTGTCGGGCTGGATGAAGAACAGCTCAAGGGCGTCGAAGAATCGGTGGCCAGTCGGTTGATTTCTCAGAAATTTGGAAAACCGGAAGACATTGCGGAAGTCGCCGTCTTTCTGGCATCCGATGCAGCCCGAAATATTTGCGGACAAGAAATCGTCGCCGACGACGGTTACACACTCAGCTAGCCCGGGCTCAAGTGTAAAGTCACATTTCCACTTTCAATTTGGCAGCAAATCGTGCAGGCTGTTTTTTTGCTCGATAAACTCACTCAGCGTTTTTTCCTGCTTTTCAGTCAATAAGACACATAACTCACAACCGGTCGAATATTTTCCGGTCGGGTCTTGTTCTTGCCAGACCACTTTCGCGGTCGAATTGAAAAGGTGCTTGCCTGAGTTATGGACTTGTACAAGCAGCGATTCACCAATGGATAGTGGCAAATCCAATCGGATACGAATCCCATTTGATGAAACATCATACAGAGTACCGTTGATGGGCCCCTGACCAGAAGAACTGCCCGACCTCAATAAACTGACTTCTGTTTCGAATTTTGTGCGTTGATATTGTCGTCGTTCGTTTCCAGAACGTCGGCTAGTCGATTTTCTACGGTCAGTCATGGGTGCTGCCTGTCTTGTTTGGCCCGGCGGATTATCATCAATGCTGCAGACATGAGGAAAGATATAGATCCTGCAGGTGAAGTATAGGCCAGAATCTCGCACACTTCGTGGGAGAGTTCTAGAATCTCAGGAGATCTTTCTGCTGGGTCCGTTTGTATCAGTTCTACTGTTTGACCGGCTTAAACAGGGGCAGAATATCATTCAGGTTATCCTGTTCGCACAAGAGAATGACGGTGTCACCCGCCTGAATCTGATCCTCGGCACCAGGAACCCGAACGCAATCTTCTTTGACCACAGCGGCAATCAGTGCCTGTTTCAGTTTCAGATCTTTCAATAACGCCTGCGTGATCGGAGTGTTCTTTCGAACTTCGAGCTCGAGGATTGCCGAATTCCCTCCACCAATTTCCGAGTGGCTGATAATCGGACCTGAATGGACCATGCCCATAATCTGACGCGTAATCACCTCGCGTGGACTGACGGCAACATCAATGCCCAGTTTTGTCAGAACATTGGCATAATCGGGACGCCGCACAATACTCATGATGCGGCTGGCTCCAAGCTCTTTGGCTTCGACCCCACACACAATATTGTCTTCATCCCGACCGGTTGCTGCGATAAACACATCCGCTTTACCAACGCGGGCCTCTTCCATTTCTGTTCGCCTGGTTGCGTCGGCGTGCAGGACTGTTGTGGAATCGAGGTGCCTTGAAAGAAATTCACAGCGAACGGGATCTGTTTCCAGAATCGTGACCGAATATTCTTTTTTCTGCAAAATCCGCGCAAGGTTAAAACCGATATTTCCACCACCGGCAATAATCACACGAAATTTCACGGCTCGTTTGTGTTGAAACATGCGGTGCACTTTATCGATATGCTCCTGTGTACCGATCAGCGTTACGATTTGACCTGCTTCGATCACGTTATCCGCGCCTGCGATGGATGTATTCACTCCGTCTGAAATCAGGCCAACCCGGACATCACTGGGGAGATTCAGATTCCGCAATAATACGCCATCTGCTTTGACTCCCTTTTGCACATCCAGAACCTGAATGACGACTTCTCCCCGTGCGAAATTTTCCACTGCAAATAAACCGGGCTCGCCAATTTGCTTCGCCAGTTCGAGCGCGGTCAAATATTCCAGGCTCAATAAGCGATCGATATTAAAGTGCCGTTGATAGTCGAAGGTACTTAAGTTGAGATACGCATGATTGAACACACGGGCCACACAGCGGCGGGACCCCATTGCTTTCGCAAGACTGGCACCAACCATGTTGACTTCATCCAGACTGGTTACTGCCAGGCAAAGATCTGCTCCGAGGACACCGGCTTGAAACAGGATTGCAGAGTCACACGCAGAGCCACAGATCGTCTGGACGTCGACTCGTTCTTCTACCAGTTCCAAAGCACTGCGTGATTTGTCGATAATGGTAACATTGTGTTGCTCGGCACAAAGGGTGTCGGCCACAAATGTGCCAACCGTCCCCGCTCCCATAATTACAATATTCATAGTTTACTCTATAAAAACTGATTCCAGTTTAATTGTGAGACTCAGATCATCAGCTACTGGCGCTACGATAGCTGTTGAGAGACCAGTTGAAGATGTAACGTGATATAAATAATAACGCCAATGTGACAAAAACGGATACGAGTGTGATCCAGGAAGGTTCCAGAGCTTTCGATAACAACTGTCGCGCAGGAACTGTCACTACAAGTAAAATGGGAATCACATATGAGAAGGCAAATCGCAATAGCTCTCCTGTCGGGGAGCCGCTGTAAATACTCCGCGGGTAACGGGCAAATACTGTAATATAAAACCAGAAATCATACAGCCCCTGATTACGACCAAACCAGATGCTACTGCTCGCCAGGGCAATCATCAGGCTGTAAAAGAAGGCGACCCCTATCGCCAACAGTAGACAATACATGATAATTTGACCTGCCCCCTGGCAGCTGATTATCAACAATGTCAGCCATTCCCCTGATTGGATCAGATTCTGCAGCGTGAGAATTCCCCGATCAAAATCTGTGATTTGTGACATCGAATAGAATAAAAGTGCTCCCGCCAGAAGAACCTGATTCAGCATTGCCAGATTGACCTTCTCGAACGAAACGAGAAACTGAGTATCAATGGGTTTCAACAATACAAAATCCAGGTTGCCGTTTCGAATCAGCTCGCTGAAATTGGCGCAATTGGGCATGAAAAATGTTTCCACAATCGCATTGATCAGCATCCCTGTTGCCATAAAGGCAAAATATTCCTCACGAGTCCAGTCATTGATCGAATTGACATTGCGGTAAATGATATCAAACAGAATCAGCTGGGCGGCAAACCAGAATCCGCGCGTGACAATGGTGATAATCAAATTGCCACGAAACGTCATTTCACGAATCAGAGAATTGCGCAGGAAAGTCATCCAGACACGCCCGTATTGAGGCCGGGTAGAATTTGTCATTTCAGGAAACACTTTCTCTACGATCTTGAAATTCTCTGACTGATAGATTTGTTGCATCACGTATCTGCATTTTATTCAAATTGCCTTGCGTTGTCTTCTCTAGCTGCCCCATCAGAAAAATAAACTGAGAGAGTCTGTTAAATTGTCTCGAATACGGAGTTTATAAAGAATGTGCCCGTGGTAACTCTCACGGCAACAAATCAGACAAACTCTGAAATGTAAGTCAAAAAACACTGATATTTCTATTGGAAAAAAGCTTGGCCCCTGTTTGGCGGGTAAACTTGAAACAAGTGTTTCATAGTAGATTTGCTGAACCTGAGGTGTGATTAATGAATTCAAATGATTTTTTCTTAAACAACGCTCTTAAACTCTGCCGTGTGTTCGCGTTGGCAGCGTTGATCAATTTTACAGGCTCGGGCCAGATTGCTCATGCTCAAAAAGATCCCTTTTCGCCCGATACTGAGCAGACTGAGATGACGCCTCAAGAGCAGGAAGCAGCAGCCCAGGACTTATTGAAAGGGGTGCAAAAGCTGGTACTGTCCCAACAAAAGCGGATAGCCCGCAAGGTGATTCGGCTCTATCCCAAGTCAGAATCGGCTAAAGTCGCCAGATTGCTTCTGGAAGAATATAAGCGTTTTGATGAGCTGAAAGAAGAGGAAGAAAAGGCAGACGTCGCATGGCTCAATCAGGTGAGAAACCATTGGTTCGTAGAGCGTGATCCGGTACACAACACCTGCTACTTTACCCTTCTGGAAGGGACTCAAAAGTCGGCAACCAAGATCGTCAATAAAGCGAACACCCCCGTTTTATATGAGTTGAAAGGCCCTTCTATGCCTTGGAACGGTCCGTTTCGGCTACGTACGGGGGAGTCACATGAATTCTATTATTCAGCCCAGGTTCGCTTCTTCTCCGACCAGGGAATGGTGGTCAAGCATTTGGCACCAGGTCAGACACTGCAATTGAACGATAAAAACACTCTACATATCAAATAATAAAATCGGCCTCTTGTTTTTTGTGAATTATCTCACACGATCCAAGAGGCTTTTTTTGTGTTCTATCGACAGACTAATTTTTGTAAACCATTTCATATTTGTCGCTTACCATCTTTCAACTAACTTATTTTCTCGTTGATCGCTAAGACGGAATTCACCTTTTCCCTTCTTGAATTTCTCGCTATACTCCCCCCACTCATCTTATTCACGTCCAGTGAATCTGCCTCTCTCAGTCTCTCCGTTCAGTTTTTCTGATCTCCTCACACATTATATTTTCGCAGCATTTTTCTGCTGACGGTCGCGATAAGGAGCCTCACCAGTGAGGTTATTTATTAGAGTAATCATACAACGTACCCTGTTGGGGCTTTTGTTATGCGCTACGAGTGGAAACTTGAGTGCACAACAGGCTTCAGGCAGTAAGCCATTTATGGCACCTTCACCCTATGGTGGTCGTCAAGAGAGTCCGCGTAATCAGCCGGCAAGTCAGGCGCAAGTCTACCTGGAACAACAATATTCCCAGAAACAACAAAATCCGGTACAGCTGGGCGCGCCTTTACATCAGACCAATCCCGTTCAGACCGCAGGCTGGAAACAGGATATTACTCAAAGCCTGCCTCCTCTTTATTCCCAAAACCGTGCTCAAACACGCCGAGGCCAATCCAGTCATCTCCGGCAGGTGGGCGCAATGCAAACAGATTACCCATCCGCTTTTGAGGCATTTTCAGACGATCTGAACTATCCGGAACTGGAACGCATGCCCGATCCCGAGGGGAATTATACCGAGTCGATCGACGAACTCTGTGGAGAAAGCTGTTGGGGTTGGACAGTCTTGCCGACCGATCTGCTTTATACTTCCTATTTAGCAGGTCCCAAGGAACCTCGAATGGCGCTGGCAGTTCTGAATGAAAAAGACATCGGCTGGCAGATGGAACTGGAAGCAGGAGCGCGCGTCGGATTGCTGCGCTATGGTTCGATGAACGATGAAGTGCTGGAAGGTTGGCAGCTTGACGTCGAAGGAGCAGGGCCACCTCGTTTGAACATCGAAGAAGAACTTGATCTGGATGCCGCTGATTTTCGGGTCGGTGTCCCGCTGACTTGGAGACAGGGAGCCTATCAGGCCAAGTTCGCTTATTATCATACCAGTGCCCATGTCGGCGATGAGTATCTTAAACGTCATCCCGGTTTTCAGAGAATCAACTATGTACGTGATGTCTTTGTGTTGGGGGGTGGGTATTTTGTGGATCCTGATCTCAGGTTGTATGCCGAAATCGGCTACGCATTCAATACTGACGGCGGAGCAGAACCCTGGGAATTGCAATTTGGTGCCGAGTTCAGTCCCGCCGAACATAACGGAATCTATGGGGCTCCTTTCTGGGCCATCAATGGATATTTGCGTGAGGAAGTGGATTGGGGCGGTAATGTGAACTTCATGATTGGCTGGCAGTGGCGCGGCGATCGAAACAACCACCTGTTCCGCATCGGTTTTCAATACCTGGACGGAAAAACCATGCAGTATTCCTTCTTCCAGAATTCCGAACGAATGGTGGGCTTTGGTACCTGGTATGACTTCTAACCAACTCGCCATCTCTACAAACTCTGCTATAATGATGGTTTGCTAATTGATATCAGTAAACAGTGGTTGCGGAGTGAAAGAGAGCTGATGGCGGGAGGAAAAGTCTATTTAGTCGGCGCTGGTCCTGGTGACCCCGGTTTGATCACCCTCAAAGGGATCGAGTGTCTCAAGCAGGCAGATTTGATTCTGTACGACGGGCTCGTCAATCCTTTGCTGCTGCATCATGTTTCTTCAAAAGCGGAACGCACCTGCCGCGTTTCCGAGGGATGGAATCAGCGTCGCATCTTACGGCAGGATGAAATCAACCAACGTTTGATTGACGCGGCCCTTGAAGGAAAAACGGTTGTTCGCCTAAAAGGGGGCGACCCTTTTATTTTCGGTCGTGGTAGCGAAGAAGCAGTAGCACTGCGCAATGCCGGCATCGAGTTTGAGGTAGTTCCCGGAATTACTGCCGCCACGGCTGCCGCCGGTTATGCTGGTATCTCTGTCACACACCGTGCTCACGCTTCGGCCGTTGCACTCATCACCGGACATGAAGACCCCAGCAAAGAAGACTCCAGCTTAGATTACAATGCGCTAGCGAAGTTCCCTGGAACCCTCGTATTTTACATGGGTCTGCATAAACTTGAACGCATCGTGTCTTCGTTAATCCAGGCCGGAAAATCAGCAGACACACCCGCCGCCGTCATCAGTCGGGGAACGACGCCTTCTCAGAAAACGGTTCAAAGTGATGTCGCTCATTTGCCGGAAGCGGTTCGCAAAGCGGAATTAGTGGCCCCCTCGCTGATTGTCATTGGTGAGTGTGTTACTCTGCGTGATCAAATTTCCTGGTTTGAGCAAAATCCATTGTTTGGACTTCGGATCGGTATTACCCGCCCTTGGGAACAATCAGAAGCCGAGATTCAACGTGCGCTGAATTGGGGGGCACAGCCTGTGCTCTTACCAACGATTGAAATCAGTGCTCCTGCAGACTGGCAGCCCGTCGATGATGCGATTGCGCGGTTGGACGAATATCAATGGCTCGTCTTTACCAGTGCCAACGGCGTGCAGTATTTCCTGAATCGATTATGGGAGACCGGCTTTGATGCCAGAAAACTGGCGCATCTGAAACTAGCCACAATTGGTCCTTCCACAGCCGAAGCTTTGAACGCGTGGCACCTGCGTGCGGATGTCATTCCTGCCCACTATCGGGCAGAAGAGCTGGCTGCCGTGCTGAAACCGCTGGTGAGTCAGCAAAAAATTCTCTGGGCGGGAGCGAATCGGGGACGCGAAGTTTTACAGACAGAACTCGCAGAAGTCTCTGCCACCGTGGATAAAATTGTCGCTTATGAAAATCACGATGTGATCGCCTGGGATCCGGAAATTGTCCATTTTCTGGAATCCGGGGAATTAAACTGGATTGGATTAAGCAGCCCTTCGATCGCCCGGAATTTTCACCGCCTGCTATCCGAGAAAGCCCGAGAACAGATCGGAAATACGATCAAACTGGCCAGCATCAGTCCGGTCACAACGCAGGCCGCGGAAGAAGTCGGTTTGAAGATCAACGCCGAAGCCGAAGAGTATACCTGGGAAGGGATTTTTGCTGCCATTCTGAAGCAGGAAGTGGCCCGCTAATTTTCTGTCGGCGATGTTAGAAACCACAAATCGGACAAAAAGGTTGCTATTGACCTGAATTCAAAGATCGACGATATTGCCCACCCTGAAAAGCATGTTGCGGGTTTTACTGTCGCGTTTCACGCCAGATAGACTTGCCTGATGCCTTATTTCACAGTGTTTTATGAATTACTGATCTCATTGTTGAGCCAGGGAAGGCTATTCGAATGCGATTATTTAAACGCGGACTCACCTATCTGACGATTACCGGCTATGTCGGAATTTTGTTATTTGGCATCTTTTGCCATACTTTTTCCTTTCGGACCGGCAGTCATCCCGGAATGTACTACATTGTCTGGGATATGTTTTGTGGCTGGTCTGCATATTCGATTCGCACCCATATTATCGGTGAAGGAATCAGCGGGAAATATTACGAGCTGGCTCCCGGGCCCTGGGGTGAATATAAACCCTATGGATCTTTGGGACGGCGTCATTACGATACGACTGGCGATGCCTGGTTGAGAATCGCTATGAACACGCTCGATAAAACTGAACACGAGCCGATGCTGCGAATTCTGTGTATCGAAGAAGCCTGGTGTAAAAAGTATAACCTGCCCGATATGGTCTGGGATCGACGCTATGAACAGCCTAAAGATTTTCAAAACTATTATCGTTTGAGAAAAGTCATCACGCCAGAAGGCGTCATCGCACAATCGTATGTGCCGTGGCTGACCCGACAACGATATCTGCAGGTGAATGATAACCCGCGGCTGATCGCCGATATGAACCGTGGACGTCCTTTCTTTGCTGCGACCGTGGGTAGCCACGTTGAGCCCCCCAGCCCGCAGCATGACCCTGACGTTCCCATTCATTTAGCTTCGCCAGTCGGAAATTAAAGCGAACGACTGTCGTAAGAGTAATCATCCCCGTTCACTCCATTTTGAGTCACAATACCAATCAGGATTTCAAGCATGGATGCTAAAGAAGTGGTTCCCACACTCACTCATTCAATTCGTGATCGCTTCCAGCGTTTCTTTTTCACAGAAGAAGTTCCCTACGGACTGGCCATAGTCCGGATGCTGGTTCCAATGGTTTTACTGGGCACGGTCTGCACCAGATGGCCTTACTCCCGGGAACTGTTTTCCGCAGATGGGGCGCCGGCACCTTTGGCTGAAATATTTCGGTATTATGACTTTTTACCAATCCTTCCGGGAACGGTTGTCGTCGGACTATTTGCGGCACTCGCATTTTTTCTGTTCTGCAGCTGTATCGGCTGGATGACCCGGTTCTCCCTGATCGCTTCCGTAACACTTTACACGTATTTCTGTTTCATGGATTGCATCAGCATGGCGACAAAGTATTCCGTCATCTCAACCCATGTCTTATTTTTACTTTCACTGTCACGCTGTGGTTCGATCTGGTCCGTTGACAGCTGGTTGAAAGGCAAGAGAGAAAAGAAAACACTGCCGCTGTATACCAAGCATGAGCTACCTCGTTCTGAGATTTGGCCTCAACGATTGATGCAGATTTTGATCGCGCTGGTTTATTTTGGCGCTGCGATCACAAAACTTCACACGCCCGGTTATCTTGAAGGAGACCAGATCAGTTACTGGGCGATGTCACGATACAATAACCCCCATCCATTGGGTGAGTTTCTGACAATGTATCCAATTATGTTGTCTGTGATGTCCTATGTCGCCATTGTCTGGGAAATCGCGTTTGTATTTGTTGTCTGGCGAAAATGGGGACGCATTCTCGGTCTGGGACTGGGAGCTGCTTTCCATATTGGTACGCTCTTTTCTCTGGGACTTTACATCTTTCCGATGGTCTCGATTTCGATTTATTTCTGCTTTCTGACCGAAAGTGATGTGCAATGGATCTCTGCTCAATTCAGACGACTGGTGCGTCGTGCAGGATGGCTGAAACAAACGGCAGCCAGCCTGGGAGCAGCTATTGAAAAGTATCGTCCTCAACCGGTTGCCGGTTGGAAATCTCCTACTGCCTGGGTGACAGGAATTGTGGCGGTGTTAGTTCTCAGCATTTATGTCGAGCATCAACAGGACATCTACGGTCTGAGACGACCTGAAGGACGGATGACACTGCATGAAGTTGATCCGGAACTGATGGCTGAAATGCTGGCACCGGAACAGACAATGAAACAAAAAGACAAGTTCCTTTCTGTCGATACCGGAACCCAAATGGTGGGAGGCTGGCTGACCAATCGTAAATCCGAATTCATGATCGGAGAAATGATTCTCGTTCAATGTTGTCTGAATCCACCACATGAAGACATCTGGATCGATTGTCATTTCTGTGAAGAAGACGGACGCATTGTTCATCGCAGTGGTCAAATCGTGCTGCGAGAGAATTTACGCAGTGCCTTTCAGGTCTACACTCCTGAATCTCTGGAACCTGGAAATTATTATGTTTCCATTAAATCAAAAGGCAAAGAAGTATTGCGACGTTCCGTCACCCTGCTTCCCAAACTTTCTGCGGTGGCAAACTAAGCGACCGCAGAGAATGCGGTTGCCGGCTGACAAAGTTTGTTTATCGGCCGGTTCCCACTTCAAGGCTTTGCTGGCGCAGAAGTGACCAGCTTCTGGATCACTTTCATCAGAACCGATTCCACTTCCGGCGCGACCAGGCTGGCACCGGGACTCGATTCATAGCCTCCCTGGGAATACGCGATCTCGGTGCAGATATATCCGGGGCCATAATCTCCATAAGCGGCCATGCAGACAGTTCGCTCGGGAGCAAATTCCTGTGCTTTCAACTGATATTCTACGAACAGCTCTCCCGGAAGATGCAAGATAGACGCTGATTTCAAATGCAGGCAGGTAATCGGAATCTGATGCCCTGCGCTGGCTCGCTGGTACCAGACCAGCCGAAATGCGGCGGAGGCGCGTTCTTTGGGAGTTTTGGTTTTATCTTTCACCGTTGCCGCTAATTTTTCCGAATCCAGATGAGAAGCAACAGGCAACGCGGTCATTTCCGTTTTCCAGTGCAGGTCAGCCGAAGTCACTTCTGTCTTTTTCTGGTTGTCAAACGCTTTCTGCATTGCCTGTTCGACACGCCTGGCCAAGATGGGACGCATTTTTGTGGAACCGTCATTGTATTTCCCAGCTGCCACATTCCCCGCAGCACCGTTGAAGTACACATTGAGCGTACCTGGCAGGGCTTTATTTCTGGCTTCTCGCGCCATGCCGACAAATTCATAATTGACATCGCCTTGGCCATAATAACTTTGGGGATGTGTGGCATAATAGTTTAAGACGGCAATCGGATGCTCCTGATTCCAGAAGCTAATGGAACGTAGAACGGGATCAATGACTCCTTCGGGGGCTTTGATCGCCTCAGGCGACTTTGATTTGCTCCACCGCATCAAACGGACTTTGCCATCGCCTCCCAACAGGCGTCGGTTCGAGGCGACTTTTTCGACTTTTGCTTTGCCAATTCCCAGGTGTGTTACCGTTTGCGGGGCTTTCAAGCCCGCTGCAATGACATCGACCACTTTCTGAATACATTCTCGATTGTAAGCATTGTCGTAGTTTTTTCCGGCAAGTCCCTGTTCTTCCATCAGTTTCCCGGTGGCAAAGTCGAAGCGGGGGGCATCGTGCTGGTGCAATGAATGCAAGGCGACTCGCTCTGCCGTCGTATTGGCAGCCTTCGCCAATTCCTGACGCCAGATATCATAGCCTGTATTTCCGATTCCAATCGCATCAACCGCACACAAGACAACCGGTTGCTCATCAGACAAGAGCACAATGCCTCTGGCATACAGTGGTGTGACAATTTTCCGGGCGGGCGCATACGCGACGGGAACACCCAGTTCCGGGGTCACGTCGGCATTGAAGGGAACAATTTTCAGCTCACCTGCTAAGAGCCATTGAGGGGAGCCCGTCACCCAACAGATGCCTGAGAGAACAAACAATTGAAAACACAGAAATCGATTGAAACTGAAATGCGACATCAAGGCGGGCTTCCTGTATCAGAACCGGGGAAAAGATCCTTTTGGACAGACTGGATCTGGTAGCAACAATTCAACTTAAACGGGTTGGAGATCGGAAGCAAGTTAGAAACGCGGGAAGTGCCTGGGGGTGTGAGAAGTGAAAAAAAACGACGTGACATTCAACGACGATCGCAACGTTACCTGTTTTCTCTGTTCGAGAACCCGTCATCAATCGTCTTCCCAGAGGGCAAGTGAACTCAAACAGGCTTTTTCCCTTATTTCGTTTCTTGGAAATATTTTCATTTTTTTCGCAATTTCACTCGTCTCACTTACGTCCAATCTTCCAGACAATATGCGAAAAAAACTATACTGGCTTCTATAAACTCTGAATTTGACGCTTTTTACGCGATCACCCTGTTTGTTACCTCTTTTCACAAAAGGACAGGGAGATCGAATAATGTACAAAAGGTGGGTGATATGCGATACCTGAGATTCACACCTCGATTTATTCTGTTTGGGTTCGTGGCGTGTGCCTTAATGGCGGGGCCACGTTTTTTGTTGGCACAATCGACGGTTGAAGCAGATAAGCCAGCCACAGGCGAAAATGAGAAATCAGCCGAAAAACAGGATGACTGGGATCGCCTGATTTACGTCCCGTTTAAAAATATCAAGGATGTGTTCGATAAATCGGACGCGACCATTTTCATGCCTTATCTGGAGTATCTAAAACTCTGGTCAGAGTCGGCGGGCCTGGGCAAAGAGGGGGGAATTCAGTTTCCCGTCAAAGCGGTTGTCACCAGTGCTTCCTATCAAGGAACCGTGGAAGAAAATGTGGCCCGCATTCAATGCGAACTGAATATTCAAGTCATGGGTGATCCCTGGGTCGAAGTTCCCCTGCGTTTCGGTGATGCGGCGATTGGCAAAGTGAGTTCGGCAAACTCCAAAGTCTTTTTACGGGGAACCGGTAAAGGGAGTTACTCGCTGCTACTCTCAGAGAAAGGCGCGCATCAGGTTCAGATCGAACTGCTGACGCGCGTGAAAAATTCGCCGGAAGGGCGGAGTTTCCAGTTTGTCTGTCCGACGGTAGGAATTACCACGCTGGAATTAACAATTCCAGAAGCCGATCAGACAGTCAAAATCACTCCCCAACTGGTCCGCCTGCCTGCGAAGTCTCCCCCCAAAGCAACTCTCGTCAAATCAACGTTGGGAGCCACTGATCAAATCAGTGTGCTCTGGTATCCTCGCGAAAGTACCAAACCAGAAATGGATTTACTGGCCAGTGTAGAGAATTCGACGCTGGTCTCGATTCGCGATGGCCTGGTTCACACTCAAACATCATTGAAATACGAAGTTCTTAGAGGCGATCTGCAGACAGCACGCATCGCGGTGCCGCTCAAAGACCGCATTCTGGATCTCTCTTCTCCGAATGCGAAAATCAAAAGTTGGAAGGTGGAAAAGGCCGCTGATCGGCAAGTGATCTCGGTCGAGTTCCTCAACAAGCTACAGGATGGTGCTTTAATCCAAGTACACACGGAAAAAGACATTCCGGAAGAACCGTTTGATATTCTCGGTCTAACCGATTCCGCCACCCACGGGATCCATGCTCTGGATGTCATCCGAGAGAGTGGCCAGATCGCCATTGATCCCGGCGAAAGTATGACGTTTTCCGTCACGAATATGGAAGGGGTAACCCGTAGTGAAGCAGCAGGCATCCCGGCAAGCATCCAAAGGGCCAATGCCGTTTACTATCGGTTCTTTAACCCGTCAGCTCAGTTACAGATCAGCGTACAGCCTCTGGAACCTCGAATTTTTGTCAATCAGTTGACTGAGTGCTTTTTCGGCGAAGATGAAATCAGGCTGGGGGCACAGCTTGAATACGATATTCAGCGAGCGGGTATTTTTTCATTCCAATTGAAAGTTCCCGAACCGCTGCTGATTGATTCGGTCAATGTCGCAGGGCTAAAGGAATACAATTTTGACAAGCAATCGCGGCTGTTGACCGTTTCCTTACTGCAGAAGTATCAGGGCAAACTGAAACTGCATATCCGCGCTCATCAGGATTTCACACAAGGGGAGCAGGAATCCAAAATCAACGTTCCCTTACTGGAGCCCACAAACATCGAACGGGAAACAGGCCAGGTTGCCATTTATGCGCCGGAATCGATGGAGCTGATCATTAACAACCCGGATGTCGTGGGGGCTCAACCTGCGACCAATGCCAGAAGATCGCAGTCCGGAAGTATGTCACTGGCGTCATTGTGGGATTACAACAGGCGGCCGGTCGTGATTCCAGTTCAGATTCGCATCAAACCGACCCGTCTTGTCGCAGACGTTGCGACCAGCGTTGACGTTAAAGAACAGATTGCCGAAGTCACAAGCAAAATTTCCTATCAGGTACAATATGCGGGCATCGACACCTTTCGCTTTGCTGTGCCGGAAGCGATTGCTGACCTGATTCAAATCCGCTCCCTGTCTGCGGCTCCCGCACCATCAATCAAACAGAAAAGCCGTTCTGAACAGGCTGTTGACGGGTGGGTCACCTGGACGGTAACCACACAACGAAATGTACAAGGACCTTATGTTCTGGAAGTTCGCTATGACATCACGCCGGGATTGCTCGCCCCGAAAGCCGCGCCTGTGAAAGAAGGCGACACCGCTGGGGACGCAGAGAAAGCGGATGAGAAACAGAAAGAGAAAGATGAGGACGATTCGGGCGAAATCGCGCTGAAGAAAATCATGTTACAGCCTGTGAAAGTACTCGGGCTGGAAAAATCGGATGACAACAAACGCTCGCGCGATGTTCCGCTGTCCCGTGTCTACGGGGAAATTTCGATCCAGAAATCAAAAACGCTTTCTGTATCGACTGCGCAGCTCGATGAGCAACTCGATCCGATTGATATTCGCGAGTTGAAGTTATTACCCCAAGATGGATTTCTGGCGTATCGTTATTTCACCCAACCCGTGACTCTCGAACTGGCATCCACACGGCACAAAATTCAGGAAGTCGTTGAAACGATCATTCTGAAATCGCTGGTCGAGGTCGTGGTGAGCAAAGAAGGGCGTTCGACCTATCGTTGCCGGTACTTAATGAAATCGAGTGAACGCCAGCAATTGAAAGTCGCGTTACCGGAAGGCATGGAGCCATTAAGTGTGACTGTCGCCGGCCAGCCGGTCCCTCTGGAAAAAGACGAGAGCCAGGGCGAAAAAGGCTGGTCCACCTACTTTGTGAACGTGGCTCGTGACCAGGCATCGGATCAGGCGTTTCTGATCAGCCTGTTATTTACAAAAGCCGTTCCGCGCATCACAGATTCTCCGGGCGGAAATTTAACACTGCCTTTACCTCGATTTGGCGGAACGCAATCAGAGAACGTGGTCGTTCAACAATTAAGAACCGCCATTTGGGTCCCCGAGCAGTATGCTCTCGTGAGCGTGTCTGACGACTTTGAGCCCGAGCATAAACCCTATCTCTCTGGGTTCATTCCCAAACGTGGTGGTCAGCTGGTGACGGGCAATGCCTTTGATTCGTGGATCGGAAAGTCTGGTGGTTCTCTCGTCGATTTCCCGACGGAGGGTCGAGCCTTCACATATCGACGTCTGGGTGACAGCAGCGAAATCAGCGTTTCCTGGTGGAAGCTCTCTGTTCTTACCTGGGTCTTGAGCGGTGCTCTGGTGGGAATTGCTGTTGTGATGCGAAACCGATGTTGGCAGAACAAACTGACCCTGCTGATTTTTCTCGTGTTCATTCTGGCAATGTTCTCATTGACCAATGCCAATCTCGTTTTGAACGGTATCTACGCCGCACGTTTTGGAATTCTCACGATGCTGGGGCTGTGGATCATCTATGCATTCTCAGGGCTCCGTAATGCAATGCCCGCGTCAGAGACACGGGCCGGTTCACTCGATTCCCAAACCGACAAGGCCGGCTCAACGGGTGCTGTGATTCCACCGCCGGGCATCTTTGATGACTTCCTGGATGGTCAATCGGAGAAGAAATAGATTGGCGATAGTTCAAACAGCGACACCGTTTTGTGACATGATTCAAAGACTTACTGTGAGCGATATACTTCAATGAGGTTCGCCATGATTCAAAATAAAATAAATCGAGCCGCGTCAGGCAAAAACCATCGACGGTTCCCGGTTCATCAAAACCGTATACAGGACTGGTTGCTCACTCTATTGAGTTGCTGCGCCTGTCTGACACTCGTCTTTCAGCAGACCACACAGGCACAGAAACCGGCTGCAAAAAAAAGTGTGATTGTTCCCGCTCCGCAGAAATGGCCGAAAACTGCCGTTTATCTTCCCGTGGACCAATTGGATGCTGTCATCGCCCGCGATCGCAGTGGTGTGTTATTGCCACGGAAACAATATGAAGCCTTAAAAAAACAGGCAGAGACAAACACGGGCGGCGTCGAACTTCCGCAAACGAATGCCGTCATTTATGCAGCCGACTATCAGGCCAAAGTCGTCGACCATCAAATCATCATCGATGCAACAATTTCCTTTCGGCAGTTCCAGCAAAAACTAACGTTAATCAATCTCCCCTTAAATGGACTGGCAGTGGAATCGGCAACCGTAGATCAACAGCCGGCGATGATTGCGCGTTCGTCAGGGAAAATTCAGGTATTACAGTTATTCAATCAACGGCCAGGTGAGCATCAGCTAAAATTACAAATGTCGGCAGCACTCAATTCTGTCGGCAGTGATCAGGTTGCTCAATTCCAACTGCTGCCGCAGGTTGCCAGCCAATTCAAGATGGAAATTCCCGCCAAACAACATCTGGTTGTCAACGATCTCAAAGTCAAATCATCTACGCCGGACGGCCAGAAAGGCGTTTATGAATTTCCCATTGGTGGTGAGGCACGGGTCAGTTTGAAAATCACCGAGCAGGCCCGTGAGCAGACCAACGATTCACTGATCTTTGCCCGCAGTGGCATTGGTGTTTCCGTCAGTCCGGGGAAAGTGGCCTGGCAGGCACAGACGGCGCTCAATATTTATGGACAGGCACTGGACCGTGTAGTCCTCAGTGTGCCTCAAACTCTGGAAATTGTCAGTGTGGAATCAACGGGCCTGGAATCATGGGAGCTGAATGACAGCGTCAAAGACAGCAGCCGAACGGAAATCACCCTGAATTATCGGCAACCCATTGAAGGGGAACGGCAGATTATTTGTCGCGGCGTGATGACAACCGAAACAGAAAAATCCTGGAAGGTTCCCGATCTTGCGATTGAAAAAGTCAACTCGCACGTCGGCTCTGTTTTGATTCGCTATCCACTGGGAGTGCGGCTGCAGGTAGAACGAACAAATAACGTCAGACGTAAAGCACTACCCCAGCCGATCCCTCGCAAAGGTGCGCCCGAACGAAGGCTGACAAATCCCGGTCTGGATTTTGATTTCTGGCAGCAGAAGTTTAACATCACTCTGGTGACTCAGGAAAAACGTTCCGAAGTTCAGATGGCGGCTTCGACTGTGGTCAACATCAATGAACAGGGGATGGATTTGCAACTCGTCACAACAGTGGAAAGTCTGTTTGCCCCCCTGTTTGAATTTCAGATGAAAGTTCCCGCTGAGTGGACCATTCTGGGAGCGACTCTGCAAAACAAACCTGTCGACTGGAAAGAATCTTCGCGTGAAGCAGGCATCAAGTTCATTCGACTCCCTTTTTCCAAAGCACTCTCCGCCAATACCGAAGCTAAGATTGTGGTGACGGCGCACCGCGATCTGGATAACTGGCCCCCTGACGCAGAGAGTCAATTGCTTGAGCTACCCAAAATTGAATTGCCGCAAGCGAAAATCCTGGAAGGTTCGCTGGTCATCAATGCGGACAAAGACTGGGATCTAGTTCCCAGTAGTTTGACCAATCTGGAACCGATGCAGGAACGCATTCCCAATATGCGGTTTGGATATCAGTATCAGGACAATAATTACGCAGGCAGTCTATCGGTCTCACGTAAGCCACTGCAGTTAGCGGCTCACCATTTGCAATATGTACGCCTCGATCCCACCACTCTGTTTTCCCATTTCGAAGCAACTCTAAATGTGGAGCGGGGCAGTTATCGCTCCCTCATGGTGGCGCTCCCGGAAAATGTAGGGACGGACTTGCAGTTCCGCCTGATTAAAACCGCAGGCAAAATCATCGAGCAGGTAGCCGACGAACCCAAGAACGGCGTCCGCGTCTGGACATTGAAAATAGATCGCCGTTTGAGTGGAAAACAGATCCTGATGGCAACGGTCGAACAGCCTCGCAAAAAAGGGGAGGTCGTCAAGATCCCGCAATTGCAGATTATGTCTGCCGATCGTCAATATGGCGAGGTCGCCTTTGAAGCAGAAGGAGATCAGCGTTTGAAAATTCAAGCAACGGGCCTCAGGGGACAATCGCTGACCGCCATTGATGCGGCGGAATTGCCGATGCCGGTCGCTTATCAACCACGCGAACGTATTGTGGCAGCTTACCGCTTCGTCGGCATCGGCCATGAGATACAGGCGGAAGCAACCCGCTTCGATCAGACAGCGGTTCCCACAGCAATCGCACAACAATTGACTCTAAAAAGTGTGTTGGGTCACGCTGGTGAAGTGCAGAATGAATCTCTGGTTTCCTTTTCCGCAGTGGGCATTCAAGCGTTGCAGGTCGTCTTGCCAGAACAGGGCGAATTACTGTCTGCTCTGGTGAATGGGACCCCGGTGGAAGTCCGCAATACCGGCAAGGCCTTCATTGTTCCGATTTCGTCCGACACACAGACCGACGGCAGTCACACATTGAAACTACTGTATGATGCGAATCGCGCACCGGTACACGAAGCGAAACAGTTTTCACAAACACCTCCTCAGTTGGCAGTCATCGATGGCACCGGCAAAACCCAGCCTTTGAAAATCCTGAATCAGTCCTGGACCATTCTTTATCCTGATGAACTCTTAATTACCGCGAGTTCGGGAGACTTTGTACCAGACCTGCCTATCATGCGACCGGGGATGATTGAATATCTACGTCAGCATCTCGCGCTGCTTTCACCCGGTGATTTCATCTGGAGGATCTTTTGTGTATTCATTGTTACCGGAATTATTTTGATCGGCGCTTACGTATTCCGCAAAGGAAGCATGCTTGATGCGGTGTCGTTGATTGCCGGATTTCTTATTCTCTGCGTGCTGTTTGTACTGATGCTGCCTAGTGCCCAAAAGGCGAGAAGCCTGCAATCAAGTATTGAAAGAAGTCCTGGGGAAGCGAGCGTCCCTGCCAACTCACCAAGCGGAGATCTTAGCCTAAGTACTGCAGGCAGATCTGCGCAAGAAGCAATGGATAGTTTTCAGGCCACGCCTGCATTGCCAGATCTCGTAGAGAATGAGGTCGCCCCGAAGCCTGCTGCTAAAAAAGAGGATGCTTTCAAAACCCCTTTACTTGTCCAACCGGGAGACCTGGCAGAGAAACCCATGATTGAAAAATCCAAACGACGAATTGAAGGGGGGCAGGTGTTTGAACGTAGACCACAGGATGGGCCGCGAATTTCGATAACCAAAGTCGGTGAAACGGAATTCGAAGGAATGGCCGCCGGTGAATCAGCGACAGACATTCCTGCCAGAGCTCTGGGAGGACGTCTCTCCGTGGAAGCACCATTACCCGAACCTGCAGGATTCCGATCACTGGCATTTCAATACTATGGGGAACCACAACAGAAACCGTTAGCGTTGACAGTTTCGTTACTGGAGCGACAGAAAAGTTATCGCATTTATCTGACCGTCATTGCAGGCATGCTCTGGCTGTGCTGGTTCTTGCGGGGGATTTCCGGTTGGCGAAAATCACTCATCGCTCTGGTTGGAGTTCTAGTGCCGATTGCCTGCTGTGCTCTGTTCCCGGTCTGGTTTCAAGAGGTGCTCGATGGCATCCTTTCGGGAACCCTGCTGAGCATCACGTTCTGGGGCTTAGACTGGTTTGTCCGTCAGCTTCGCATTGAATTCACAGGATTACAGAGTCGCACAGACAAAACAAAGGCGACCATCGCGTCATTGATCCTGCTGGGTACGTTGATGAGTGATCCTGCAGCAAGTTTTGCGCAGCAGAAACCAGTCATCCCTCCCCGCCCACCTCAGGATTTGATAGTTCCTTATGAAGTCGGCTCTGATCCTTTAAATGCACAGCGGATCTTTCTGTCACGGGACGAGTTCAAAAAGCTTTGGAACGCGGCTCATCCCGGGCAGCCTGTGGATCAAGCAACCACATCATTAGGAGCAGTCAGCCAGGCACTGTATGCCGCTCAAATCAAACCGGGGGCAGAACCGGGGCAGGCCGTCGTGCATGTCGAGGGGCGTCTGGTGATTCATACGGTTGGCAAACAGCCGGTCACGCTGCCTGTACCATTAGGACCAGCGGCGATCAGCAGCGCACTCTTAGACGGAAAACCAGCCACGTTGCTGACGCACCCTCAAAATCGATTCAACGGAAAGAAAAAAGTAGCGGAACATTTTTATTCCCTCGTAATTTCAGAACCTGGTTTACATCTGTTAGATCTGAAGTTTGATTTACCTGCGCAGCAAACAGGCCCTGCCGGCAGCTTTCAAATCGATTTGAATCCAGTTGCCAGCGGACGATTGACGTTGGAGCTTCCTGATAAAATTTCAGTGCTGAGTGTGACCGGAACCAGAGCTTCCTACCGCAAGCAGACAGCAGGTGAGAAAGCCACGCTCGAACTGCCCGTGGATCAGGGGGGCGAAATTCAGATTGCCTGGAGACCAGCTGAAGAACGGGGCGCGATTCAGGGAATTGTGCATTGTCAGTCAACACAGGCGACCATCATTCAGGATGCAGGACTGGAACTGCAGAGTACGCATCAGTACCGCATCCGGCAGGGACAAATCAATCAGGCAAGTTTGAAGATTTCGGAAGATTTGCGGATTCAGTCGATCACCGGCCCCGATGTCGGAGGCTGGGAAATAGTCGGCTCGGGTGATGCCCGCCGCATCAAGATCTTTTTAAGACGTGATGTCAAAGAGACAACGACCGTCAATGTGGTTGCCTTCCAGCCATTATCAATTGGAAAACAAACGCGAGCCGTGAATCTACCTCAAATTGTGCCCGAAGAGATCACCAATGAAACGGGGACGGTAGGCGTGTATGCCCAGTCACAGTTTCAGGTTCGACCGGATGAAATCGCGGGGGCCATTCAAATCGATACCGGCCAATTTCGGAATCCGGCAACGTCTTCCCCGCAACTGAAGGTTGCTGGAGCGAACCTGAGCCCCCAATGGGCCTATCGGTTCTCCCGACGGCCTTTGACACTGCGATTTTCTGTCTCGCGACGGCAGCCCGAAAAGCAGGCGATTGCAGAGCATGCGGTGCTAGTCTCGCCGCGCAAGATGAGTCTTTCCAGCCGAGTCCGCTATCAGCTAAAAGGAATTCCCGAATCCACGTTTGTGATGGAACTGCCGGAAGAGTACCTGGTACTCAACGTCAATGCGGAAGGTCTGGATGACTGGTATATCATTGAGCAGAATGCTGATGATATGCGAGTGCTGGTTTTCGAATTTAAAGAGTTGAAAACCAATCAGGTGGAAATCGTGTTTGAGGGAGTCATTCCCCGCGATGCGAATCAGGGGGAAGCGGAAGTCATGATGCCGACGCCGCTCGAAGTATCATCTGTACGCAGCGATCTTGCAATCTGGTGTGATGAATCGTTAGTGGCCCGCGCACCAGAATTAAACGACTGGCGTTCGATTTCCGCAGCAGATTTATCACCTGAGCTGAAAGCACAACAAAGTCGTCTGCCGCAATTTGCATTTCGATCGACGGCCGAACTTCCAGAGTGGATTAAACTGGCACTGACGCCGGCCCAGCCTGGGATTACAGCGAATTCCCTGGTGATGACCACGGTTGGGAATGTTTCGGTGAGCCATACGGTAGCGATTCGTTGGTCGATTCAAGGGGCCGCAACGAGTGAGTTGTCGTTCACCACTCCTGCCTGGTTAGGTGAGCATCTTGATTTTCGCGGTGCCTCGATCCGGCAAGTGGATAAGCGTGTGATCGGCGGTAGCGTTGTGCAATGGACGATTTACCTGCAAGATTCGGTCGAGGGGTCTTACTTCATCACCGCTGATGCGACGTTGTCTCCTCCCGCCTCCGGTCAGATTGAAATCCCACAAGTCCGTGTTATGGACACCAGTGGTAAGGTTGACCCGCAAACAACGGAACTGGAAATACAACAGCATTTTCTGATGCTGGTCAATCATTCCTGGGCACGACTGTCATTGTTGAATCAGGATAGTCTGATTTCTGTCGATCGTCAGGAAGTGCCTTTAGTCATCAATGAGTCTCTCGCGAATCAGGCGATGGAACTGGCACGGATCATTCCTAATGGCAAACCGCCTCTTTATCAAACACAACAGTTTCAAGCCGACCAGGGTGCCGCGGCGGCCGTCAATATGGCAGAACTGACGACGGTTCTGGCTCATGATGGTAGCTGGAAAACGCATGCCGACTATCGAATTCGCAATCGGTCACGACAGTTTCTGGCAGTAAGGCTCCCTGATAAAACACAGGTTTTAAGCGCCTTTGTGAAAGGGATTCCGACGGCTCCCGTGCTGTTAAAAGGAGATGCAGCGGAAGCAAAATCAGGCTCTGCCATATATCTCTTGGCATTACCAAAAACGAGTGCGGCGGATCTCTCGTTTTCAGTCAATCTGATTCTGTCAGGCCGGTTGCCGGCCGCCTTGCCTCAAGGGACCTTCCGTTTGAAGTCGGCTGATATTGATTTGCAGCCACCACAAGTTGTGATCCCCGCCGAAGATGCCGAGTATGGGATTCCCGTTGCACAGACCAAATGGTCGGTCTATGTACCAAATGAATATACGGCGACCGCACTGCTGGATGATCCGCGTACCAATATGACACCAGTCAATGGAAATGGTCTCGGTGACACCTCGCTGACAAGCATGGTCAAAGATGTGGAAAATTTGTATTCGGTTTATACTGGCAATAAAAGCGACCGCGTTCGCAGTCGGGCGATTAAAAACCTCAAGCAGTTAGAATTAAAACTGGACCAGAATACAACAACATATACTGGGAAACAGAAAGAACGGCTCAAAGAGCAGATCGGTGAGATTCAACAGCGAGAGATACAACGTCAGGCACAACAGAAGAAGCTGCTTGGCTTGTCCAAAGGCCAGGGCAAGGATGGTGTGACAGACTTTGACTCGGAAGAGACATTTAACCAACTCGTCATTGGGAATAGTGCGACATTATTCGATGCGAATCGTGACGCGTATCAACAAGAAAGCCGGGACCTGTCCGGAAAATTTCAGTCAGGCAAAGCATCAGAATCGAAGTCACAACTGAAAGGGTTCTACTTTAGAAAAGAGATTGACAAAAAGGGAGGAGCCAAAGGAAAAGGGGTTCCGCCCCAAGCTGTTGACAGCCGCGCTCTGAGAAGACAGCAAAGCATTCAGAATGCGAATGATTTTTCTCAGGCTCCCAGGGGAATGCAACAGCAGGCAGAAATGCCGAATGCGGCACCATCAGATTTCAGCGATCAAATCCAAACTGAACCTTCAGCATCAATGGGAGGATTCGGTGGGGGAGTTCGATTTGGTACTAGAGAATTTAAAAACCAGCCAATGTCAGAAGATGGTAAAAACAATGTATGGCAGCAGTTGAATGATGTGGACGAAGCACTCGCAGATGCGTATACTCCAGATATCAAGTTTGGGCATTCCGTTCCCCGACAGGGTTTCGGAGACAAAGCTGGTCAATCCCAGATGATGGAAGGAACTACAGCTCAAGGACAACAAGCCGCCTGGACTCAAGCAGGGGGCATTTCGTTGCACTTTGATATTCCGCTGCATGGCCAGAAGCTTGTGTTTAGCAAGATCAACGGTCAACCTAAGCTGGCATTAAGCGTCCGACCGGAAAACACCTATCAGTTTGTTGGGGCACTACTCTGGACCGTTATCTGGACGCTGGTTTTGATCGGTTTGATCTGGTGTGTGTCTCGTAATCTTCAATCTGCTGTGGCTCAGAAAGGGCTGGGGATTCTCCTGATGCTGGCTGGTTTAACAGGCTGGTTATTACTCTCAGGAATGATTGCCGGGCTGGCGATTTGCTGTTTCATTGTAGGCGCAATTGTTCTGGCTTATCTGTATGTGAAACAAGCTGCTTGAAATCAATTGTCATTCTGTAGTATCTTGCAGGTGTCAAATTCAAGTTAACTTCTTTCTCCATTCCACAGAGGCTATCATGGCAACGAAGATCACCTGGCTGGGACATTCCACCTACCAAATAGAAACCGCCGGTAAAACGATTTTGTTGGACCCGTTTCTGACCGGGAATCCCAGTGCCGCGATTTCGGCGAATGAAGCGACTGCAGATGCAATCATCGTCAGTCATGGCCACGGCGATCATGTTGGTGATACGGTTGAGATTGCCAAACGCACGAATGCCCTGGTGATTGCCAATTTTGAAATTATCGACTGGATGGGCAAGCAGGGCGTGAAGAATGTGCATCCACAGCATATTGGTGGCGCGCATCAATACGAGTTTGGAACCGTTAAACTCACAATCGCCCATCATGGTTCGATGTTACCTGATGGAAGTAATGGCGGCAGTCCTTGCGGAATTCTGTTGAAATTAAATGATGGCACGATTTATTTCGCCGCAGATACCGGGCTGTTTTACGATATGACTTTGATCGGCGAAGAAGGGGTGGACCTGGCGATTTTACCCATTGGTGATAATTTCACCATGGGGCCGGAAGATGCGGTGCGGGCGACAAAATTGATTGCTCCCAAGCGGGTCATGCCGATGCACTATAATACCTGGCCGTTGATTGAGCAGGATGCCACCGCGTGGGCAGAACAAATTCGCGCACAGACAACGGCAGAGCCCATTGTGTTGGAACCGGGCGATTCCTGTCAGCTTTGAGTTTCGTTCGATTCGGTTTCTTCTGCAGGGAGTTCGAGTCCGACCTGGATCTCGTCTCCTTCAATGCGAACCGGATAAACGGGGACGTGCAGCTTGGACTTGGGATTATCGAGCCAGGTACCATCTTTGATACAAAATCGCCACGCATGCCAGGGACAGGTGACAGCGCCTTCGTCATCAACATATCCCGTAGAAAGTGGTGCTCCCTGATGCGGGCAGAAATCATTGATGGCCGTATATGTTCCCTGCTTCAGGAAAACGGCGATCATGAGACCTTCGATATGAAACGCTCGGCCTTCTCCTTCGGGAATCTCGCCGACTTTGGCAATCGTATGATAAGTGATCACAAAAACGCTTTCGTAGTTTAATCTTGAGAATGTCCGGGGTTTGCTGCTTGACGAATTTTAGACAGTTTACGGATTAAATTGCCCATTTGATGACGATCGACTTTTTCTGATTTGGTCATTTGCGCTGCCTGCTTCAGAAGTATTTTGATTTGTTCCGGATCTTCATTCATCCGCCGGGCAATGGGGTCAATCACACGATGCTCTTCTCCCCGTAAGTTCCTGAGATGCAACTGTGTGAATAACTGTTTGACGTATGCGTAGAGCAAAAACCGCCCGTTTCCTTTTTTATAATGCAGGTTTCCTACATTGTCTGTGTGAGAAACGATGTTATGCCGCGGGAGAATGTGGGACGAAAGGATCGGGCCAAATCGGATACTGCGCCACCAGCCATAAATTAAGAGCGTAATCAACAGCTGGATTGTTAAAGGCCTGAAGGTCGGATCGATTAATAGCGCCACGACTTTCGAGGTTCCCGAAGCATTGAGTGATTCATCAACGACCACATAGTCGGCTGCTCCCGCAGATTCAATCAAGCGATACGCGGGAACGCCCCCACCATCAACCATCGATTGATTCGAAAAGAGTTTAGAGGAAGCGGTGACAACGACTTCACCAATGCCGTGACGCAATTTCACAGCCTGCTTCGTATCTCCCGCCGTAATCAGTGTCTCTCCCATGGGGGATTCAACTTGCGCGTTGGTCTCCCAGATAATAGAAGGAGCATCAGGAAAAACCGTCGTGGCCTGACTTTCCAACAGGGTGTGGCTATCGTTTTTTGAAAAAGATAAACGCGTCTTATTCTTCTTTTCTGATTCCACACGCGGGATATTTTCACGCTCGGTTTCATCCAGGTAGCGGACTTTGATGTCTAACGAGGAGATTGCAAATTCCGGGTGCTGGTCATTCGCGGCAATCACCAGTCGTCCTCCCTCATTCACCCAAGCCAGCAGCGACGACCATTCGAGTGGACTGGGATAGCGGGCCGGCCCTAGAATACAAAGTGTTTCATCATAATCCAGTGACTGAATCAAGACGTTCAAAGGAGCACGGTTTCGTTCCGTGCCGAAAGTTTCCGTTTGTAGTAACAAATAAAACGCTTTTTTTCCACTGGCAGACGAACTATAAGAATCGTCGAGCGCACCGGTTCCAAACTCCGGAAACCAAAGGTGCAGCGGCAGTAAGAGGCACAGAAAAAACAGCCAGACCCAGCCGGCGTTTCTGCGTTCACGCTTTTTTCTGGAAGGCTGATTCATAAAATTGGAGCGTACTTTCAAAGTGTTCTCTAGTGGCTTCGCGACGACCGAACCCCAGCGGTTCATAGGTGCGAATGATCTGGCGAAATGAATCGCCGGGTAAACCGTGGGGGCGGGCGGCTCGGAGATAATCGCGATAGGTCAAGCCTTTTCGAAATCGAATCCAGCCTGCCCGTTCAATAAAACTCATTGACCCATAAATCAACTGAATAATCGCATTGTGGTAGTCACCGGTCTGGGCAAGTGCTTTGGCACGTTCAAGGTAGATTGAAACCTCACTCTCTGCCGGTGAAACGATCTGTTCGAACGTAACTTCTCCCTGCAATTGCCGGTCATCGGTCTCATCTTTTAATTGACGTGAGTAGCGAAAACCTGCTATAGACCGATAGAGTAAAAACAGAATGAGACCGCAGGCACAGATGATGGCGGCATAAGACAAAACCCGAAAAATCATCCCTACAATCCCGGCTAAAACCGGTGAAACTTGCCGCGGTTCTGACTGCGTCTGATCTTTGACCAGATCCTCGAGGTCAAAAGCGGCATCTCCGGTAATCTGACGCTCTCGTGTCAGGTGTCGAAACTCGGGGCGGTTCAAAATTTGTTTGGTATCCTGCTCGATCATGGCCCGGTCAGGAGAAGACAGGTCAATCGATTCGTCCACTGTCGTTTGTGCAAATGCGGTCGCCGTGAACAGAGCCAAGCAGGCTGTGACAAACAACGTACATTTTGTCTTATGTCGGCAGGTCTGGTGTAAGGAACGACGAACTATCATGAACTGGCTCCCCGGGAATTCAGGTTCTGAGCAACTTCAGTCATCCGAAGCTCCATATCCCAGCAGTCGAGACGGACGCGCAGATCGATATACGTAAAGAACCAGGCCAGCCGACCAATAGGATAGACCAGCAGAATAAAACCGGTCAGGACCGTTAACACTCGTGGGTCCGTCGTCATCAGCAGCAGAATATTCGTCAGTGACTCGTCGAGATTGTTCATTTCAAAAAGAAAAGGGATTTGCCCGATCAGAATGGGAAAATCCAGTAACTTATAGGAAAGATAATCAAATGTAATAAAGAGCACTAACGTGACGACATAGCAGAAAAAAAAGGTCCAGAATCCACGTGCAAAGAGTCCCCCAAAATCATGAGAAATCAGATCTTTCGTGCGATGATCGTGCGAGCTTCCTTCCTGGGACGCGACCCCGACAAAACGGAGAGAGGACTGTTCTACCCGAAATCCATTTCGCACGGCTAACCAAATCCCGGGAAAGAAGAGATAGATCAATCCTGCCAACACCAGGACATTTCCCGAGAATAAAATCAACGCAGGACCGATAAAGAACAGCGCGCGATCAAACAGACAACGCAGTATTAACGGAATCAGTTTTGGATTGAACTGGCTCCGCAAGCTGCGGAACCCCGTCTCATTTCCAAACGTAAAGAGCGCCGTACTCCAGGTAAGAAGGACTCCCAGCGGTGAAGAGAAGAAATAGGCGACAGTGATTACCGCTCTGAGATCTGTCAGAAAATAATAGCTGAGCAGATAAACCAGCGTACATGCCGGGATCGCAAACAGCGCCCAGAGTTTCAGTACCGGAATGAGAAAACGACCATAAAACATGATCGCCAGATCCACACAATTCAGGCCTTTCCGGGGAACCAGCGCAATATTGACGTTCTCAAATCTCATGCTTGCCGTTCCCTGTTCAAATCTGTTTCAGCCGCGCTGTCTTGTCTCTTGTTGCCAACTGGTTTGAGTTGAGAATTTGATTGAAGCCCCGCAAACC
This sequence comes from Gimesia alba, assembly GCF_007744675.1. Lineage (NCBI taxonomy): Bacteria > Pseudomonadati > Planctomycetota > Planctomycetia > Planctomycetales > Planctomycetaceae > Gimesia > Gimesia alba. The sequence goes on from NZ_CP036269.1 coordinate 7,044,408, forward strand.
CCAGATAAATAAATACAATCAACCAGAGCCCGCTGCCCACGATATATTTCACGCTACTCGGAATATCATCCGAAGGAGACCAGAACGCTTCAATGAATGCCGCAATGACCAGCATGACGGCAGCGCCCCCCGCTATCTGAACGGCTTCGAGACCACGTACCTGCAGCGATTGAAACCGGGTTCTCTGACCAGGATGAATCAGAGCATTTCCCAGCATCAGTCCAGCACCGCCTGCGACGGCGATCGCCGTCAATTCAAATGACCCATGCGAGATGACAAAGCTTAAAAAACGGTCCCCGTTCCCCTGGCTGATAATATAGCCGGAAACGGCTCCCAGATAGATGCCATTGAATAACAGCGTGTAAACAGTGCCAATCCCCAGTAAAATTCCCAGTGCAAAGCACTTCAAAGCAATTCCTACATTATGGTTGATATAAAATCCCGCCATCAAGGCGCGCTGGTCGCCGTAGTTACCAAGTGGAAGTTCTTCAGACTCGTCTGACTCCTGTCCCTCCTCGGCTGATTCCTCTGATTCTGTACTAAGTGAGCTGTCTTCACCGTACATCTGATCGAATTGCGACATCATTTCTGCTGGAATGACCCTGCTCGCCAGACTGGGATTATTCTGAACCACACACCAGCTGATTCCCAAAGGCAGGAAAAACAAAAGACACGCTGTAAGAAAATAACCCATGTTGGCGCGAAAGAGCCGAGGGAATTCAAATGCCAGATAGTGATAGACGCCCGCCAGATTTGCGGGAGGTGCGCTGTAAAACAAGTTATGACCACGGGCGACCAGATCGTTTAAGTAGGAGATCAGATCCTGGCCCCAGCCCCGTGATCGGATGGTGGCTAAATCATGCGAGACTTCACGCAACAGTTGTGAATAATTCGAAATCTCCTTTGTCGGAAGTTTGGAAATCGATTTTCTGGAAGCATTCTCAAGCAGTGCTTCAAACCGTTTCCAATGAGGTCGCCGCTCCTGAATGAACTTGTGCTTATTCACGATTCACCTCCGCAGGGGAACCCAGACCGTGATAGGCGTTGACGGCTTCCTGTTCTTCCTCCTCTTTTGCAAAACTGAATGTCTTATAGACGGCCGCCAGAAATGCCATGGGATAATGAGTCACTTTTTTAGGATCACCCGAATAGTTCAAGCGTTCTGCCAGACTATTCGCCAGGATCGCCGCCAACGCATGACCACGATCATAAGTCAGAACATGCCGGCGCCCAATAAATTCGTCAATCAGAGAGAGAACTTCATCGCGGGGCAGGAAGCTGCCGATTTCATTTTTATTCAACGGCTGAATTTTATCGAGGATGACCGGTTTTCGAGGCAGCGTCAGGGAACGTTCCTGAATCACGACGGTTCCCGCCACGAGATCGCCCAGTCTTTGAAAACGTCGGGTCAACAGCATGCTGGTGATGCCTATGCCATAAAAGACAATCGCATCCGCACTGCGAACCAGGTTTCGTAATAAAGCCGGCCAGAACGTAATGGGATAACCCTCATCACGAATCACCCGCAAGCCACAGAAATGTTTACCAATCGACTGCCCTTTAAAAAAACCTTCAGAAATGGTGTAGTAACCCCAGGTGTTCAGAAACGAGAAAACCAGGAACATCCCAAACGCGGTACCTGGTAGAACAATTCCCAGCATGCGTGTGATGATCATCATTCCAAGCACCATCAACACCCGGATGACCAGATCGATCATATAAGCAACATAGCGTTGTGCGGGGCCGGCGAGTTGGTAAGTCAGAATCACATTTTCTGGAGTCTCAACCTGCATCTCCAAACCAAGTACGTTGTGCCGGAATGAATCTACCCGCTGTGGAACATCGGTTGCGGTTTCGGATGTTGCAGTAAACGTCATTGTCGAAGTCATGAAACACAGATGTCGGCTTAAGGTTTCGGGGAAGAAAGTCCTGTGAAAATTCCCTTAAAGTACAGTGATTATAGTCCAGAGTCAGTACTGTTATCTATACACACGCGTTTTTTTATGAAATCTGCATTTCACTGTTTTCTAACCTGTTCGCGTCTGGATATAATCTGACTGTACCCGCCGGAAAATCATACGGAGTATCATCCAGGTTGAACAACGTCGATTCGGTTGTCGTTCTACATAAAAACGCATCTTGGACGGCTTATTTGTTAACGCCCCTATTTCTGAATTCGATGATACATTGCCCCTATTAGAAACAGTTCAAAGTGAGAGTGAGGATCCACTAATGTTTTTGTCTCGACGTAATCTGAGAGCCGCCAGCCTGTGGTCTCTGCTACTGACCGGTTTATTTTCTACCGCAGTGGCCGCAGAACCCGTTCTGAGCAATGCCGATTTACAGACTTTGAAAAAAGAACAGCAAAAGGGAATTAATTATCTGAAGAACAGCCAGCTGGATGATGGGCTGTGGACGACCGAAACGGTCCCTGGCATCAGTGCTCTGGTGACCACGGCTTTACTGGAAAGCGGCGTTCCCGCCAGCGATCCGGTGGTTGCGAAAGCGCTCAAACGCCTGGAAGGTTTCATCAAGAAGGATGGCGGCATTTATTACGCCAAGAGTAATCACCGTAACTATGAAACCTGTATTTCCATCATGGCATTCAGTGCCGCCAATCAGGGGGGACGTTACGATACCATTATCAAAAATGCAGAGAAGTTTTTAAGAGGGCTGCAGTGGGATAAAGGAGAAGGGCTGGAGTCTTCTGATACCAGCTTCGGAGGCGCCGGCTATGGTGGCCATCAGCGTCCTGATCTCTCCAACACACAATATCTGATAGAAGCGCTGCGTAAAGCAGGCGTGAAATCGGATGATCCGGCAATTCAGAAAGCACTGGTCTTTGTCTCGCGCACACAAAACCTGGAATCGGAACACAATACGACTCCATTTTCGTCCAAGATCAATGATGGTGGTTTCTATTATACACCTGCTGCCGGCGGGACATCACAGGCAGGAAAGAATCCCGATGGCGGCCTGCGTTCTTATGGCAGTATGACGTACGCTGGTCTCAAGAGCATGATCTATGCCGGAGTGGATCAGAATGACAAGCGAGTCAAAGCCGCAAGCGAATGGATTCGTCGTCATTACTCTTTAAAAGAAAACCCGGGAATGGGCCAGCAGGGGCTCTACTATTATTTCAACACGTTCGCGAAAGCACTCAACGCGCTGAAGATAGAACAATTCAAAGAAGCTGATGGCAAGGTTCACAACTGGCGCGCAGAATTAATCAACCATCTGGCCAGCCTGCAGCACGAAAACGGAAGCTGGACGAACAAAGCGGAACGCTGGTACGAAGCCGATCCGAATCTGGCAACCGCGTATGCTTTATTAGCACTGGCGCAATGTGAGCCCGCAAAATAAATAGACACGCCGCCTGTTCCCCCGTTTGATCTATTAAGTATGAAACGGGGGAATCTCGGCTACATTCGTTCCATCGATCATACCTGCCACGTATTGTGAAACCTGCTTGACGATTTCATCGATCATTTTCTGACCCGCCTCTGCCGTGGCTTCTAAGGGTTCCCGATCTTCCTGATCCTGCATGGCATCGATACGTACATTTTCGGGGAAGGCTGCCATCGCAAAGGCAGTCTCGAATTCCTGGGCATGACCGGGCCAGCGTTTGGTTTTTAAATTCGCCAATGCCACTTCTTCGGGTAGCAGATTCCAGTACGATTCAAACTGCAGATTGATCTCCAGTCGCTGTTGAAATTGCCCCCACATTCCCAGGCAGGGGGCAATATTTCCGCCATGGCCATTCAGAACAAGAATATTATCAAAGCCGGCTTGATGCATACTGCGAATGGTATCAAACAACACACTGAGCCAGCTTCCGGGCAAAGCAGACAACGTTCCAGGATGCTTCATGTGATGTTCGCTGATGCCAATATTCATGGAAGGTGCCACGATCACTTCCGGCGCCAGCAGCCGGGCGGCTTCGGTTGCGACCAGCATCACGCTTCTCCAGTCATGCTCCATCGCCAGATGTTCCAGATGCTGTTCGGTGGCAGCGACCGGGATGATACAGGCCTTTAACTCACCTGACTGCATCCGTTCGCGAAATTCCCGTCTGGTATGTTTATGTAGCAGTACTTCACTGGGCTGACGATTTGATTCCGACATGGATTGATTCCTGAGAGTGATTGACAAGCAAATAGTAGCGCGCGATATATTCTCTAACTGGTATATCATCTACAATCGGAACGCGTCAACGTTCCAGCATTTTTTCCATGACCTGATATCCTGGAAAATCAAACCCGATTTGTCGGTAGGTCGATTGGGCACGTTCGTTTTCCTGTTCCACATACAGACGCAGCCCGACCACATCCGGATTGGATTGTGCCAGCGACTGAATATGGGCAGAGAGTTGCTGAAAGACTCCCTGACGCCGAAAGGCCGGATCAACAAAGACACTTTGGAACCACCAGAACTCACCGTTCCGCCAGTCACTCCATTCGCGCGTAAACATGACCTGGCCGATGACACGCTCTTGATAACGGGCCACATAGTAACAACAGCCGCGGGTATCCCCGAGCGATTCCACAACACCGGTTCGAACCAGTTCTCTGTCGAGCGATTTGGCTTCCGTTTCCTGAGCCAGCTGAATGTTAAATTCAGTAATCATCTCACAGTCGTTCAGAGTTGCCTGTTCAATTTGGATATCCAGCATCAATATTCCTCTTGGAGATAAAACGGAAATGGGAGTCGAGTTTCATGATTCAAACCTAACATTGTGATTGCTATGAAACAAGTTGGGATGATGATTCAGAAAAAGGTCATAGCTCACAAATGGTGATACAGTCCAAACTTTTTTCAAATGTTCTCGCTTTTCTTTCAATAATGAGAAAACTTCAAATGTAAATATGGCGATATTAGATAATACAGCGAATGTGGTTTTGCAGGGATGCATGGTAAAACCTTACAGGATGTGCCATTTTTATGTCCGTGTTAAATCATAATGCTGGGAGATAGAGCCTTGAGAAGTTCAGGGGAACGACAATATCGATTGGACACCAACGCCCGGTTCTCGACTGGTCAGAATACCTGGACGATGATGGTGATGGGAGTAGCGACAGGCCTGTTGGGCATGTACTTCATGGTCGCACGTCCGATGTTAAGCCAGATCAACCACCTGCAGACAGAGTTGGTCGCTGTTCAGCAGGATATGGATAAACTGGTCGGTGCGAAAACCAGTGCCTGGCAGGTCAACAATTTGCTGAGTGTTTTAAATTCTCAGGCAAATCATCTTACTGATGCTCAATCCGCAGTGGCCGAGATTCGAGACTTGCGAATCCTGCTGGAAAAAGAGTCTGCCAAAACAGAACAGGCTCTGGTTGCTTTTCAGAAGATCAATGATTTCCAGAAATGTGTAGTGCAACAGGATGAATTAACGTCGAAAGCCCGAATGACATTGGATGAAATGCTGGCGATGCAGGACCAGCTGGCTTCTCAGACGGCCCAGACGAAACTGACGCATTCCACATTGGAAGAGATGATCAAGTTGCAGAAAATGGCGATCAATCAATCAACGGGCATCAAAGATGCCAAGACTGCTTTTAATGAATTCACCCAATTCAAGCAGCAGATTGTAGATCAGTCTCAGCAACTGGAAGCGGCTCGTGAGAACAGCCAGAAAATGATTGCACTGCAGGAAACTCTGGTGGCTCAAACCGAGCCGATTACTGCTGCACAAAAAACGACGCAACAGTTAATCTCACTGCAGAAAACACTGACGGATGAAGATGTGAACGTCGCGGAAGCCGGTACGAACCTGCAATCGCTGATGACGATTCAGGCTAAGTTGCTGGCAGAGACAGGACGCGTCGTTGATGCGGTTGAAACGCTGGAAGTGCTGGGAGACCTGCAGGATCGGGTGCAGGAACAGGTCGCTTCCATGAAAGGCATGCGACGGGAGTTGCTTGATATTGTCCTGATGGAGAGCACTGTCGCGAAAGCAACCAAAATCCTGGAACCGTTGGCAGAGCTCGGAAACCTGAGCCGGTTGAGCGATGCGGAAGTACGGGAAGCAGCCCGGGTGATCATGGACCAGAGAGACACCCGGATGGGCAAGCATTCTCCCCAGTTTCGCCGTATCCAGCGGGATCAGCTTCCCTCCCGCACATCGAAACTGATGTTGGACGGCAAACCTGTCTTTCATGAAGAGGCAGATAGTAACAGCAGTGGTATCATTGAGAAGCTGGTACCGTCACCACCTGCTGAAGAAGAGTGAACAGTCTCCTGGCTGAAAGTGGCTTGAAATAAAACAGGGCATGGGTGGTCCATGCCCTGTTTTAATTAACTGATCTTCAGCAACGAAGAAGCGTTATTAGTTTTCTTCTTTCTTTGCCTCCGGTTTTGATTCCGGCTTGGCTGCTTTCTTCGCTTCCGGTTTTGTTTCTGGTTTGGCCTCTTTCTTTACTTCCGGCTTTGCCGACTTTTCTGGTTTGGGAGCTGGTTTCGGAGCAGGAGTCGGCTTCGCTTTTTCTGGCGCTGGTTTCGGTTTGGCCGTCTTATAATCAAGCGTGCCGGAGACCGGAACCGAAGCAACCTGGAAGACGTCTTTGGAAAGCTCTCCCTGTACGAAGACAACAAAGTGGAGTTTTTCCAGAGCAAGAGGTGCACCTGTGAAGTTTGCATTTGATCGTTCTTCATAGGCAGACAGATAATCTGTGAGGCGTCCCTTGAAATCACTCAATGGCACTGATTTTGTCAGAGACAATTTGCCATCAACGGCAGGGAAGCCGGTTGGTTCGCTCAACATGGATCGTACAATCATGTCATGCACGTTGATCCCGTTAGATGCTTCAAAGTGCAGTTCGTCTTCCGCAAGTACCGCTACCAGACGCAGAGGTTCTTTAATCTTATCCGTGCCTGTTACATTTGCCTTAAGATCCAGTTTGCCGTCTTTTGCGACAGCAGACAGATCAATTTTGACATCCGTGTTTTCGGAAAGCGCTGGAATCAAGGCTTCCAGAATCTGTTGATAAGAAGATTCAACCTGTTCTACTCCACCGGCAACTCCGGGAACCATTTGACCATTCAAATTGGTAGAAGGAGTTCCACGATGGTTATAGAGGATAAACCGCGCTTCTGAATCCGTATTGGTGAGGGGATCAGGAGCAGGAATATGCTGATGATATCGTAACACGATGACTTTGGAGTCTGGGAAGGAAGCTTCTACGACACCAGTAGCCAGATCGGCTGCGACGCAGGGTGGGCAGGAAGCACCGGTGAATAACTCAATCAACGAGACACGGTTGCCTTTCTTTAAATCAACGTCCTTGGCTTCTTTGGAGACATAACTTTGCAGAAAGCGCTTGAATGATTTCGTCAGATATTCGTCAAGACCTTCTGTGGAACCATGTTTCTCTTTCCAGAGTGCAGTCAGCGTATCTCGAGGATGTTCGAACTTGACTGCTTCCGGATTTTGCTTGGAAGCAAAGAGCAAATTTCGTTCTCGACCTGTCAGAGGAGAGCCGGCCAGAATTCCCAAATGATCAATCGCTTTATCGACACTACCGTGCGATTTTTCATAATTCACCAGCTCTGCCAGTAGTTCACGATTGTGTGGATGCTTTTTCTCCTCTGCCTGAAGCAGTTTACCGGCTTCCTGAATCTGCTCCTTGTTGTCAGATTTCAGGCCCACACGTGCTTTGGCCAGCGCCATGTCCAGGTCCCAACCTTTGAGGGGTTTGACGCCCTCTTTGATCAACTTGTCTGCCTGATCCAGATATTTTGTTGCCAGACTGGAATCAGAATCGCTTCGGGCTAACATCGAACCAACACTGATCAATGAACTGACCTGTTGTCGATTTCCCCAGATACCAGCGGTTTCGATATAACGATTGATGATTTCTTCCAGCGTTTTAGCATCCTTTTTCTGGCTGAGCGCAATGGCGACCAGAGCTGGATAAGCATCCATTGTCAGCGGAACCGTCTTCATCTTTTGAGTAAAATCGTTTAACTGCTCGAATGCATCCTTCGATTGCATTGCCTGCATTAATTCCTGCGCACCAGGTGAAGGCATTGGTTCCTTGATGCGGGAAAGATCTTTTTCAGTGGTCGGCAGCAGGAGGGCGGGAGTACTACTTTCATTATTGAAAGAGATCGTTCCCAGAATCGCAACTCCATCCAACTTGCCCTGAAAATTCAAACGGACAAATTCTTCACCGTCGTTTAACAGGCTTTCTTCAAATTCGACCGTCTTTTCAGTCGCTTTGGATGAGATAATTTTTCCCGGTGCAATTTCCGCACCTTTGGAGAGTAACACAACTGCGGCGGGTTCTTCTTCTGATTTTTTATCTGACTCCGCAGAGGCTTCCGGGGGAGTGATTTTGAACAAGTACAGAGGCATCATGCTTTGTTGCTGCGGCAGCATTAATACCCAGGTCCCCTTCACACTCGTCGGTAATTCGGGAGCCTTGGGTTTCTCGGGGTCCCCCTCTTTCGTTTCACCCGACTTGGAAGCGGTCTCTGTTTCAGAGGGGGCTCCTTTTTCCGAATCCATGGGAGTGGATTCACTGGCAGATGAAGCGGTAGAATTTTCAGCGCTTGGTTCTGAGCCTTTCTGACAGCCAACAGTGATTGTCAGCAGACAGAGTATCAGGCTAATACGAGAAATCGAAAGCATATTTGTCCTCAAAAGTTTAGGTGAGATTGATTCCCAAAGCGGTTCGTATTCTGGTTTTATACGAATTCCGTTTGAATGTTGATGGATATTAAATAAAAAACGCCAATCTTCTCAAAATAGAGCAGGAAACAATTGTCCTCATCGAAAGTACTTATCTTGTTACTGGTAAGCAGGTTCGAGGATCGGATCCTTGATCGATTTCTGCCAGTCAATCAGTTGTTGTTCCAGTGAATCCGCCGTTTTTTGCCATTTTGCATTGGTCCGTCTCCGGATCAAATTTTTCGTTTCCCCCGGATCCGCTTCCAGATCATACAATTCATCCATTCGTTTGGCGCGATAATGTTTGACGAATTTGAATTGCGGAGTACGAATCATCCGCAGATAAGCCAGCCCGTTATTGTGCAGGTCGTATTGCCCAAACAGAGCGGTCCTGTTCTTGACTGGTTTCCCAAACAGTAACGGGGAATAGTCGATCCCATGTAACGTCAGGTTCTCAGGTACGGGCACGTCCAAGGCACCGAGTACAAATTTGAACATATCGACATTCGAAACCATTTCATCAAATTGCGTTCCCGGTTTGATCACTTTGGGCCAGCGCATGACCAAAGGCACCCGGATTGAGGTATCCCACATGTTCGGTCGTTTAGGACCAGTCACACCCCCGGCAAGCCAGTGGCCGTTTCCTTTGGTACTGATACCGTGCCGCCCGTTGTTATAGCCGTGGTCACTGGTAAAAATCACCAGCGTATTATCTGAGAGTTGCAACCGGTCAAGTTCTTTCAGCAGCCTGCCGATATTACGGTCGACTGATGAGATACTGGCATAATAATCCTGATTCGATTTCTTGATCTGTTCTGGAATCACCCCTGGTGCGATGGGAACATCAATGTCCATTCCCCGATAATGGGCTGCATCTTGATCGGGAACGGGGCCGTAGGGTGTGTGCGGTGCTCGAAAATGCAGGCAGAGGGCAAACGGCTTGTCCTTGGATTGCTGCAGGAACTGGATGGCGTCGTCTACCAGCAGATCGGGCAGAGGGCCTTTCCGTTTTTTCGTTTCTCCATTGATTTCCAACGTGGGATCCATGGGACGTGTCCCCCCTGAAAGAAAGCCCATGAAGTGATCGAAACCCATCTGGCTGGGATGAAATCGGTTCTGCTCGCCGAGATGCCATTTCCCAATCAAAGCAGTCTGATATCCGTTTTTCTGCAGTACTTGCGGCCACGTTGACGCAGACAGTCCAAAGCCGCTTTTTGCTTCATCGGGAGATATATAATCTGTGATTTTGAGTTCCGTCGGGTAACGCCCCGAGAGAAACGTGGCACGACTGGGAGAACAGACCGGGGTCGCGACAAACGCATTTGTAAAGATTGCTCCTTCTCGACCGATTTGATCCATGTGGGGAGTATGAATTTGTTTGTTTCCATACAGCCCCATGGCCCAACGTCCCTGGTCATCAGTAACGATCGAAACCAGATTCGGACGTTCCGCGGCTTTACAAGATGTGGCACCACTGAATGGGATGAAAACCAGCATCAGTAATGTGCAGAACGCGTAAGGATGTGTTTTCATCATGATTCTCTCGCTCCGGAAGGATCTCAGTGAAGCGTGTTAACTTCCCAATTCCTGCTTTAGATCTGAAAACTGTTGGTTCAATTGCTCAAGCGATTCTGTCAGCGTATTGATTTGTTGTTTGAGTGATTGATTCTCGATCTGGAGTTGTTCAATCGCATCACGCATCGCGGTTAGTTCGCTGGAAGCAGCTGGTGCGACAGGCGGTGCAGTTGATGTACTTTTAACTTCAGTTGGCTCATTTTCGGGTGCTGACTCAAAACCCAGTGTCTTGCCTTCTTTTTCCTGGTACCAGTTGTGATCGACTTCAATGCCACGCCGTTCAATGCTTCCATTCGATTGTACGTATTTTCGATCCAGAAGTCCTTTAAATTCCGCCCGTAACTGGTCTAATGTCTCAATCGGAACCATGCGGCTGGCGCGGCCTCTGAGTTCACCCATAGTTTGACGGCCCCGTAGCCAGAGTTCTGTCAGAATCGCAAGCTGCGGTTCGGTGAATTCAAAACGGTGCCGCATGTAGTGCCGATACCGTTCGGTGCGGCCGCTGTCTGAATGTACGACCGCCACGATGCCTTTTTCGCGAAGTGCATCCAGAGTTTCAAAAACCTGTGATTCACTGTAATGCGAAATCGGATCACGGTTACTTTTTTGATTGCAGCCTGTCGTCACCGCTTTCAAAGTCAGCGGATACTGGTCGGGGGTGGTAAACGCTTTCTCTAGTAAAACGCCGAGTACGCGTCGTTCTGGTTTAGAAAGTTCGGTAATGGTAAGAAGATCTTTTTTTTCCTGAGTCGCATCGTTCATGATCTATCATATCTTCCTTAGTGAGCAGAAAGGATGAAACAAAAGTGTCAAATTTAATATCCGCTATGCAGAATCTGTTTGGCCGCTTCCAGGCTTCCCTGTGCGACCTTGGTTAAGAACTCAAAGTCAAGCGTATCGACCGTGTCTGTGGGTTGATGGTAGTGCGGATTTCTCAGAAAACTGGTATCCGTAATCATTAACGCCGGATAGCCGGCATCCCAGAACGGGCTATGGTCACTCAAACGAGTGGCCTGCAACATTTCACCATTCTCAGGTACCTGTAATGCTTCTACGGGCAGTCCAGTGACTTTTTGTAAGCCTGCTTGAAATGTTTCGATGAGGGCTGTTGAATTTTGATTTCCGACCACGGCGATGAAGTCTCCCGTATCCGGATACAGTCCCACCAGTTCCTTGGGTAAAGTCTGGCTGCCTGGTGTGGGATCACAGTATCCGAGCATTTCCAGTGAAACCATGCCGCGCAGATCGGTCTGTTGCCCCCGATGAAACTGCGCATGTTCTGCACCACCCAGCATCCCATTTTCTTCCAGGTCAAACGCAACCAGTTCGACGCCCCATTTCCAATCTGAATCTTGAAACAGAGGCAGCAGTCTGCCCAGTTCCAGCAGCGTTGCGACTGCACTGGTGTTATCGTCGGCTCCGGGTGTTTCAGGGCGGGTGTCGAGATGCGCGCCGATACAAAACTGTGGTTTATCGGGAGCGGAGAGTCCTGGATGCCGCGCAATCAGGTTTTGCCCGGAAAAGGTCGTCAGCAGGGAATCCTGTGCCTGAAACGGATGCCGCTCGACTTCCCAACCCGAGGCTGCTAATTCTCGAATGACATACCGGCGCGCCTCTTCCAGTTCCGAACTTTCCGCGGGGCGCGTGGTGCGGCAGAGCAGATCACAGTGCTCTTTTAAACGGCTGGTGTCTATATCCATCATCGTGGCTTTCGATTCCTTGAAGTGCCTGCATATTGATGTGTTTCTGGTCCGTCGTTGTTTTATCCCGATTAATTCAAACTCGAATCGCAGCCGGGCTATGACTTCTGAGAAGTTTTGTCACCTGCTGATTCTACGATAAACTGAAAATCTTTGTCACTGCGCAGCGAATCGAAGTCTGGTTCTTCTTCGATTAATTTCAATAAGCCGGGTTCCATACGCAACGAGCGTCCCAGCCAGGACAGGGCGTTTGTTTTATCACCGGCTAACGCAAAATAACAGGACAGATTATAGAGTACCACAGGTTCTTCGGCGTGGCTGTGGTAGGCTTCTTCCATCACAGAAATGGCCAATGGCAACTGATCGGTGCGTTTGTAACACCAGGCCATGCCCATCAGCGTAGTCAAATTTTCCGGATCGAGATCATAGGCCCGTTGATAAGCATCCAGTGCTTCCGGATACTGCTTTGCCAACTGGTGTGCCTGCCCCAGCAGTCGATTGTATTTTTCGGAATCTCGATCAGCAGGGTCGATGCGGGAAAGTTCACGCAACGCCTGCTCGTGCATCTCAAGCATGAGATAACCTTCGGCGGCGTTCAGATGCCGTTTTGGTCGTGAAGCAGGCAGCAGTACCATTAGAAAACCTATCGCTGAATAAAAAATAAAACCTTTGCCCTATTTTAGTGGATCGGGCAAAGGTTTTTCTATTCAACGTGCAACGATATTTTGCTCGTTCATTAAATTATGTGGCAGTGGTCATCGACCAGGCTTTATAGCCGCCCACCAGATCAATCACATTGTCGTACCCCTGTTTTTCGAGCAGACTGGCGGCGATCGACGAACGATAACCGCCTTGACAATGTACGATCACGGTCTTGTCCTGCGGAATCTCGGCAAGTCGTTCTGTTAAATGATTTAAGGGAATATTCAGACTCCCGGCAATATGCCCCGCGTCCCATTCCGAGGAGGAGCGAATATCGAGAATCGTGGTCGATTCTTCCAGTTCCTTCAACGCTTGTGCCGAAATTCGCCTTGTCTGCGAGACCAGTTCCGGATGATCCTGAAGACTGTTGAGCCCCTCTTTCAGGTACCCTTTGACGTGATCGAAGCCGATCCGGCCCAGCCGCATAATCGCTTCTTCAATCTGATCTTCCTCTTCGGCAATCACGACAATCGGAGCCTGTTTATCGAGCATCGTTCCAGCCCAGGTTGCATAATGGCCCTCCAGGCCGATATTCACGCTCCCTTTGAGGTGTGCTCCAGCAAACTCAGTGGCATCTCTGACGTCAATGACCTGGGCGCCATTTTTCAGCATCTCCAGGACTTCATCCAGAGAATACGCGTGCCATGAAGCGATGATGGCTTCGCTCAATGTCTGCCGGTCTTTCCGGTTTAAGATCGCATCGTGGACAAAGTAATGCGGTGCTTCGGGAAGATCGGTCGTAACCATTTCAATAAACGCCTCTTTGCTCATGGGCTGAAGTGCGTAATTGTATTTTCGCTGCTCGCCTAAAGTCGTCACGGCTTCACTACTCAACTGCTTCCCACACATGGAACCAGCGCCATGTGCCGGGTAAACCAGAGTTTCATCGGGAAGCGTCAGAATTTTGTCATGCAACGAGTCATACAACATACTGGCCAACTCATGCGCCGTCACCCCAATCGATGCCAGCAGGTCGGGGCGACCGACGTCTCCCAGAAACAGGGTATCCCCTGTTAAAATCATTTTGGGTTGATCCGGGTTTTCATCCAGATCATAAACCAGCATGGAAATTCCCTCAGGAGTATGACCGGGTGTTTCCAGTGTGGTTAATTTGACCGCCCCCAGTATGAGCTCATCACCATCTGCGAGTGGCTGATACGGAAACTCGGCTTCCCCTTTGCTTCCCAGATAGATCTGGGCGCCAACGGCTTTCTTCAACTCAATATGACCGGCGATGAAGTCAGCGTGAAAGTGAGTCAAAATCACATGCTTAATCTGAAATCCGTGTTCTCGGGCATCTTCCAGATAGATGTCAATGTCTCGTTGGGGATCGATCACCACCGCCTCACGCGTTTTTTCATCAGCAATCATGTAAGACGCCAGCGATAAACAATCTAAATAGTAGCGTTGAAAAAACATGGTTTAGTTCCTTCTCTCTCGAATGGATTCTTACACACTGCACTGTGCTTTTTCATCAGTTGCAACCTGATTCCAGGGCATCTTGGCGAGGATCATGGCCATTCCACAGGTATCGGTAATTCCAGCAAACATCAGACCGGCTCCTACAAACGCCGACAGACCACTGAACCAGGGATTTACAAACATTCCTAACAGCGCCCCGGTCAGCACCAGGAAGCCAGCGGCAATCCGTACCTGTCGCTCCAGCGAAATCGTCTTCTTGCCACGATTCACAGGCAGCCCCAATTGATCCCAGGCTTTCGTACCTCCCTCGACGCTGACGACGTTAGTTACGCCCGATTCAAGCAGCTTCTGACACGCCATCGAAGAACGGTTGCCGCTTTGACAAATCACATAGACTGTCGCGTCGCCATTTCCATTGGTCCGTTCTTTAATGTGATCTGCACACAATTTGTCCAAAGGAATATTCACGGCGATCGGCGCATGCACTTCGCGAAACTCCGCGGGCGTTCGCACGTCAATCACGTCGACGCCTTTTTCTTTATGCAGCTTGGCCAACTCGTCCGGTTTGATTGTTTTGACTTCTGCCATTTTTTCACCTCGTCATGTCGTAATTTTACGACATATTGTTTTAAAAAAGATCACTTCTGAAAAAAACGTCCTTCAATGCAGGCCATCATTTTATTTAAATGGGGCTCGGCAACCTGATAATAGACGCTCCGGCCTTCACGTTCGCTTGTGAAAAACCCACACCGCTGCATCAGACGTAAATGCTCAGACGCGACGTTGCTGGGAATACCACAGTCTTCTGCAAGCTCACCAACAGTATAGCGACCGCGCAGAAGCAGTTGTACAATTCGAATTCGGGCAGGGTGCGCTAAAACTTTGAGGCATTCTGCAGCCTCTTCCAGCGCCTGGCCGTTAAAATCGGGGGTTTCTTTTGTAATCATAGCTTTGTCACCTCATGTATATAATATCGTGATATTACGATATGTCAATCACAATATTTCTGAATTTTCAGGAAATTCAAGAGCTGGAATTCATTCTTTGGTCATTGATTCTTCATAAATGTCTGCCAAAATAGAGACTTAGGACATTCACCAGAACCCACCTTACAACGAGGTCCTCCTCATGGCAAACCTGATTTTTCTGCAAAATGAACCACTGGGGAGACGTGCTTTCCTCAAAAATGGCACCCTGTTTCTGGCGGGAGTTTCCTCGCCTGCGCTGGGAATGTTATCAGCCCGGGCAGCGGAATCCAAACAACGAGGCACCGTGCGTATCGGGTTGGTGACCGATTTGCATTACGCCGACAAACCGCCTGCCGGCTCTCGTCATTACCGCGAGACGATAACCAAACTGAAAGAAGTCGTAGGGCAGTTTCAAAGTGATCAACCCGATTTCGTCGTCTTTCATGGCGACTTGATTGATTCAGGGGAATCACTGGAGCAGGAAAAAGTTCATCTACAGACAGTCGTCAAAGCGATCTCGGCGATGCCGTTTCCCAAACACTATGTCCTCGGAAACCATTGTGTCGATCAGTTAAAGAAAGTGGAGTTTCTGCAGGGCGTCGGTCAGAAAGCTTCTTATTATTCGTTCGACAAAAATGGCTTTCATTTTGTCGTACTTGATTCCTGTTTCAAAAGTGACGGCACCCCGTACGGTCGCCGCAATTTCAAATGGACCGATGCCAACGTTCCCCCACCAGAACTGGAATGGTTGCAGGCCGACTTAAAGCAGACCACTCATCCCACGATTATCTTTGCTCATCAGCCACTCGATTTAAAAGACACCGATGCCCATGCGGTTAAAAATTCATCTGAGGTCCGCAAGGTTCTGGAACAATCAGGTAAGGTTGCAGCCGTCTTTCAGGGACACAGTCATCGGAACCACTATTCAGAGATTGGCGGCATCCATTACTGCACGATGGTCGCGATGGTCGAAGGGTCGGGCCTGTCGAACAATGGATACAGTACACTGGATCTTCTTGAAGATGGTTCGCTGGTACTGAATGGATTCCGAAAACAGGACGACTATCACTGGAAGAAAAGCTAATCGATGGTCGGTACCATCGCAGAGTGAGTGAAAAAATGGAACAAGGTGGAATCCATGTCGATTCGTCACCTTGCTCCATCTCACAACCACAAATTCCGTCAACAAACACTAACTGAAACGCTTAGCGTTGTTGAAGTGCTACAGACTTCTCTCCTTTCTTCAGAGCAGGATCAAGGTCGAATCGATCCAGATTCATGACCTTCGTCCAGGCAGCTACGAAGTCATTGACAAACTTCTTCTGCGAGTCTTCACTGGCATACACTTCCGCGATGGCGCGCAACTGTGAGTTCGAACCGAACACAAGATCGACCGAACTGGCCATCCATTTCATCTGGTCCGTTTTGCGGTCGCGTCCTTCATAAAAGTGCTCACACATGGGAGACTTCTGCCATTTCGTGTTCATGTCGAGCAGGTTCACGAAAAAGTCATTGCTCAACGTTCCCGGTCGCTTGGTAAACACACCCAGCGGCGATTTCCCGGAATTCGCATTCAGCACCCGCATACCGCCCACCAGAGCAGTCATTTCCGGCGCAGTCAGCGTCAGCAGATTGGCACGATCGACCAGCATTTCTTCTGCAGGTCTGTCATAAGCGGTACCATGATCCTGATAGTTACGAAACCCGTCTGCCTTCGGTTCCAACACAGCGAATGACGCTACATCGGTCATTTCCTGTGTCGCATCGGTACGACCCGGTGCGAAGGGAACCTGAACTTCATGTCCGCCCTTCTTCGCCGCTTGCTCAACCGCGGCACATCCCCCCAGAACAATCAGGTCAGCCAGCGAGACTTTTTTGCCGTCTGACTGAGCGCTGTTGAATTCCGATTGAATTTGCTCCAGCTTTGGCAGGACCTTTGCTAATGTGGCTGGATCGTTGGCTTTCCAGTCTTTCTGTGGAGCGAGACGAATGCGTGCCCCGTTGGCACCACCACGCATATCACTGCCACGGAAGGTAGACGCCGATGCCCATGCGGTCGAAACCAGCTCGGGAACGGACAGATCCGCAGCCAGGATTTTTGCTTTGAGCTCAGCGACATCCTGTTTATCGATCAATTTATGATCGACGGCCGGAACGGGGTCTTGCCACAATTGTGCTTCGGGCACTTCTGGTCCGAGGCAGCGCGAAACGGGCCCCATGTCCCGGTGAGTCAGCTTGTACCACGCCTTGGCGAAGGCCTTAGCGAACTGATCCGGATTTTCATGGAAACGCTTAGAAATCTTTCCATAAGCGGGATCCATCTTCAAAGCCAGGTCAGTCGTGAACATCATGGGTGCGTGAGACTTGGAAGGATCGTGTGCATCCGGCACAGTTCCTTTCGCAGATTCCTCTTTGGGAGTCCATTGGTACGCACCAGCGGGGCTCTTCGTCAGTTCCCATTCGTAGCCAAACAGATTATTGAAATAGCCGTTCGACCACTCTGTCGGGGTTGCAGTCCAGGCTCCTTCCAGGCCACTGGTAATCGTGTCATCTGCATTGCCTTTTCCAAATTTGTTCTTCCAGCCAAGCCCCTGTTCCGCGAGACTGGCGCCTTCAGGTTCGGGGCCAACGTTTCCTTTGGGACTGGCGGCACCATGTGCTTTTCCGAAGGTGTGACCACCGGCGATCAATGCTACGGTCTCTTCATCATTCATTGCCATGTTGCCAAAGGTTTCTCGAATCGCCTGTGCTGATGCCAGCGGATCCGGCTTACCACCGGGCCCTTCCGGATTCACGTAGATCAAGCCCATCTGTGTCGCAGCGAGAGGGTTATCGAGTTTTTTATCATCTTTGTAACGCTGGCGCCCCAGCCACTCGCTTTCCGGTCCCCAGTAAACGTCCTTTTGTGGTTCCCAGACATCAGCACGGCCTCCGGCAAAACCAAATGTCTTGAATCCCATTGACTCCAGGGCGCAGTTACCGGTTAAGACCATCAGGTCGGCCCATGAAATTTTCCGGCCATATTTTTGTTTGATCGGCCAAAGCAACCGACGGGCCTTATCCAGGTTTGCATTGTCGGGCCAACTGTTGAGGGGTGCAAAGCGTTGTGTGCCATCCGATGCACCGCCGCGACCGTCAGAGACACGGTAGGTACCTGCACTATGCCAGGCCATCCGAATGAACAGCGGACCATAGTGACCGTAGTCCGCGGGCCACCAGTCCTGAGAAGTGGTCATCAATTCTTTGATGTCCTTCTTCACTGCTTTCAAATCGAGCTTCTGAAACTCTTCAGCGTAATTAAAATCTTCCCCCATCGGATTACTTTTGAGTGAATTCTGATGCAGGATGTCTAGATTCAACTGATTCGGCCACCAGTCCCCGTTTGACATGCCCCCGGCCGCAGTGTGTCTCTGGGACGGACTTTTTTGTGCGCCCATCACCGGGCACTTACTGATATCCTGTTTCCCACCGTCTTTCGTGAGGGGCGGATGTTTCTGGGCGAAGCCGGCCGTCGCGATGCAGAGCACCGAACAGCCCACTATGACACGAGCGAAGTGCGTTGTTTTGATCATGATCTCTCCTTGAATTTGGGTTGAAATTGAACGTGTTCCATGCGGAATGATGAATCAACGTCAGTTAATTATGGACACGCACATCTAATAATTCCAATGCATTCTGAGTATAGGTGTCATGCACCACACGCATCAAAAAACCACAGAGACCAGGGGGGGGGGACTTTGGCACAAACCTCTTTTATAATTGCACTTACAACCCATAACACCAGGCCGGAGCAATCGAAACCGCTGTGAAGATCCTTGATATATCAATTGATGCAAGTCGTTTACGGACCATCATTTAATTCTTCCCTGCTTTGATGAAATGTACATTGTTTTTCGCCGTCTTTCATTTAATCGAGTTCGATTCTGATGACGTCGCGCTTGACCGGGCGGAACACGTGCCTGATACTAGCGGGAACCACTTCACAAACCCTTAAATGACTCGCTCAGAGGTATCACCATGCAGGCTGCGACAATGCGTTATCCGTTAGAAGTGAAATCGAGAACGACATTATTCGTTTTGACGCTTTCCCTTTTGGCTCTGATCCTCCTCCCCGGAAATACTGCTTTCTCTGCTGAAAAGACGCGGGAGCCCAATATCGTTTTCATCATCGCCGATGACCTGGGTTATCAGGAACTGGGATGCTACGGACAGAAATGGATTAAAACGCCGCACATTGACAAGATTGCCAAAGATGGAATTCGCTTTACGCAATTCTATTCGGGCAATGCGGTCTGTGCTCCCTCCCGCTGCAATCTACTCACAGGCAAACATCCCGGCCACGCCTATGTGCGGAATAATGGCAAACCTCAGTATGTGCAGCACATGAAAGAAAAAGAGGGGTGGGAATATCCCGGTCAGCATCCGATTCCCGATGCAGAAGTCACCATCGCGGAAATGTTAAAGCAGAAAAAATATGCCACCGGCGCCATGGGTAAATGGGGACTCGGACATTTCGGGACTACCGGCGATCCGAACAAGCAAGGCTTTGATCTGTTTTATGGATTCAACTGCCAGGTTCACGCACACAATCATTATCCCAAATTTCTCTGGCGGAATCACGAGAAAGAAATTTTGCCGGGCAACGACCGGACCTTATATGGTAAAACCCATTCGCAGGATAAATTTGTAGAATACGGGCTCGACTTTATTCGCCAGAATCAAGATCGACCGTTCTTTCTGTATCTACCGTTTGCGATTCCGCATCTGGCGATCCAGGCTCCCGAAGAATCACTGGCTGAATACCGAGGAAAAATTCCGGAAGAAAAATACAAGCACCGCGGCTACATCAAACACCCGCATCCCCGAGCCGGCTATGCGGCCATGATCACACATATGGACAAGGGCGTCGGCCAGATCATGGATCTTTTGAAGGAACTGAAACTGGACGACAATACGATTGTGTTTTTCACGTCTGATAATGGACCTACCTATGATCGTCTGGGAGGATCGGATTCCGAGTTCTTCGAATCAGCCGGCCCCTGGCGCGGGTTTAAAGGCAGCCTGTATGAAGGCGGTATTCGCGTGCCTCTCGTCGTACGTTGGCCCGGTCATATTCAGCCGGGAGCAGTCACCGATCATCTATCTGCTTTCTGGGATGTGATGCCGACGATTGCCGCTATCACAGGAACCAAAGCACCCGCTGACATTGATGGCATCAGTTTTCTACCAACGTTGCTTGGCAAACCAAAGCAGCAGAAACAGCATGAATATCTCTACTGGGAATTCCCGGCCTACACGGGCCAGCAGGCGGTTCACATGGGCGACTGGAAAGGGGTTCGACAAAACCTGTTGCGGAAGAAGAACCCGCAAATGAAGATTGAACTTTACAATCTCAAAACCGATCCGGGTGAGCAGCATGATGTGGCTGACCAGAACCCGGAAGTCGTCGCTCGTATCAAATCGATTATGAAAACGGGCCGCACTCCCTCGAAAACATTCCCGTTCCCTGCTCTGGATCAGCAGTAAGCAGGATCGGGATCGCTTTCGCTTCTTTTGTTGGAACGACTATTTTGAGACTTCTTTAATCCAGCTAAACAGACTGTCTCCGATCTGCAGGTAACCACTGGCAGCCGGGTGGACGGCGTTGTTTTGCCGTACCGTTTTCTCAGGGTTATGAGCGTTCCAGGGAACGCTCCGCGCGGGATAGTTGTGCACACAATCCAGATTGACGTGGGTCGGAACAAGATAAATCTGTTGGTCCTGTTTGTCACCGAAGTGCGAAACGAGGCGTTCAACCACCCGATGCTGATTGCGTTTATATTGCCAGCGCGTCTGTCGACGACCGTTGGTTGTCCCGAAGGCATCCTGCGTCGCCGCGGGAGGGACCGGCAGCATCACACCGATTTTAGTCTGGGGACTATAATCGTGAATCATCTTCACCAGAATATCGAGGTGATTGATCATCGTATCCGTTCGCTCTTCAATGGTTTCATCGGTGGCAGAGTAAACGTCATTGGGGCCTAAGAAGATCGTTACCAGGTCCGGTGCTGATCCAGCGTTGAACTCTTTGCAGTAACGGGGGAAATCCAGCTTCGGTTTCCCATCTTGATCTGCATATAAAAATGGGCTGCCCCGCTCTCGGTAGTTTCCCGTACGGGCTGTCTCTTTGAAGTGCGTCGCAAAGCGAACAGCGGTCCAGCCACCATAGCCTTCATGCTGGACGCCGGGATCGTTATTCGGATTATGTGAGCCGATCAGTTTAAGAGCAGGTCCCTGAAATTTCTGACTGAGATCGCGAACGTGTTTCGGGTACATCGAGTTGTGTGTCAAACTGTCACCAATCATCAGGATGCTGGCCGTCTTCTCTTTTCCCGCATCTTGGGGAACAACTCGAAGTCTTGATTCCTGTGAAGCAACGATCTGATTCTTCTGGTCGAGTACATTTAACGTGAATTTGTAATCGCCGATTTCTTTTTCTTCAGGGGTAAATGTCCAGCGTTCATTCTGTAAATGCCCTCTATTACAGTGCACGTCAAACACATAATTCGCGGGATTCAACACCAGACAAACGTTGTCAAAATAAACGTTGGTTTCCATTCCGGGCACCGCATAAATGATCTCAGGCAGAATCAACCGTAAAGGATCTTGCACCTTCTGTTCGGTCTCGGGTTTCGCTGGTTCCTCTGCATGAGACGTACCACAATAAAGGAACAGGCAGAGATTGAAGATTAATGCAAATCGAAATACAGAATTCATGTTGCTTCCATTTAAAAATCAGGTAACCAGACGAGTGTGCGAGGGAGACCAACAAAAGCAGAGTCTGTTGCCAGGAGACTTTCTTAGTTTCATTTAGTCGAAAATTATTCGAAAAAAGAGGGACAGGCTATCAACCTGTCCCTCTAGTTTTTAGCATCTGCGGCATATTATTTTTTGCCGATGCAGTAAAGTTTGTCTGTCATCTTCAGATAGATTTTTCCATCAGAGAAAACAGGAGTCGCCAGCGCGAAACCTTCCAGCGGGTTTTCGGAGACGACTTTGAATTGATCACCTTGATCCAAAACAAAGGTCGTACCATCTTCACGGGTGACGTAAATGTGACCGTCGGCCAGAATCGGTGAGGCGCTGAATTTATGACGGCTGCGAGGCAGGCGATCGCCCCAGATTTTCTTCCCGGTTTTGACATCAAAACAGAGGACCTCGCCTTTGTCGGCACAGATATAGAAGCGACCATTGATGGCGGCGGGGGTTGGTACGTCAGAGTAGTCTCCCTTGGCTTCGTTCGTCCAGGCAACATGAGACTTGGTCACGTCGCCTTTTCCGCCCAGCTTAATTCCCGTCACGGAACCGCCGCGGGCGTAAGGAGCAATCAGAAATCCGTCGCTGACAACGGGGGAAGAAATCGAACGGAAGTATTTGTGCTGTGTCGGATTCAAACCGCCGGCCCGCCAGAGTTCTTTACCCGAACCGGCATCATGGGCGGTCACGTGATCGGCACCAAGTACATAAATCAGTTCTTTCCCATCCTGATTCACGACAACGGGAGTCGAATAGCTCTGGTTGGCTTCTTCCGGAGCATCCAGATTCCGATCCTGCTTCCAGGCTTCTTTTCCAGTGGCTTTATCAAAGGCGACGAGATAAGAGTTGTCACTCTGCATACAGGCGATGACAACCAGGTTATTCGTCAAAACGGGAGATGTTCCCAGATCCCACCAGAGTGTATCTTCGCCATATTCTTTCTGCAGATTTTTCTGCCAGAGAATTTTTCCTTCTTTGTTGAGGCAAGCCAAATCGCCGCTCTTGAAGTAGGCAAAGACAAATTGATCGTCGGTGGCCGGCGAAGGGCTGCTGCCACTTCCTTTTTTGTGTTTCCCTGCACGTTCGGTTCCGAAGTTTGTTTCCCATTTTTTCTTGCCGGTATTTTTATTCAGACAGAGAACACGGTTCTTTCCTTCGGAGGTGGTCGTCAGAAACAGATCATCGCCCCAGATCACGGGAGTCGAACCGCTGACGCCGGGAAAATCAACTTCCCAGAGAATGTTTTTGGAGCTGTCCCAGGCAACGGGATAGCCGCTTCCTTCTGCGACGCCGTTCGAAGTCGGGCCGCGCCAGCCAGGCCAGTTGCCGGCAAATGTGGTGGATGCAATCAACAGAGTCAGGGTGACTGTTGCCAATAAAGCTTTCATTTGGTTACCTCAGAATTTGTGAGTCTTTTATGAACTGATTTCAGAGATCAATTCTGTTATCTGGTTGGATTACGTTTGTGGAGAGAACTCCGATTATAGCATGGCTGGAAAATGGATTTCATTCAGAATCGAAGTATTTTTTGACGATCCAGTCAGGTTGGTGCTGATCTGGTTTTCGCTTGCGTCCCGTTAAATCGATTTTTTCCGGCTTGGGATGATCAGATGTGAGCGGCTGCTTGTCGTCCGTTTTTTTCTGCCAGTCCTTCAACTGTGCCAGCATCTTCTGCACCCGTTCTTTTTGCCCCGGATTCTGGGACAGATCCTTCAGTTCATGAGGATCTTCTTTGAGATCAAAGAGTTGCGTCTTATTGATTTGCGGATAGCGAATCAGTTTCCAGCGATCATCGCGAACTGCCCGCATTAAGTCTTCATAGGTCGTAAACAGCGAATCACGAACACGGTCTGTTTTACCTCTCCAGATCGGCGCCAGGTCTGATCCTTCGACTCCGGGGGGAACGGTGATGTGGGTCAAATCACAAACCGTCGGGAAGATGTCATAGAGATAAACGAGCGCGTTGCTCGATTTATTTTGTGGAATTCCGGGGCCTTTAAAAATCAACGGCGCCTTCATGCTGTGCTCATACAGATTCTGTTTTCCGAGTAATCCATGACTGCCCAGTGCCAACCCGTGATCGGAAGAGAACACGACAATCGTATTCTTGTCAAACCCTTTGTCTTTGAGCGTGCTCAAGATCCGCCCGATGTGTGAGTCCATGTCCGTAATCATGCCGTAATATTCTGCCAGCTGCTCGCGAATGATTTCCGGCTTTCGCGGCCAACCCGTTAATGCTTCATCCCGCCCTGTCATCCAGCCGTTATTAAATGGATGCTGAGGTTTGAAGTTTTTCGGCAGTGGTGGCTGTGCGTTTTGATAAGGCTTCATTGCCGAAGCGGGTGGCATACGAGGATCGTGCGGCGCTGTGAAAGCGACATAGGCATAGAACGGTTTGTCTTGAGGCTGCTGCTTCAGGAAATCAACGGCTGCATCGACGAACAGTTCGCTCGAAAACTTGGCGCCCTGCCGTTTGTTCTGAAACTTTCCATTTTTCAAATCAACGACGGGAACTTTTAAGTGGTTCGACATGCCTCCGATAAAAGCAGCGGTGCCGGTTGTGAAACTCTTCTGGAATGAGTCACGCTGGTTGTGCCATTTCCCCGTTCCGAATGTGGTGTAACCTGCCTGCTTCAATAATTGAGGCAGCGTGATGACTCCCTTCAGATCCATGGGTACATGATAGAGTGTGCGTCCGCTGTTCAACATCGCACGGCTGGGTTGGCAGACGGCTCCATGAATCGAGCCCATACAAAAGGCGTTCCGAAAACTGAAACCGGTTTTCACCAGCGTATCCAGGTTCGGCGTTTGAATATGAGGATTGTCATAAGCGGCGATGGCATCGGCCCGCTGGTCATCACTAAACAGAAACAGGATGTTGGGACGCGATTTCGTTTGCGTATCTGCTTCGCTTCGATTCAACGGCAGGCAGAACCCTGCTAAAACGAGTACTGCCAAAAACAGGTGACGTCTGGATATTGTCATGGTGTCTATTCCGGGAAGGTTTGAGCGACGGCTGGATGTATTTGAGGTTGTTTGCTGGTGCGATAAAGTCAATCAAATTCAAATTCTAACATGGATGGCAGGCGAGTTCCTGCTAAATTCCCTGTTCAATTGCGAAATCAGTCAATTTTGAAGAAACGGCGGCCTTTGAGCTCAAAACGCGGTAATGAGCTGGGAGGTACTGCCGTGACTTCAGCCTGAAAGTTCAGACGATCCTTAATCGCACTCGTGACTTCTTTCACAAGTTGTTGCTGTTGGGCGTCTGTGGCGATGGATTCAATCGGCTCCAGTTCAATTTTCATATGCTGCATCGAACGGATCGTGCGAACTTCGATGCGATATTCTGCCACACGATCGAATGTGCGAAGAATGGCTTCCAGACTGGAAGGAAAAACGTTATTGCCGCGAATGATGACCATGTCATCAGCGCGTCCCAGAATGCCTCCTTTCAGCCGCAGTAACGCACGACCGGAAGGACAGGCGGCGGTATCTTCGCAAACCAGGTCTCCGGTACGGTAACGAATCAGCGGTGAGCCAATGCGACCCAGGTTCGTGATGATTAACTCCCCCTGCTCTCCCCGTTCCACGGGCGCGAGTGTTTCCGGATTCACGATCTCGGCGATACATTCGGTTTCAAGAATGTTCAAGCCTCCCGGATTTTCCAGTGGTTCAATTCCCAGCGCGCCAATTTCCGTCATGCCCCAATGATCGAAGACACGCGCTCCCCAGGCCTGACCAATCCGCAGTTTGGTCGCTTCGATGTTTCCACCCGGCTCGCCAGCGACGACCAAGGCCCGCACACGACTGGCGGCGAGATTGATGTTCTCTGCTTCAGCGACTTCGGCCAGTCGCAGCGCATAAGTCGGCGTACAACAGACTGCGGTGATTTTGTTATCCAGAATCATGCGCAGCCGCGCTTCACTTCCCATGCCGCCTCCCGCCAGACAGAAATTGCCCAGCCGCGTGGCACCTTCAAAGGCGGCCCAGAATCCAATAAAGGGGCCGAATGAAAAAGGAAAGAAAACCCGGTCTTCTGGATAGAGGCCTACGATCCGATAAATTTGCGCCCAGCATTCGCCAAACCAGTCCCAGCTGGCTTTGGTATCCAGCCAGCGCATCGGGGAACCGGTGGTTCCTGATGTCTGGTGCATCCGCGTGTATTGTTCCAGCGGGTAGGTCAGGTTCGTTCCATAAGGGAGATGTGACGAATGATCTTCCACCAGTTCGGATTTCGTCGTGATCGGCAATTTCTGCAGGTCGGACAGGCTTTGAATTGACTCTGCTGTCACCCCGACCGCCTGCCACTTGTTCTGCCAGAAAGGATTGGAAGCAGAGACCTCTTTCACAAGTTCTTTTAACCGTTGCAGTTGGCGTGCTTCGATTACTTCCCGACTTTGGTTTTCCGGCAGGTTTTGAGACTCATTCATGAAATTGCTTAATTGATTTATTGAGGGGCGTCAGTGAGGTTATTTCGAGATATCCCTTATTCTGCCGCAACTTGAATGAATTTCCAACCTAACGGGGATTCCAGCACAGAAAATATCCCCGGGAACTGTGTTTGAGCCGCTTCTGGAACCAGTTGATATTTAAAGGGTTATTGAAGTGAAACTATCTAACATGACCATTCCAACAAGCACTCAAGTCATGAAATGGCGAGGACGATGATATCGATACAGTGGGTTGTCCTGATTGACGAAAGAAATACGGTTCAGATGAGAATCAGGATCGCCTGATCATAGACGACAACATAAGAACTGACATCCGGAGACGAGAAATTTATGGTTGCGGACGGTAGTAAAGAGTTGAAACTGGGATTCCTGACGACGATTGAATGCCCGGATGGCGCATTGATCGGGGGCTTACTGGTGACCAATCACTTTGGCAGACCACTGGAATTTCAATGCACAACTCCGGTCAAACCGAACCGGACACAAGAGGTGTTATACGGTCCCACGCTGGTTCCGTTTCTGCTGGGTGAAGTGATCGGCCGGACTCTGGTCGAGAAGATGAACGTCAAACCGAATCTGGTACTGGTTGAGCAGGAACAGGCGCTGGAGTTGCAGAATCATATTTCGATTCCCGTCGCGATTTTGTCAGATATCGAGCAAATTTTCGATGAAAACGCCGACTTCATCTGTGAACAGGTCGGTCGGAACAGACTGCGATTCGACGCAGCTCATCAAACGGGGAAAGCCGCCATTGAAAATACCAGCAAAAATATTCCGACCGACGCCGATCTGGGTGAACCCTTTGAGCGTGTGCGTGAAGCCTTAAACGAAGCGGTCAAAATGGGATCTTCCCGTTGACGTTTTACAAGCAGGCGTGATGAACTCATTCAAAGGCACTTCGTTTTTAATCAGGCGGATACGTGGAAGATTCAGGAATCCAATCAGACAACGAACTTGAAACACGAAACGCAACCAGGCATACGGGGGGCCCACATTTTCTCCCGCGCCCCGTTGTACCCGAATCCGTCGCGATCTCGCAAGCTGATCGCGATTTTCTCCAGCAGCAAATAGGCAGCGGTGCGATTCCATTGTCGGTCTCGGCGTCTGTATTTGCCTCGGGTATGAATGGAGCGCTGACGCGCAAGTTCAATCTGGAAACGTCATCAGTCGAGTTGCTGGAACGAGCTGGCTTACAACCGAAGTGGAAGCCGACGCGGCCGCGGGTGAAGACGTTTGGGATGACCTTTCCCGATGGTCTGGAGTTCATGCCTCCCCAGGAGGAAAAAGAGTCTGGCACAGAATTGACGCCAATCAAAGGGCCCAAAGTGGCAGACCCTGAGAATACCGAAGGCAAAAAGCCCACGCGTCTCAAACCGCCGTCGAATGCATTGTCGCTCGAAGACCGTCTGTTTTATCTACTGCAGCCGCCTCTACAAACCTGGCTCGCGGGTCAGGAACTGCTGATGCCGTTTGAGCCGTTCCCATATCAATATGAGGGGATTGCCTGGCTGTTTTCGCAAAAGTCGGCATTACTCGCCGATGAGATGGGGCTGGGAAAAACCATGCAAACCATCACCGGAGTCAGGCTGTTATTGCGCAGCGGTCAGGTCCGTCGGATCTTACTGGTCTGTCCCAAACCGCTGATTCCCAACTGGCAGCGCGAGTTTAAATTCTGGGCGGAAGAACTGCCGGTGACTGTTGTGCAAGGCGATACGAATCGGCGGAAGATGATCTGGGAGATGCCCAATACTCCGATCCTGATTGCCAATTACGAATCGATGTCGCGAGACTTTGAAACGATGGGGGAAGAAAACATTCCCCGCTTTGATCTCGTGGTTCTTGATGAAGCGCAGCGGATCAAAAATCGGGATTCCCGTACCGCAGGGGTAGCACGTTCGATTCCCCGCAAACGCAGCTGGGCACTCACGGGAACACCGATCGAAAATCGTCACGAAGAGATGGCGTCGTTATTTGAATGGATGGAAATCATCCCGCCCCGCGGGACACCCGATTTACGACAGCTACAGACACTCTCGAAGGAATTCATTCTGAGGCGTACCAAAGATCTGGTCATGACCGACTTGCCGCCCCGCCTCGACCGTCCGGCTTATCTCGAATTGAACCCTGCGCAAAAGCATGCCTATGAGACTGCTGAGAAAGATGGTGTAATCCAGCTGAATGAAATGGGAGAATCGATTACCGTCCAGCACGTGTTTGAGCTGGTGTTACGCTTGAAACAGATTACGAACTTCGATCCGGTGACAGGCGACAGTTCGAAACTGGACCGACTGGAAGCCGACATGGAAGAGATTGCCGCCAGTGGAGGCAAGGCCATCTTATTCAGTCAATGGACAAAACCACTGGACTTTATGGCCGAACGCTTGAAGCGATTTGGAACACTGGTCTATCACGGCGGCATTCCCACCAAACAGCGCGAGCCGATTCTCGATCAATTCAAACACGACCCAAACTCGCACCTGTTGTTGATGAGTTATGGAACCGGAGCCGTTGGTTTGAATCTGCAGTTTGCCGGCTATGTATTTCTGTTTGATCGCTGGTGGAATCCAGCGATCGAAGATCAGGCGATTAACCGCGCGCACCGGATCGGACAGAAAACCCAGGTGATCGTCACCAAGTTCATCTGTAAAAACACGATCGAAGAACGCATTGATATGGTGCTGGAACAGAAACGGGAACTATTCCGGTCTATCCTGGGTGACGGCGATACCACGTGCGAATCGCGAAGTCTGACGGCT
This sequence comes from Gimesia alba, assembly GCF_007744675.1. NCBI lineage: Bacteria > Pseudomonadati > Planctomycetota > Planctomycetia > Planctomycetales > Planctomycetaceae > Gimesia > Gimesia alba. The sequence continues at coordinate 7,073,448 of NZ_CP036269.1, forward strand.
GCGGAAATCTTCGGCTTATTCGACCTGAAGCAGAAAAAGGGAGACGTCACCAAAAAGATCGCTCCCCAGGTTTCAAAAAAACCAGCAGCTTGAAGCATTCACGATCAATTTGACGTTAGTGGGCTGGATGTCATGGCGCCCGTTTCGTCTGTGACGTTGATAAACCAGATTTTGGTTCCTTCCGGTGGCGCAGCGCCGGAAATCTTTGTTCCGTTTACTTCCAGCGGAATCGAATGCCATTTTCGTTCGGGGTTGGGCCCTTCGTCCGTCGTATACTGCAAAACGGCAGTTTTGATTTTGACCGGCTGCGCCAATTCAGCGATCACCTCTTTCCCCTTGATTTCTGGTTTTTTGACGACAGGCAGCGGCGTCTCGTTCTTCAACTTTTCACTGATAAATCGTTCAATTTCTACAGGCGCCCAACCCGCCGGATGACTGTGCCGCATTTTGACTTCGATGCGAATATTGCGCGGCGTCGATTCACCCACGGCTTCATAACTGCGCTGATACGCGCTTAACCAATATGCGAAATCATTGGTGCCGTTCACGAAGAAAATGGGCATCTGGACGGCACGCAGATAGTGTCCTGGATCATAAAGCTGCATCCAGCGTTTGGCATCTTCGGGAGGCAGACGTGTAATTGATTTTTCAAAGACCGAATGATTGTCCAGAAAACCGCAACCATAAACGGGAACGGCTGCTTTGAACCGATTGTCGAGCCCGGCGACAATACACGTCAGATAGCCGCCCCAAGAAATGCCTGTGACTGCTGTCTTGTCTTTGATGACTTCGGGAAAAGAACGAATTAGAGAGTGGGCTAAAATTGCGTTTGCGGGGGCATGATAGCACCAGTGTTCTGACTGATCATCTTTAACGGCTTCGAACTTTTCGACGTGCGATTGATTCGGCCCCCCTGCTGGTAGGCGTGTTCTGTTTTCTTTTTTGTGTGGATTTTTATCTTCTGCGGGGCGACTGCCGGCTAAGTCCATGGCGATGGCGGCGTAACCTTTTTTCGCCCAGAGTTCAGCCCACTCTTTAAAAGCCGTGCCTCCACCGCCGTGAATCAGTACGATGCCGGGATACGGTCCCGGTTGAGATTCCTTTAGCCCCAGTGTTTGAGGAGAGGCATAATAGGCAAAAACTTTTGTAGGTTTTCCATGATAGTTTAACCCTTGATAAACCAGAGATCTGACCGGCGATTTCTCATCGACCCATTCAAATTGCGGCGCCTGGCTGAGCACTTCTAAATCCCAGGGAGTCGTCTCAGGCAGGCGCGGATCGGGTTTGATCAGGTCGACTGCGTGGAGATTACCAGAGGCAAGCAGAGAGATCGTAAAGAGAAATAGAAGCGTTCTGGAGCGTCGAAACAGATTCATAAAAGTCACCATCGGCATTGCAAGAAAAAATTGGAATGAACGATGATTATCTGAAATCGAAACAGGGTTCGCAATAGCGGGGACCAATTCGGCTCAGACGAGACCTGTTTAAAATAACAGGCGGTAGAGCGCAGAACTGAAAATGATACCAATCGTGATCACAGAACCCACAATACTGACGCAGACGGCAGCAGTTCCCGCTTTGAACATGTTTTGCGATTCTTCTGGTAGCTGTTTACCGAGCAGGTTCCAGATCGATTTCAAGACCTGATTGAACATCTGGGCGCAGAGAACGGTTGTCATTGACAAGATAATAATCGCCCAATGTGTCGCCGAGAGCCCCAGCAGCATGGCGGCTGCAATGACGGCACTCCCGGTGAAAAAGTGGATGAAGAACGTGCTGTCCAGTCGAATTCCGAATGTGATGCCTCGTTCGGCGTCAACCAGACGCTGTCTCCATTCCGGCCGCAGTTTCGCTGTGTCTTCACTCCGTCCCGAGTCGGCACGCAATTTTTTGATCTGAGTATTTTGTGTTTTGATCACCGTCGAGATTCCTGTTTATTGGGCTGCACTACTAAATAAGGAAGAAAAATCAGATGGCCCACCGCCAAAGTTTCCGAAACGTGGCATGATCGTCAAGCCGATACCCGCATTCCCGGTACTTTGGTCGTATGTCATGCCCAGGCTCATGAGGAAATCAGCCCCCGTCCTGGTAATGGAGAGTGTCTGTCCGCGATTGATGTGCTCTCCCAGGTCATAAGCGGTGCTGATGCCGGCGCTCCATTTTTGACTCATCATATAATTCAGGCTGGCTGATAAAATCTGGCTATCGAGACCGCCACCCCCTTTGATTTGCTGCAACGCGACATTCACTGCCAGACGATTGGTTCGCTGGCTGGTCAGTGAGACGTCCCAGAGTTCTTGCCCACCGTCGAACAGATCGTAGTAGGCATTCGCCGCCAGGGTGGTACGGTCGCCAAGAAACCATTGGTAATGTCCGCCGAGCAGACCAAAGTCTTCACCAAAGTTATCCCGCTGTGCATCAGGAAAGTAAGAAGCTTCAAGGTCCAGGGTCATCCAGTCTTTAATACGCTGTTGATCGGGGGGCCCCGTTTTTGTTTGCAGACGATGACGCCAGGCCATGCGTAAGACCTGTTGATCATCGACCATTTCATAGTAAGGGTCTGTCACACCACGACCTGCTCCGGTTCTGACAGCATAAAACCGGGGATCAAACTGAGGCGGTAAGACTCCGCCAAATGTATTGATCACCAGTCGTTCTCGGAAGCGTTCCTGTGCATTGTCATCAAATTCGTTGTATTGCGCAATGTTGCTCAGATTCTCACTGGAATCGCTGAATGAGTAATCGCCTTCCAATGACATTTTATGTGCCAGACCATTCAAGTTAAAAAACGGACTGTACACATCGGCAAAAATGCGTTCAAACTGGATGCTGCCGCGTAAACCTGCCGAGCCGTAAAGCCGATCAATTGTCTGTTGTTGCAAGCCCTGCTCCCAATAAGCGGCTTCGCCCATGACATACGGAACCATTTTGAACGGTCCCAGGTTGAATGGCGCTTCCAACTGATTCCGTGTCATCGCCACCAGACCTTGTGAGTCGGCAATGAACGGCAGTGGTGTGAAGACATCCTGCTGAGGATTATAAGGAGCGGCGGCTGGTTTTAATTTTCCGTAACCAACAGACGAATGCGAAGTCCAGCTTAACAGATTTCCGAACAACGGTTCCCCCAGCAGGAAGAGATCTGCTTTAGGTAGCCAGTCGGTTGTATCTGTGAAATTATTCAGTTTGGTCCTTCCAATCACCGACCAGGACCAGTTTTCCTGCTGCTGTTTCAGGTGCAGCAGCGTTTCCACATCTTTTGCTGTATCAAAATCCGTTTCGAAATACTCTTCCTGAAAGTTGCGGTCAGAGATCAAGCCACCTTCACCGGTCAACGTCATACCAAACGGAGATTCCTGGCGATGCTGCAGATTGATCAAATAGCGGTCTCTTGTTGAGGGAACCAGGGCGCGACGATCCAGACCCAAATTATCCGTACCGGAATCATGGATATAAAACATTTTCCCACCGCCGTTGAAAACATTATCGAACCCAAGCAGGTTCTCTCCTTGATAATCGCCTGATTGCCCGATACCAACTCCGCGATACGAGTAGTAATCGACTTGACCTTCCCAGTTCGTCCCCGGTTGGCGTTCGAGCCCCAGCAATTTGAACATATCCCATTCAGTTTCGACCTGGAAACCAAAGATGCGGTCGTTGCCAAAGCGTAGTCCGGTGATTGGAAAATAGATGTCTTCAACAGGACTGGTCACATAAGGCAGGTAGAGCAATGGAACATCGCCAATCTGGAATGTGTTATTGGAACTCGAAATCCAGGCACGTCGATTGGGAACCGGTTGACCTGTTTGTGGATCCAGTTCCATAGTTCCCGAACCGATCCAGGGCGTGGAATAGCGATCCTCGATAAAGATATCGGATGATTGAATTCGGTATCCCGGTTTTCCAAACTGGCTGCCTGTAGCCCAGGCATCTTGTGCCAGATAAGCGCCCTTCGATAGCTGGCGAATCTGACTGGCACGAACCCGAATATTTTCTCCCAGTTCAGGGAGATGCGTTTTGAGTTCTGCGTCCAGCATGACGGCCCGTCCTTCACGGGCATCGTAAAAGGCGCGGTTTGCTTTCAGGTAGTACGTCCCTTGGCGAATTTCGATATTGCCTTCCAGATAGATTTCGAAAGGCGTTTCTTTTGACTGACGGATTTCCGAATTAAAACTCTGTGCATCTCGTCCGTCCGTCCAGATAATAATCCGGTCGGCAGACATATCGACCATTCCCAGATCATTCATGCCGTCGATCAACAAATTCACGCCCCCCGTGATCACCCAGATCTGTTCGGGAGGAACGGTGTGCGTCGACGGGAAACTCTGAACGTTATACGGAACTGCACTGCGGGGAAACAATCGAATTCTACGAAAGCCGACATTCAGTTCCGGCTCCGGCAAGGGAGTGAATTCCGGACCTTCCAGGGGCGTTTTTTCAACGATAAACTGAGCTCGTTTCAATTGATGATCATGGGGAATGCCACGCCGCTGTGTGGCCCGCTTCAACAACGGATCGTCATCGGAAGCGATGTTCGCTGCAGGGCGCCTGATCTTGGCTTTGATCCCGTTTTGCGTAACCAGATTGACCAGCAAACTGTTTTCGCTTTTTGACTCGCCGGGAAGATCAACGCGAACTTCTCCTTCGAGATAAACAGAAACACGATCCGTTTTTCTCGTTTTACGATGCCAGATCACCATCTGCCGCGATCGCAATACGGCATCGCCTTGCTGAACACGGCAGTTGCCTTTCAGAATCGAGACTTTGACAAAATCTTCTTCCCACTGTTGCGAGTACTCGGCTGAGATTTCAATCGGTTCTTCTTCAGAAGGTTCGTACTCGGATTCTTCATAAGAGGCTTTGGGAGCACCAAAGAAACTGGTCTGTGCGGGCGCAATCGTGGCCGCTCCGCCAAGCATTGTTATTAAAACAAATGCTCGCCAGAGGATGTGCGAAACATACCGGGAAACGGAATTAATCTCGCCCGACACGGGCACTCCTGAAGTGATAACCGAGTAGGTCAATCTTCTGATGAAGGGGGATGGTCTGGTTTGAATACCCTGCTTTTGCCGAGACGACAAAAAACGCAGGATAACGGGTCGAGGTCAGCAGTCGCGAATTTCGTCTGCGAGACCAGGATAAATGGGCGCGGATTATAGGCCGTTTTCCGAAAGAGTGTCAATAACAGTTGACCGGCAGATGTGGTTCATAAAAGAGTTATAAACTACTACTCTGTCAATCCTTATGACGATTGACTTCAGCCCCGTTCGCAGCCGTCCTGAATTTGAAAAAACGAGCCGTTTGAGACCATCCATAAACGCTCAACAAGGCGATCGCCGGCACGAGCGGAGCCCGCATTCGCATGTTGGTCCAATAGAAGAGATGCACCAGTGTGAAACTAAAAAGCAACCAGATTAACGGCTCCCATTTTTTCTCTCTCTTCCAGATTACCAGAAAAAGTCCGCCCAGACAGCCGAATAGAATCGCAGTGTAATAACCGGCGATGCCCCAGCCGATTACCGAGTGAGAGGTAATGGTGGAGCTTGTCAGAGGAGAAATGTTCCAGAAACGTTTCAATCGCAGCAGGCAAGCCTGTACGAATAAATCGGTCTGTTCCGCAATATTGTGTTTTGCCCGCTGATACATCCAGCGATCTCGCTCCTGCTCTGTTTTGATCGGCGGATCTGTCTGCGCCATATCTTGTTCCAGGCTTTTTTGCCAGACATCCAGGCTTTTTCCTGACCAGACAGCGCCCCACGGTTGCTGGACGACTTCTTTGTAAAAGACCGGATTATTCCCCAGCAGCAAGGTATAGCCGCCATGCGTGGTCGACAGAATCGGAGACTGAAACACCAGCAGATTGCGAATGACCCAGGGAGAGACCGCCAACATGATACCGGCAGCGAGGACAGCAAGTCGCTTCAGTTCGCTTTGTTCAATCAAAGCCGTTTTAACGCTGCGAAAATGGAGTAACAACGTGCTGGCACAGCGGAAAACCAGCCAAATGCCGAAGAACGCCAGATAAGTCGGGCGGCACAGAATCGCCAGTCCCCAGACAATGCCAGTCCAGAAAGTAAGCGTTTTCCGCGCCTGCGTCTCGGAGGGCACCGGATCTGTTGAAAGACTGGTGACCAATAAAAAGAGTAACAGACTCGTGAGAAATGCAGCGAGCACTTCCGTCATCGCATAGGTTGTATATTGCAGCAGAATCGGATCAGTGGCGACAATCGCAGCAGCCACCAGAGCCGCTCCTTCCATTTGAAGTGCTTTTCCCGCTTTCCAGGTAAACCAGACAGTGAGCATTCCCAGAATGATTTGTACAATGCCGACACCAACCGAACCTGCGTTCAGAAAATAAATCACTGCTAACAGACACGGGTAAAGCGGAGGCCGAAATGCAGTCGGACGAATTTCTGTTTCCTGCCCAAGGTTGCTGGAAGAGAACCCGTTTCCCTCCGTCAGGTTTCGGGCAATCGCGATGTAAGCATCCCGGTCTTGCTTTAGTTGATCGCTCTGCAGAACCACCATTGTCAGACGCAGCCCCCCCGCCAGGATCAGGAGCAACAGCAGGGCGATACTTAAGAATCCAGGTTTTGTCACAGACATCAATCCAAAGAGACGTGAATGGCGGTTCCCGAGTCAGCCCGCTTGATTTTTACATTTGCCTGAGCAGGCACTTTGATCCTCAAAGCTTTGATAACACGGCAGTTAACCGGTAGGAGACTGCATCAAGTATGCAGGTTTCGCATTTTAGAAACAAGGGGACACTCCCGACTTGAGATGGGGTTTTTATGAGATTTCTGACGACTGTAGGGGCTGAAAGTGGGCTCGGGGCGGAATGATCCAGATATCTGGAAATATCGATGCTAATGGTTCTGAAGTATTCAGGTTGGAAAAAATCAACACGTTGCAAAAAACCATCACTTTATAATGAAATCATGGTTTCTGTGAGCTATAGTTCGACAAGAGTAGATGTGTTGCGTGAGCATCGGAAGCATTCCTGAGTCATTGCAACGGGCCGAATTTTAATCGTATTGCCTGGCAGGCAGCAGGAAATGGTCTCCCCCTATGAGTCGTCAACCGCAGAGCTGGCTGGAATCATGGGTGAACCTGCTCTATCAACTCCGCTGGGTCCTGCTGGTCGCATTTCTGGTCCTGACTGGCTTCGCTTATTTTCCCGCTTCAAAGCTCACATTCGAGCAATCAATCGAGTCACTCTACGCCAAAGATGACCAGCATCTACTCGATTACCTGGAAAGCAAAAAATTGTTTGGTGGCGATGAATTTGTCTTCGTTGCCTACACCGTACCGAATCTGCTGAAGCAGGAAGACACGAAAGAAGCAGAACAGAAACAGCCAGAAGAGGCTGAAAAACAGAATCCTCTGGAAGAAGTCCGCCGCTTTTCTCAGGAACTCAGTCAGGTCCCGGGCATCAATGCGGATGTCACTCAGAATCTGGCAGATGCGCTCTCATCCTCGAAACTCAATCTGATTCTTCGGATTTTGATTCGCAGAAAACGGGATGAGCTGATCGAACTCTCGCGCGGGGTACTGATCGGCGATGACAATGAAACCACCGCTATCGTTCTACGTCTGCTCCCCGAAGACAAATCCCCCGTCCCGCGCAGTGAAACATTCAAACGTATTCGTGAACTTGCACATGCACACGAGCCCCGCGCTTACGTCGTTGGTGAGCCAGTGCAGGTTTATGACATGTTCCGCTATGTGGAAGAAGACGGTGACGTTTTGTTTAAAGTGTCGCTTAGCTTGCTCGCCGTTGTGCTGCTGATTTTGTTTAGACGACTTCGCTGGGTCTTACTTCCGCTGCTGGTCGTGATCTGTTCGATCTGGTGGACGGAAGCCGTTCTTGTCATCGGCAATTTACAGCTGAGCATGGTCAGTTCTATGCTGAATTCTCTGGTAACAATCATCGGCATCGCCACCGTCGCGCATGTCGCCGTTCATTTTCAGGCACTGCAGAGACAGAATGTCCCGCGCCCGGATGCCATCCGGCAGACCATGGTCGAACTGTTACCTGCGATTTTCTGGACTTGTGCCACCACCGCTGCCGGATTCCTTTCGCTGCTGACCAGTGAAATTGCCCCCGTCCGAAGTTTCGGCATCATGATGGCACTGGGCACCCTGATGGTTCTGATCGCCTCTACTGTATTGTTACCCGGCGGCATTTCATTGGGGTACCTGAGAGCCCCCTTGCAACATTCGTCCGATAAAGGCCTGGAGCGTTCTCTCAAAAAGGTATTTGAGATGAATGAACGTTATCCCAAACGGATTCTGTGGGGAACGCTTCTGTTTGTCCTGTTTTGCTCAGTAGGATTCACTCGGTTAACAATTGAAACCGATTTCAGTAAAAACTTTCGTGACTCCAGTGAGATCGTCAAGGCACTGGATTTCGTCGAAACCCGACTCGGCGGCGCATCTACCTGGGAAGTCAACTTCTCCGCACCTCCTCGTCTGAATGAAGAATATCTGGATCGTGTGCGTGCTCTGGCCGAAGATCTGCGTCAGGTCAATCCTCCGAACAAAACACAACTGACAAAAGTGATCTCCATTACTGACACGCTCGATTTTGTGCCGAAAAAACCGTTCGCCTCCGATCCAATCCAGTCCAAGCTGGACATGATCAAAGACCTGCAGGCCGATTTTGAAAGCAGCCTTTATAATGCCAAACAGGGGCAGATGCGGATTGTCTTACGTGCCCTCGAGCGACAGTCCGCCGAAGAGAAACTCTCGCTGATTCACAAAGTCGACGCCCTTGCAAAAAAACATTTCCCCGGTTCGGAAACGAAACAGGCTGACTCGAAAGCGAAGTCCGTTCACGACAAACCAGGCAAGGCAGCTGGTATTTTTATTCTACTCGCTTATCTGATCGACAGCCTGCTAAAAGACCAGCTCTACAGCTTTCTGCTCGCCGCCACCAGCATCTGGTTAATTATGTCACTTGCTTTCCGTAGCTTGAAACTGGGACTGATTTCCATGGTCCCCAACCTGTTTCCTATTATCGTTGTCATTGGCGCCATGGGTTGGTGCGGACTGACTTTGAATATCGGCACCGCGATGATTGCCAGTGTTTCCATGGGGCTCACCACCGATTCCAGTATTCACTTTATCTCCAGCTTCTTAAGAAAACGCGCGCACGGTGCTACCACGGTTGATGCTCTCAGGGCGACGCATCACAGTGTTGGCCGGGCTATTATTTATGCCACGAGTGCCCTGGTCGCGGGTTTCAGCGTTCTCACCTTGTCGCACTTCATTCCCCTGATTTATTTCGGGGCGCTGGTGAGTGTCGCCATGATCGGCGGTGTGTTTGGCGACCTGGTCCTGATGCCGATACTATTGCAGATGACCTATCCCGACAAAGCGGAATCAGCTGCGTAATGGCAGCGGCTTGTATTTTCGCTGATCCATACCCACATAACGCGACATTGGTTGATACAGATGATTGTTTTCTGTCTGCTCAATAATATGCGCGATCCAGCCTACTAAGCGTGAAACGGTAAAGATCGGTGTGAATAGTTCCGGTTCAAAACCGAGATAATGCAACAGGCGGCTGGCATGCCATTCAACGCGCGGATGGACTTTCTGAATTTTGCCCATCATCTCTTCAATGGTATCAGCGGCTGCTTCCATCTCTGATTGCCCCAACGCATTTGCCAGTTGAGAACAATAGTCTTTCAATACAGCCGACCGCGGATCGCGGGCTTTATGGTGGGAACTTTCAAAACCCAGCACCCGTTTGCCTTTGGTAATTTCCTGGCAAACCCAGTCTTTTGCATTGCCGGAGTACATCGCTTCCTGCAACGCATCCAGAACCCCTGCTCCGGAACTGCAATGCAACTGGCCGTTGATCGAACCGATGGCAGAACAAACGGCAGAATACAGCGGACTGCCCGTAGAAGCCACAACACGTGCGGCAAAGGTAGAAGGCGCCAACCCGTAATCAGCGTACATAATTAAAGCAGCGTTAAATGCTTCTTCTTCCAGTTGGGAAGGCTCATCTCCCTTGAGCATATACCAGAAACTGCCGGCGTAGGAATGATGAAAATTCGGCTCGACCGGCGTTGAGCCGTTGACCTGATGGTATCGGTAGGAAATCAGCTGAGGCAGCATGGCCAGCAGGTATTGAGTATTCGAGACTTCCGACATGAACATGCCGTATTCCATTTGCGGATCGAAGTGCGCCAGCAGACTCACTCCTGTACGAATGACTTCCATCATATCGATATGGGACGGAATCGCCTGGACAGCAGCGATGACCGGTTGAGGAAGAGAACCGCTTTCGACCAACAGCGTTTGAAAGTCAGCCAGTTGTTCATGGCTGGGAAGCTCGCCATGCAGGAGCAGGTAAGCCACTTCGATAAACAAGGCTTCCCCGGCTAACTCATCAATGGGATACCCTCGATAGGTCAATCCATCCTGAACCTGGGATATCTCAGTCTCTGTCGCAATAATCCCGGACAAGCCGGGGCGATAAGGGTGACGTTCCATGTCGGTAACCTTCCGCTCTTCCTGAATTGGTAAATTGTAGGCACTCCATTCGGATTTGATTATAAACCAAATTCAAAACAGAATCGACATCCCTTATGGGGCGATTTCCCGAAGATTAGGGAAATAATTTACAGGTACCTTTTCTTCCTTGACGGCTCATTTTTGAACTGGCACAGAAATGAGTTCAGCGAGCCCCGTAAATCAGCCTTCAGGAGTCTTCGTCCGTTGAGATCAGACGGCCTGCCCCTGCATCAAGTAATTTTTGGGCGGCCTGAATTCCAATTTCGGTCGCTTCGTCAAAAGTACCACTGGCGGTCGCGGTAATCCGCTCCTGTCCGTCGCCGCTTAACACAACCGCTTCTAAAGTCAGCCGGTCGTCTTCGATGCGGGACAACGCACCAATCGGCGCATGGCAACCGGCACGCAGAAACGCCAGCAGGCTTCGCTCGGCGGTGGTAGCGGCTTTGGTTGATGGATCCGAAATCGCATTCAGGAATGAAGCTGTTTCGCTGTCATCGGCGCGGCACTCAATTCCCAGCGCCCCTTGTCCAACCGCAGGATAAACTTCCGGCGGAGTCAGTAACAACGACGTACGCTGCTCCAGTAGCTCCAGACGAACCATGCCCGCTTCCGCCAGACAGAGCGCATCGTATTCACCCGCGTCCAGTTTTTTCAGACGCGTTTCCACATTGCCGCGGACTTCCTGCATCTGCAGATCCGCACGCTGGTTTAACATTTGGGCTCGTCGCCGCAAGCTGCCGGTTCCGATCCGGGCCTCTGCAGGTAGATCAGAAAGTTGCTCCACCGCTTCCGCATCTTGTGGAAAGATCAGCACATCATACAGCGGACCTCGTTCGGGAATCCCCGCCAGCTGTAAGCCGGGCGCCTGTTCGGTGGGCAGATCTTTCAAACTGTGAACGGCAAGATCGGCGCGGCCATCAAGGACCGCTTTCTGAACTTCGCGCGTAAATACACCCAGTCCGCCGAATTCCGACAGCGGGGAAGTCAGGTCCCGGTCACCTTCTGATGTAATATGCACAATTTCGATCGGGCGTTCGATCGATTTCGATTTCAACAGGTCCGCAACATAATAAGCTTGCCAGAGCGCCAGGCGGCTGGCACGGGTCGCAATCCGCAGAGGACGTTGTTCAGACGTCTGATTCATCAATTACTTTCTAAAGACATGTTGTTCAATCTGCTCTGGTGCAGCAGGTCAATTGGTTTCCGGTGGTTTTTCTGGAGTGTCAGGTTGATCGGGCAACGATTCTTCCGGTTTGGTTTCCGTTGTCGCGTGCTCATCTTCTATCGTCGAGGTTTGAGTGGTCGGCTCTGGTGGTGCGATCTGCACTTTGAATCCGGCCAGTTTACGATCGCCCAACAAGCGTTTGCCCAGTTCTTCTCTTAACAGTTCATCTGTCACTTTCTGCTGAGGAGGCACCAGCACACCACATGAAAGACAGAACTGAAATGCCTGATCAACGGTGATATTCAGGTCGACAATTTCGCTCTTGGGAACGCTCATGGTATAACCCGTGACCGGCATCGGAGAGGTCGGGATCAGGATCGCCACCAGTGGTTCGCCCGCCGTCACGGTCATCTCCAGCATACTGTCCCCGGTCACAAAACCCAGCGACCAGATTCCCCGCCGGGGATATTCGACTGCGATAACACGGCTGTAATCGACGGTTCGCTCACTGAAGAAAAAGTCGGTCACCTGTTTGACGGACGAATAGACATTACTCACGACTGGTAGACGGGCCAGCACACCTTGCTCGAATTTGATCACCATCCAGGAACCGATGCGGGCTGTCACGAAACGTCCCAGAAAATACAACGCCACGATTGTTAACGCGACCGCCACCGCACTTAAATGAAACAGACTTTTGAACCAGCGGGTCGTCGCCAGTTCCATATACAGGCCCATCGCCGTCGTGGGCATATCGGAGGCCCGAATTCGCTTGGCAACTTCACGATAATCCGCGTAAGGCACCGCCCGATCCCCAAACGGAACCCAGGCATAAGGAATGATTTTATTGCGGTTGATCCCGTTGACCCCGGCCTTTTTCTCAATCTCCTCCACATCAGCGAGATGGGATTTACTGATCAGATAATCGTCGCGACAATATTCCAGCGGCGGCAGATTATTCAATTCCACGAAATCATCCCGTGGTTCAGAAGCATCGGTAAAATAAGCGATGCAATATCGTACGGTAGTGGTAGTCGGGGCAATGATGTAGTCATTGACGACTCCCAAAACCCAGATGACGATCACCAGCGTCAGAATCGGAGGCAGGCTGATGGCCAATCCTCTCAGGAAAAAACGGTGGGTTGTGCCGATAGCTTTTTTCTCCGATTTAATGCCTGGTTTCCCATCCGGAGTGGGAGTTGTACTCGAATCCATCGAAGTACTTGCCTTGTCTATTGTATCCACAAAAACGGCGACCGTTTTCCGTGGAGATTCTATATGATTAATTTACAAACCAGGTGCTCTGGCAATTACAGCAACATTGATTTCAGCAGCACCTGCATCAAGCAGCACTCGCGTCGCAGCATTGGCGGTTGATCCCGTCGTCATGACATCGTCAACCAGTAAAATTGTTTGACCGGCCACCCGCTTGCGTCTGCGAATTGCAAACGCGTCTCGCAAATTTTTTCTCCTGTTTGAGGGCGTCAAACTGGTCTGTGCAGGAGTTCGTTTTCGTTTCGCGAGTATATTCCCGGAGTATTTTGCTTGCAAGCGGCCCGACAGCGCCTCTGCGATGATACTGGCCGGATTGTGTGTCCGGTGGAGACGCGATGTCCAGTGCAAGGGAACCGGAATAATCAAGCTGGACGCTAATTTCTCGAAGGTTTCCCGATTCCGCTGGAACAGCAGACTCCCCAGATCCCCTCCCAGATGAGCACCATGGTTTTGTTTCAGATTTAAGATGATTTCGCGTAACGGCCCCTGATATTTCCCCAATGCAATTGCACGCTTGAATAAAAAACGTTCTGTTTTGCAATAACTGCAGCCTTCAGAGGTGTCCAGATGAGGACCGACGGGAGCACCACACCGGTCGCACGCCTGTTCCACCAGGGGAGCAATCTGCTCAATCTGAACGCCACAATTCATTCCAGAGCAGATTCTAGCAAGACCACACAGCGAACAGCGGGGAGGATACACGAAGCTTCTCCCCGTTTTCAGCCAGCCTGTGGACAGCCTTTGAATCTGTTGAATCCCCAAATATTTCATGATTTCACTAAAGTCACCTCTAGGATCACGGCTTAATTTCGGTATCCTCACATACTAAGCCAGAGATCTCAGGAAAAACAGACCCAATGTACAGGCCCGGGTCGTTTTCTTAAAAACAACTTGAGCTTGTCAGGAAATGTCATTGGGAGCCCAACACTCAGAAGTCGTCATCATCGGAGGCGGATTGGCCGGGCTGGCTTGTGCGGTGACCCTTGCAGACCGAAGTATCCCGGTCACTCTGTTTGAATCGCGTCCCCGACTGGGCGGCAGAGCCAGCTCCTTTGAAGACAAACAGTCACAGCACCTGATCGACAACTGCCAGCACGTCAGTATGGGGTGCTGTCACGAGTTCAATCGTTTTTGTGAAACCGTCGGCATCGCCGATTCCTTCCACAGAGAAAAACAACTTTATTTCATCGGCCCTGAAACTCCCGATTCTGTCTCGACCGAGCAGCCATTTAAAGTCAACCGTTTTGCCGCAAATCCACTGCTGCCCGCACCCTTGCATTTACTGCCGGCGTTTGGTGGTCTTTCTTACTTATCCTGGCAGGAGAAAATCAGTCTGGCACGAGGCCTGAAACAACTGGCTCTGACCGCCGTCGACAAACAGAATGAACCAACGATCGCCGCCTGGCTCGCAAAACAGGGACAGACTCAAAATACCATCGACCGTTTCTGGAACGTCGTGCTCGTCAGTGCGTTGAGCGAACGGCTCGACCGCATCAGCCTTTCGCATGCCCGCAAGGTTTTTGTCGATGGCTTTCTGCGCGCCCGCAACAATTGGAACGTCTTGATTCCCACGGTACCTCTCGAACAATTGTACGGCGAGACCATCCTCAAACGGCTACAGGATCAGGATGCCATAGTCTACCTTCAAACCGGCGTGAGCCGAATCGAACTTGAGGACAACCGAGTCATCGGCGTACAGTTGCGCGACGGGCGACAAATCTCCTGCGAACGGGCTGTGATCGCGGTGCCCCATCAGAGGGTTCTGGAATTGCTGCCTGAATCATTTGAAGGGCGTGATACTTTAGCGGATATTGAACAGTTAGAGGGGGCCCCCATTACCAGCGTCCATCTCTGGTTTGATCGCGAGATTACCGACCTCCCGCACGCCGTCTTTGTGGACTGCCTGTCACAGTGGATGTTCAACCGCAGTCGCATCATGCAGCAGTCGGCAGAGCAAGGCTATTACTATCAGATCGTGATTTCCGCCAGTCATGATCTGACCGGACAAGCCAGACAGGGACGGACACAGACCAACATCATCAACGCCGTGATTGAGGAACTGAGCCGGATCTGGCCTGAAACAAAACAGGCCCAGCTGACACACAGTCGCATGGTCACCGAGCATCAGGCCGTCTTTTCCGTCTTACCCGGTGTCGAACAGCGACGCCCTTCACAACAGACCGAAGTGGCCGGTTTATACCTCGCTGGAGACTGGACTTCTACAGGCTGGCCTGCCACGATGGAAGGCGCCGTGCGGAGCGGACTACTGGCGGCTGAGTTTCTGTTGAGCGACCTGGGTCAGCCGGAATCGTTATTATTACCCCCCGGGAAAACAAGTCTTCTATCCAAAATTCTTTTCAGACTGTAAACTCTCACGCATGTTCTTTCAGATCTTCTCATCCGTGAATCAAACGAAGCAGCAAAAGCAGTCGCTGGCGCATTTTCTGCGCATCATCTTTCTGCTGGTCGGGTTTACGATATTTGGAACGGTCGGAATTCGCCTGATCGAAGGCTCTTCCTGGCTCAACAGTCTCTACATGATTGTGATCACGGCAACGACCGTCGGTTACGAAGACCCCGTCAGCCTGTCGGATAACGGCAAGATTTTTATCATCTTTTATCTCATGTTTGGTTTGGGAATTTTCACGTACAGTGTGTCCCAGCTCGGTCAGTGGATCGTTCGTCAACAAATGAGTTCAGTCCTGGAGAAACGACGAATGCAAAAAGCAATTTCAAACTTAGACAGCCATTACATCGTGTGTGGCATTGGTCGCATGGGGGCATCGATCTGTGAGTATCTTCACGAACGGGAAAAACCATTCGTCGTGATCGACAGCAATGAAGAGCACCTGCAGCTCGCCTGTGAGGACAAAGGCTGGTTCCATATTCACGGCGACGCCACCGATGACTTTGTTCTGAAAAGTGCCGGTATTGAGAAAGCAAAAGCTCTGGCTGCCGCCTTACCCGGCGACGCAGATAATGTTTACGTCGTACTCACCGCACGCATGCTGAACCCCGAATTTCAGATCATCGCCCGCGCCAGTGATGACAAAGCCGGCGAAAAAATCAAACATGCCGGCGCGAACCGCGTCGTCAGTCCGTTCCGGAGCGGTGCCGTCAAAATCGCGCGTTTCATGATTCACCCAGCCGTCGAAGATTTCGTCGAAGTCGCCAGTAAACATATCGGCGGTTTTCAGGTGGCTGATCTCCAGATTCATGAAGCCAATCCGTATTGCGGAAAAAAATTAAGTGAAACTGATTTCAGCAACAAAGGCATCATGATTGTCGGTATCTGCCGACCCGGACAGGAACCGCAAATGCCGCCCCCCAGTACTTCCATCCTGAATGCCGGCGACAGCATCTTCGCGCTCGGTTCGTCGGAAGCCGTCAATCAACTCATGGAAGAATTCAACGAATCCGAAGAAGTACCGGCATAAAGCCCCCTGCCCTGCCCATCAGACCCGAATGCAATCTGGCGATTGAACCGTAGGGGCGAGTCTATGTGCTCGCCCGCCTGGCGGGACACAACTTTGTATCACGTTGAGGATGGGACAAGATAAATCATTCGTTCGTGGTCCTGCACGCCACCCTGACCCTGCGGGCTGCCACATAGGGCCGCACCCTACGGTTACACGAGTCAGGAATATTTCTCTGAAATTCAAACCGCACAGCGAATGAGACTCCCCGTGTGCCACGGCCCGGCTCGTCCGGCCGTGCAAAACGACCAACGGTTTCCACCTGTTATATCAAGACCAATTCGACATGATAAAAACACAAGGAGACGAAAAACACAAAACCGTATATCAATCTTCGTCGTCGGCACCTTCGTTCGCTTCGTGCATTCCTAACTGTCCCATTTTGCGGTACAGGTTCGAACGGTGCAGTCCCAGGCATTTGGCGGTTTCACTCATGTTGCCGCCCACGCGTTTGATCGTGCGGCGAATGTATTCCTGTTGAAACCGGCGGGAGGCTTCTTTCAAACTCAGATCAGCCGACATATCAACGACCGAGTCACGTGCCGGACTCAGGATGAACGCCAGGTCTTCGACTTCCACACGATCGCCGGCACACAGAAACGCCACACGTTCCATCAGATTGCGAAGCTCACGCACGTTGCCAGGCCAGAGATGTGCCTGCAATCGTTTTTTGGCTTCCGCGGAAATTTTCAGCACACGGCGGTTGGCCTGGGCACAAAACTGAGCCAGGAAAAACTCTGCCAGCAGAATCACATCTTCCGGCCGATCTCGTAGCGGCGGCAATTCCAGCGTGACCACACTCAAACGATAGTACAAATCCTCGCGGAATTTTTTATCGCGCACCGCATCCGCCAGCTTGGCATTCGTGGCAGCCACCACGCGGACGTTGATTGGAATACTTTCCGAGCCCCCCACGCGGGTAATCACTTTCTGCTCCAGCACGCGTAACAGCTTCGCCTGACCTCCCAGAGTCATATCACCGATCTCGTCAAGGAACAGCGTCCCGCCTTCTGCCAATTCAAACTTGCCTGCGCGCGTTTCATGAGCATCGGTAAACGCACCCTTTTCATGACCAAACAGTTCACTTTCAAGCAGCGTTTCCGGCAGCGCCGCACAGTTCACCGCGATGAACGGTGTATTCGCCCGCGGTCCCTGATAATGCAGTGACTGGCTGACGACCTCTTTCCCCGTTCCACTCTCACCCAGAATCAGCACAGGCAAATCAGTGCCGGCTAACCGTTCGATTGTCGAACGTAACGCCGCGATCGCAGAACTCTTTCCGATGATCTGCACCTTCTCTTTCGCCTGTTCGGTCATCTGATCACGGCTGCGGGAAAGCTGTTCGAGTTCGCGCGTGTTTTCCAACGCCGTCGCTGCCTGCACGCCCAACTCAGCCAGGCTTTGGGCATCGTCGTCGTCGAAGTCCGACTTCCCTTTTTCCTTATTCATCACCTCGAACGCGCCGATCAGTTCGCCGGCATTATTTTTCAACGGAACACACAACAGGTTGTGCGTCTTAAACCCACTCGATTTATCGACACTGGGATCGAACCGCTCATCATTGTAAGCATCATCAACGCGAATCGTCTCGCCGCTATGAATCACGTCGCCGACAATTCCCACATCATCGGGCAGACGCAGCGTGTTGCCTTCCACTCCGAGCGCCGGACAGGCGACGACCTGCTTGTGTTCCTGATCCCAGATAAAAATACTCGATCGCTCGCTGTCCAGTAAGCGTGTGGCTTCTTTCGCGATCAACTCTAACAGGGGCTGTGTTTCACGGGCTGAGGAAAAACTGGATGCGATATGCAACGTGGTTTCGAGACGATTAACCCGTCGCAGATTCTTTTCCCGCTGCTCGACAACGGACAGCGCATAACCGAGCACCCGCGCCGCTATCACGGCATCACTGAGTGTATCAACCGTTAAATCCCGTCCTCCCACCAGTAACACGGTTCCAGGGCAGGTCTCTCCCAGAGGGGCCGCCATGAAATACCAGTCCGCACGTTTTTCATCGGCACACAGGCCCGCGGCATCACGGTCTAATGCTTCACCACACAAGGCACCGGGAAAACCACCGGCGGCATTACGGCCAAACTCAAACAGAGTTTCCCACTCTGGTGTCCGTTCAATCAGAGTGCACCACTGGCAGGAGAGTTCCGTCGCCAGCTGGGGCAGGAACTGTCGGATAAAATCGCTGCCCGACTTCTGCCGCGTCGCTTCTTCCAACAACCGGTCGCACATCTGCACCAGGGACGCTTCAGAATCATACCGGGAAAATAAAGGAAGCCGTTTCCATTCCAACCACTCTACCGTCTCTGTTTTACTCACCTGGTACTCCCTTATTTATGAATCAAAAGAGCCTGATCGTGGATTGTGACCACGGGCTTCTGTCATCCATTCGCCTCATCCTCTTGTCGGAATGATAACAGACAACAAACAATGCGTCATCCAAGTGTGGACTCCAATTGGAATTTTTTGCCCCCTTTTGATGAACGAACTGTTCAATCTACAAAATCCACAAACTCTTCCAGTCCTAGGGCCGCCCTAAATCCTTTGCAGCTCCCGTACTCTGACAATTCCAACATATCCATCGGAACAGTGCCCGTTCCGATCACTCCATCTCTGTGCGAGAGATTTACCGTTCCCTGCGGTTTAAGAATCCTGCTTTACTGTCACTTCTGACGGCGGAGTGTTAATGTATTGGATAAAGAGAGTAGCAAGTCGTACTTTTTGCGCTTGCCTGGATCCTGCTGCCCTTAATAATGAAATCAAGAGCACGAACATGTTTTGTCTCAATGTCATTCTCACGTTAAAAAATGCCTCCGACGAAGAGGAAATTCAGGGACTGCTGACCGAAGCCTGTCGACTCTCCCGCACCGAACCAGGCTGCCTGCGATTTGACGTCTATCACTCCGAAGGCGAACCGGCTACCTTTGTGCTGGTCGAGCACTGGGAAAGTGAAGACGCCTGGAAAACACATCGCGAAGCGAAAGCTTATACCGAAATCTACCAACCACAAATTCTGCCTCGTGTCGAACGAGTCCCTTATCGAATGAAGCTACTGCTGGAATAACCGGCAGACTGCAATCATGATCATACGCCTGAAACATCTTCAGGCCCGGTATTCCATACCGCTTCTCAAACCATCGCTATCGAAAATACTACAGAGGAAAAACGTCGATGTCATCCGATTCTCAACCCATCTTGAACCGTTATAGTTCCCGCATCACTCAGCCCCGTTCACAAGGGGCTTCCCAGGCCATGCTGTATGCCACCGGCATGACTGAAGAAGATATGAACAAGGCCCAGGTCGGAATTTCCAGCGTCTGGTACGAAGGCAATTCCTGTAACATGCACCTCAACAAACTGGCTGCCAAAGTCAAAGAGGGTGTGGAAGCCGCCGGCCTGGTAGGCCTGCGATTTAATACGATTGGTGTGAGCGACGGAATCTCGATGGGTACCGACGGCATGTCGTACTCGCTGCAGTCCCGCGACTTGATCGCCGACAGCATTGAAACCGTCACCTGTGCTCAATGGTATGATGCTAACATCTCACTCCCCGGCTGTGATAAGAACATGCCCGGCTGCCTGATTGCTATGGGCCGCTTCAACCGTCCTTCGCTGATGGTTTATGGTGGAACGATCGCCCCCGGATGTTTGAATAATCAGAAGCTGGATATTGTCTCTGCATTCCAGTCTTACGGAGAGTATCTCGCCGGCACGATTGACGATGATACGCGTAAGGAAATCGTACAGAAAAGCTGTCCGGGTGCGGGTGCCTGCGGCGGCATGTATACCGCCAACACAATGTCGTCGGCCATTGAAGCGCTGGGTATGTCACTGCCTTACAGTTCGTCGATTCCCGCTGAGCATCCTGAAAAACTGGAAGAATGTATTCGTGCTGGAGCTGCGATCAAAAAACTTCTGGAACTCGATTTAAAACCCCGCGACATCATGACCCGCGAAGCATTTGAAAATGCGATGGTCCTGACCGTCGCACTCGGTGGTTCGACGAATGCCGTCCTGCACATGCTGGCGATTGCCCGTGCCGTCGACGTCGAACTGACCATCGACGACTTCCAGGCGGTTAGCGATCGTGTGCCATTACTGGCCGACTTCAAACCCAGCGGTAAATACGTCATGGCTGACCTGCAGGAACAGGGCGGTACGCCCGCTGTGCTCAAATATCTGCTGGAAAAAGGCTTCATCAACGGTGACTGCATGACGGTGACCGGTAAATCACTGGCAGAGAACCTGGCAGAACTTCCCGGCCTCAAAGAAGGACAGGACATCATCCACACTGTAGAAAACCCGATCAAACCAACGGGACACCTGCAGATTCTCAAAGGGAATCTGGCACCGACGGGTGCTGTTGCCAAGATTACCGGTAAAGAAGGTCTGGTCTTCAAAGGGACCGCGAATGTGTTCGATTCCGAAGAAGACATGCTCAAAGCACTGGAAGAAAACAAAATCAATAAAGGCGACGTCATCATCATCCGCTACGAAGGTCCCAAAGGCGGACCCGGCATGCCTGAGATGTTGACCCCGACCTCTGCCATCATGGGCGCCGGGTTGGGTAAAGATGTTGCCCTGTTGACCGATGGTCGTTTTTCCGGAGGTTCACACGGTTTCATCGTCGGGCACGTCACTCCCGAAGCACAGGATGGTGGGCCGATTGCTCTGGTCAAGACCGGAGACAAAGTCACCATCGACGCCGAGAACAATCGGATGGATATGGAAGTCAGCGACGAAGAACTCGAAGAACGCCGCAAAACCTGGACGGCGCCCCCGTTCAAATACACACGCGGCACGCTGTATAAATACATCAAAAACGTCAAGTCCGCCTCCGAAGGTTGTGTGACCGACGAGTAAGCGTTTGAAACGTTCAAATAGAAGGCCCGGATTCAGTTCGCTGTTTCCGGGCTTTTTTTTCCAGTTCTCACCAATACGTTTACTTGTGAGAAACGCCTCCAACCCGATTCATGTGGTGCGGTCCTATGTGGCCGCCCGCTGGGTTAACATCGTATGCAGGACCAGCGTGCGCATGTTTTAGCTTGTCCCATCCAGAGAGTCAGGCAGAATTGTGCCTCACAAGGCGAGCGAGCACATAGACTCGCCCTACACGTTTGCTTGTGAGGAACGCTTTCCCCATCACTGGGTAACCCCGAATGTAATTCGGGGTTGTCGAAGACAACAGGAAACTGAGGGAGCACGCATCTGATTCAAAATGAATTTTCCTACTCGATTGAAACAATCGTGTAATTCACACTCACAGCCTCATTGTTCGATTACACTGTCAATTTCCTGCTCGCTGCGCTCGGCCCGGATTCTATCCGGGCTCACCCGCAGTTTCGTGTTTTTCGTGGTAGCAAAAATTCTTCAAAAAATTCGTGCAGACAACTGGAACGGTTTATTTCTTTTCTGCGTCCGCGGGCTTGGCACCGCCGGAGGATTGTTCCATCAACTTCATCTGCTTGTCCTTCAACGCTTGGAGGTTCTTTTTTAAGATGCGTCGGATACCGCCAACAGTGTCACCTTCTTTAAGCGTATCGAATGAAACCACCATCTCGTGCTCATCGACGAGCACCCGCAAGTCGTAGGTCTTGAAGATGCCATTCCAGCGATAATGATGTTGTCGCAGGATCGCCCCTGATTCATCAATTTCTTCGGAAGGTGTCCCCTGTTTGAACTCTTGAAACTCGGTAAACGGGAACTCCGCGACTTCACCGGCCTCTGCCATCGCTGCTTCCATGCTGTTTACCGTATTGGCCTGTGATGATTTCGCACGCCATTCATACAACACGATGGCCAGCAAAATCCCAATAAAGATCCAGGAAACGATACGACGTTGCGCGCTGACCTTTTTTTTCGGTTTCGGAGCTGGTTCGGGAGCCTCGGCTGCTTCAGGGGTCGAGTTCATGGTTGCTTCCTTTAGATGGAGAAGTGTCTGGTATCGGGAACAGGACGAATATCAGAAGCTGTCTTTCGCGATTCTCTCCTGAAGAGAGGACAAGTCAGTCTAACCAATCCGTGGCTGCACCTCAAACTGAAGGTACAGAATTTCCCCACGCTTCACCGAACTCTCATGATTTGCTTAAAGAATTCCGTGCGGCTCTTCATCGGCAAAGGGATGCAGCGCCTGAATGCCCTTTGGTTTCGGCAAGGCGTTCACCAATGCTTCGGCCATCCGGAAGTCGGCGGCTGTCGTGATCTTCTGATTAAGGGGCGAGCCTTCGACAATTTTTACCGGATGCCCCAGATTTTCGATCAATTGGGCTTCATCAGTGGCTTGAACATCGCCACGTTGTGCATAGGCGTCCAGCAACAACTGGCGTTTGAAGACCTGGGGTGTCTGAGCCGCCCAGAGATCCGTGCGGTCGACCGTTTCCACAATCTGCCGGTCTTTGTCGGCCCGTTTGAGCGTACTGGAAACACGGACAGCGGGAATCACCGCGTCATGTTTTTCCGCTGCAGTGAAAATTTCACCCACCCATTTATCGGTGATCAAAGGCCGGGCCGCATCGTGAATGGCAACATAATCAATGTCCGCTTTGACTCGCGCCAAGGCATTCTGAACCGAATCAGCGCGTTCCTGACCGCCGGCCACGATTTCGATTTCCATAAATGCCAGATTCGGTCGGAACTTCTGCTTGAACCATTCGATATCTTCTTCCGCAACCGAAATGATCAACTGCTTCACATCTTCGCGATTCGAGAAGATTTCCGCCGACCGCACCCAGACCGCACGCCCTTTCAGATCCATGAACGGTTTTTTCTGGGGTCCAGCCCCCAGAATATCAGCTCCCTTCGATCGAAACCGCGTACTTTTGCCGGCTGCTGCCAGAATCACTGCAAAGCTCGCCACTGTGTTTTCCTCTCCATTGAAGATACTGCTCAAGACTGTCCTTTTCTGAAGTTTAACAAGCGGGAATTCGTCATCCAATAGTAGACCCACTCGGATTCTGCCGAGATGCGCATGAAAGCCCCACACCTGAAATCTACGTGTTGCTTTCTGTTGATAAAAATCAACGTGCACCACGTTTGATGTCTTTTCGCCACATCCCTTTCGAGAATCTCAGCCTGTCGGCGATGACTTTGTTTTACACAAGCCTTTACAAAACAACAACTTATTCACAGCACGTCTGAAAACCTTAACAAGTTGGCACTCCATTTGTTTAAAAACAGAAGCACTTCGTTAAACGGAGACACAGGACAGATCCTTCTCTGTTTTCTGTGACTGCCGATTTTTCAATCCAGAGAATTCACTTTTTGTATTTTGAAATAGAGAAAGCCACTATGGAACTTCCCACACTGATTCTGGTAACACACGACACCGTGCTTCAGCAGCAGATCCTTGCTCATTTCAAAAAAACATTCCACCTGATCCTGTGTAATACCCTGGAAGATTGCCACAGGCATTGCCGCGAGCAAACCATCGATTCGGTACTCGTCGATCTACGGTTTCTGATTTCCGGCGGTCACCAGGAAGACCAGCTGCTGGAACTGATTCAGAATACCGTGCCAGATGCAGAGCTGATCATGCTGACGGAAGAAGAGTGTCCGGAAATTCTGGAACGCCGTGCCGCCTGCAGCAAGATCCTGCATATCAAAGGTTTTGCCAGTGAAGCAGAACTGCTGCTGGAAATTGATTCCTGCCTGAATCCCGATGAAGAAGTTGTGGTTTCGAAATCACTCGCTATGAACTCGACTCAAAGTGGTACATCCGGAGGATCCTCTATGGGAAGTAAACTCCCCACTCACCTGCCTGTGGAACCGAAGACAGAACGAAACGTTCCCGAGCCAGCCAATTCGCATGCCATCACTCGTCGCTTCGAAACAAACTCGCATGAGATGAAACTCATGTTGAATGAACTGGAAATTGCCGCCCAACACGATGTGACCGTATTGTTGATTGGTGAAACCGGAGCCGGTAAAACGTATCTCTCGCGATTGATTCACGATGTCTCTCCGCGTCGCAATGAACCGTTTTTGAATGTTGCCTGTGGTGCGTTGCCGAACGATTTGATTGAAAGTGAACTGTTCGGCCATGTGCGGGGTGCTTTTACGAGTGCTCATGCCGACAAAGATGGTAAATTTCTAGCGGCGGGTCGCGGGACAATTCTGCTTGACGAAATCGACGTTTTAGGACCAGAACAGCAGGTCAAACTGTTGCGAGTCATTGAAACGGGAGAGTTTGAACCGATCGGCTCGAATAAGACGCACGTCAATCAGGCCCGTCTGGTCGTCGCCAGTAACATGGATCTGCAACCTCTGGTTGAGCAAGGTAAATTCCGACCTGACCTTTACTATCGATTGAATATGCTGAAATTCGATGTGCTGCCGTTAAGAAGACGTAAAGCAGATATCATTACGCTGGCGAATGATTTCGTACGGCAGATGTCAACGAAACACAAAATCGTGATTGATCGGATTGACGAAGAATTCATGGAAGCCCTGCATTCCTACCCCTGGCCGGGCAACGTGCGTGAGCTGGAAAACGTGATCCGCCGGGCCGTCATTTACTGCCGCGAAGGTGTGTTACGGAAAGAGAATCTCCCGTCGCATATTCTGATGGGACAAGTCGGCCCGACCAATGATCCGTCGGTCGTTCTCGGTCATGCCAAAAACGATTCCGAACGTTTGGGAGACCAGGTCGCGGTCACGGAAAAAGAGTTGATTGAACAGGCTCTGTTCAAAAACAACTACAGCCGTACGAACACGGCGAAAACACTGGGCATCAGCCGCGTGACGCTGTACAACAAAATGAAGAAGTACGGTATGAATACGAAAAAATGATGGCACCCAGAGAGTGCCATCATGGATTCAGCGTTGATTCGAACGGGATCGGTCTACTTCTTGGGACCGACCAGTTCAATCAGGTTCCCGTCAGGATCACGCAACAGCGTCAGATAGATGCCTTTCGGGAATCCTTCCGGCAATGCGATCGGACCTTTGGCAATCGGTTTCACTCCGTAGGCCTTGGCCCGCTCCAAAGCGGCGGTCGTATCTTTCACATAGATCGTCAGATAACTCACTCCCAACGAAGAGTGGATAAAGGAATTATCGACCTTCTTGCCAGGCGCGTCTTTAAACTGCATCAATTTGACATTCGTGGCGGTGCTGTCGTTTTCCAGTACCAGCGGATAAACCTTGAATGCCAGATTATCAGACAGCCCTGAGTCTCCTCCCATTGCCGGAGTCACCTCAAACGGCTCACGTTCTTTTAAGCCCAATGCATTTTTATAAAAGTTAAGCGACTTATCCAAGTCGCTGACCACGATTCCAAAATCGACGGTTGACTTCGCAAATTCCGCATCGGGTACAGTTTTGCTGTTGGCGGCCCATGCAGCTAACCCACTCACGGCCAATACAATCAAAGTCGTACAGATCAGCTCGCGATTGACAAAACTGGAATTCTTCATTGAGTGACTCCTGAAGGAAATAACAAAAAAGCAGACATCATTCACAAGACGGCTTGATTCACATCAGGCTACTTTGATCAGATTCAGACCTCAAGCCGACCTGACCTGTTTCTCCAAAACTATTTAAAATCCCGACTTAGTTCCCAAATTGATCTTGTGATTTTGAGTGAAACTGATCGTGACGTTTTTGTCCAACTGGTAATCAGCGACCGCATGATGGCTGGAGAAATCACACTGACTTCAGTTTTTTCTTTGATCACTCTCAGGAAGATGCTATAACGACTAAACACAACCTGCCTGAGTTTATTTACATCATATTTAAGAGGAGACAAGATGAAACCGGCCCTGAATATCAGCCTCTGTTGTCTGATCTGTTTCACAATTTTCAATAACGTCAACCCGCAGGTAGTCGCCGATGAAAAACCGGCATTAAAACGAACCCGGTTTCACATTGCAACGCCGGAGGGTAAAGAGCCCAAGGTCTTTTACTTTGCGGAAGACTATTACAATACTGGCTCTCCCGCCTTCTCAGCCGATGGAACCAAGCTTGCCTTTGATGGCTGGAAATCGCAGGAGGGAGAGTCATTCTCCAATTCTCAAATCATGGTCGTCAATGCGGATGGCACCGACTTCAAAGTTCTGGGACCGGGTGCCATGCCCAGCTGGTCGCCGGGCGGTAATCGCATCGCGTTCTCTCAATCTTCTCCTTATGGCGTAGCCATGATGAACGCCGACGGTTCCAACCGACAAATGATTGAAGAACGTGGCTGGGGCGCCCAGTGGTCACCGGATGGCAAAAAAATCGCCTATAGCGCTCGGACTGGTAGCGGAACGAATCTTCGGGTCTACGATTTAATTGAAGACACAAAAACCGATCTGTTCCCGGAAGGTGAATGCCCCTACTCCAGCCTGTACTGGAACATGACCTGGTCTCCTGACAGTAACTGGCTCTGCTTCAAAGGACGCCGAACCGACAATCGAACCTACGATGTCGCGACCATCAATGCCAACGGCATGAAGGAAGGTTATAAGGTTCATTTTAACGATAAAGCCGCCCCCTATGCCGACTTTGCCTGGCATCCTCAGGGAGAGATGATTGTCTTCTGCCCGGCTTCCAAGCCACGTCAATTACACCAATTCAATCCCGCTGAAGACAAAGCCCCCGAACCGATTGAGATCAAAATCGACGGCTACATCAACGGGGACGTCAGCTTCACTCCCGATGGCCAGCACCTGCTGTTCAATATGCGTGACAAACAAGATTAACAGCAGGGCAACCGCCACAGTACCTGAGATCTGGATTGATGATGAATACGCTCACCAAAATCGTCCCGGCCCTACTTGCCGGTTTTCTTTGTACCTGTCTCTCGCTTTCGCAGTCCATCGCAGACGAGCCGCAAAAGGTGAATCGAATCCGGTTTTACAAAGCGACTCTGGAAGGCGAACATCCCGAACTTTATCTGACAGCAGAAGACTACCACCAGGTGGGTTCCCCGGATTTCACAGCGGACGGAACGAAACTCGCCTTTGATGGCTGGAAAATACAGGAGGGAGAAAAATTTGCCAGCGTGCAGATTCTCATCGCCAACGCGGATGGCAGTGATCTCAAAGTTTTAGGCTCGGGCGCCATGCCCAACTGGTCGCCGGGAGGAAAGCGAATCGTCTTCTCGCAACCTAAGCCAGCCGGCATCGTCATCATGAACGCCGACGGAACGAATCGTAAAATGATCGACCCCAGAGGCTGGGGTGCCCAGTGGTCACCGGATGGTAGAAAGATCGCCTACCGAATTCTCAGCGGCGGCAGAGCCACCATCCTGGTTTATGATCTGATTGAAGACAAGAAAACCGAGCTCTTTCCCGCCGGCGAAAGCCCTTACACCAGTCTGTTCTGGAATATGACCTGGTCACCTGACAGTAACTGGCTCTGCTTCAAGGGCCGCAAGGCATCCGACAAAACGCACGACGTCGCCACCATCAGTGTCAACGGCATACAGGCAGGCTATAAGGTGCATTATAACAACAAACGGGCTCCCTATGACGACTTTGCCTGGCATCCCCAGGGAGACCTGATCGTGTTCTGCCCGCAGACCGAACCGCGCCGATTACACAAGTTTAACCCCGCCGAAGACAAAGCCCCCGAACCGATCGACATCAAAGTCCACGGCAGAATTACCGGCGGTGTCTGCTTCACCCCCGACGGACAGTATCTGGTGTTCAACGTGAAGGGCGAGGGAGAGTAGCCGGCTGTTTAACTGCATCAGAAACTTTCAACACCGATGGTGTAACCAGCAGAAAACAACGTTTGTTTTTTTTAGGAAAACTCAGTTGAGTCTGACGGACCCATTGCTGGAACAGGAATGCCGATTCTTTATCTGTGATATGATCAGTCACATCGATCAATACGGATTTTCCCTTGGGAATGATCGCCGTGTTGATCTGAGAGAGCGCATCCAGTGCATCTTTGGCATTGATGATATACGAAAGCCGAACTGTTTGATATTGCAGTAACTCCGGTCGTACTTGAACGCGATATTGTGGTTTTTCGTCAGGTGGAGGCTCACCAAATAGACTCAGTTCTGTGGACTGTCCATTGAATAGCGTGAGCTTAGACAGTTGCAAACGATTCACGCCTTTCTTTTGTTCCCACATCTGTTTCATTGATGCGACCTGCTTTGAATTCAGCACGATGCCGTGATTGGTGTTGTGTGCCTGCAACTGCTGTAATAATTTTCGGTCCTCATAGGATTGAGACAGATCCCACTCTTTGAGCCATGCCTGCATATCATCTACAACAACAACTTGCATATTCAACTGCAACATCTTTTCCTGAACAGCCCTGAGCTTCATCAGTAACTCAGCCAGTTGCTCATGCCCTTCCCGCGTATGCCGCACGACCAGTGCCAGCATTTTGGGATAAGGCATGATCGAACTATAGTCTTCCCTGGATTCGTCCCAGGCATCCGACGTGACATTCTGTTTGATCAATTCGATCAATGGTTCAAACCGCGGTTCCGGCACCGGTGGGGCTGTGTCGGGCTTCTTGCCCGGGATGGAAAGCTTACGTGGAACGGGGACCACCAAATCGGCAACCGGATAGACCTCAGTAACCAGCTTCTTCTTAAAGTTCGATTCATCAAGCTGAATCCATCCCGTTAGGCCAGCGTCGCTGTTGACGCCCACGCCGTGCAGCACTTGACCCGTTTCAACGGGCTGCACCTTTTCCAGCTGGAACATGACTAATAGCACGTTCGGTTCCTCCGTGCCCTGTTGCAGATCTAAGCCGCCTACCAGCAAAATCTGTCCCGGTTTCATCAGGCTGGCAGCATTAAAACGGCGTTCAACAACTAATGGCACCTCAATTTCCTGTTCCTCACCGATTTTTAGATCGAGTACTTTCTGTTTTTTCAGACCGCCGATTTCAGAATATGCGATCTGATATTCCAGCATCCCCCGTTGATTGATCCCCTTCCTCTCGGAATAGGTCACATTCATATCAAGGCCGACATCCGCATTGACGACGGAAAATTGCTGTCCGCGCCCCTTAAATTTCGACTTAAACTCAGAACGTTTTTTCGTTTCTATTTGAACAGACTGTCCGTCCATGAACCTGACCTGTGGAGCCGACAATAGCTGGCTGCGCGATGATGACTGTATCATTTGTTGAATTTCATGAAAGCGTTTTTGATCCAGTACTTCGCAAACCAGAGAAGTCCGACTGACCGTTTCAGGCCCCACGGAAACAAGTTCACCCGGCTTCGCTCCTTCAGTAGCCGGAACCTGCTTCACCTGAAACACTTTCGTATTCTTCCGTTTCGAGCTGATCTGGTCCAGCAGGCTGCGTGGAACCGCAATCAATTTCGTTTTCAGTTCTAATGGCGAGATTTCTTCGGGTTTCAGGTCTGCCAACGCCTGTTCAACTTGCCGGTGATATAGTTCATCCTTCGCCCACACAATCAGGTGGTCATTCCGAATACAACTTCCACCATAGATTACGATCTTGTATTTCTTTCGCTCATCCTTTAGTGGCACTTGAACTGTTTCAAAAAAGAATGGTGCTCCAGGACTAGAAGCTGGTTTCTGATTTGCAGCCCAGATCTCTCTGATTTTCAAAATCTGTGAATTGAGTTTTTTTTCTAAAACCAATTCCGCTTCCACAGCCCCCACCGCCTGACGGGTCTGTTCGAGCAACTCCTTAATCGGATAAACACGAATACTCACCGAACGAGAAACCCAATCGCGCATATCAATCTCTGGCGAGAGATAAGGAAGATCGGTTGAATACATATCTCGGAAACGTTCATTCAAATTTACGACATGTTTCAGCTCATCATAAAAAGGCAGCGACTGGATTGGCCCCGTTTCCGGCTGCTGGCTGAGCTCAGTACTCTCGGTTTTCTCTGTCACCAACGTTTTATCTATCGCCCGTAACCTTTCAGGCGGGTCGGCAGCCGTCACGACAAACGCGGCGCCGGGCAGCACGATCGCTGACAGCATGACGAACACCAGCCAGCACCACCAGGGGGTTCGTTTTTGACATCCTTGTCCCAGTTTCATAATTCGCTCCAGACGTTTTGAGGTAATTTCCACCGGACGCACGCCCGGCACAACGGGTACCGTGTTAAGGGTCTGCTTTAGCTCCAATACTTCCAGCAGACATTTTGCATATACTCGTGGATCACAGTTCAATCCGGCCAGCACTTCTTCATCGCAACACTGTTCGATTTCCAGCTTCAACCGGCGGCCCGTGAACCAGACCAGCGGATGAAACCACCAGACTACCGACGTTAATAATTGGAACAGTCCAAACCACAGGTCGCCGCGGCGAATGTGAATCAGTTCGTGTGCCAGGATCGGTTCGAGATCTTTTATGGTCCGCGCGTGGGTGATTGCCGTGGGCAAAACAATCAGCGGATAAAACAGGCCAATCACCGCTGGCCCGAGGCGACTGTTCGTGACTAACAATCTGACGCGGCGTTTTAATTGCAGTTCATCACATAATCGTGCGAGCAGCGTTTCCAGTTCCGGGTGCGCCTGCGTTCCCGATCGCCGTAACATGATCCAGCAGCGTCCATAGCGAACGCCCATTACAGTCAAGATCAGAGCCGCGATGCCCAACCAGAGGCACAATAAAACAGGGAAGAAAGTCCAGGCAGATGTGTGTATTTCAGGTTTTTGATTTTCGCTTGCGTTAAGAACGGTGGTTGTTTTCGAGTCATGCTTTCTGGTTGTCTGAACAGCGCCATTATCATTATGTACTGTGATCTTGGTGCGTCGGGCGTGTGAGTCGAGTGCGGGTAGCTGACTCAGATCATCCCCCAGAGATTGCCGGATCGATTCGGTCAGCGTGAGTCCCCCCTCTTCCGCTAGCAGCGGGTCTGCGGTCGCGGTTTGCTGCAGCGACTCCTGTACCCAGCAAAAGAGTCCGCTGGAACTGCTCCAGAGTGGCGGCGTCATAAATTTGATCAGCACCAGGAACCACAACAGAAACGTCAGATGCGCACGGTGGAAGCGGATCAGTTTGCAAACCAGAAAGACCACGAGCACCAGCAGTGAGCATTGCCAGACTTGCTGCCAGACCAAATGCACGAGCGTCGTCTCATTCAGATGCATCGCGTTCCTCCGTCAATTGGTCCAGCAAGGTCTTTAATGCATCCAGATCCTGACGGCTGACATTGCGGTCTTCAATCAGATGTTGCATTAACGGAAACGTTTCGCCGGCAAAGAGTCGGTCGACCAGATCGTCGACCGTTTCCCGAATCACCGTGCGCGGTTTGACACGTGGCGAATAAATGCGCGTGCGGCCATCAAGCTTGACGTTCACATAGCCTTTCTTCTCCAGCCTGCGCAAGTAGGTCTGGACGGTTGTGAAATCAATGCCTCGCGATTGGGGGAACGTTTCAAACACCTCACGCACTGTTGCATGTTTCAAGTCCCATAACGCACGGGCAATTTCCATTTCCCCTTTGGAGAGGGCAGGTCGTTCGGTCATTTCTCTCCCTTCAAGTACAAGTGTAATTGCAGAAGTATAATTACATTTGTAATTGAGTCAAGTTGAACTTTCAACTTCGATGCCGACAGTCAATTGACGCCCCCAAAGTCAATCTCAAATTCAGCGAACTTAAAAATAGAAGGGACTTTGAAATTCTTATCAAACCATGTTTGGAATTGGTCTTCCGATCGCTTAGAATCAGAGCATGATTTCGAGGAGCCGAGGCTGAATTCGATGGGGTTTGATCGACTTCAGAAATCGTTAAGTAGTTATATAATACCTATTTCCATTTTTTGGGAATCACGAGAATGAGTGTCCGATCCGCCAGACCGAAAGTAAATGATTTAATCTTTCGCTTAATAGGGCGCTCCATCCATCCCGAACTTTACACAACTTGCGCTACTGTGGAAGTGGTGCAGAAAGATTTTTCTGCGACGTTACGCATCTGTGAAACCGGCCACATCGCCAGTATTCAACATCAGAAAAAATCGGTGTGTGAGATTTTGACTTCGTTTCAAAATCCGCTGCCGAGCCAGAAACGTCTGCTGGAAAAACCGGTGCGAGGTTGCCGATCCGAATCGGTTCAGTTGGATTCCGGACTGTATTATCAGGTCAGCTATCAACTGGAAGAACTCGACTATACGATTTTCAAAAACGTGCATGAAGAATATTTGATGGATGCAGAACGAGCCGACTTGGCGTATCACTTTGTTTCAGAAAGCCGGCTCACTCCCGGTGCTTTGAGCATCATTGATTTTGAAGCCAATCAGTCGAGCCTGTTGATCCACGCGTTTCACACGTTCCCCGATGAACTGGCCGTGGTCAAAACGCAATCGTTGTTCGAATTTTAAACCAAAATTCAATATAAAAGGATGTCATTGATCAGCGTCAGGGAAGACGGGTAACCGCTAACCATGATAGGCGATCAAGTGTTGTCTTTACGATTTTGCATGCTGTTATGTCTCTGCTGGTGCACACTGGGAATGAATCATCCCCAGTCTGAGGCGGCGTCACGCTCGGTTTCTGTTTCCGGCTATCGCAGTCCTTATTACTCTTCGTCAGCCAGCGCCCGCTATCGCAACCATTCGGCATACCGCCACCGCTACTCCCCCCGATCCAGTTATTATCGGAACTATACGGTGCCCCGTTCCACATACTATGGTTATGGCGCCCGGCGGTATAACTACCGATATCGCCCTTACGCAGCGGCGTCCAGTTATCGATACTACCGCCCTGGTTACTATCGTTTTTATGGCTACCCGGCTGCCAGCAGTTATTCCTATTACGGCTATAACACATACTACCCCCGTCGGTTTTGCGGTGCCTGGAACGCGTATTCTTCCTGCTACTGTTCGCCTTATGCCGGCAGTTACAGTGTGTTCGGCGGAAGTTATGCACCATTGTGGGGGAGTTACACTCCCTACTGGGGAACCTATGCTCCTTACTGGGGCGCCTACTACGGTTCTCCGTGGTCCTACTACCCCGGATATTATGGTAGCTATTACGGGTTAGGCTGCGGGCTCTGGCCTTATCGGCCGACCTTGTATGGGAGTCTGGTGTTTCAGTCCGGCTATAACATGGGCTACTACGGTCGCAGCTATTATCGCTTCTGGTAATTCCTGAAACGCAGCACGCGCTTACGGGCTTGAGACCAGCATGACTCCCACGATGACATCGTAGGTCGCGTGCGCGCCGACGGTGATTCCGAACCCACGCAGAAAAAACAGACCAGCAAAGAAGAGTCCTGCCACTGTTCGAAACGTGAAACTGAAGACCGAAAACTGATCCCCTGAGGCTCCGATGTAATGCGCCAGTGAGAAGATCAGGCTCGTTGTAATAATCGCCAGAATGGCTGAGGGACGCACTTCAAGCAGCATCCCCCGAAAGAGCAGATAACACAGAGGCAGCAACAGCAGACGAAACATAACCTCTTCGTAGACGCCAGCTCCAACAAAACTGACCACGCGCGAAGCCGACTCCCGTTCGATAAACATCGTCACCGGCTGCGGTAATTGCTGAAACGCCAGATCCTGTACCTGACCTAAGATGATCAGACAGAACGCAAACAACAGACTTTCGGCGAACATCCCCAGCAGCGTCTCGCCGGAAAACTTCCAGGGATGCTTCAACACAATGTGCCACATCAACAGGGTGCCAACAATCAGTGCCGGCAGGAGAAATGTTTGTGTGAGCCCCAGTTGCGATAACCAGCTCCGCATCCAGTAGTCGGCACCATTGCGAATCAACTCCGGCTGGCTTCCCCCCATCGAAATCACGCCCAACTCATAAATCAATAACAACGGCGCCAGAAACACCAGACAGACCAGCGGCTTTCGTGCTTCTGCCCAGTACCCGTCTGCGGCGAAGGTAATTTCGCTTTGAGAGTTGTTCTTTTGTGCCATAACTTACATTTGCCCGGGTTCGGGTTTGTTGTCGCGTATTGACGTTCCGTTGATCCCATCAGCGTTGCCCGGCCCGCTACGCATGAGGACAATTTGTCTTAGCTCTCGTTCCTCGGTTTCATTTTGGTCAAATCAGTGCCTGCATGAAAGTGAGGTGGCGGTATCAGTGACTCTGAGACATCACGGCGATAGTTCTGGAACCGCCTGAGCGAAAAAGGGTCATTATGTTGATCGGCCTGAAGCAGTTCTTCGGGCAAATTTGGATCCAGGGTAGACAACATCTGATCGACGACGGTCTCATCCCATTCACCGCGCTTTGTTTCTCGATACAATTGCAGTGCTGCGGCAAAGGCTGCTTCTTCACTGTCAAAACTGCGGATTCCGTCAGCCGTCAATTCGCGCGGGTTATTTTTCAACTCCAGAAAGCGGCAGACGACCGCCATCTGCCGCGAGTGCTCGCCGAGTGCAGAAGTGTGCAACCGACGTGGATAACCGGTTCCATCCAATCGCTCGTGGTGTTGTGACACAACTTCGCACAAATACGAATCTCCCGGAAAACCACGCACGCCTCCCACTAAGGCTGCTCCCAGAACAGGGTGCTCTCCCCGTTCATCCTCTACGATTTTCTGTTGATCGTCGGAAAGGCCGGTCTTATTTTGCTTCAGCATCAACCAACCAAAATCATGTAATAAACCTGCCATCAATAACAAATCTTCATTTTCCCGCCATTCCCGCACCTGTCGGCTTACGGAATTGATCAAGCGGGCTGCTTCGAGACCGCGTGCATAGACTGGCAAATCCTCATCTGGCATACTCTGATGGGCGACATCCAGAAAATCATTGAATGATAAAAACAAGATCTGCCCCGGATCATTCAGATGCACGTCATCATTTTTGATCTTCCGAATCAGATTGAGCAGATAGTTCGGATTACAAAATGACTTCGTCCAGATTTCCTGCGTCGCCTCTTTCAATTGTTTCAGATAATGCAATGAGGTCTGGCTTAAGAGCAACTGCTGCCGAATGTACTGCTGCTCCTGTCGCACATAATCCAAAATTCGCTCCAGAATCGGCAATTGCGGCTGCGAAACCGTATGTGTGGGATTCGTATCCAGATAGAGCCGGCATCTCTGCAGAATGACCTGCACCCGGATATGTAACTGAATCAGCGTCCGTTGTTGCCCGGCGATTTTCAGTTCCTGATTTTGCTCGTTCAGTTCCTGATACTGTTTTCTCAGGATGGTATATTCCGCGTCGTCAAATTTCAGTGGCTCTGACGTCTGCGAACGTAGAGCCGTCCAGTCATCTCGTTCCTGACGAACGGGCGGAGCAAGCCAGCGGAGCAATCTGGTGGGATGATTCACAATCTCTTTCCCGTCGGAAGGGGACTCGTCATATCAATGGTTGCGATACGAAGGATTCAGGAACCTCTATCAGAGTGTCTATCGGCGGTTTTATACGTGAGGATTGAACCCTTTGGAGATTTTTCAGTTTGGGCAAACTGCAAAAAACAGTCCTTATCATGTTGTTATTTCATCACTTACAACGTAGGACCAAGTGGACAAAGCTGCCCTGTTGAATCGGAAGCTCAGAGAATGAGCAGTAGCAGAATTCCGCGCTTCCCCAATAATACCTGCACCAATTAAACGGATTATGAGAATTTCTCAATTTCCGGTTACAGGGACGCCGATTTGAGACTAGAGGGCCTTTTTTTTCCTGTCTACTTGTAGTGATTTCACTGGCAAGCATAGAATTCAGGGAAGAAGCTTGGAACTTAAGGCAATTTAAAGAACTTTTACTGATCTCACAGTGTCCTGAATTACTAGGGCTGACATCAGTTTTCAGAACCCAATTCGATCCTAACCGACAGGCAGGAAAATTCTAATGGCTACGGATTTCCGGCAAAAAGAGCGACTCCCCGAAATCACTGACCGCATTGTAGAAACCTATCATGAGATTGGTACGGTTCATCATTTAGGTCATTGTCCTCTGCCAAGTCAGGATGCCGTCATCGAAGCGGCTCAGGAATTGAAAGACGTTATTTTTCCGGGCTACAGCCGTCGTCAGAATCTGCACTTGGGAAATGTGACTTATCACGTTGGAAATATCATTGATTCACTGCATGATATTCTGACAGTACAAATCGGCCGCGCGATGC
Organism: Gimesia alba; assembly: GCF_007744675.1. Taxonomy (NCBI): domain Bacteria; kingdom Pseudomonadati; phylum Planctomycetota; class Planctomycetia; order Planctomycetales; family Planctomycetaceae; genus Gimesia; species Gimesia alba. The sequence goes on from NZ_CP036269.1 coordinate 7,109,862, forward strand.
GGCACCAGTATGTTCAGAAGCATGGAGCCGACTGCGAAGAACTCCATAAGATCGATTTTGAGGCGGAAGGTCAAAAGAAGACGATCCAGTTCCTGGAAACGATTCCTGAAATCCGACGTGCTCTGGCGACCGACGTCCAGGCTGCCCTCGATGGCGATCCGGCGGCGACCTGCTTTGATGAAATCATCTTCTGCTATCCCGGCCTGGAAGCAATCACCATCTATCGTATCGCGCATGAATTGTACAAAATGGATGTGCCTATCATCCCACGCATGCTATCGGAATGGGCACACTCACAAACCGGAATCGACATTCATCCCGGTGCTACCATCGGCAACTCATTCTTCATTGACCATGGTACCGGTGTTGTGATTGGCGAGACCTGCGAAATTGCCGAGAATGTGAAAGTCTATCAAGGGGTCACTCTGGGTGCCTTGAGCTTTCCCAAAGACTCGGAAGGCCGCATTATTCGTGAACAGAAACGACATCCCACGATCGAACGAGGCGTCGTTATTTATGCCAATGCGACGATTCTCGGAGGCGACACGGTGATCGGCCAGGATGCTGTGATTGGCGCCAGTGTCTCGTTGATGAAGAGCGTGCTGCCCAATACGATTGTCACCATCGAAAAGCCATCGCTGCGATTTCGCGAAGCATCCTGAAATCAAGCGACAGGCCTTTGATCGTATGAGCCCACATTACCTGCGTGCTTTCAGAAAAGAGCCTGCGCATGCTCATGATTCAAGGTAGCGTTTCTTAATTCGAATGCCTCTTTGCAAATGGAAGTAACCGGGGCTAACGCCCTTCGGCTAATAAGTCATTCCGGCTGGGAAATCACCAAAAACCGGATCAGCTGCACGGCGTTAGCCGCGGTTAATGCCGATCTCGGAAAGGTTACAATCATGAGAATCACACTCAAAACCAATAAATCAACACTACCTGGCATCATTTCTGACTGAGCAGGCATAAAAAAATCCTGTGTGAATTCAAATTGCTGAACTCACACAGGAGGGAATGTAAATAATAATGTATCAGGCAATCGCACGTTTCGGGCCATCTTCTTCTTTCTGGTCGTCTTTGAGTGAACCGACGTGGTCCAATGTGCGATCCAGTTGCGAGGCCAGTTTTTCCTGTGTTTCCATTAAGGAAGCAGCGGCAACTTCATAGTGTTGTTCGCGGCTGGTGAGTTGGTCTGCTCGTTGTTGTAACTCTTCAGAGAACCTTGTCAGTTCTTCCATCATCGCTTCCAGGTCAGCCAGCAGCCCCATCTGTTCTTCTTCGGAAAGTACTTCCTGGTTGGCAACCTGCTCTTCCTGTTCTTCCTGCTGATGCTTAATCTGAGACAGCAATGCAGCAGCTCCCTGTTCCCTTCGTGATTCATATTGTTCAATCAATTGGAAATCCTGCTCGATCAGGTCGATTAATTCAGACGCTGACAGGTCCTTCAGAGTAGTTTCATTCGTCATTGAGTGATCTCTTTTTTTATCTGGGGTGATAAGTGCGCTCGTCTCAAGCGGCGAGCCAGATAATCTAGCGGTGGAAATGCGCGTTGCTGTTTGTGGGCTGGACAGACGAAATACAAATTCGATTGCCCCAATTGTAATCACATCGCCATCAGATACGACTGATGTTTGAACTGGGATCCCATTCAGTAATAATTTTGGTTGAGGAGCGATGGCTTCGATTTTGACTTCCCCCGGTTCAAGATGCACTACCGTATGCAGGATCGGCATGCCATCGCCGGCTAACTGGAGACCACAACATGTGCCTGCTCCAATCGTCAGACGAGTCCCCTGAAGAGGACGGATGGGAAATTTTGTTTTTCCCTTAGTGATTTCCAGAGAATACTGGTGGGAAGATTCTACAACCACAGACTTTTCAACCTCGTGTTGAGACAGGAACTTTGTGATTCCTCAGGGCTCTTTTTCAGTGCCACATAGGACTGAATCGACCGACTGTTGAGGGCAGCATGAGAAAACGTTCGAGTTACTTTTTGATCAAAAATGACTGATGGTTTCGAACACAAATCGACCATGACTCTGTAACGATTAGCAAATCTAGAGAAGCATAAAGCGGGGCACTTCGGTTTAAAATAGAGAAAACAGAAAAGCCTTCCCCATCAAAAGCTTTGTAGATCCTTGTTAACAAAGGAAACACCTCAGCCCGAGCCTCCCCTGCTTTATGGGAGGGGCTTGAGCAGATATTTGACTAGCAGTACGAATCTGTTCATTGATTTTTTGAAAAGCGCATGCAGTAATAAAGTCAGGAGTTTGAACCGCGCATCGAAAAGGCAAAGCTCCCTGAAATGACCTTAGTCGATTTTATTGCCAGGTAGCTTCCGCTCTGTGGGAGGGGGGAGCAAATCCGGCTCAGGTGGCTTGGGTGTTGTTTTGGGCGGAACATACCCTTCGCAAGTCAGCTTGAGGTTGCCCCCCAGCGGAACCCGGAATTCAGAGTTGCTGTCCAAGGCTGTCCACCCCGCCAGTACACCACGCTGATCAGCATATTCCCGCGCAACCAGATAGGCGTCGTAACTGTCCGACCAAACGCGAAAATTCAGATAAAACAGCCGCGGATTGATTCGCTTCAGTTCCTGCCGAAACAGGGCCGATGGTTTTCGGAGCCGTTCCGATGTATCCCCGCGCCCCTCACGTGGCTCCAAAATCAGGTAAGGCACACCGCCGGCGGGCTTGAGTTTAATGCGCCAGTCACGGTTCCCTACATTCTTGTTTTCAAATAATTTGACCAGCTTGTCGCAGTCCACCGCTTGCTCTTGGGCCGTCACAAGTCGGCTCTGGGCAATGGCTTTCAACGCTAATGCCTGTAGCAGCGGGATCTCCACACGCAAAACCCGACCATTGTGGCAGACATATTCCACGGGCTTCGCTTCTTTGGGTGCATCGCGGGGATTGGGCAGATTCACAATCTTGGCATTCGGCGTCGGTCCCGGATCCGGTGTCTTGGCCAGTTTGGCCTTGATCTCAGCAAGCTCGGTTTCCTTCGTAACGATCGTTTCCTCGATCGTTTTCACTTTTTTGTCCCGTTCCGCGATCTGCTTCTTCAGCTCTTCAATATTAAGCTGAATCTCTTTTAATTTCTCCAGCTCTTGCTTCAGCTTTTCCGCCAGCTTCTTCTGTTCGTCAATATTGACGACCTTCTTCTGCTGCGTCAGCTCTTTGACTGTCTGCAACTGCTCTTTTTCCAGCTTCAGCAGGGAATCGAGATCTTCCACCTCTTTTTTGGAACGTTCCATATCTTCATCGGTAATTTCTGGCAGCGCTTCTTTGATGCGTTCGACTGCCTCGCCGACTCCTAACTGAGTCACCGTCAGCAGAATTACCAGAATGCCAACCACATTCGTCATCGTATCCAGCAGTGAATCGAGACTGGCACCGCCGGAGGATCCTCTTTTACGTTTCATTGGTCGATCTGAATTCTCTTCAAGAAATTCGAGTATATGCCAGTTTGCCTTACTTGCAGCGTCTGCGGATGTGCGGAAAACTGACTCCACACCCCATGCAGATAGCGCTGGCTTCTGTATAATAGAATCATAAAAGCGAAACCCACCGGATCGCAAGCAGGGACCAGCGGTTGTTCCATAATACGGGCAAGATGTCTGAACAAACCAGGAAAAAACGTGAACAATACCTCACCAAGCATACCCGGATTGATGATTGTCGGCACCGATACGGGCGTCGGTAAAACGTATATTTCCAGTGCCATCGCCAGACAGTTGACGTCCGAGGGAATACGCACAGGCGCATATAAACCAGCCTGCAGCGGCAGTCTCACTGCAGAACAGACCGGAGAGCAATACTGGGAAGATGTCACCCTGCTGACTGAAGCAATCGGTGGCACATTTCCTGCAGAACGTATCTGCCCTCAAACATTCCACGCCCCACTGGCACCACCGGTCGCCGCAGAAAAAGAGGGCAAACTGGTTTATGAAGCGTTGTTACGCCAGGGAGCCCTCTGGTGGCAGGACCAGGTCGACTTTCTAGTCGTCGAAGGTGTGGGCGGCATCCTCTGCCCTCTGTCAGAACATCTGCTGGTTGTTGACTTCGCAGCCGCATTGAACTTTCCGATTCTGATTGTAGCACGTGCCGGCCTGGGTACCATCAATCATAGCCTGTTAACCATCGAAGTCTTGCAGAACCGCGGCTTTTCAATCGCCGGACTGATTCTGAATGACGTCGATCCCGAACTCAGCGATGAATCGCGGACTTCAAATGCGGCGCAGATACAACAATGGACAACCGTGCCCGTTTTATCTTTTGTCCCCTTTGATTGGCAGTCGAACTTGCTTCACCACCAGACTCAGGACAGAATAGACTGGAGACAGCTTGCCAAGGAGCACTCCTGATTTGCCAATGTCTCAACCAGATCATGGCTGTCTGAAACCAGAGATCTACAGATGGAATTTCTGCCTGATCGTCTGCTGGCACAGCCGCCTTCCTAATATGTAATGAAATCAACCGGAGAAATGGATGAGTATTGATGTTACCTGCCCCGCTTGTGGGGGTTCCATCCAAATCGAAGAGGTCGCAGAAGTTGTTGCCTGCCCGCTCTGTGAGAAGCACTTGCAAGTCGACCCGGAAACCCAAGAACCAGTCCTGGTCTCGGAGGAGACAGAAGAAACGAAAGCCCTGGATCCCGACACGCCTGCCATCACGGAGGCGGAAGCAGAAACGGAAGATCAGTCAACAGAGGAAGCGACTTCTGCCGACAGTGAAGCAGCCTCACCGTTTGCATTTCTTCCTGGGGCGAATGAAAACAATTCCAGTAAGAAACAACCCAAGCGTCCGGCAAGCAACTTTTCCTTCCTGCCTGGCGGTTCCGATGATGCTGCTGAAACCGTAGCAGATGAAGCCACTGCAGACGAAGCTGAAACAGACGAAGCCGCAGTAGACGAAACCGCAGACATAGACAATGACTCGGCAACCACAGCGGAAGAAAATGCCGGCCTGGAATCGGTGCATGCTTTCGCACATCTGAACTCAGAAGAGGACAAAGACAACTTCGACCTGACAGAGACAGCGCCCGAAGCAGAATCATCGGCTCCGTTCTCCTTTGTTCCCGATCAAAGTGAGGAGTCTAAAGAAACAGACACAGAAGCTGAGTCAGCGACCACCACTTCAGAAACGGAGAATCCTGAAGAGGAAATCGAAACACCAGCAGAAGAGGACTCCGCAGAAGTCGCCGAATCCACGCCGGAAGAAGAGACAACATCCGCAGCAGAAACCGCACCCGAAGAATCCACAACAGAAACGGCGGAGACAGAGGAACCCGCTTCTGAACCGGAAAGCCCGGCCGCGCCGGCAGACTACCGCAAACCAAAAGTTGTCTCCAAAAGATTATTCACGCTGACACTGACCTACGCCATCGCCGCCACCATTATGGTCGCGATGTTGTTATATGCGAAGTATCTTGGTGATCCACATCAACTGGAAAGCCTGCCCGATCTCAAACCACCAATCAAAAATGATGAAATCGCACTGCAGCTGGTTCCGGAAAACGCGGAGTTGCCTCCCGGCCACACTTTAATACTGGGAGGCCCCGGGCGGCGGTTCGGCAATATTCTGGTGACTCCGCTGCGTGTCACGCGTGGCCCACTCGAGTTCGAGCATTATACCGGCGACGCCACCAAAACCCGCAAACCTTCGCAAGATGTATTGAAGCTTTACCTGCGATTCGAAAATGTCTCAACTGATCAGACCTTCGAGCCACTCGACCAGAAACTACTTTTAACGCGTGTCTCTGGTAAGACGCAGGAGTCACAACTGCGTGCGAACAACTTTGTCAGTCGTGTTGATCAGAAGCGGACCGACGGTAAACGTGTGCTGGTTTACGATATGCCCCCCTCTTGGGAATGGAATCTGAAAGATCAGAATATCAATCAGGAAGAGAAACCACAAAATTTGGAGCCGGGTGAAAGTTTCGAAACGTATGTCGCCACGAATGAAGCGGGAATCGATGATCTGAAAGGCGAGCTCGTCTGGAGACTCCAGCTACGCAAAGGCTACAATCCCAAATCGCATCGCGGCGTGACGACGCTGATCGAAGTCGTATTCAACAGCGATCAGATCGAAACAGAACCCCCTTCTGAAACGGAAACACCGCAGGCAACCAGTTGACTTCAACAAAAAAACGCCTCGATGGTACTCCAAGAATACCACCGAGACGTCACGCGGAACCGCATACGATGCGGTGAGGAATTATCAATGAGGACGGCTCTTTCCGCTACTGGTGCTGGCACAAGCCTCCTGTGACGGAGACTTGCACCAGTCACTTTCAGGAGAGTACATTCCTGAAACTACTTCTTAGGAACCACAACAAATCGGGCACCGCTGTGGTTTCTGACCAGCAGCAATACGCTGTCCTTACCTTTTGCTTCTTTCAATCCTTGATTGAAATGATCCATCGAAGAGACTTCAGTTGTCCCAATCTTTTCAATAATCATACCTTTCATTAAACCAACTTCTTCAGCAGCACTACCAGGTTCGACGGAAGTGATCACCACTCCCTTCACATGATCCGAGTAGCCTAGCTGATTCGCCAGTTCTTCGGTTAAAGGTTGAACTTCAATCTTCAGTTCATTGACACTCGTTTTCGGCTTCTCTGTCTTTTTACCATCAAGAGGTTTTTCATCTTTCGCGACTGAGAAGCTCTTCGGCATTTCCTTCATGGTGATATTTTTATTGATGCGTTTGCCATCTCTTAAAAGTTCCATCATGTAGGATTTACCAACAACCAACTGTTCCACAATTCCCTGAAGGTTACGAGGTCCGGAGACATCCTTAGTCGCAAAGTTCAGAATAATGTCGCCTGTTTTCAAACCGGCTGCTTCAGCAGGAGAACCTTCCATCACCTGTGTGATGATTGCACCCTGGCCGACTTTGATATCAAAGGATTTCGCCAGTTCATTGCTGATTGGCTGAATGCCAACACCCAGGAAGGAGCGTTTCACAACTCCGTGATCAATTAACTGACCGGAGACCCAGCGTGCCATATTCACAGGAATCGCGAATCCAACACCATCGTATCCACCACTGCGACTGGAAATGGCAGTGTTGATACCAATGACTTCACCACGCAAGTTCAACAGCGGACCACCACTGTTACCAGGGTTAATGGCAGCATCAGTCTGCAGGTAGTCTTCGCGGTCATTGATACCCGGTCCACGACCTTTGGCACTAATGATCCCGTTCGTGACACTCATTCCGATCCCAAAGGGATTTCCAATCGCCAGCACCCAGTCACCAATTTCCATTTTAGAACTGTCGCCCATGGGAAGTGCTTTCAGATCTGGTGCATCAATTTTAATCACGGCCACGTCAGAACGGGGGTCCATCCGAATGTCACTTGCGGTATAGACACGACCATCATTCAAGGTCACTTTGACAACGTCGGCACCATTCACCACATGCGAGTTGGTCATCACCAGACCAGACTTATTGATGATAAATCCGGAACCAGTTCCCATTTTTCGGGGTGCCCGACGCCGAGGTTGATTTTGCTGGTTCTGGAATTGTTTGAACATGTCCTTGAAACGGGGATCATTTTCAAACAGATCCTGAAAGGGTGAATTTTGATCAAAGGGCATCGCTTTTGAATCAGCGACTTCTGAAGTCTTGCTGACCGTTTCAATTGAGACAATCGCTGGCATTGCTCTGCGACTGATATCACGGAATACATTCGACAATTCATTGACGGTCGCCGCCGTGGGAATATCAGTGCTCGTATCTTTTTGAGCCACCCCCACCGCTGCGCCAACCAGACATGCGCTACCTATGATAGCGAACATCCAGTTTCGATTTCCTGTTAACGCTTTCATCAAAATTACCTCCTACATTTAATGGCTTAAAGATATTCCTGAGGCCATCACTTTTATGGAATTAATACTAAAAAAGACACCTGACTCAAATCCCAAATCTGCCTTTCAAAAATCACTCTGTTACAAAAATTACGAAGATCATATCTGCCTTAAAGTTAGAAAATATGATCTTGCTGTGTGCACATCTTTGAACGTTGCATATTCATCAAGCGGCTGGACTGATTAATACTACGAGCCAAGTCAGGGAATATGTTGGGGCCGCTTGGAAAAAAAGTGGGAATTTTCTCTCCGTCAACTCGACTTAAAATCTGAACTTGCAACCAATTCACCCCTGAAAACCTGAATATTTTTCACCCAATTCCCTGAATCTCCCCTTTTTTGTTTTCTTCGAATCGATGCTAATGTTAATATTTGTAGAGACTTAGGAAAGGTCCTTATACCTTCCTGCGGGCCGTCTCTCTGAAACAAATCGATTCATTTTTTGATGTTCCTCAACGACATTTAACAGGAGGCGATGTGCATGCTCTACGATCTCAGCCCCGCAGAGATCGATCAACTCCTTGAAGAGTGTCAACAAAATCTCGGGTATCGCTTCTCGGATAGCGAATTATTAAAATGCTGCCTGACACATACCTCTGCCGCCAAAACACGCATTGATTCGAACGAACGGCTCGAATTCCTGGGCGACTCCATTCTCGGTTCGATCGTCTGCGAAAAACTGTTCCACCAGTTCCCCCATTCTCCTGAGGGAGAACTCACGCGAATCAAATCAGCCGTCGTCAGTCGAAATACCTGTACCAAACTGGCACGAGAAAAAGGACTGGATCGGTTTATTTTTGTAGGCAAGGGGCTGGCGATGACCGAGACCCTCCCCGAATCGTTATTAGCAGGAATGTTTGAGGCCATCATTGCTGGTATCTTCCTGGATGGCGGCATCGAGCCGGTACACAACTTTCTCGACCCGCTGATTGAACGCGAGAATGCGAAAGCATCTCGCTCTGTACATGGTTTCAACTATAAGAGTCTGCTGCAGCAATATTCACAGAAGAAGTTCTCGCAGACCCCTGTTTATGAATTGCTGGATGAAAAAGGTCCCGATCATTCCAAGTTCTTCAAAGTCTCCGCCATTATCGGCGAGCATCAATATGAGCCAGCCTGGGGCTCCACCAAAAAAGAAGCAGAGCAGCGGGCCGCCTTCAATGCCTTGCGCATGAATGAAGATGAAACCGACGAAGAATGGGAACTGCCGACACTCCCGGACAACGCCTGAGATTGCCTGCTCCGCTTGCACACCTTCCGATGTGGGTTTTCTTTTCGCGCCCCGATTTTCGCGCCCCTATTAATGAGAAAGGGCCGAGAGAATACGGGAATTCTCTCGGCTCTAAGATGGGGATGATGTGTTGGAGTGGCCCAGGGTGGGCTGACCCGCCTCCACGGGTCGGAAGGATTGTCTCTCTCTTCTCTAGGATTTCAAAGTCTCTCAACTCTTTAAAATCCGATGGGTCTCTCTCTTTACCCAGAGCAGACATAATGCAGCAACCGTGCCAATCAGTTCGAAACGTTGCCCCTTTTTTCGTCAATCGGTCTAAAACGCTTGAAAACAAGGGGCATTCTTTTTTTGATTTCCCTGGGCATTTTTTCGCAACAAGTTAAATTGCAATTCTTGCAAAGCGAAAACCGGGAGATTGAACCGTGAAATGTAAGACTTACAACCCAGGTCTGTTGGTTGAAGCGGCCAGACATCGATTCAGCGCGTCGTTTTCGTTTCAATATCGAGCACTTCGATCGAGAGTTTGCCCACCGCCTGTAAGATGGGGAGAAAGATCGCCAGCGGGGCTGGGGCGTTGTCAGACAGACTTGAATCGGCCAGTTTAATATGTCCTGCGCCAATCCCCCCTTTTCCCAGAGTGGCGTCCAGGGGAATCCAGCGGTTGTCCAGAAATACCTCAGTCCACATATGGCCGCCAAAACTGGAACGACTTGGTATATAAACCAGGCCCACCGCCACACGAGAAGGCAGTTTTTGTGCCCGTAACATCGCCGCCAGCAAGACGGCATGCTCGGTACAGTCTCCTTCCATGTTCTTGGCCACTTCTGCTGCGGACGCCAGTGCGGTCGAAAAATTCTTCTTCTTCAGGTTTTGATGCACGTAGCGTTCCATCAAAGTAGCCTGTTTCCAGGGGTTCTGCTCAGATTTGACCGCGTCGGCGGCATACTTCTCCACGCGTGGGTCATCCGACTGGATAAACTGAGTTGGACCAACATACTCGGCATCCACTTTCGCTTCAGGAAACTCGGTGGGAACCGTCGCTTTCACCACGGTTAGCTCCACACTCCGCTCCCCCCGCTTTTTTACCTGTTGGGTATCGCCATTTTTCAGGAACTCTGCAGGATCTCCGTCGTCCAGAGTGAGTTGATAAACGACCTTTTCCGTATCATGCGCACCCGGGATCGGCGTGACTTTGATCAACGTCTGCACCGCCAGATCCAGTTCCCCACCCGACAGTTCTTCGAGTGCGACCTTTTTGCTGACAATATACGTCAGCATGGAGGACCCTAGAAAATCCGCCGCCGTTTTGGGAATCTCCCCCTCTTTCGTGACGTACAAATCGACGACCATTCCAGGCAGCAGTTCCTGCTTCATTTTGACGTGCAAACATTTCTCTTCCACGCCGCCATGTAGTTCTACTGTTTCATAATCGAGCGCCGTCAGGCTGACCTTCGAGACTTTGTTGTATTCGGGTAACAACATCGAGAACGATTTCTTTTCCCCCGGCTGCATCGGAGCGGCTTTAAACATTTGATCGAGATAGCTGGGAGAGTGAAATGCCGATTCCCACTTCAGCTGAGATCGATTCACCTGATTGGCCACTTTGGTTTCGACAGTGAGGTGACCATCTTTGACTTTACCCTCTGAAACAGTCGAGTCAGCCGGCGGGTTTTTCATTTGAAATGTGTAAGACAGCAGATCCCCCTTCGCCGTTTCCGTCGTCGATAAATGCGTCTCCATATTGAGCGTTTGCCCGAAACGCTTCAGTTTCAGGTAAGAATTATTTTGATTGTGAATCCGTTTGCTTTCCCCACGGTCATCAACACGAGTTTGAGAATAGGCATAACCGATTCGCTGGTTATTCACATAGATCACCTGCCAGACTTCCTGATCCTGTACAGCCACAGCGCCGGCAGCCTTGCTTTCCGTTTCAGCTGATTGGGCTTCCCCCTCCCGCGCAGGGCTTTGAGAACAGGCAGAAATGCCTGAGAATAATGCGATGAGCATAAAACAGGCCAGGCTGGCCTTGAAGCGAATGGAGTTGATGAGAACCGTCATACCCTGAACTTTCTCTGAACTCGAATAAGAGTGAACAACCTGTGATGAATCGATTTGAGTCTGGACATAAAAAAATCCCTGCGATGCAAAGCGGAATCGCAGGGATTATTTTATCTGTTTTGTATGACTACGGGAAAGCGGAATTGCTTCAATATCTTTCCCCTAATCGAGATCATCTTCGTCATCGACCGCATCGACATCTTCTACTTCCAATTCATCAGAGTCGTCGACTTCGTCTACGTCAGCTTCTGCTTCATCAACAGGTTTTGCGACTTCTTCTTCCTCGTCGATATCATCAACGGGAACTTTTGCAACCGCAACTTCCCCATCCAGAGGCTCTTTAATCGGTTGAATGAAGTACAGCTTCTTCGCGTTTTTCACACGTAATTGCTCTATACGTTCCTCGGCAGCACTTCGCTGATCATAAGGAAAACGAGACTCTTCTTTCATGCTGCCTGTGAAAACACCCCAAAACAACCGACGACGGACTTCCGCTTTGGCGGCTTTTTTCTTGCGAGTAGCCTTCTTCTTTTTTTTGGCGGCTTTTTTCTTCTTCGGAGATGCTTTTTCTTCTGCTTCGGCAGCTTCTGCCTGACGCCGCATTTCCAGACGACTTGGAGACTTTCGAGCCATTGTTTATTCTTTAGTAAAATAGAACTCTATTAATTGTTGAAATGGGAACCCCCTGAGCCAGTTAGCATAACATTTCATTTCTGGAATGACTACGCACAAGGAACTCCTCTGTGCATGAAGAACGCATTTTTTTGCATTTCGAACTCGAAAATGAGCTTCCTACACCCCCGTCCCATGTTGACCACGTCTTAAATCGATCAGTAGCTCAAGGCTCTGACTGAACCAACCATATACATACAGACACATTCCCACCAAGCCACGCTCCAGTGCTCGATTCTGTCTGTCAACAAATTCAAAAGACTAAAATCAGCACTATCTTTATATATAATAGTAACTTACCACGTCCATCCCCCTGCAGCCATAAAGAACATTTAACCAATTTCTTCGAAATAATCAGAATAACTTATTTAACCGGACCTCGATGACCGATCAATCATGATAGCAATCTAATTGTTTCGTTTGCGCAGCAGGAATGACTCACCGTGTGAACCAGACAATTGATATAGCTTTGATGTAATGGACGAAAACACAAAACTCAATTGGGAACGGAGTTGTTCATGAAACGGTATCGTAAGTGGGTCTTAACGCTGGGGATCATGGCGGTGACTCCCGGTATCACAATGGCCGGACCCTTGGATTTCTTCAGCAAGAAATCTGATCAGTCTAGTTCGACCGCTGTATCCGGCAGTGTTACTAACAATCAGAAAGTGGCAAATGAAATTGCCAACGTTCTGCGAAAAGCCCGGCTGACCGGTTACAACATGGAAATCGAGTACAATAAAGGGGTCGCAGTACTTTCGGGTAAAATTCCGACTGCCGCTCAAAAAGCTCAGGCAACCAGCTTGATTTCAAGAATCGACGGCGTCTCTCGCGTTGACAACCAACTGGAAGTCATGGATGTGGCTCAAAGACAGGTGCCGACTCTGGGAACCGAATCTAGAAAATCAAGTCTGAATCCGTTCCGCAAACCAGCGGAAATCACTCAGGCCTCTGCTTCTGATCCGTTTCTGAAAAGTGGACTGAAACAGGCACAGTTTGAACAATCGGTTGAAAATCGACGTTCAAACGTTCAACCTGTTTCCTATCAGGCTGCTCCTGCCCGTGCTGCGAACAATCAGCAAATGGCAGAACAGCTGGCAAAAGCGTTGGGACCAGCTCTGGCCTCAGCTCATGATGTGGAAATTCGGTTCAAAAATGGAACTGCGATTCTTCAGGGAGCCATCGGCAGCCCTCAGGAAAAGCAAATGGCGACACAAATCGCCCAGCGGGTTCCAGGTGTCCGACAGGTGGAAAACCGTCTGCAACTGATGCAGGCAGCTCCCCGACAGGCCTCCATGATTCAACCAACTAACTACATGAACTACCAGGCTCCTCACCCCGGCCCAGCCGGAGCTCCACAGATGGCACCTCAAATGGCGCCTCAACCTGGAATTGGGGGAGCAAACAATGTTTACAACAGTCCTCACCTGCCTGAAACAGCTTGGCCGACCTATGCAAACTATCCAAACTATGCACAGGTTGCCTACCCAAGCCAATACAGTGCGAGTGCATTCCCTTACATCGGGCCATTCTATCCCTACCCACAAGTTCCACTGGGATGGCGACAGGCTCAACTCGAATGGGATGATGGATCCTGGAAATTAAACTTCCGACCACGCACCGATCGCTGGTGGTGGTTCATGAATCCGAAAAACTGGTAATCACCAGCTTACGGATCAGATAACACAGCCTTCCGGAATGAAACTCTCATCCGGAAGGTTTTTTTATAGGCGGAAGCCGCGGCTTGAGTCGCGTTTTCCCCCAACAACACTCAGCACAAGATTTATCCTTTAAATCGTTAAAATCGTCAAATTCTCACAAGATTGTCGAACAGACAGTCCGATAAGAAGAATATGGAATCATGTTCTTGCGAAACAGGCAGGATGCCAAGAGACAGAACATGACATCTCCTTACCAGAGCAAGATGCTCTCTAACACTGAAAACGGAGTTCTCCTTTTGAAATCAACTTCGTTAAAATCACCCGGAGGAAGAAGGATGTTCAAAATCGGGAAGCAATTCAGCCGTGCTTTGCTTTTGGGCTGTGCCTGCTTGTTAACAATGAATGCCAGCGGTTGTACGCTGCTCAAAGGTGCGATCGAAGTGACCTACGCCGGCTCAGTCTTCTGGCGTACCACTCCTTTAATCCCTGTGACGGCCTACTGGTCACAGTTGATTGAAGACACATACTGGGAAGAAGAACGCTACGACAAAGTCCAGATCCTGGATCCGGTCGAAGGCGAACACGCTCCCCTGTTCTGTCTCGATCCTCCCAGTCCTGATGAAGTCATCAGAGCACTGCCAGATAAAACTGGTGGCGGAGTCTGGTTCCTGGCAGAAACGACTCGCAATAACGTCCGCATGGTGGTCGAACCTATTGTAGACCGCATTGGCGAATGCCGCTTCTACCCCATGGTCGGACCTGCTCGCCAGCACCACTGTCACTACAAGTGCACCGTGTACTACGACAAAACAATCCGTTCAGACTGGCCCGTTCCTTTCTCGAACACCGATCAGACCAAAGAAGTCGTTTACATCGACCACGACCACCTGATCCGCTGTGCCGGACCACAGTCCGAATAAGAAATCAGAGAAAACATGATTCGCTGATCAACCAGCAGAATCCAAAACTACCCACCAGCAAAGCCGATGATTCTAACCGGGTGAAAGAATCATCGGCTTTCGCATGCGCTGAAATAGAAAACAACAATTTTATGGTAGGAGCGTGTCTAAGTGCTCGCCCGCCTGGTGAGATTCAATCTGGCCTGACTCTCCAATAGGAACCACAATAAACCGTTCGTATCCTTTCGTGCTTTTCATGGTAGTAAAAAACGTGTGCCACGTCGGGTGGCACCGTTGGCTTGCCCAACGGTGAAAAGAAAACCAACTGAACCAAGAAAAAACCAGTATGCCACGGTCCGGCCCGACCGGCCGTGCAAAGCAATTCACGCCCCCAATAATTTCCGCTCGATTTAGAACAGATGCCCCAACAGATCGACGATATGTGTTTCATCCCAGGGAATGTCTCCAGAGATTCGCTTTACCAGCATGCAATCCGTCAATTTCCGTTTGATCAACCCAATACTGTGACCTTCATCAATTCCGAACCAGACACAATCATTTTGAAATAATGTGTAACCAGCGTTCTGATACAGTTTGTGCTCATCGGCGAACAGCAAACAAAAGTGGATGCCGTTTGCGGCTGCTTTTTCCTCGACCGCTCTCAGCAATTCCGTCGCCACTCCCTGTCGTCGTGCTTCTTCTTTGACACACAGGTCGACGATGCCAAAGATGGAAGCCCATTGATCGCCAATCCTGATCGCGCGATGCTCAAGCCCCAAATGTCCGACGAGGTCTCCGTCAGAATAGGCTAAGAGCCTTTCTTGCGACATCTGTTTAAAGAAAATCCGTTCTTCGAAATAGCCGGGAAAACAATCATTGAGTAGTGACAGAATTTGAGACCGTTGGCGATCACTTAATTCATATTCGTTAATCTGAATCAGTTTCAGTTCCCGCATTCTGCAAACCTCAAATCAGTTCCAGCGATGTTCGTTTCTCAAGATTCGACTTTAACTGAGCAAGAGTGATTGCGAAAGTGCCATCGAATAACGGTAGAAATAAAAAAGACGTTCATCCATTCCGACCTTGATGTGACATCTCACTTCCTCGTAGGGGCGAGTCTATGTGCTCGCCCGCCTGTCGAGACACAACGCTGTCTAAATCTCCGAACGGAACCACAATAAACCGTTCGTGCCCTTTCGTGCTTTTCGTGGTAGATAAAGAACCATGAACCACAGCCCGGATTCTGTTCGAAGCGATCCGTTCACAAACCATGAGCGGGTCGGCACTAGCCGCCATTGTTGTGGTCGGTTTCCTGGTACAAAAACGGTGGCTAGCGCCATTCTGCTCACAGTAGGTACGCTTTCGTAGTAATAAAAACGAACAGTTTCGATTTTCAGTTCCAGACAACACATCCATGTGCCACGGTGGGTGGCACCGTTGGCTTGCCCAACGGTGAAAAGAAAACACACCTATCCACTATTTTGGGTAGGCCTGGCTCGACCGGCTGTGCAAAGCGATTCACGGTTCGATGGCACCATCGGCTTGCCAACAGTGCTCAGGACAATATACCCGACAAGTACCGCGTTCGGTCACTCATCAAGACAAAACTTGAAACACGCCTTAACGACCACATACAATACTCATTCCTCTCAACAAGAGTCTGGTCATCCAACCATCCAGTAATGGGAATGCCGCATGAGTTTCAGCTACATTCTTGCCCCGGTCACACAAGAATTTCTCGAATGGGGACAGCAGTGCGGCGTGCCGATTTCGCTGGAGACGCCCCACGGGCGGTCAGTCACCAAAGCCGAGCTCGCCGCGGTACTGGAATCCTTGGACGGCTTCACATTCCAGATAAAAGGCACGGAAGACGACTTCCACGCCCAGGTCGATTCAATCGAAACGGTTGACTGGGAATACGAGTCCGCCGATCCCGTCATGAACCAAGCCTTCGCCGGCACCCACACCAGCCCGAAGGAATCCGTCAGCATCGAACGACTCCATCCCCAAAACCAAAGCCCGTCTCTCAGCTTTCACGGCGACATCACACTCATCATCCGCATCGCCCAAAACCTCGCCAGACAATGCGGCCCCCAAACTGCCTTCGCCACCTGCGACGGCATCCCCGCCTTCTTCCTGCCCGATATTGAGACACCGGTGTGGAATGAACCCTGGATTTGAGAGAATGGAAGTATCAGCTTCAAAGATAAATGAACCTGCCACTTTTTTCACGCCCCCCTTTATTCCGGGGTGGATACTTTCAACGGCGGTCGGTAGATCCGGAAGGCTTTGATCGGCAGTTTGCCTTTGGCCTTTGGCGTGAGGGTTAGACTGTGGTCGCCGTTTTTCATGCCCTGCGCGAGCATCGTGGAATATTCTTTGGCAGGGTCTGTGACCGTCGGCGATTCCCAGACGTCCACAAACAGAGGTTTGGTTTCCCAGGTGACCTTATAATCTTTCGGCAGACTCTGTTTGCGATAACGCAGGGACCAGTTCACCATCCACATCCGGGGTTCAATCACCACGCGACCGGAGTTGGAAACAAAACGTGTTTTGTGATCGCCCGTGCCGTCGGGGCCCGTTTGGGAACCGCTGACTTCATACCGCAACACATCCTTTTCCAGATCGCATTCGAGGATGCGCGCGGTCCAGGTTTCCACCTGCAGCGGGGCCCGATGATCGATGCGATTGAAAGCCGGACGTCCCGCGACCGGCGTCGGGCTGGGACGCGTGTGATAATAGAGCTCCGGGAACCGCGAAGGAGATTTCCCGTCCAGCAGCACGGCTGCTTGGGCCGCGTCTCCCGGAGCCGCGATCACGTCGATGCGGTTGCCCTTAAACTTCAGCGTCAGAGAGCCGTCGTCTTTGTGCTGGACACGCGGGTCATTTACGGGGACATCGGTAACGAGGTCTTTCCATTTGTCATCAGGAAAACCGGCATCATAACGCAGATGCGGCTTGACCAGTTCGGCGATGAGGAAGTTCCCTAATTTGTTCGGGTGCACCGTGTCGCGGAGCGTGTCTTTCACCACCAGGTTATTTTTTTTCAGATAGCCCTGCATACCGGTCCGCACGTCGGCCACTTCACAATCGAGTTCCCGCCCCAGACGATGGTAGAGATCGGAAATCGCCTGATCCTGCGCGTCTTTGGCCAGCACGTCGGGATGTTGCGGGTCGCCGTCCGGCGGCACCGTCTTCGGCCACCGCAGATTACTGGTCCAGAGCAAAACCTCAGCGGTCGTCCGCTGACGGATGCGGCGGATGATTTTTTCCTGGTGACCGCTTTCCACCCCGGCCCAGACATGAAAGATCACCAGATCCGGGTAGAAAGGATACAGATCAAATTCGGCGGTGTTGATCAGCACCGGCCCTCCGTAACCGCCAATGGCCCGATTTTCGATTTCAAGGTCGGCGTGCGGAAACCGCTGACGCAGGTCATCCGCCACATCCTGCCACCACGGATTGCGGGTCACAGACTGACCATAAAACAGAATCCGCACCCGATTCCGTTTCTCCGGCGTACTGGTCGCCAGCAACGTCATCGTCCGCTGAATATTCGCACCGAAGGTGGCCGGATCGCCGGCGGGTTTCACCGGAGCGAATTTTGCGGTTTGCTGAGCCAACAGGTCAGGACTGCAGGCGACCAGGGCCAGAGACAGAATCAACGTGGACCGTAACAGCTGCATCATAGGGTTCCTCAGGCGGAGTCGATTAACAGGGGGCAGGCAGAGACGCACGGGGCAACGCGTCGCCACGTGGTTTCTGACTGGGGGAATTATTGTGTCTGTGGTTCTATGAGAATCGAAATTGGGGCGGGTGGCAACTGTGGGGAGGGAATTTGGGGTGGGGATTTAATGAACCGATGTGATAGGTTTAGTGTCAGCGTTTGCAGACACTACGGTTACACCCACACTCTGCTATAAATCTTTATTTTAATCAGGTCGAAAACAAATAGAAATATCAGGATTGATATTTCCCAACGTCTCAATGGTGACTTCCTATAAAACAACAATTTGAAACACAGAAACCCCGACGACATAAGAGAATAGATAGATTTGATAAAGGAGTTTTGTGACTTTACTCCTTCAGTGAGTTACAATTGTTTGTAGGATTGGGCTCAAAACGGGTGACAGAATACTCAGGTAAAAAATAATGATTCCGAGAGATAAAAATCCTGAAAGCTGGGCAAATGAGTTGGGAGATCGCATTAATGGTTGCGAGATTTGCCAATACCATGAAGCTATGAATAGTTATATGTCACTTGGTGAATTTCTTGAAGAAAATTACGTTCCAGCGGAATTATGTGAAGATACAACACACTTTCTCTCCTGTAGTTGTGGAAATAAACTCGACCTATGTACTTTGATTGTTATCGACTCGCCTGAGATCCAAGTCGATGAGTATGCCGGAGAGAGATTCGGTTATTGGGCTGCTGAAAATAATCAGCGAATCAACGAATTTGTTAACGTCTTAAAACACTCTCCAGAGATTGCAACCAAGCATGATGTTGGTAAAGAAATATTCAAGCAGCTTGAATTATTTCCCACATGTGAAGTATCAGGACATTGGTGGCGAGCACAATCTATTCCTGAATGTGATTGTCCTCCAATAGTTAAACGACTCTCTCCACGAACAGAACCATCCCAGAGTAACGGGAGATTTAATAGCCCAGGCCAACCTACATTTTACTTAGCATCGAACCGAGAGTCTGCTGTTGCAGAAGCAGAGAAGTATCAAAAGCTAGGTGAGGAGATCTGGGTTCTCCAATTCGACCTTACAAAAATTGATACGATTGTGGATCTAGTAGCTCCTTCATTGCGAACGGATTCGTTTCGAAAATCATGGATACCAGATTTGTTTGCTGGATTACTATGGTGCGATGGGCTGGTCCAGCAAAATAAAAAAGGAAATCCAGAGCCATATTTGCTTACTCAGTTTATTGCAAAAACAGCGATTTCCCATGGAATTAAGGGGGTCAAAGTAAATAGTCAGTTACACTCTGGTATTAATCTAATTTTGTTTGGCTGGGATCTGAATAATATGCAACCAATTGGTCAACCAGAATACTTCAAAGGGTTATAGTAAGGATGAAATAGAAGATTTCGGATGCAATAAAGTCCAGCTACATTTCTTCCTTCTGAGAAACACATTCGCAATCCCATAAGATAAAGTTAGACTGCAATGCAGGATTTTCAGGGAGTTAGAACCCATCGATACTAAAACTAATGCCGCTAATCATCTCAATGCGATAAGTGCGATTCATCTTAGACACGCGCACGCAATTGGGCGCCTTCAGTTGCTTGCTGAAGTTGCTCGTTTGGGACGTGATTACATACCTGTTCTAAAGACGATCGCTAAGGAGAAGCCATCCACCAGTCCTCTTGAGAAGTACGCTGAAGAGCAGTCGCCGAACTTCTACGATCTCTATGCTTTGGTTGCAATCCGACTTTGGTCAATCCTTGAAGCTTATATCCGTGATATTTCCTGTCACGTAATTGAACACGTTCCTGAAGTCCGTCAGCGTAAAGAATTCTCTAAACTGAAAGCTCCTATCGTTGATTTCCTTAACACGACGAACCAAGAGCAAGCAGATTATCTTTATGAATTAATTGAGGCAAATTGTACTGGGGCTCTTAAGTCTGGTGTAGGACGTTTTGAAGCTGTATTGTCTTCTCTTGGCTATGATGGACCAGTGGACGATACGGTTCGGGATGAACTCTATCATCTAAGTCGTTTACGAAATTGCATTGCTCACAACGATGGTATTGTTGATAAAAAACTTATAGGAGGATGTCCTTGGTGGAAGGGAAACGAAGGCACTCGTGTGGGGATTACTGCTGCAATGGCTCGTAAATTTTTGTATGCAGTGTCTTGGTATATGTTGGAAGTTGAACGTCGTGCATTACCTTCTAATTTTGATCATTTAGATAAACTTGAAAAAAAACAAACAGAATATCTTCAAGAACTTAATAGCGAATACATACCTGGGAGATTCCCATTTAGCTAACGACCGAAGAATAAAATGAACCCACTTTAGTTTCAGATTAATTTGCTATTTATGGATGTAAAACCAAAATAATAGATTATGGGACCTTGAGTTTATCCTTCTCAATAACCGATTAGTAATAATTTATATGGCAACGCAAATCGAGAATGTCCGAACAATGCCTCTGCAACATTCCTTGTATTGAAGAAATCACTGCTTGAAGTCTCTCGACCACCAGATTTATATTTGTAACTAAGTGGGACTGCGAGTGACAAAATATCTACTTGAACCATGACCATGGCTTGAACTAGATCACGATAAACAGCATTTCCCATCCAAGCTCTCCCGGCTTCCACTTCAAGACCACATCGCCAACCAGCATGATATGCATCTATCTCATACTTTAGAGTTGGTTGTCCTTGCTCACCATAAAACACAGGACGTTCAATCTTTTGATCTCGAGACTTACCACTCTCAACTTCAAAGCCAATATCAATCAAATCGGGACGTATTTTTGTGAGTACTTCGTCACTAGTGAGTCCTTTTTTTAAATTGACCGTCGATATTTCTGGTAAGTGTTTCTCAAAGGCACTAGAGGGCATCTCAAAACCTTTTTAATAGTGTAAATAAACACCCAAGAATTACAAAGCTTTCGTAGAGGTAATCGTGATATTCCCAGCGCGTGACAATGCGACGATAGTTGTGGAGCCAGGCAATACTGCGTTCCACAATCCAACGTCGTTTGAAGCGTGGAAGCTTTCGACCATCTTGCGTCGGCGGTTTGACTCTCGATTTTCGATGCGGGCAGATCAGATCGATATTCTTTTCCATCAGCCGTTTGCGCAACGAGTCCGAATCGGCGGCTTTGTCATAAACAAGTCGCTCGGGTTGTCGATTTTGCAATGTGATTTTTTCAAGCAGCGGTTCGATCAGCTTGACTTCGCTACGACGGGCCGATTCTGTGTCGATCGCCACAGGTGTCCCGTGACGATCGACAAAAATCATGACCTTTGTGCCTTTGCCACGACGAGTCGGGCCAACTCTTCTACCCCTTTTTTTGCCGAGGCAAAAGTGCCATCAGCAAAGGTTTCCGAGAAATCAATCTGGCCAGCATCATCCATTCGTTCCAAGATGATTTGCCAGGCAGATAAGAGCCGCCCTTCGATCGTCCATTGCTGGAAACGTCGATGGCACGTCGCTTTTGAGGGATACTCTCTTGGTAAATCTTTCCATCGTGCTCCTGTCACCAAAATCCAGAGAATGCCTTCCAGGCAATCTCGTGGATGGGCTTTTGGACGTCCTCCCTTTTTGGAAGGGGGAGTCCAGGGAAACAGTTTTGCGACTAAAGACCATTGTTTATCGGTCAAAACGACCGGGCGTTCCGTCCTGGACGCTGTTTTTGTGGAAACCCGTTTTCGTTTGGGCCACCAGACCAGCGTCATATACATAAGAAATTCTCCTTTCAGGAGAACACTTCATGCAAAAGACGCGCCAAACCGTTCACTTTTTTTGACGTTATGAGACAACCTCTAATGATTTGAGTTACAAATCTGGGTGGTGGTTCCGTACGAGGATAGAAGTGATATTTAATGTTTTCCACGGTATGCTCTTAAAGACTTTTCTGATCCAATGACCCGAAAAGTATTTTTGTTTGTATGATTTCTTGCTTACTTACTTAGACTCTTCGTGTGCATAATCTAACCATCTACCTCTTTTCTATTTCGCTCATCCAATATCACTTTCCTGAATGTCAGAGATACGCGACGCGCCCTCTTCCGTCCTCTATCGGTTAGACGTGGCCTAATCCCGTGTTTCCAGGCGTAACGAGAACAACCTGTAAAAACCAGACAACTTCCTAATTCAAGATCAACTTTTTTCGTGATCCCTGTTGAGATCTCGCTCAGTTCCATTTCATAAACTGAACCAAGACTTATGGTAGCAATTTCATCTTGAAAACAAGGTTCACAATCTACATGAGGAGCAATTCCTTGCCCTGGTCTATATTCATTGATAATTAATTGATCTGGTTTCTTAGATACTAAGCCAGTTAAAACGAGTTTCTCTGCAATCTTCGCTGCAAATGGTGGCAATGGTCCTACATACATAGATGGATCTACACGACGAGCCTTATAGTCATATCTGTAGCCATAATGTTGAACTCGACGTTTAAGGTCCCCTAGCCATGTATGACAATCGAGCGTCTCAAGACAAATTATCTGTTCTGATGGCGCGAGAAAACTTTCGTAATAAATCAAACCCGGGACATTTAGATAGTTGCGATGAATTTGATTTGATAATTTGTCATAATCTGAAAATAGTAGTAGTTGCTTATTCTTCATCAATTAAGTCATCTCAAATAGTTCTCTGTAGAATGTCTCATCCTTCTTAGTAGCTAGTAGTTTTCTACGAGTGTAGTAACTAATAGTGACCTTCTGCAAATCTGATATAAATTCTTCATTTGATTGCTCAAATCCAAGTAATTTGAGAAACTCAAAATAACGCTTACTATGAGTCAAGTATTGAGAATTAGTGTAACTTATAAACACACGTGGTTGATTTTTACCTTTTACAATTTTGAGGATTTTCTCTGCATACGTTTTTAATAAGTCGTTATTGAGAAATTTACTACCAAAGAAAAAGGAGAAATTGAATATTATCGCCGCTTTTTTAGGAAAGTTCTCAGGTAGTTTTTCTATACTTTTTGTTAAATAAATTTTAAGTATGTTTTGATGGCTAGTTTTCTCGTTAAGTGCATTAAGTAAAGTTTTGCCTTTTTTTCGCATACTGTTTGATAAATCTATGCCAACGTATCTAAATGGTGTTTCCTTAAATAATTCAGCAAAAGCGAGTCCCGATGTACCAGGCCCACATCCAATATCTACAAAGTACACATTGGAATCAGTAAACGCCTTTGACAAATATTTCTTCCACATTCGTAAATTAGTGATCTAGCCCCCTTAACCGCGTCCACCTGAAATGTGGTAACATTTCGATTTTGGGCCTTGTTTAGGGAGAGTGAGAAATGCCGAGAAAACGATTTACTGTTGAGCAGATTATTCAGAACCTTCGTGAAGCGGAAGTCGAACTGGCTCATGGTAAGACGATTGGCCTGGTCTGCAAACAACTGGGAATCACCGATCAGACTTACTACCGCTGGCGTAAGGAATACGGTGGAATCCGTACCGACCAGGCCAAACGACTCAAAGACCTGGAAAAGGAAAATGCACGCTTAAAGCGGCTGCTGGCAGATGCGGAACTGGATAAGGCAATCTTGAAAGAAGCCGCTTCGGGAAACTTTTGAGCCCGGTCAAGAGACGTCAGGCTGTTAGTTATGTTCGTAATACCCTGGGGCCTGATATCGTTTCAGAACGCCGGGCCTGCCGCGTGTTGGGGCAACCTCGTTCTACTCAGAGAAGGGAGCCTTATATACCTGATGACGAACCTCGACTGGTAAAACGAATGATTGAACTGGCAACACAGTATGGCCGTTATGGTTATCGGACAGTCTGGGGGATACTTTGTCTGGAAGGGTGGAAAGTGAATCACAAACGAATTGAACGACTCTGGAGACGTGAAGGACTGAAAGTGCCTAAGAAACAGCCAAAACGGAGGCGACTGTGGTTGAATGATGGTTCCTGTGTTCGACTGCGTCCTCGTTACAAAGACCATGTGTGGAGCTATGACTTCGTGCAGGACCGGACTTCTGATGGCCGGAGTTTTCGGATGCTGGTGATCATGGATGAATACAGTCGAGAATGTCTGTCGATTGATGTCGCTCGCAGACTCAACAGTGAAGACGTTTTGGAGCGACTTAGCGACCTGTTCATTCTGCGTGGAACCCCGGCTTACATTCGCAGTGACAACGGAGCCGAGTTCACGGCAAAGAAAGTGCGGGAGTGGCTAAAACGTGTCGATGTGAAGACTCTGTTTATTAAGCCGGGAAGTCCGTGGGAGAATGGATATGTGGAATCATTCAATGGAACCTTGCGGGACCAACTGCTGAATGGAGAAATGTTTGATACTTTGCTGGAGGCGAAGGTGTTGATCGAACGATGGAGAAAAGAATACAATACGATCAGGCCGCATAGTTCGCTGGGCTATCAGCCACCGGCCCCGGAAACAATTGCCCCGTATTTGCCAGCTTCCGCTACGCTCCAACTGGCAAATACGGACACTGATAACAACTTAAAATTGTAACATTACAACTGGTACCGTCCGTAGGGGCAGATCATTAGCGTATGTCGACCAAAAATGGCCCCTCATATGCAGGAAGCAGTAAAGTAGTACTTTATCATCTGCGGATATTATTTGATCACCTTCGCTGTAACCTTCAGTAAAATCGGCGCGACCAAACTCAGTAATTTCACTTCGGACTTTGTTAAATTGAAAACCTAATGGTCTCATATTGTTGTCTTCAAAAACACTCCTATCACAAATAGGCAGATGAACAATATCATTGAAAACTGAATCCATTGATACTGACCATTTTTGTGTAATGTCCAAGAATGATTTTCGTTTTGACATAAGTCTTTTAACCATATAATTAACTGAGAATAACGGCTTGAAAAACGTCAAATGTAAAACCAAGCCTCCCCCCTACAGGTACAAACATACGCACAAACCCATATGTATACCACTGCTAATTCGCCATTCAAACAATAATTGATTGAATTCATCAGATGGAGCGCTGAGATCCCACCATCGTAGAGGCGATAGGAAACGATTGACTTTCCCGCAGAGGTCAATTCTTTCACACCGTTGAGCAAGCCCAAAAAAACCACCCAGCGAAACTAGGATAGAATTTTGAGGTAGCTAATTTTTTTGGAAGTACACCTCTCAGGGCTTCGGTTTTCGTTCCAGCAACACCCCCTGATATCCCGCGGGGATCAGGAGTTGGCTGTTCCAGAAGCGGCAGGCACCGGGGTGGCCTTTGAGATCATATTCGTCGACGGGTTTGGGGTGTTGGAGGTCGGTGATGTCGAAGAGTTCTACACGTTGATCGGGGCGGCGGGAGAGGGCCAGTTGTTTGCCGTTGGTGCTGGGGCGGCCGCGGAGACGATGGCCGGGGACTGTGATGGCGGGCAGCTGGCTGACTTCGCGCTGGTCGCCGGGGTTTAACAGTTGCAGCTTGCCGTGTTTGACGAGCAGCAGTTGGTCGCCCAGCAGACAGGCACCGTCAGTAAAGCTGTAACGCCGCTCGTCGGGTGTGTTGCCCTGGTAAACGGGCTTCTCGCCGGAGACGTCGTACCAGGCTGGTCCGCTGCGGTGCCAGTAGGCGACCAGGTAACGGCCCCCCAACAGTTCGGGGACCAGCTGATCGCCGTAGAACAGGCCGACCTGCGAATCCTTCAAGACCACACGGGGGTGGGCCGGATCCTGGAGGTCGGCAATCTCGACGGCGGAGCTGCCCCAGTGGTATAAGGCGAACCGCCCGGGGGCGGGACAGGCGACCTGTTTCACATTGCGGTTCTTCAACCTGAGGCGACCGATTTCGGTCAGTTTCAATTCGGGGCCGATGTCGTAGATGGCGAGCCCGGCGTCGTTCTCGGCGGCGTAGAGTCGCGAACCGGAGACGGCCAGGTGCATGACCTCGCCTTTACCTTTGGTCACGCTGACCGACTCCAGCGTTTTGCCGAGCTGCACCGCATGAATTCCGGCACTGCCGCAGGCGGCCCAGGCGATGTCGCCCACGACGGTCGCAGAACGGACCTGACCGCCGGGCTGGTAGGTGAGGAAACGGGGATCGCCGGCCTGGTCTGAAGCGGCTTTCAGTTCGGGTGCCCGGTCCTGTTCGGGGACGACCGGAGTGGCGAGACCGGGCGCGGGGACGACGTAGAGTCCGGTGAAGATGCCGGCGGCGTAGATCACTCCCTTGCCGAGGGCGATGCCGCCGACGGGGTCGGGCGTGTCGTCACTCTTTAACCGGGGCGGCAGGACAGCGTGGGCGACGATCCGTGGTTGTTTCATGTCGTGAATGTTGACGACGAAGAGTCCGTTCCAGGTATCAGCGACAACACAGTGATCGCCGGCGACGCGGGCGGTCCACATGTCGTTCGTGATGTGATAGGAGGCCGGGAACTTGACGCGGGAGACGAAGGTCGGCTTTTCGGGATCGGCGACATTGAAGATTTCGAGTCCGTGCCCTTTGCCGTCATCGCGGCTCGCCCGCGAATGGTGTCCGGTGGCGGCGAAGCAATAGTTTCCGCGGAGGCAGCCGCCGTCGCCAAAACCGTCGAGAGGGGCTTCGCTGATGATCTTAGGCTGACGCGGGTTGCGGACGTCAGCGATGACGAGTTTCCGGGGCGCCCAGTCGCCGATATAGAGGATGCCGTCGCGGGACCAGCAGGACTGGGCTTCGCCCGTTTTCAGCATGCTGACATGTTGCGGGGCGCGGGGGTTGGAGACGTCAATGATTTCAACGCCGTACTGCCGCGTGGCGACGAAGGCCAGAGAGCCGGAGACACAGATGCCGGTGGCCATTTCAACGGTGTCGTAGTGGCTCAGCAGTTGTGGATTGCTGGCATCGGAAACATCGACGAGCCAGAGTCCATCCTGGCGGGCGGTGATATAGGCGATGTTGTCTTTGATCACGAGCTGGCGGGTATTGCCCAGGCCGGAGAGTTCGCCGAGCGGGACCGGTTTTTCGGGCTGGGAGATGTCGAGCACATGGAACTTGCCGCGCCCGGTGGCATAGAGGCGGTTGCCTGCCACAGCGACGGCCTGGCAGGCGCCGATCCCGTTGACCTTTTGGGGAGTCAGCGCGGGGCCGTAGGTTTCTGTTTGGGGTGCAGCGCGAAGGGAGTTGGGGGCGGTGATGACCAGGAGGCAGATGAGGAGTGCGAATTTCAGGAGGGGTGTGTTCATGTGAGCGAGCTTTGCGTTTTTTGTGACGGAGGATGGTTTATGAATTTGATTATGTGGGGGTGGGGGGCTGATGTCAATTTGTTTGGGGCGTGGGTCAGCTGAGCACTGTCGGGCAAGCCGACAGATGGCACCCGGGACTTTGTCTGGAGGGTTGGGGTTTTCGAAGGAGCGTTCGAAGGAGTACTCTGACGGTTTCCTGTTCGCTGCGCTCACCCCGAATTGCATTCGGGGCTACCCGGTTGGTGGGCGTTTACTGTCTGTTGTTCTCTAATTCGGCGATCACTTCGCCTGTCTTTGCCACGACAAATCTGGTGACACCGGCTTCGTTCTCAATGGTGATCGTTTCTGATTCGTCCAATTCGGAGAGACGGCTGATCAGCTGCCAGATGCGTTCTGTTACCTGCGCGGGTGGTTTGGGGGTGCCTGATTCCAGCTTCTGCAGGCGGATGAGATAGATCGAGAGTAATACGCTGGCGGGTGCGCTCCCCATCGATTCCACTGCGGTGGGGCAGACATCTTCTATGAGGCTTTTCATCCTAATGATGTAATCGTTATAAATGTAATCGTCCTTGTTGAAGGGTTTCTGATTGACAATCTCCCTGATTCTCAGACAGGTTTCGCTGGCATCACTGCCTGAGACCACTTCCTTCATTCGTGGATGCGTGCTGCTGCACAGATCGAAGTGTAAATAGAGAATGTTCAAGTACTCGCGTTCCGTCAACGTCGGGTGTTGCTCCTGTTTCGCGATGATCGCTTCGCATTCCGCCTTCAACTCCCTGGGCCAGAGACGAACCATGTCTTTCTCACAAAACATGGAACGGGAACCGATAAACGGAGAGCATCTCAGATAACGGGGCATCAGCTCTCCCCTGACATTGACCCATTCCAAAGTTTTTAATTCATCCACGTACGCACGGTACCTGTCCGGCGAATGTTTGAATTCGCGACTCAGAAACAGAATGGACCGAATGAGATATGTTGCCTTGGACTCGAGCGGTCTCCACAACACGCAACCGGGGACGAAGTAACCCAGAAACGTGTAAGAGACAGCCGTGTAGATGAGCAGGACGAACAGCAAAAAAGTGATTACAGCTTTATGCTTAAGCAGCTTCCAGGAAAAACGCTGAAACAGTTTCATTTCAGACATCTGTAAAGTTCCGTGTACTTGATCTTCGTTCGTAAGTGGCTTTCGACCTGATTCCATTCTAATCGATGCCGGAGGAAGAAACATCATCGATTTCCGTTGCCGGACAGATGAAGGTGTCCGGAACCAAATTGGAGCTGTTTCTGATATCCTGCCTGATCGCTTCGGAAATGCGTCTCTGTTTTTTCTATTGCTGATGGTGCTGACTCATGCACCTCGGTTCGCGATGTGTAGCTCCCCTGCTTCGTGACACTCGGGTATGATTCTTTGCCGGTTCCTTAGAGGAAGGTTTTCCTCGTTTCCGGGAGAGGTTGCTTTTTTAAGCCGGGCCTGTTCTGGATCTCTTTGGGGATGGCGTTGTTTTTTGCAGGATGAGTTTTTGTCATGGATGCAGTTTCTGTTTTTGTCTGGTGGGTTTGCTGGCTGACTGTGGTGGCGTTGTATCTTGGGGAAGGCCGCGACGGGGGAAAGTTGGAATTGGAAAAGGGGCCACTTATGAAGTCCTCTGATCACAGTGTGATCTCTCATGAGATGTCGCTCATGTCTTCTGAAGACGATCGATGCGATGGGGTGCATTGGGAAGTAGTCGGACTGAATTTGGAGAAATGTGGCTCTACACAGGGACTTTTATGGTGCGAATTTCTTCAGGGTGCGGTTTCTTCAGTAGTGAAAAATCTGTTTGCTCGCGCACGCGACGCTATCTCCGCATGTTCGGGATCGGCGCGGCACTGTCAAGCAGCGTTCAAACACTACAAAACAGGGGCTTTTTGGGGAACCCTTAAAAATCGAGCCGGCTGTTTACAGGACCGAGATGCGACAAACAATGACGCTTCTATGCGATTCGTTCAGCCGGGAATTCGCATGAGCCACCCCGGTACCTATGCAACGCCTGTGATGTCTTGCATCGTCAGCACTGACCGCAGTTCCAGATTTTCATTCTGGAGCGCTTCGGCTCCCCCCGTCTGGCGGTCTATCACACAGACGGCACACACCGGCTCGATGTCGGAGGAGCGGAGTTTGGTCAACGCGTCCAGAATCGCACCGCCTGAGGAAACGACGTCTTCTATCAGCACGACCTTTCTGCCGGCCAGGTCGATGCCTTCTGCATATTTGCAGGTGCCGTATGTTTTGGCTTCTTTGCGAATGAAGGCGGCGGGCAAACCGGTTACCTGGCTCAAGACGCTGACGACGGGAATCCCGCCCATCTCCAGTCCGGCGAGTACTTCCGTTTCGGGAGGAAGCAGGTCAGCCATTTGTTCGGCAATCTGCTTCAACAAAACCGGGTCGGATTCAAACAGATATTTATCGAAGTATGTGTCTGAGGTGGCGCCGGAACGGAGTGTGAATGTTCCCGAGAGTTGCGCAGAGTCTTTGATTTGTTTTGCGAGCTGTGATCGAGTTGCCATGCGCGGCCTCTTCCTGAAATCAACGGTGACATTGAGAAACGCTACGCGGACCGCGATTCGTCGACGGGGATCAGTTTGGGAATCGGGATCTGTAGACCAACAACGCCGCCATGTTTTTTCTGGAGCGTGGAGAACCGGCATTTCAGAAACGAGTACAACGCCGGCGGCGGATTCAGTTTTAAATATTGCTTCACCAGGACGGCCATGTGGGCGTCGTATTCTTTCTGACTGTGTGAATGCACGTGGTAGTGGCCTTCCAGGCGGCGGATGTCGCCGTCGAACGCGGGGCTGATGTGATACAGTTCATGGACGACGGTGATCAGTTTTTCTTCCAACGAATGATTTAGAAAGCGGGGCAAGTAAAATGTCAGGATATACAACATTTCCTGTTGATCCTGATAGATGCGTTGCACGGTCCACTTGCGTCCGTAACGGGTTGTCTGAAGATCGCCGTTTTCGAATCGGAGCGGCGTGAGTTTGGCCTGCATGCCGTAAGGCACATTGCGGCGGGCCTGCGCGAAGGCGACCGCGATACGATCCATATCGACGTGATGAAATTCCGGGAGCCGACGTGAAATATCGACACACAGATCGTACATCGCATGACTGAAATTAAAAGGTTGCTTTGAAGACATGCTGCGCCAGAATCCTTTCCGCTACAACGTTACAACGACTCGCGTTCGAGCCGTAGTCTGCCTGCCGTCCGGATTGAGCCGGGCATTGCTGATCATCATTTCTCCGGACGTAAAAAAAGCTAAGAGCATGATCAGATTTGACAATACTCTTAGCTTAAGAATTTTAGCGGGAAAGCCGGATTCAGCAAAGCCGAATCTTTGCTGCGACGAATTACTCGTCTTTTTTCTCTTCTTCGGCTTCTGCAGTTTCACCTTCAGGGGCTTCGGCAGCGGTTTCGGCTGATTCTTCTGCTGCTTCCTCGGCAGGAGCTTCTTCCGTAGCGGCTTCAGGTTCTTCTGTGGCTGCTTCAGAGCTGGTGTCGAGTGAGGCGGATCGTCTAGTTGGTTTAACGCGATCACGTTCGCCGACGAATTCGATAATGGCCTGCACTCCGGCATCGCCGAGACGCACGGTTGCCAGACGAACGATGCGAGTGTATCCGCCGGTCCGTTCTGCGAATCGTTCTGCGAGTTCATCGAACAGAATATCAACGGCTTCGTTATCACGCAGATCGGCGAATGCACGGCGGCGATAGTTCAGCGCGGGAGCCATGGCCTGGTTCCACTGATTCCACTGATCCGATTCACGCCAGGTTTTCCACTCGCTGGAATTCTTATCAGCCGAGGTCGCGAACTGAGCTGCATTTTCAATATGCGGCTGTGCTTTCTTAGCCAGTGTGATCAGCTTTTCGATGAACGGACGCAGTTCCTTTGCCTTTTGAACGGTGGTTGTAATCCGTCCTGAGACTTTAGGAGCGTTTTCTGCTTCCTCATCAATTCGCACGGTCTTAATGAGGCTTACCGCCATATTGCGGAACATAGCCTTACGGTGTGATGCATTGCGGCCGAGTTTTCGGCCTCTCATTCGGTGTCGCATGTCTTAACTCTGAATTCTTCTGATTGCTAAGAGTAAATGACTCGTTGTTTATATTCTGATAACGCGAAATCAATCAGGATTAACGCGATTGTGATGATGAGTTCGGGATTTTCATTCCCAGACGCAGACCAATTTGACTCAGTCTTTCGCGAACTTCAACCAGTGTTGTTTCCCCGAAGTTACGTACGTGTAACAGGTGATCTTCCGACTTGCCAACCAGATCGCGAACGGTATTGATGCCTTCTGATTCGAGGCAGTTGGTTGCACGCACGGAAAGGTTCAGCTCGGCCAAGCTCTGGTTCAGTTTTTCTTCCAGTTCCAGATCGATGGGAGCGTAACCGGTTGTATCGAGCATTCCCTTGAGACCACCTTCGGGCGGCATTTCCGGACCTGGCTCGCGGTAGGTAATAAACGGATTGAGGTGCTTCCGGAGAATCTTGGAAGCTTCCACCAGAGCCATGTCTGGTTTGACAGTTCCGTTGGTCCAGATTTCCAGAATCAGTTTATCGTAGTTGGTACGCTGACCGACGCGGGTATCTTCAATGCGGTATCGTACACGAACGACGGGAGAGAAGGTCGCATCCAGAGGGATGACGCCGACTTCGACTTCGTGCTGTGAATGTTCTGAAGCAGGAGAGTAGCCGCGGCCGTTCTCAACAGTCAGTTCCATGTTGAGTGGAACGTCATCGGTCATGGTGGCAATCACCAGATCTTTGTTGATGACTTCAACCTGATCGTCGGTAATGACATCAGCGCCGGTGACCACGCCCCGCTCGTGCTTTTCAATCCGCAGTGTTTTGGAGGTAGAGCTGGAGTTCTTGACGATCAATGATTTCAGGTTCAGACAGATCTCGGTGATGTCTTCGACGACGCCGGGAATCGTGGTGAATTCGTGCTGGACGCCTTGAATTTTCACACGCGTCACAGAACTGCCTTCCAGACTGGAAAGCAGAATACGTCGTAAACTGTTGGCAATTGTTGCACCGAATCCACGCTCGAATGGTTCGGCTACAAACATACCATAAGTAGATGTCATTGAGTCCCGGTCAGGGATGACACGGCTTGGTAATTCCAGTCCTCGCCAACGGATTCGCATTGAAATAATCTCCAAAGAACACAGCAATTAGAACCTGATTTTGCAATCATCATTCTAGTGAGTTATTGTAATCCAACCTGTTTTGCTTACGCAAAAATTGTTTTATATCGTCTGCAACGTAACGATTCAGACTCTTCGTTTTTTCGGTGGGCGGCAGCCATTGTGAGGCAGCGGCGTGATATCTTCGATTGCCCGGATGGCAATGCCCGCTGTCTGCAGACCGGTGATCGCACTTTCGCGACCGGAGCCAGGTCCTTTGACGCGAATTTCCATCTCTTTCACACCAAACTTGGATGCTTTTTCTGCACAGATTTCTGCTGCTCTCTGAGCGGCAAACGGTGTGCTTTTGCGGCTGCCTTTGAAACCAGAAGTTCCCGCAGTGGCCCAGCAAAGCACATCGCCGTTGAGATCGGTAATTGTGACAGTGGTGTTGTTAAACGTTGCTTTGATGTAAGCAATCGCTTTTGTGATGTGACGTTTCACTTTTTTTCGTTTGACTTTAGCCACTCTGCAACTCCTGATGTTTCTGTCAGCATGGATTCAGAAACTGAAACTCATTATTTTGGGATGTTAAATCACGTCGCGGAAACTTACAGCGACATTCTATTTATTTTTCTGATCGGTTCGTAGTAACCAGGTCCGGCGTATTCAAAACGCAGAGGCCTAGTGTCGGGCGTCTTTAACACCCTTTTTACCGGCAACGGTTTTCTTCCCACCCTTGCGTGTGCGGGCATTGGTTTGCGTGTTCTGTCCTCGAACAGGCAGACCACGACGATGACGAATGCCGCGATAGGACTGAATATCTCGCAAACGGGCGATATCCTGTTGTGTGGCTCGACGCAATTGCCCTTCCACTGAATATTCGGTATCCAGCAGATTCACAATCCGACTCAACTCATCATCGGTCAAGTCTTTTGCTTTGAGCTGAGGATTGATTTCTAATTTGTGGCAGATATTGAGTGCAGTCACGTTTCCGATTCCATACAAGTAGGTCAGGGAAACATAAACAGGCTTATCATTCGGAATATCAACACCGAGAATACGAGGCATTTTATTTCACTCCGCTGGATGTAAAAACTGAGATCAAATCAAAAAGACGTAATTCGAGACGATTACCCTTGTCGCTGCTTATGAC
Source organism: Gimesia alba (assembly GCF_007744675.1). Taxonomy (NCBI): domain Bacteria; kingdom Pseudomonadati; phylum Planctomycetota; class Planctomycetia; order Planctomycetales; family Planctomycetaceae; genus Gimesia; species Gimesia alba. The sequence goes on from NZ_CP036269.1 coordinate 7,143,438, forward strand.
GTGGGTTGGAAGAGCAGATCACGTAAACGCGACCTTTCCGTCTGATGACTTTACAGCTTTCACAAATCCGCTTAACACTAGCTCGGACTTTCATCGTACTACGATTTCTCTATTACTTTGGTTCATGATTTTCGAGAACACAAAGAGCAATTCTGAACTGCTCTCCCAGTGTAACTCGTGTAAATTTAAATAATTACGCTCATTAAATGAGCAAACTCCGGCTTCGTATCAAACCTGTACAATTTCCGAAGCGGAGCGAATCAGGAAATTATAAACGTCGCATGCCTGAATCGACAAGCGAAACACCCCTTTTTTGGTGAATTTCGCGATGACTGGCCCGTTTATTCTTTACAGATCGCTCTCAAGTAGTCCTGAATAGTTTCGCATTACCAGATGGCTGTCAATTTTATTGACCAGATCGAGCACCACAGAAACCACAATCAGTAATCCGGTTCCACCGTAAAAACTCGCCACCAGGAAGTCGACACCCAACCAGGTCGAAACCAGAGTCGGAATAATCGCGACCAGTGACAGAAACGCTGCCCCTACATAAGTAATTCGTACCATTACCTGTTCGAGATAAGCGGCAGTTCTAGCCCCTGGTCGATAACCGGGGATGAAAGAACCGTAATCTTTCAGATTTTCTGCCATATCTTTCGGGTTAAATGTAATCGCCGTCCAGAAATAACAGAAGAAGTAAATCAATACCACATAAGACATTGTGTAAACAAAGCCACGGCTCATTGGCTGGAAGGCTTCATCGAGCATCGCCCAAAACGTGATTGTCGGAAAATACTCACTGATGGCATGGAACAGAAAATAAGGGAACATCAGTAGACTGGATGCGAAGATAATCGGCATCACGCCCGCCTGATTGACTCTTAGTGGAAGCGACTGACGTTGACCGCCAGAAACGCGTCGTCCACGAACATGCTTGGCGCTTTGAATTGGAATCCGTCGTTGACCTTGAGTGATCGCAATCACCCAGACCACCACGAACACAAACACCAGTGCCAGGATCAACAGCCGGTCAATTCCGGTATCAGTACCGAGTGCGATTCCCTTCTCGAAGGCAGGTTCAATCAGGCTCCAGCCCGCTTGAGGCATCCGCGCCAGAATCCCGGCCATAATCAATAAGCTGATCCCATTCCCAATTCCGTAGGCGTCGATCTGTTCGCCGATCCACATCAAAAAGACGGTACCGGTGGTCATGGTGATTGTCGCCACGATCTGGTAATAGAAGCCCTGATAGCCATCCAGAATCAGACTGGTCCCGGAGCCAAAGCCGCCCGCCAGTGTTCGAATCCAGAAGTAACTTTGCACCAGACAGATAATGACTGTTGCATACCGTGTATATTCATTAATTTTCTTCCGGCCTGCTTCGCCTTCTTTCTGAAGGCGTTCCAGAGGCGGATAAACCGTCCCCATGAGCTGGAAGATAATGGAAGCTGAGATATATGGCATAATGCCCAGGCCGAAGATTGTGCTCTGGCCAATATTAGAAGCAGAGAACAAAGAGATGACTTGCATCACCTGCCCGAGTCCGCCTTGTTGGCTTTGTAAATCTTTGAGCGTTTCGGCAAGCTGTGCCTGATCCACAAAAGGGAGGGCAATCCAGAACCCCATGCGATAGACGGCCAGCAATCCCAGTGTCAGCAGGATTTTATTACGCAGCTCGGGAATTTTGAACAGAACTAATAATTTACCGAGCATGGGTAGCGATCCTTTGTGTCATAATTCAGCAGAAGATTTGGTTTGATCTGTTTTAGATCCGTTTCAAACGAAAATAACGTGTATTTTTACTGCTGAAATCAAGTCCTTGAATGAATCCACTTATGACAAAATTCGACTGACAGTGCCCCCGGCAGCTTGAATTTTTTCTTCAGCTGACTGGGAAAACAAGTGAGCGGCCACAGAAAACTTTTTGCTGAGATCGCCGTTACCTAAAATTTTCACTTGATCGAAACGTCCTTTTGCCAGACCTTTGGCAGCCAGAATTTCCGGGGTGATTTCAGCACCACTTTCAAATGCCTGCTCCAAGGCAGAGACATTCACAACAGCCACTTTCTTGGCGAACTGTTTGTTATTGAATCCTCGCTTGGCGACACGCAGCGCTAATGGGGTCTGTCCCCCTTCAAAGCTGGTACGGCGTGAAGAACCAGAACGACTCCCATAACCATTATGACCACGGGTCGAAGTTTTACCATGCCCTGAACCAGGACCACGGCCAACTCGTTTCCGTTTTTTATTCTTTTTAATTCCGCGGTGTACGTCATCAATAATCATTAGACTTCTACTCCTCTCAAGCGTGCAACATCATCTCGGGTTCGCAGTTTTGAGAGTCCATCAATGGTCGCTTTGACCACATTGATTGGATTATTGGAACCACGACTCTTTGTATAAATATCGGTAATGCCGGCAGCTTCTACAACGGCACGCACACCGGCTCCGGCAATAATACCGGTACCAGGACGAGCTGGTAAGAGCAATACGCGAGCAGATCCATATCGTCCGACGACTTCGTGGGGAACGGTGTGTTCCACGATTGGCACTTGAATCATACTGCGATTGGCCTGTTTGACGGCTTTATCCACTGCCAAAGGTACTTCGATGGCTTTTCCGTATCCCCAGCCAACACGACCTTCTTTGTCGCCAACCACAACCAATGCCGTAAAGCTGAACCGACGGCCCCCTTTGACCACACAGGCACAGCGACGGATTTGAATGACTGTTTCTGGCGTTTGCTTTGTACCTTCTTTTGACACGGTATCTTCTCCAACCCGTATTGAGTGTTGTCTCTATTAAAAATCCAATCCCGCTTGTCGGGCAGAATCAGCCAGGGCAGCAACTCGCCCATGATATCGATAAGGTCCACGGTCAAAAGCGACCTCTTTAATTCCCTTTTCGACGGCCCGTTCGCCAATCAATTTTCCCACTTTTTCGGCGGCAGCAATGTTTCCACCATTTTTGATTTCACCAGCAATACTCTTGTCTTTTGTGCTGGCGGAAACCAATGTGGCACCTGCCGTATCATCGATCAACTGAGCATAAATATGATTGTTGCTTCGATAAACAGAGAGTCGATAACGACCAGTTCTGCGAACCGTGTTGCGAATACGGAACGAACGTCGTTTCTTCTGCTTTTTCAGGGTTTTTTCTAATTTCATTTTACCGTCATTTTCTAAAAACAGTTCAGCCACAAGGCCAGACCGCTAACAGACTGCTTAAACAGGCAGTTGAAAGCCATTAGCTAGCAAAGGCTTTACCAGCTTTACGCCGTACATATTCACCTTCATAACGAATTCCCTTACCTTTATAAGGTTCAGGAGGACGTACGCTACGAATATTCGCAGCAAACTGACCAACAGCATGTTTATCTGCCGAGGTCACAACAATGTTTGTACTGTTGGGAAGTTCGCAGGTGACCCCTTTGGGAACTTCCAGAACGATCGTATTGGCAAATCCCACCTGGAGACTCAGCTTCTGACCATTCAAAGTCGCTTGATAACCAACACCTTGAATCTCCAGTTTTTTCACAAAAGGAGTTTCAACGCCCTGAACCATATTCGCAATCAATGCGCGAGTTAAACCATGCAGAGCACGGCTTTGTCGTTCTTCATTAGGACGAATGACATTGACTACATTAGCTTCCGAATCTAATTCCACCTGCATGGAAGGATGGTATGTAAACGACAACTCGCCATGTTTTCCTTTGATGGAAATGGAGCCGCCATCAATCTTCACTTCCACTCCGCTGGGAACAGGAATTGGTTTTTTACCGATTCGAGACATAAGTTCAAATTCCAGTTAAATTAAATGCATGACTCGTAACAAGCCAGCCTGTATACACTTTTAAATTACCAGATCGTACAGAGTAACTCGCCGCCGACACCCTCTTTTTTTGCTTCACGATTGCTGAGCACGCCTTTGCTGGTTGAGAGAATACTGACTCCCAATCCCTGCAGAACTTCCGGCATGGACCGCAAATCCTGATAAGCACGACGTCCAGGCTTACTTTCACGAACGATTCTTTGAATCACGCGTTCGCCATTGGGACCATACTTCAAGTTCACTCGCAACACATTTTGCGGGCTGTCCTCAATGACTTCGTAATCCCAAACATATCCCTCACGTTGCAAAGCAGCAGCAATAGCCACTTTAATTTTTGAGGCAGGGATATCTACATAAGGTCGTTCAATCTGCAGTGCATTACGAATTCGTGTCAGCATGTCTGCAATAGGGTCTGTCATCATTAGCTGGCTACCCTCACTGTTTTTCTCCGACTAATCTACTATATGGTTGGTATTTTATATAATTCAGCGACAATTCAAAACCGACTACTTGCGAAACGGCATGCCGAATTCTTTCAACAACAGAAAACCTTCTTCGTTGTTGGCAGCGGTGGTCACAATTGTGATATTCATTCCCTGGGTATAATGCACGGAATCCGGATCAATTTCCAGGAAGACCATTTGTTCATTCAAACCCAGACTATAGTTTCCGGCACCATCAAAGGCTTTTGGATTTACGCCGCGAAAGTCACGCACACGAGGCAATGCCAGTGAAATCAGCCGTTCCAGAAACTCGTACATCCGTGTGCCTCGCAGAGTCACCCGACAACCAATTTCCTGGCCTTCTCGCAATTTGAAACCAGCAACTGATTTACGTGCACGTGTAATCTGAGCTTTCTGTCCGGCCAACAGAGTCATATGCTCGGCGACTTCAACAAGCCGTTTCCGATCCTGACTTGCAGAGCCAATCCCCATGCTGATCACAACTTTTTCAATTTGTGGCAGTGAGTGCACATTGGCTCGTCCTAATTTGTCTTTCAGGACGGGAACAATTTCATCACGATATTGTTTTAATAATGTTGGTATTGCCATTGTTTTGTTTCAGATTGTCCGAACTTCGGAACAATCTTCCTTACTGAAAACTACAAAATCTGATTACTGTTTCTGATATTTTGCTTTCGCAGGACTGATGGTTCCCACAGCGGCACTGCAGGACTTGCAAAACCGTTCCTTGCTTCCATCGTCTGCATAGCGGTAACCAATGCGGGTCGCTTTGCTGCATGCTTCACAATAAAATTTCACATTGGAAATATCGATCGGCATTTCGAGCTCCAGACGTCCCCCTTGAGGACTTTTGGGATGCCCGCGTTTTACGTGCTTAAATACACGATTGACATTTTCTACGGTTACTTTCTGACCACCGGCTACTACCTTCAACACGCGCCGAGGTGTATCGCCTGCATCTGCGCCCGTAATCACAATTACTGAATCGCCACGTCGTATCTTCATTCTCAGACTACCTCGTTTGCCAGGCTAATAATTTTCATATATTTGCGTTCGCGAAGCTCTCGGGCGACGGCGCCAAAAATACGTGTTCCCCGAGGATTACCCTCACCATCCAGTAAAACCATCGCGTTACGGTCAAACTTTACATAGCTTCCATCGTCGCGACGACATGGATACTTGGTTCGAACAATCACGCCACGTAAAACCTGACCTTTTTTAATATTACTACCGGCCAATGTTTTCTGAATACTGACAACAATCACGTCGCCGACTTCTGCAGTCCGACGTCCTGTTCCACCCAGCACTTTAATGCAACGCGCGACTTTAGCACCCGAGTTATCACATACATCCAGATCGGTTTGCATCTGAATCATGGCTTTGCCTGTTCCTTATCAACCCAAAGATGAGGCTAACCTTATCTTTGTACTACATAAAAGTAACCGAATTTGAAGTTCACTTTTGAAAGACTCTAGTCTTTCTTCTTCTCTACAACTCGGATCAAATCCCAACGCTTTGTTTTCGAACGAGGACGACCTTCGATAATTTCGACAGTATCCCCTTCTTCTGCTTCATTTTTCTCATCGTGCACGTGACAGACAGTACGTCCACGAACCGTCTTACCATACATCGGGTGACGATATCGTCTTTGAATTTCTACCCGTAATGTCTTGTCCATCTTGGCACTAGCCACGGTACCGGTCAGTTTTTTTCGCATTTTCTTACCTCAACGAGCCTGATTAAGCATCTTTTTGCTGACTTAATTCACGTTCACGACGAATGGTCTGAACACGTGCAATCTCACGCCTTAACCGCTTAATGCTACTCGGTGCATCGAGACGTTCCGTTGCTGCTTGAAACCGCAACTGAAACAACTCTTTTTGTGTTTCCTGGAGAGCAAATGATAATTGCTCATCATTCATCTCACGTAATTCGCTGGCTTTGGTCATCAGTAAAACCCAATGATGTTTTTCGGACCGGCTGAAACTACTCAAACCAGACCAAAGTGTTTTAAAATTATTACTACCCGTCATCGACCAGACTAAATGGAAGGTCGACGTTCGACTAATCTCACATTAACCGGTAACTTATGTGCCACACGAGCGAAACAACGTTTTGCCGCTTCGTGTGAAACTCCCGACAGCTCAAACAAAACTGTTCCAGGCTTGATCACGGCAACCCAGTGATCCGGCTCCCCTTTCCCTTTACCCATACGGGTTTCCAGAGGACGGGACGTGACCGACTTCTGAGGAAAGATCCGGATATAAAGTTTACCTTCACCTCGAACATATTGTGTCGCTGCAATTCGGCATGCTTCAATGGTTTGTGCTGTTATGTGCCCAGGGTCCAGAGATTGTAAGCCCCATTCACCAAAGGCAACAGTGTTACCACGTGTCGCATTACCTTTTATGCGTCCTCTTTGGCTTTTGCGGTGCTTGACCCGCTTTGGCATTAGAGCCATCGCGATTCTCCTCATCTGAATAATCACCAAGGTCAATCCAAACTTTCACTCCGATGACTCCGAAGGTGGTGTGTGCCTCACGAAATCCGTAGTCAACATGTCGTTGCAAAGTCGAGAGTGGAATCGAACCACGGCTTGCTTTTTCACGCCGTGACATTTCTGCTCCACCCAATCGACCGGAAAGCTCGATTTTAATTCCATGAACGCCCGTTTCCATTACCTGGTCCAGGGCACGTTTAATTGTTCTTCGGAAGCTACCACGCTTTGACAACTGCTGCGCGATATCTTCTGCAACCAATGCTGCACTTTGCAGTGCATTATCAACTTCGATAATTTTCAATTCCATCCGACGACCGGTCAGGTCTTCCAATTCAGCCTTGAGCCGATCCACTTCCTGCCCTTTACGACCAATGATGATCCCGGGGCGAGCTGTGAATAAGTGCACGACTACCTGATCGCGAGTTCTTTCGATCTCGACCTTTGGAATGCCGGCAAACTTATATTTGGTCTGGATGAATTTCCGTACTTTCTGATCCTCAACCAGCAATGCCCCAAAATCTTTCTTGGAGGCATACCAGCGACTTCTCCAGTCTTCTACCACGCCGACTCGAAATCCGGTTGGTCGAACTTTTTGCCCCATGATACAGGTTATCCTTTAAGTATTTCTGGTTGAGTAATGACTAATTTTAACAACAGTGATGTAAAGTAGTTTAATCAGTTCTACGGAAGCTCAGGAGCTTCGATAGCAACATGAATATGTGACATCCGACGACGAATCGTGTAGGCCATCCCTCGTGCACGGGGTTGAATGCGTTTGAACATCGGCCCGCCATCAACGCGTGCTTCTGTGATCTTCAAACCTTCTACGTTCCGAGCACCTTTGTCTTCAGCATTGGCCATCGCACTCTTGATTACCTTTTCGAGGAAACGTGCTCCACGGTTTGGAATGTACTTCAACGAATCCAAGCCTTCAGAAGCTGTCATACCACGAACCAGGTCTGCAAAAGGACGAACCTTAGTTGCTGAAATTCGTGCAAATCGATGCATTGCTCGAACTTGCCCCATGACAATTACTCCACTTCACTATTGCATAATTCTTATCGGTTATCGGCCGTCTCGACCGAAATAACAACAAACACAAACGTTTATTTCTTCTTCATCGTATGGCCGCGGAAGGTACGTGTCAGTGAGAATTCACCCAGCTTATGACCAACCATTTCTTCCGTGACATACACGCTTAGGTGAGCGCGCCCGTTATGCACCAGAAATGTATGACCTACAAATTCCGGAGCAATTGTTGAAGCCCGAGCCCATGTCTTGATCGGTGCTTTTTTACCCGACTCGTTCAACTTCTCAATCTTCTTAAGAAGTTTCACATCAACATAAGGCCCTTTTTTCAGAGAGCGACCCATAAAACTTGTCCTCAATTATCGAAAACAGATACGTATTCTTTTAAATTCAAACTACAATAATCAGAGCTTCAGCTGACCATATCGACGTGATTTACGACGTCGAATGATTGCCTTTGATGAAGCTTTCTTTTTCTTTCGTGTCTTTCCGCCTTTGGCAAGCTTACCGGTTGGGCTACAGGGATGACGGCCGCCTGAGTTTCGACCTTCACCACCACCCATCGGGTGAGCAACCGGGTTCATACAAGTTCCACGAACATGAGGACGACGCCCCATCCAACGTTTACGACCTGCTTTACCCAGCACCACTTTTGTATGTTCTGAGTTACCAATTTCACCAATCGTTGCCCGACAAGAGCTTGGAATACGTCTGACTTCCCCAGAAGGCAGAGTCACCTGAGCCCAATTTTCTTCACGTGCATTCAGTACGGCTGAAGTGCCGGCACTCCGACACAGCTGACCGCCTCGGCCAGGCTGCATTTCAATGTTATGAATCGCCGATCCCAAGGGAATGCTTGCCAGAGGCATGCAGTTACCAACATTAGGTTCAACCTTGTCTCCACTGATCACGGTATCCCCAGCAGCCAAACCTTCCGGAGCCAGGATATATCGTTTTTCACCATCAACATAATGCAACAGCGCAATTCGAGCAGATCGGTTGGGATCGTACTCAATACCATTCACCTTGGCTGGCACACCATCTTTATTACGACGAAAATCAATCAAACGGTACATCCGCTTGTGTCCACCACCACGATGCCGGGCAGTAATCACACCCTGGTTATTCCGTCCGCCTTTTTTCTTATACCGTTTCAACAGGGATTTCTCAGGAGCTTTTTTACGATCTGTAATCGCTGCAAAATCGCTCACCGATGCACCACGCCGACCTGGTGTGACAGGCTTGTAGAATCGGATTCCCATAATTTAGTTCCTCAATACTTTGTTGGTTTCAAAACCGGAGATCAATCTGTTTCGCGTAAGTCTTCACACAAAACAAGGCTTAAAAGAATGAAATTCGATCATCCTCATGCAGCTCGACAATCGCCTTTTTCCATGACTTTGTATAACCAACTTTATATTTATGACGTCGTGGCTTACCCAATCGGTTTTGAGTCCGAACAGAAACCACTCGTACATTCCATAAGTCAGACACAGCTTTTTTAATGTCTGTTTTTGTAGCCGACTTATCAACAACAAACGTATATGTATTATAAGACTCAGATAGATGAGTCCCTTTTTCTGTCACCAATGGCCGGATGACGACCTGATACGGCTCCAGCTGAACGCCTTTTTTTGAACCATCCGACATAACAACTAACCTCAATACTCAGACTGGATGACTAAACTACAAACCTTACCGAACTAACCTTCAGTCCGACCAAGTAACTGATCTAAAGCAGACTTGGTCAGCACCATTTGCCGCTGATGCAAGACATCATAAGCATTCAAGTCACTGGCAGGTGAAACCTGCACTCCTGCAATATTTCGAGCTGATTTCCAAACGATGGGATCGTGTCCACCGGTCGTCAACAGACAAGTCGTATTTGACAAACCTAATGCAGACAATGCGCCTGTAATCTCTTTTGTCTTTGGAACCTGCAACGCTAATTCATCAATCAACGTCACTTGCTCATCTTCAAATTTGCTTAAAATTGCCATCCGGGTCGCCAGCTTGACGGCCTTCTTAGGCAAGCGATAACTCCAATCCTTAGGAGTTTTCGCAAATGTATGACCACCACCACGGCGAACGGGAGTCCGAGCAGCGCCAGCACGGGCACGACCTGTCCCCTTTTGCCGATACAACTTCTTGGTACTTCCGACTACCATGCCACGACTTTTGGTTTTGGAAGAGCCAATCCGCTTATTTGCCTCGTACATCACCACAACGTCGTGCAACAACTGACGATTGACACCACGGGCCAACTCAGTGGACTCAAACTCGTATTTGCCCACTTCTTTGCCAGATTTATCTTGAATTGCAACAGAAATCATTTTGACACCATTTATTAAGGCAGAACTAGATAACTACTTCAAACACCAAAAACTAATACTTATTAGTATGACGAATCACCAAGTCCCCACCATTGGGTCCTGGAACTGCTCCCCGCACCAAGAGAAGACCATTCTCCTCATCAACGCGAACAACTTTCAAATGCCTGACAGTAATCTGCTTGCCGCCATATCGACCACCCATTCGCGTCCCCTTCATAACCCGTGAAGGATCCGCACTCTGACCAATCGAACCACCATGGCGATGCACTCGCTTAACACCATGTGAAGCACGTTGACCAGAAAAGTTATGTCTTTTCATCACACCAGCAAAACCACGTCCTTTGCTGGTACCGATCACATCAATGTGAGATACGTCAGAAAAAACTGATACCGTCAGCTCATTTCCGACTTCACAGCCATGATCTTCGCCGTCGGTACGAAATTCTTTAATAAATCGCTTCGGTTCACAACCAGCTTTATCAACGGTCGCCACACCCGATTCGGTACGCTTCTTCTGCCGCTTACTATCCAGAGCAGCAACATGACCACGTTCACTTCGGGCTGACAACCGGCGAGGCTTGTCACCAAAACCTACCTGAACCGCTTCGTACCCGTCTGTGTCTACCGTACGAACCTGCAGAACATGGCAAGGACCAGCCTGAATCACGGTGACGGGAACCATCACCCCATCATCATAAACTTGTGTCATCCCGACCTTTTTACCCAGTAGACCGACAGGCATACTCATCACCCTTAATACAACGGGAACAAAGCTCCTACGAAACCTGCCCGCCAGGACAGATAGAAGCATAGCACCACCAGCTAACGCTGGATCCCTAACCAATCAAGCAGAACCGGAAATACACCAGAACTGCGAGCATCATAACGAAAACCTACAAAGACTAGTTTCCGCCAGCGGACGCCTTAATTTTAATATCAACCCCAGCAGGCAAAGACAATTTATTCAAAGCATCAATCGTCTTACCGGTTGGAGACAAAATATCAACCAAACGCTTATGAGTCCGAATTTCAAATTGCTCACGAGACTTTTTATCAATATGAGGTCCCTTCAGAACCGTATATCGCTCAACTCTCGTCGGCAATGGAATGGGGCCATGCACAATCGCACCGGTTCGTTTCGCCGTATCAACAATATCTGCTGCCGACTGGTCCAACACGGAGTGATCATAAGCTTCCATGCGAATTCGAATTCGCTCTTGACTCGCAACGGCCACCAATAAATTCCTTCGCTAAAATTAGACTCTTACCCTATTTAGACACTTTCCCCCAAACAGGGAAGCGAGCAATAGTAATGACACCTTCTCCGCTTGTCAACAACCCGAACAAAGCTTAAAACGCTTTTTTCGAAATTCTGACAGTCTCACAAGAAAAGCACACCACTTACTGTTCATTTGAAAACCTGCATCCAGATTCCCAATTTCGCAGAGGAGACAAGTTACACTCTCCCCCACTGGATACCAAGCGTAGAACCCTATGATTTTTAAAAAATTATCCAATCATCTCTTTTAACACGTTCGCAGGAGCCGCCGCATACTTTAAGGGCTCCATCGAGAACGAGGCGCGTCCCTGAGACAGACTCCGAATCTGGGTAGAATAGCCAAACAATTGGGATAAAGGCGCCTCTACCTCCATCACACATAAATCACTGCGCCATTCCGTATTCAACACAGCAGCATTCCGGGAACTAAGATCCGCCTGAATGTTCCCACGAAATTCATCGGGCGTCACCACTTCCATTTTCATGATCGGTTCCAGCAATTGAATCTTTGCGTCATTAATACATCCATGCAACGCCTCTGAGACCGCGGCTTCCACAGCCACCTCATTCGTTTCCCCCTCATGAACCCGGGCATCCAGGACAACAAACTGCACATTCATCAGCGGAAAACCTACCTGGCCGCCGCCCTCAACCCCCATTTTCAATGTTTCCATCATCACTTTATGCAACTCAGGATCCAACTCGCCCGGCTTCAGGCTGCTGAGAATTGAAACGGGTACATCCCCCTCAAAAGGCTCCAACCGCAGCTTCACCTTGAAGTAAAGATCTCCCCCTGAAGAAGGGCGATTGAATTCGACTTCTTTTTCCGTCACCGCAGTTACCGTTTCACGATAACTGACTCGCGGCTTATGAACCCGCACACTCAAGTTGAATTCTTTTTGCATTCGATTACGAAGAACTTCAAGATGCAACTCCCCCATCCCGGAGACAATCGTCTGCCCGGTCTCTTCATTTGTAACTGCCTTAAAAGTGGGGTCCTGCCTGGACAATTTTTTTAATGTCTCCTCCAGCTTCTTTCGATCCGCACTGGACTCAGGCTCCACCGCCATCGAAATCACCGTTTCAGGAAACGTAATACTTTCAAGCAGGATCGGATGCTTAATATCACACAACGTATCCCCCGTAACGGCTTCTTTCGGTCCAATCACGCCGGCAATGTCACCCGCATCAATACAGTCGGTCTCCACCTTCTCCCGTGCATCTGCATGCACACGCCACAACTGACTGATCAACTCCTTTTTGCCGGTGCGTGCATTCAGCAAACGACTTCCACTTTTCAGCTGCCCTGAATAAACGCGAATAAAACACAAATCGCCATGCTTGTCGGCCTGAATCTTGAAGACCAGCCCACACATCGGCTCATCCACAGATGGCGCCCGCGACGTTGGCTCACCCGCTTCTGCATTGCGTTTTTTGGGCTGAGGATTAATCCCCTCCACAGGCGGACGATCCAAAGGACTGGGCAAAAACTCTCCAACGGCATCCAGCACGGGCTGCACACCAATATAATTTAAAGAAGAGCCACAGAACGTCGGTTGCAGAGTCCCATTGAGCGTCGCCTCTCTCAAAAGGCGCAACAGGTCTTCCTCGGGAATATCCTCGGTTTCATAATATTGCTCGAGCACTTTTTCATCCAGCTCTGCCACCGCTTCCAACATTTTGCTGCGCCATTCCTGAGCCTGCTCAAGATATTCGTCTGCAATCTCCCCGACCTCAAATTTCGCCCCCATTGACTCCGAGTCATAATACAGGGATTTCATTTTGATCAGATCAATCACCCCTTCAAACGATACACCAGTTGAAGTTGAGCCTTCACCGATGGGGATCTGCAATGCTACGGGATTGGCTCGCAGCCGCTTCTTAATCTCCTGAAATGTACGATCAAAGCTGGCACCAATACGATCCATCTTATTAATAAAGCAGATGCGCGGCACATTATATTTATCCGCCTGCCGCCACACTGTTTCGCTTTGGGCTTCCACACCCTCCATTGCGCTGAATACAACAACGGCACCATCCAGAACCCGCAGACTGCGCTCCACCTCAGCTGTAAAATCCACGTGCCCGGGCGTATCGATAATATTGATCGAATACCCTTTCCAATGACAGGTAATCGCAGCTGAATAAATCGTGATTCCACGCTTCGCTTCTTCCGCATCAAAGTCGGTCGCAGTCGTACCTTCATCGACTCCACCGGGCCGATGCACCACACCTGCGTAATACAAGATTCTCTCGGTCGTTGTCGTCTTACCGGCATCAATGTGAGCAATGATGCCGATGTTTCTGATTTTCTCTATTGAAGCTGACATCTTTCCCTACAATCCCATCTGCAAAATCATCAACGTAACGGCACTCAGACAAACAGACATTTCTGACTAAAACCAAGCACAAACAGTGCCACACCTTATCGCCGTAGACTATATCGTTTACAAATCAGTCTGAATCTACAATATCAAAAAAAAAGACGCACGAAGTAATAGCCCAAAAGCCATACCAGTGCGTCTAGATGGTCGTAATAACTGCCTTAGCGAGAGAAGGCGAAATGTGCAAACGCCTTGTTCGCTTCAGCCATTCGATGAATGTTCTCGCGAGTTGTCATTGCGGTACCTTCCCGCTTATGAGCAGACAAAATCTCATCAGCCAGGCGAACCTCCATGGGACGCCCTTTTTTCCCGCGAATGGCAGCCAGAATCCAGCGAATTGCCAGAGTTTGCTGACGCTTAGGGCTCACGGGAGTCGGAACCTGATAGGTTGCTCCACCCACTCGCTTTGACCGCACTTCAACACTGGGCTTTACATTTTCGACAGCCTGCGTAAAGACTTCGATCGGTTCCACATCGGGAACACGCTCTTTGATACGTTCCAAGGCATCATAAAAAACGTTTTGTGCAACGCTTTTTTTGCCATCATGCATCAAGCAGTTAACAAACTTCGAAGCCAACAGTGAATTAAACCGAGGATCCGGCTTTAGCTGTGTCGCACTGGCAGTAAACTTCTTGCCCATTCCAACATTTCCTCTGACTTTAATCTCAATGCTCTCAAAGAACACTGACAGATGTAATCAAATATTTGACTAATGAATAAAATTAAATGAACGATTATTTGGGGCGTTTCGTACCATAACGGCTGCGTGCCTGACGACGATCATTCACACCAAGCGTATCGAGCACACCACGGATCACTTTATAGCGAACACCAGGCAAGTCGCGAACACGACCACCACGCACGAGCACAATCGAGTGCTCCTGCAGGTTATGGCCTTCACCGGGGATATAAGCAGTCAACTCTTTTCCGTTCGAAAGACGAACACGAGCCACTTTACGCAGAGCGGAGTTTGGCTTCTTCGGAGTCACTGTCTTAACCTGTAAACAGACCCCACGCTTCTGAGGACAACCTTCCAACAGAGGAGTTTTACTCTTGGAAATCTGCTTTTTTCTTGGCTTACGAATCAATTGATTAATCGTTGGCATCGAGACAACCCATCTTCGTTCAAATCATGAACTTACAATAAACACTTTTATTCAAACGCAGCCAAAAATACATATGGCCACCTGTTTCGCACTCTTTTCACGCCCCTCAGCAGTGAGAGGAACGAGACAATGTATCCAGCCTGATCTGATCCGTCAAGTCTCACAACAAGTCCATTTCAGGAACCAGGTCAAGAGATTTCAACCAGAAACCAGGCCGGATCATTCTATTTACTCATCAAAGGGATTAGGGCTTGGCGGAGCGTTTTCCATTGAGGGATCCGCGCCCCCCTGTCCATATTCCTCGGTTTCCTGACCGCCGCCCAATGGAACGGGTTTATCAGGCTGAACTTCATTCAACAGGCTCATCCGTGCTGCCAGAATACGTTCTTTTTCAGCCTTCAGCTCTTCCAAAGCCTCTGGACGAATACGAACTTCTGCAGTCTGGTGCTGATAGAACCCGGTTCCCGCTGGAACCAGGTGACCGAGGATCACATTTTCTTTCAGCCCCACCAGATAATCGACACGACCGGCAAGTGCCGCTTCGGTCAACACCTTTGTAGTTTCCTGGAAACTGGCTGCTGAGATGAAACTTTCACTCTGCACTGAGGCTTTGGTAATCCCCAACAGCTGAGAGCTGGCAGATGCCGGCTTAGGCTTGGTAAAGCTGGCAGGAGCCTGACCTGCCAGTTCCACCTGGGCATTTACTTCTTCAATTGTTGCTAGTGGCACCAGGTCGTCTGGCTGGAAGTCCGTATCACCGGAATCAACCACTTTTACGCAGGCAATCGTCTCTTCATTGATCCTTTGGAAAGTCAACTTATCGAGGACAATTCCTGGTAGCAGGTTTGTATCACCCACATCTTCGACCATTACTTTACTCAACATGCGAGAAATTATGATTTCAAGATGCTTATCGTCGATTGTCACACGCTGAGCACGATACACGCTCTGAATTTCGTGCAGCAGATATTGTTGAACTGCTTCTGTACCACTGACACGTAAAATATCGTGCGGTACCAGAGGACCACGCACCAGAGCGTCACCGGCTTTGACCAGATCACCAGCGTGAACCAGAAGGTGCTTACCATGCGGAATCACATGTTCGACTTCGGTTCCATCTTCCCCGCGAACGATAACGATTCGTTTTCCACGTTTCTTTTCAGGAACGAATTCGACTTCGCCATCGATCTCGGCTAGAACGGAAGGATCTTTCGGTCGTCTTGCTTCGAACAACTCAGTCACACGAGGCAAACCACCGGTAATATCCTGGGTACCCGCAGATTCCCGAGGGTTCTTGGCGACAACTGTCCCTGCAGTGATCTGCTGGCCTTCTTCTACTTCGATACTTGCCTTTTCAGGAAGATAATAGAAGTCCAGAATCTTGCCTGTACCATCTTCGATGATAATTTGTGGATGCAACTCCCCCTTATGCTCAATAATCGAACGGCGGATGTGGCCACTGGGGTCTTTGTCGGTGCGAATGGTCTTCCCTTCCACACACTCTTCAAATCGTACACGACCACCCACTTCTGCAAGGATGGAGATCGAGTGAGGGTCCCACTGACAGATCACTTGACCTTCTGCCAACTCATCTCCCTCATTCACCATCAGAGTTGCACCGTTGGGAATCGTATAACGTTCCAGTTCACGACCTTTAGGATCGTTGATCACAACTTCACCGTTTCGCGTCAATACAACGCTCAAACCTTCATTGTTCACAACAGACCTGATCCGTGCAAATGTTGCTTTACCAGCACGGCGGGTCTTAATTTCATGCTCTTCCACTTCGTGGGAAGCAGTCCCCCCAATGTGGAACGTACGCATCGTCAACTGAGTACCAGGCTCACCCACACTTTGTGCGGCGATAATCCCAACTGCCAACCCTTCTTCGACAAGCGAACCGGTTGAGAGGTCCATCCCGTAACACAGGCGGCAGATCCCGAGTGAAGATTCACAAGTCATGGGGCTGCGGACCTGAATCTTTTCCAGCCCCATCGCTTCAATGCGACGTGCAATTTCTACGGTGATCAGTTCGTTTTCGCGAACGATGACTTCGTCGGTAATCGGATCGACAATGTTGGTTCGGCTGACACGACCACGAATCGCATCAGTCAAACTCATTTCCACTTTTTCACCACGATAAACAACGCCGCGTGTCATACCCTGAGCAGTACCACAGTCATGCTCTGTTACAACGACGTTCTGACAGATATCTGCCAGTTTACGTGTCAGGTAACCACTGTCTGCGGTTTTCAGAGCTGTATCGGCCAATCCTTTACGGGCACCGTGTGTCGAACTGAAATACTCCAGTACGGTCAATCCTTCACGGAAATTTGCCTTAATCGGAGTTTCAATAATTTCTCCACTCGGCTTGGCCATCAGCCCACGCATACCACCAAGCTGACGCATCTGTTCGATACCACCACGAGCACCGGAGTTCGACATCAGATAAATCGGATTCACATACTTACCTTCGTCACGGTAGTCGTTTTCCAACTCATGCATCATGGAGGTCGTAATCAACTCGCGAGCTTTCGTCCACGTGTCAAGCACTTCGTTATAACGTTCTTCAGATGTAATCAAACCACGTTCATAAAGCTTGGACTTCTGCAGAACTGTTTTCTCCGAATCACCAATCACCTTGGCTTTATTGGGAGCCGTTTTCAAATCGCTGGTTGCGAAAGAAAGACCACTGGCCGTAGATTCACGAAATCCGGTTTCCTTCATCTTGTCGAGGAGGTTAATCGTTTCACGACGACCGAGCTCCAGATAACAGTCAGAAATCACGTTTGAAAGATCGCGACCTTTCATCGTCAGGTTATAGAAGGCCATCTTCTTAGGCAGAATATCATTGAAAATGACACGTCCTACCGTCGTTTCAACTAAGCCTCCCATCTTGAAATCATCAGCGCCGTCACCTTTTATCCGTTTATCGGAAGGCATTCGCACTTTGATGATGGCATGACGGTCCAGCTTGCGTTGCTGGAATGCGGCATGAACTTCGTTCACACCGGAGAAAATCATGCCTTCACCCATCCGCTCCGTCTTCTTCAAGGTCAAATAATAGCAACCCATCACGATATCCTGAGAAGGACGAATAATCGGTGCACCATCGGACGGACTGAAAATGTTATTCGTAGCCAGCATCAAAGTTGTTGCTTCCACCTGCGCTTCGATTGATAGCGGCAAATGAACCGCCATCTGGTCACCATCGAAGTCGGCGTTAAATCCACCACACACCAGTGGATGGACGCGGATCGCGTTTCCTTCCACAAGAATCGGCTCAAATGCCTGAATCCCCATACGGTGCAACGTCGGAGCGCGGTTCAGAAGCACGGGATGATTCTGAATCACTTCGTCGAGAATATCCCATACGTCCTCATCTTTACGCTCCAACATGCGCTTCGCTGATTTGATCGTATCAGCGTGCCCGCTGTCCTTCAGACGACGAATAATAAAAGGCTGAAACAGCTCGAGTGCAATTTTCTTGGGCAGACCACACTGATGCAGATTCAGTTCCGGACCAACCACGATCACACTTCGTGCAGAATAATCGACACGTTTCCCGAGCAGGTTTTCACGGAAACGTCCTTGCTTCCCTTTAATCATATCAGTCAATGATTTCAGAGGCCGGTTAGAAGAACCCAGCACAGGACGCTTACAACGATTGTTATCGAACAAAGCGTCTACCGACTGCTGTAACATGCGCTTTTCGTTACGCACAATCACTTCGGGAGCGTTCAAATCAACCAGTTTTTTCAAACGGTTATTACGATTGATAATTCTACGATAAAGATCGTTCAAATCGCTGGTTGCGAAGTTACCGGAATCCAGCAGAACCAGCGGACGCAAGTCGGGTGGAATTACCGGAATCACTTCCAACACCATCCACTCAGGACGGTTATCACTGTCACGCAATGACTCTACGATTTTCAAACGTTTGATGTAGTCTTTGCGTTTCTGCTGGCTGGCGGTTTCAAATAACTCTTTGCGAAGTCGTTCCGAAATCTCAACAAGATTCAGGCTCATCAGAAGCTTTTTAATGGCTTCGGCCCCCATCTCAATCTCGAACGAACCGGGGCCATACTTGGCCTGATTCTGACGTGCTTCCTCTTCAGTCATCGTCTGGCACATTTCCAGCGGCGTATCGCCGGGATCGGTCACGACGTAGTCCTGGAAATAAACCACCTTTTCCAGAGCAGTGGTCTTCATATTCAACAACGCCCCCAGACGGCTGGGCATCGATTTGAAGAACCAGATATGCACAATTGGTGCTGCCAACTCAATGTGCCCCATACGCTTTCTACGAACACGACTATGTGTCACTTTGACGCCACAACGGTCGCAGATCATGCCTTTATACTTCATACCCCGGTATTTACCACAGGCACATTCCCAGTCCTTTTCAGGACCGAAAATTCGTTCGCAGAATAATCCATCACGTTCGGGACGATAGGTTCGATAATTAATCGTTTCCGGTTTCTTCACTTCGCCGAATGACCAACTCCGAATATCGTGTGGACTGGCCAATCCAATTTTTACGGAACCGTAATCGTTAATTCGCTCGTAAGCTGTTTGTGCAACACTCACTGTGCACGCTCCTTATTTTCTGAACTATTTATGATCAGACATTGATCCTGAAAAAAAACCACCCTCGACACAACTCTCTAATCCCTGAGAACGCATCAAGCGGGATTTTTTTCCAGCTGTAGATTCAAACCAAGTCCACGAATTTCGTTGTTTAGCACGTCAAAGCTGGCTGGCGTACCGGCCTCTAATGTATTTTCACCGTTCACCATCGATTCATAAATCTTAGTACGGCCTTCGACATCATCACTCTTCACTGTCAGCAGTTCCTGCAGAATATAAGCAGCACCATACGCTTCCAGAGCCCACACTTCCATTTCCCCAAATCGCTGACCACCAAACCGGGCTTTACCACCCAATGGTTGTTGAGTAATCAGAGAGTAAGGACCTGTCGAACGGGCATGTACTTTGTCATCCACAAGGTGATGCAGCTTCAACATGTAAATCTGCCCCACTGTGGTTTTCTGCTCGTAGGGTTCACCAGTACGACCATCAAACAACTGTGCTTTTCCATCCTTAGGCAGACCAGCTGAATCCAGATACTCGTGAATCAATGATTCCATTGCACCGTCAAATACCGGACAAACAGCACGAAAACCATGCTTTTCGGCTGCCCAGCCAAGGTGGGTCTCCAGAATCTGCCCCACATTCATACGACTCGGAACCCCCAGTGGATTCAACATGATGTCGATCGGAGTTCCATCTTCCGTAAAAGGCATATCCTCAATCGGCAGAACTTTGGAAATCACACCTTTATTCCCGTGACGACCAGCCATCTTGTCACCCACGGAAATCTGACGTTTCGATGCGACATAGACTTTAACCATCTGCAGCACACCGTTCGGCAATTCTTCGCCACGTTTCATACTGTTAACACGCTGGTCGCAGGTATCAATTACGTCTTCCACATTGGACCAGAGATCATCGATCACAGCCCGGCAGTCTGCCTTTTTCTGCGGGCTTCGAATATCCAGATCATCTAAATGCGATAGAAAATCATGAGCATACTGAGAAACAAATTTATCCTCAAGAATGTCACGAATCTTACGGCCATCATCATCAACCAGAGGTTGACCTAATGCACTTTCAAATGTCTTCAGGAACTCACGGAACTCTGCAGCGATTTCCTGGTCACCTTTTTCTTCGACCTGTTTGAGTTCTTCATCATACTGCTTACGCTCGTAATCAGTCAGACTCATGCGGCGTGCAAATTTTTCGGTGTGAATTACGATCCCTTCCACACCACTGGAGGCCTCTAACGATTCGTTTTTGACATCCTCGCCGGCACGCCCAAAGATCGCGTGCAACAGTTTTTCTTCCGGTGTCAACTCAGCTTTGGCTTTCGGCGAAACTTTTCCGACCAGAATATCGCCCTGGCGAACACGAGTTCCCACTTTGATAATTCCGTCTTCACCAATATGTCGCAACGCCTTTTCGCTGACATTGGGAATATCACGTGTGAACTCTTCACGACCCAGCTTCGTTTCACGAATCTCAACATCAAATTCATCAATATGAATCGAAGTGTAAACGTCTTCTTTTACCAGACGCTCAGAAAGAATGATGGCGTCTTCAAAGTTGTAACCGTCCCATGACATGAAGCCTACCAGCACATTACGGCCCAGCGCCAGTAATCCGTCTGATGCAGCAGCACTGTTACACAGGATCTGACCTTTCTTGACCGAATCACCGACCTTGACGGCAGGCGTCTGATTCAAGCAGGTACGCTCGTTAAGACCTTCGTATTTTCGCAGACGATATTTTTTACCGTTGACTTCAACCACATTTCCGTCAACGTAAGTCACCTTACCGGCTTTTTCAGCTCTGACCACCATACCTGAGTTCTGAGCCACAGCGACTTCCATTCCGGTACCCACCAGAGGCGGTTCTGCGATCAACAGAGGCACGGCCTGCCGTTGCATGTTAGAACCCATCAAAGCCCGGTTCGCATCATCGTGTTCCAAGAAGGGAATCAGACCAGCGGAAATCCCCACCATCTGTGCGGGGTCGACATCGATGTAATCGACATCGCCGGCAGCAATCCAGACCACGTCATCGCGGAAGCGCGCCATCACGCGGTCTTCACTGAATTTACCGTTCTCAACGGGTGTGTCGGCGGGTGCCACATGGACTTCGGCCTCTTCATCGGCCCGCATCCAGTGCACTTCGTCGGTCAGCTTTCCATTCTTTACAAAACGATAGGGCGTCACCAGGAACCCATAATCGTCTACCTTCGAGAAAATACTCAAACTGGAAATCAAACCAATGTTGGTACCTTCAGGTGTTTCAATCGGGCAAATTCGTCCGTAGTGAGAAATATGCACATCGCGTACCTCAAAGCCGGCACGTTTCCGGTTCAAACCACCGGGCCCCAACGCACTCAGACGACGTTCGTGTGTTAACATCGAAAGTGGATTCGTCTGGTCAACCACCTGCGACAATTCGCTACGACCAAAGAAGAAGTCAATCGCCGCCGAGACACTCTTGGGGTTAATCAGCGTACGGGGAGACATCTCTTCGACATCTTTTTGTGTCATACGCTCCTGTACGGTTCGACGCAGCTTGAGGAATCCTTTACGAATTTCATCGGAAGCCAATTCATCAATCGTACGCAAACGACGGTTACCGAGGTTATCGATATCGTCTACATAAGCGGAGCCATCACCAATCCGCAAACGGACCAGATAACGAATGGAGTTAATAAAGTCTTCCGGACGCAACGTCATCTCTGTATCGGGCACATCCTGTTTGAACTTGCGATTGATACGGAAACGCCCCACGCGCCCCAATCGATAACGATTGACGTCAAAGAATTTTTCCTTGAACAGATCAATGGCCCGTTCCAGTTGCGGTGGATTTCCCGGACGTAAACGTGAATAGATTCGCAGCAATGCTTCTTCGTGAGTCGCTGTCGGATCTTCGGCAATACTTTGCAGAACCAGCAAGTCGTTGACTTCCGCAACCACTTCAATTTTCTTCAGACCGGTGTCAATGATTTCGTCAACCAGCTCTTCAGTAATTGTTCCACAACAATCCAGAATCACCTCGCCACAACGATCGTGGCCGGCGGGATACACGATATCTTCAGCGACTATTTTTCCAACCAGTTTTTCAGCAGAAGCACCCGAGGCCACTTTTTCTGATTTGGTCTCGTAAAACAGCTTTACCAGATCCGTGTCTGAGGAGTAATCTTTCGACATCGCACGCAACAGCGTCATGGCCGAGAATTTACCACTCTGGTCAATCCGCACGCCCAGTGTGTCTTTCTTACCGACGACCAGTTCGATCCAACTTCCCCGTTCGGGAATCACGCGGCAGGAATACTCTTTCTTCTCACCAGGCTCAGAACTGAGCACAAAGTCAACGCCGGGAGAACGGTGCAACTGACTGACGATACAACGCTCGGCTCCGTTGATGATGAATTCGCCGCCACCAATCATGACAGGCAAGTCGCCAAGATAGACTTCCTCTTCAATTGGTTGCTCTTTCACGAGACGCAACCAAACGCGGAAGGGGCGACCGTATGTCAATCGTAACTGACGGCACTCTGTCGGCGTGTAGCGAGGTTTTCCTAACTCATACTTTACGTACTCTAGCTGATATTGCCCCTGATAACTTTCAATGGGAAATACTTCGCGCAAAATCTCTTCAAGCCCCTGATTCTTTCGCTCACGAGGAGATTTATCAGCTTGAAGAAAAGTGGCATAAGAGTCTGTCTGAATCTGTGTTAAATCAGACAGCTCAAAACTGTGTTCAATCTTACCAAAATTTTTGACGGATTGAGTGGGGATCGTTCGCTGTGCTGGAATCGGCATTAAGATGATCTTTTCTACTTACCTGGTGCCAGATGTGGAAATGCCCTGCGTAACTGACAATGTCGAACTGACAGAGCACAAGCCAAGAATAGCGAGGAACAACAGCGCGTACCTCGAGAGATTACAGCCCCGAATGCTGTATTAAGAGCGGATCGCTCGACTAAATTAAAGCCTGATAAATCGCTCAATACTACTTTGCTATTCAAAAGAGAGTGCAATGAGTCGATTGCTTAGACCAAATGGGACTGAAACGATGACTGATCGAAGCAGATAAACTTACAAAAAACATAAAGCAGTAGTACAACATGCAATAGTGAAATCACGTCTGCAGAAACAGTCACAAACAATGATCGCTGCGTCCGATACAAAATCACCAGACAGCAGCCGGTCACTTATTCTAAACGGTGATACAGAACACTTCAATTGCACGCGAAAAAAAACCAAAAATATCCACCCGTACAGGCAGAAGCTAACCTGTGCCAAAACGATGCCTCAGCACAGGTGAACTTAAGATGGCTTTTTTACGACGACTTACTTTACTTCAGCAGAACCACCTGCTTCTTCAACTTCTTTAGCCAGTGCTTCAGCATCTTCTTTCGAGATACCTTCTTTCAGTGGTTTAGGAGCACCTTCAACCAGATCTTTTGCTTCCTTCAGACCGAGTCCTGTTGCGCCACGAACGACTTTAATCACAGGAATCTTGCTGTCGCCGAATCCAGTCAGGATGACGTCAAATTCGGTCTTTTCTGCAGCAGCTTCACCGCCGGCATCGCCGCCACCGCCACCGCCAGCCACCATGACAGCACCACCGGCAGCAGCCTTGATACCGTGGACTTCGTCAAGGTATTCAGCCAATTCTTTAGCCTGGAGCAATGTCAATCCAGCAATTTTGTCGCCCAGTTCTTTGGTCTCTTCACCAAATTCAGTTGTTGCTTCGGCTGTCGCCATCTTCTCTTTCCTTTCGCACGAATGCGTAAAATAGAATCTCTCAATAGTGTAAATCAAATCAACGCTGCATTGCCTCAGCAGCAGTTGCTACAAATTTCAAGACACAAACCACAAGCCTTGAAACGGGTCAACGACTTATGACTCATCCCCTTCAGAGATTGTCTTAATCTGCCCGGCAAGGGTCCCGCCGGGACCTTTGATTGCCCCTGCTAATTGTGCACCAGGTCCGAGGATCCGGGAAACAATTTCGCCAATCAATTCCATTCGACCAGGGCTCTTACTTAGTTTTGTCACATCATCTGACGTGAGTGCGGTTCCTTCTGTGGACCCGCCTTTGATCGCCAGATTTTCGATATCTGAAGCCCATTTCGACATCTCTTTTGAGAGAGCGACAATATCTTCGCCCCCCCACACGAGAGTCGAAGGCCCCTTTAAGACATCTTCCAACCCTTCAACGCCAGCGTTGGCAAAGGCACGACGGGCCAGAGAATTCTTCACCGTCAGAGTCGAAATCCCTTTCTCCTGCAACTTAAGACGAAAACCGTTATCGGTAATCGCATCCAACTTTGCAGAATCCACAACAACGAAATCTCGAACTTCGCCAATCTGGGATTCGATCTCCGAGATGATCAGCTCTTTTACAAATTTACTCATTAGATCTCTTCCAGCTCATTAAACGCCGAAAACAGTTATTCGTTAATATTTTTGGCTACAAATACAATCTGAGTGTTTACGATTTTAAAGTGCAATTCCGATTCCAGGGCTCATCGTTGACGAAATAGCAATATTCCGCACATAAGCGCCTTTCACAGAAGAAGGCCGCAATGATTCCAGATACTTTAACATCGCCTGAATATTCTCCACTAACTGGCTGGCTTCGAACGATAGCTTACCAACGCGACAATGCACATTACCGCCAGCGTCCACACGAAACTCAACCTTACCAGCCTTATAATCTTTCACGGCATTCTCGACATCTTGAGTCACAGTCCCAGCGCGGGGCGAAGGCATCAAACCTCGTGGCCCCAGAACACGACCCAGCGGACCAACAACACCCATCATATCCGGTGTTGCAATCGCCACATCAAAATCAAGCCAGCCCCCCTTGATCTTCTCTGCCAGATCTTTGCCACCAGCTGCATCAGCACCGGCTGCCTCGGCTGCTTCCAGATTCGCACCCTGGGCAAACACAACAACACGCTGTGTTTTACCAATACCATGCGGCAGAATGATCGAGCCACGCACCAGTTGGTCTGCCTGACGAGGATCGACACCCAATCGCACAGCCAACTCAACCGTCTGGTCCATTTTCACTGGCTTGATTGCTGCAGGCAGATCGCTCTCCAGAGACTTTAAAGCCTCCACAGCCTCTTCCAGACCAGCAGAACTAAGCCCGGCCAGCTTTTCATTATAAAATTTAGTTCGCTTGGATTGTTTTCCCATGACTCTCTATCCGAAAAACGTTTTATGTTTATTTAATATCGCCTGAACCCGGCACCAATAATCTTTGCCCTTAAGACAAATGATTATTTCTCGACTTCGAGCCCCATGCTACGGGCAGTCCCAGCAATAATCTTGGCTGCCTGATCAATATTGGGAGCATTCAGATCCTCAAACTTGGTCTTGGCAATTTCTTTCAACTGGTCGACGGTCACTTTACCCACTTTGTTCTTCTTAGGATTTCCAGACCCTTTGGCGATCTGAGCAGCCTGCTTTAGGAGTACCGCAGCAGGGGGACTCTTCAGAACAAAGTCAAAAGAGCGATCGTTGAAAATGCTGATCACAACCGGAACAGTCGTGCCGGCCATATCTTTGGTTCGGTCATTAAACTGCTGGACAAACTGACCAATATTAACACCGTGTGGACCGAGTGCCGTACCCACAGGAGGAGCAGGAGTTGCCTGACCACCGAGAATTTGAACTTTTACTTCTGCAACAAGCTGCTTAGCCATTTGACCGACTTTCAAAACACTTTATAAACACGTGAATCAAACTATTTTACACGGAGCCCGAAAGCCCGATTAGACCTTTTCAATCTGCCAGTACTCTAACTCTGTAGGAGTAGGACGGCTGAAAATTTCAATCAGAACAGTCACCTTGCCACTGGCCTCATCAATATTGTCGATCGTACCCTCAAACCCTTCAAAGGTACCATCTTTAATTTTGACAACATCACCGGTCTGAAAATCTAATTTAATCTTAACAGGAGTCTCTTCCTTGGTCTCTTCACGGCCCAGCATGCGAGCAATTTCGTGCTCCTGCATGGGAATCGGCTTACCTGCCGCGCCAGTGAAGTCCCCCACTCCATTTGTGGATCGAACCAGGTACCAGCTGTCATCATTCAGCTCCACCTGAATCATGAGATAGCCAGGATAAAGCTTTCGCTCAAAAACCCGCTTTTTACCACCCTTTGTTTCAACAACCTTCTCGGTCGGAATAATTATTTCTCCGAAATATTCTTCCAGACCGTCTCGCTTAATCCCTCTTAGCAAAGCCTCCCGAATTGATTTCTCGCGGTTGCTTTGCACTTTTAACACATACCATAGGCGTTTTTCAGAGCCCTCTGGATTTTCAGAGGCAAGATCAGAACCCGAATCATTACTCATGAGACACCTTCAACAGGATCCGTTACATACGAACACCTGACAATTACCCTGAAGCTACAATAATAGCGACTGCCAAAAGCAGGAATCGCCCATAATGAGCAGGAATCACAATTTATTCAAGAAGCAGAGATCAAAAAATCTCTGTTATCTACCGAAAGCCGAATCGCTACTTCCTCAAATCTGCAGAAAACCGATCCATTTCCACTTGAAGAGGAACTGCCAGAACATGTCATATGCCAAGAGCAGAAACGACAGAAAAAACATCAAGACAATCACAACTGCCGTCGAACGCCACAACTGATCCCAGGTCGCCCAGGTCACCTTACTAATCTCAGCTTCCACCGAAATCAGAAAGTCAGCAAACCGGGGGAAATTAACCACCCGATAGGCCAGCCAAGCCGAAACAACCACAATTGCTACCGCAATCCCTTTTTGCACCCCGGCGGACATCCCCAGCGGCAAAACATTATACAGAGAATAGGCACCAAAAATGGCCACCGCAACCAGCCCAATTGCTGTCAGCTGACGCACCAGACGCCCCTGATTCCGTTTATACAAACCACCACTCACCAAAGTGGCAGAAAACGCTTGTCCTGTCTTGGATTTAGCCATTGGACCAATTTACTAAATAATATAAGGAACAGAAGCGAACTAAAAATCGCAAACCTGCCGTTAAAAACTAAGATAAAAGAGCAAGAGGCAACCACCTCTTCATTGCCCCGCAGCAGATGCAACACAAAAACACGGGCGGAGGGACTTGAACCCCCAACCGCTGGATTTGGAATCCAGTGCTCTGCCAATTGAGCTACACCCGTTCAAACTCATGAACCGACCAAACATTTTGACCACCGGAAGCAACTCAAAGACCTGACACCAGTCACAAAATCCAGGCCAGCAGAACCTACTTCTTGCGAGACTCTTTATGCAATGTATGCTTCCGCAACTTGGGACAGTACTTCATCAGCGAAAGCCGTTCCGTGCCACGAGTCTCCTTACTGACCCGATAATTTCGCATTCCGGTCTCAGTACATTCTAACCAAACATATTCACGTGCCATAACAGCCCTCGGTCCCAACGGACAACAGTACAACAAACCTACTATAACTTTAAGGTGTCCACTCCGTCATCAGACAGAGTGGACACCGTGTAAATCACAAAAAGCAGCAACTCTTTAACTACTCAACGATCTTGGTAACAACACCAGAACCAACAGTACGACCACCTTCACGAATCGCGAAGCGGCTACCTTCTGACATAGCGATTGGCTTACCAAGCTCGACTTCAACTTCCACATTATCACCAGGCATACACATCTCTGCACCACCCAGCAATGTTGTAGAACCAGTCACGTCAGTTGTACGGAAGTAGAACTGAGGACGGTAACCGTTGAAGAACGGAGTATGACGACCACCTTCTTCTTTACTCAGGACGTAAACCTGACCTTCGAATTTGGTGTGCGGAGGAATTGAACCAGGAGCAGCCAATACCTGACCACGCTCCACGTCTTCCTTCTTAGTACCACGCAACAGAATACCCACGTTGTCGCCAGCCAGACCCTCATTCAAAGTCTTCTGGAACATTTCGACGCCGGTACAAGTCGTTTCCTGCGTATCACGCAGACCAACGATTTCCACTTTGTCACCAACAGTAATCTTACCCTGCTCGATACGACCAGTTACAACAGTACCACGGCCAGCAATGGAGAACACGTCTTCAATCGCCATTAAGAACGCCTTGTCTGCTTCACGTTCTGGAGCAGGAATGTCAGCATCCAGAGCATCCATCAAATTGCCGATACAGGCGTTGTATTCTGGATCAGCTGGATGATCGAGTGCACCTTTCGCATTTCCACGAACGATCGTAATGTCATCGCCGGGGAAACCGTACTTGGTCAGCAACTCACGGATTTCCATTTCAACCAGTTCGAGCAACTCTTCATCGTCGACCAGGTCACACTTATTTAGAAAGACGACCAGAGAAGGCACATCTACCTGACGAGCCAACAGAATGTGCTCACGCGTCTGAGGCATTGGGCCGTCAGCAGCAGAGACCACCAGAATGGCACCATCCATCTGGGCAGCACCGGTGATCATGTTCTTGATATAGTCAGCGTGACCAGGACAGTCGATATGAGCGTAGTGACGAGTGTCGCTTTCGTACTCCACGTGACTCACAGCAATTGTCACAGTCTTAGTATCGTCACGAACGGTTCCCCCCTTCGCAACATCAGCATAACTCTTCATCTGGGCAAGGCCCTTTTCGCTCTGCACTGCCAGCAAAGCGGTTGTCAGGGTTGTCTTACCATGGTCGATGTGTCCAATCGTACCTACGTTTACGTGCGGCTTTGTTCGCTCAAAGACTTCCTTAGCCATCTCTCTTTAAAACCCCTTTTTCAGGCCTGGCATACAACCAAACCCAAACAATAAAACCAACAAAACAAATAGCGAGGTAAAAACAGGAGTAACCCCTCGCACGCAAGAGGCACACACCTCCTGAAAACCACATTTTAATTCACTCAAAAAAGCTGCTGATGGGACTTGAACCCATGACCTCGTCCTTACCAAGGACGCGCTCTACCGACTGAGCCACAGCAGCATTTTCTGTCTTAAAAACCAAACGCGTTTATATCAAAAAGCGGGTGAAGGGAATCGAACCCTCACAACCAGCTTGGAAGGCTGGGGCTCTACCATTGAGCTACACCCGCAAAACCGTGACTCAGTCAATTTCCAACTCATAAGTGGGGGAAGCAGGATTCGAACCTGCGAAGGCATAGCCATCAGATTTACAGTCTGACCCCTTTGGCCGCTCGGGAATTCCCCCTCCCAACCAGCCGAAGCTGGATATCATAAGCCGTTCACTGAACCCACTTTAAGTAAAAAGAAAGGCCCAGAATTTCAGGTTAAAGAGCTAGCGGTGGGAATCGAACCCACAACCTTCGGTTTACAAAACCGATGCTCTGCCGATTGAGCTACGCTAGCCTGTCAATCTAAAACTAAGCTAGCAGGCTTCAAGCCTCATGCAACCTGAACGACTCGCCTGGCTAAAGAGGTACTTTCCCCGCCGAAACTCAGTAAGCAGCTCAATATAGCAATCAGGCACTTGCTTGCAAGTGTGAACGACTGGCTGATTCCAAAAAATGTTATCTTTTCTTAATGCTGTATGCCTATACGGCCTATGATTTTCCATCTCAACGCAATCTGCTTTTCATCATAGAGAAGGTTGATTTCGACTACGTGAGTGATAAGACACAATTTCTGCCTCTAAGTTCAAGAAAACCAAGAACAAAAGCAGCATTCACCCAAGCCACCGATTTCACAACAGTAA
Source organism: Gimesia alba (assembly GCF_007744675.1). Classification (NCBI taxonomy): domain Bacteria; kingdom Pseudomonadati; phylum Planctomycetota; class Planctomycetia; order Planctomycetales; family Planctomycetaceae; genus Gimesia; species Gimesia alba. Next base: position 7,173,645 of record NZ_CP036269.1, read on the forward strand.
AGATCGGTATTCAGGGAAGTCACAAAAAAACAGGCATGGCTCTGTGAACCATGCCTGTTTGAGGGGAGAACTCACTAATAAGACCAGAAAAACCGGTCTTGATCAGCCTGCTTTAAATTCCCGGAATTTCAACTCGTTCTACCTGTGTAATTCTCCGTAATTTTTTCAGAGCACGAGACTCCAACTGCCTGATCCGCTCCTTGGTCACACCAAAACGATCACCAACCTGTTCAAGTGTCTGGGGTTCATTTCGGGCATTCAGTCCATAGCGATAAATCAGAATATCTTTCTCGCGGCCATCCAACTGATCCAGAATACTCATGATCACAGCATGCTGTTTCTGGTTGATCAGTTCCTCACGGTACTGGCTTTCCCGCTCATCAGTCGATTGAAAGAATAATTCTTCATTACCCGTTCGGAACCGATCGAGCACCTTGTACTCGGCGGGAATCGAACGTGCGTAATTCTTCATAATCGCCCAGCTGGCATACGTAGAAAACTTGTTCCCTTTTGTGTAATCAAATTTCTCGATTGCACGAATCAGCGACATATTGCCGTCACTAACCATTTCAAAGAAGTTGTTTCCTGGCCTGATATGACGCTTGGCAATTGAAACCACCAGTCGCAGGTTACTCCGGATCAAAAAGTTTTTCACATCGGTACTCTCATCAAGCAACTTTTCGATCTGATCCATGTCTCGCGCTTTGGGTCGATTAGGATCCAGATTTTCCTGAATCTGAAATGCCCTGTATTTCAGGTAATTCAGTTTTCGGAAATAGTAGGCTTCCTCTTCTCGCGTCAGCAATGGAATTGAATACAAGCTTGCCAGATACGGGGGCAATCCGGGCGGAGTGCGAACTTTTTCATTCGATTTATCGACTTCCGGAGGTGGCCCCAGAATCACTTTGTCTGCATTTGGTTGTTCAAATTCATCACTATGCATGTAGTCGATCGTCTGGGCATGCAGACGTGCAGCCCGGGCTTCGGAAATGATGCGATAAATACTGGCCTTAGTGCGACAGTAACGACGCGCCAGCTTTTCGACGGGAATTCCACGTCGAAACGTGTTGTAAATATCACGCTTCTGTTGCTCTGTAATTTTTTCTGGAGCATTCGGAAATATAGCCAACTCCGGGTTCTCCCGATCAAAATTTTTCAAAGTGTAGCGAATGGTTTCCGGCGAACGATTCATGTGCCGCGCAATCCGCCGGCTGATCTCAGCAGGACACCCTCCATACCGAGCCAGACGCCGCGCCCGACGCAGAATCTCTTCACGATCTTCATCACTCAGCTGACTGAAATTCATGCTGCGTGTGATATGACCGCGATTCTTCTGTAGAAAACGATCCACTGACGACTTCAGGAAACCAACCCGTTTCCGGCCGTTAAACCGAAAACGACGACTGACCAAACCTTTATCTCTCCAACGATCAACGGTCTTCGTGGAAATATTGAACTTTTTACTGAGATCCTGGACCGTCAGAACCTCCTCATCGACATCGTCTACGTTAATCTCTGCGCTGTCAGACAGGTCCTCAATAAAGCAACGTAAATCATGCAGAACATCCGCGCCGGAAATCACCAGATCCGGGTAAATTTCCGATCGGTATGTTGTGATTTCCTTACAGAGGTCCGGATAGGGATAATCCTGCTCCTGCTCGATATTAGAGAGAAATTGCTCCGCGCGGCTGATTTGCTCAAGCTTCACCTCGCGCGGTGCGTACTTCACCTGCTGCTCCGCTAACTGTTTCATCGCCGGATTGTTATATTTTGAACTGATCATGAATTCCCACCCTCTTTTTTTGACTCTTCCCAGTAACCACAGTGTCCATCACATGCGTCGTCTCCAGGTTCTGTCATTAGTACGTATTATTAGACGAATATGAGAAGAAAAAGTTCACACGTAAATAATTTTAGTCAAACATCTCATATTTCCAGCAAAACGTTGAAAATGGCGCGGCATAACCACTGATATCAATGAACATAAACCAATAATATAATTAAACTTACAACTCTACTTATTAATATAAGAACTCGAAGCTCTCTCCCGATTAAACCCGCAAAACTAACTATGATTCGGCCCCAGACCTCTATTCTTAGAAATAAAATTGTGTGAAATAGCTCACATTTCCCAATCCCAGCACCTGCCCGCAACCAGTATACAAATATAAACACACCCTGTCAAACCGTACGTACACTATTCAGAATTGGCATCCAAACTGATCCCAATTACGTGAACATTCATGTCTAAATGAATATAAATTCCAGCCTGTCCTGATTCGAATCCACCGAAGTCTATTTACCTTTGTCCCAGTAGAGATACCATTTAAGGAAAGAAAGCTAAGACTCTCTGTTTGGACTTGAAGTCACCGTCTCAACAGCTCATTTCTTAAATACAATACGACAAATACAATTGCTTCATTTGACGCATTTCAATTCGGACCTCCGAATCTCTCTTTCAGCAGCAGGTAGCATTATGTTGAAGCGTGGTCAAAGTTCTTTATTCAGGCCCTATCAATGGATCGTTTTCATCACATTGATTTGTCTGTTTCTTCCGACAACTTTAGCGGCTGCGCCCAGAAAAAATGCGAAGAAGAAAGCCCCTCCGCTCAATCTCCCTCCTCTCAAAACACAAGAACAGAAGATGCAGCTACTGGGATATATCCGGTCAACGATGCCGACACGTCGAATTGCCCGTAGCGTCAGCTTCAGCTCCGCCGACCTGGATCAGGCTCTGGAACAGGAACTAGGTCCAACGTCGCAGGCAGCCCTCGCAAAAACAATTGATGACGAAACTTTTATTCGACGCGTCTATCTCGATCTGACAGGGACACTACCCACACCACAAAAAATCGATTCATTTCTTGCCAGTCAACAGAGAGGCAAACGAGCCGCGTTGATTGACGAATTGCTGGAAACCAAAGAGTACGCGCGCAAATGGGCTCGGTACTGGTCCTCGGTCATTTTTTACGATAGTGTCGCCAACAAAAACCGAGTCAGTCCACAGGCACTGGAGGACTGGCTGGCAGAGCAATTCAGCAAAGGAGCTCCTTGGGATTACATTACCGTAATGCTGATTTCGGCGACTCCCCAGCGCAACAAAGCGGTCCGAAACGACTTTGGCCAGAAATACGGGCCGAACAATTTTGTGCTGGCATGCGAAAATAAATCGACTGAACTCGCGTCTCAGACGGCTCGTATCTTTATGGGTATCAGCATCAAATGCGCCGAATGCCACGACCATCCGTTTGATAACTGGAAACGCGAGCAATTTCATGAACTCGCCGCCTTTTTCCATCCCTACACCTACAAAATGCCTGACGCAGATGACCCAACAGTCAAAACGGTAGTCAAACCCCGCTTTCTGCTGGGAGAAAAACCACACGAGAAAATGAAATCCGACGCCCGGCGAGTTTCCATAGCCGCCTACCTGGCATACAACCCGCAAAATTACTGGTTTGCTCGCGCCTATGTGAACCGCATCTGGAGCGAACTGATTGGCGACGGATTCTATGATGTCGACAGCCTGGGGCCTGACAGCGATGTGATTCACAAGCCGGTCGTCAACCGGATCGCCGCCAATTTCCGCTATAAAAACTTTGATCCCAAGTGGGTCTTTCGATTGATTATGAACTCAAAAATCTATCAGCGAGAAATGCGGACCATGTCTTCGACATCAGAACTGTTTACCGCAGTCCGACCTTCCCGATTGCGCCCGGATGTTGTCGCATCTGCGGTTGAAAAATTAGCAGGATATGACAAAAAACTACACCAGGAAATTATGCAGGTCTTCGATATGAACCCCTCTCTGCCTCAAGGGGCGTTAGAAGGATCAATCCAACAGGCGCTGCTGCTGATGAACAGCGCCACCCTGCAGTCCAGACTCTCTCAAAGTGAACTCAAACAACAACTCGTTAAGATCAACTCAAACGAAGATTTGGTACAGAAACTGTATCTGAACGTGCTGGCCAGACATGCAACTGAGCAGGAAATACAACGGAATAGCGAATATTTGAACGAGTCAGAAAACCGCGAAGAGGCCATCGAAGACCTAGTCTGGGTCCTTATCAATTCCACAGAGTTTCGAACAAAACGCTAGTTATTTTGAATCAGAGGAATCATCACATGCAGGCAGATGCGCTCTTACATCTGAATTTGAACCGTCGCGGCGGGATCTCCCGAAGAAAATTTTTACAGTCTGCTTCGCTGGGAATCTCCGGCTCTGCACTGTTAAGCCAGTTCCGCTTAAACGCAGCCGAACTGAAAAAGGAAGGCCGCTCCTGTATCCTGGTCTGGCTGGCTGGTGCACCGAGCCAGATGGAAACCTGGGACCCCAAACCGGGGACGCCCAATGGGGGCGAAACAAAAAAAATTGCAACCCAGACACCGGGAATTGAAATTGCTCATTATTGGCCCAAGATCGCTTCTGTCATGAACGACATTGCCGTCATTCGTTCCATGACCGGCAAAGAAGCCGCCCACGAACGCGGCACCTACCACCTGCATACCGGTCACCGCATGCTGGGGATTGAAAAGTTCCCCCATTTCGGTTCGGTCGTCGCCAAAGAGATCGGTGACCCCCAATCGGATATCCCCAACTTTGTCAGCATCGGCCAGACACTGAGCTCGGGCTTTCTGGGAGTTCAGGTAGCACCGTTTATTATCGATCGCCCCGGTCAGCTACCGGATAATGTTTTTAATGACACACCCACCTCACGGCAGCAACGCAGACTCGCGTTATTAAGCCAACAGGAAAGTGACTTTGCTGACGCCGGTGCTGCAGCTCTCGTCAAAGAGCAAAGCAAGCTGTATCAGAAAGCGAACCTGATGATGCTGTCACCCCGCCTGAAAGCATTTCAATTCGATGACGAACCGACGGCCATGAAAGAGGCCTACGGGAAATCGCAACTCGGACAGGGACTGCTGGTAGCACGCAGGCTCGTGGAAGTAGGCGTCCCCTTTGTTGAAGTGCGCAGCGGAGGCTGGGACATGCACAACAACGTCTTTAAAGGAATGGAACGACGTGCTCCTGAAGTCGATCAAGGCTTATCTCAGTTGTTGATCGATCTGAAACAGCGTGGCTTGCTGGATAAAACGCTGGTGCTCTGTATGGGTGAATTCGGACGCACTCCTAAAATCAATGCTCGTCCCCCTGTTCCCGGACGTGACCATTGGGTCAAAAACTTCAACCTTCTGATGGCAGGAGCAGGCATCAAAGGGGGACAAGTCATCGGCAAAACGGATGAAAACGGTCAGGAAATCGTCGATTCCCCGGTCGAAGTGGATGATCTCTTCCGATCCATGTGCCATGCCATGAAAATCAACGCTGACATGGAATTACACACCCCCATCGGACGTCCCGTTAAGCTGGTCGAAAGCGGCACCGTAATTAACGGCCTCTTCCGCTGATTACCCCAAACCGTTGCCAGTCCTCAGGCTGATAACAAATCATCTCTGAACTTTAGCTATTGTTTTTCGCTCTCCTTGCGCGCTTGAGTGACTTTCATAGGAACTGACACCACATGGGAAACCGTCCTTAATCCAAAACAAGACTCAAAAAGACTTGGCAGCACTCCTCAACAAAACGTATGATAAAGGAAAAGGCGGCTTTTGCGCGCAGTGATCTGTTGTCGCTTTACTCCTTACCACGATTCACCTTACGAAAACAACACACTAACAGGCGGATTCATGACAAGCATTGCTGTCCCTTGTCCACAATGTAAAAAAAAGCTCAAACTCCGGGATAAAAGTCTGCTCGGCAAGAAAGCGCGCTGCCCCAACTGCAAACATGCATTCGTCCTAAAACTTCCGGTCAGTTCCCCTACGGTCCCGGAAACTGCACCTGAACAAATTCAAATCGAGCCTGCGTCTCCTGCAGAGTCTCAGCAAAACGAAGAAGTCAAAATCGAGTTAGCACAACCTGCCACACCAGTCGTCGGGACCTCTGCCAAGTGGGTTCCCGATGAACCAGTGGATTTGCCTCAACCCACAGCTTTCACGCCTCCCGTTGAGAAACCAGGTGCGTTCCCACAAATTGATACTTCAGCGGGCAGTTCAAAATCAGTAGAAACATCGGCTCCCGTTATTAACACAGATGCCCCCGGCCCTGTCGTACCTAAAATTGACTTAGAATCAACAGAGCATGCGGGTGTGGCCCGTCTCCGTGAACTGCGGCGAAAAAATGCCAAACGGCGTAATGTGTCGATACTCATCGGTCTGACATTGATCCTTGTGATCGGCGTCGGTGCTTATTTTGCCTGGCCTCGGGTCGAACAAACTCTTACAACCAAACCACCGACTCCCGCGGCTACGAAAGGTGCGCCTGCAAAACCAGTACTGCCTCCCACTCTGGTCAGCCAGACTCAGGAAAAAATTCCCAGCCCTACATCGGGAGAACCAGTGCGGCTGTTATACGTCCCCGCTGGTACGCGGGTTTTGTTTCACTTACGTCCCGCCGAACTCTGGGCTCCTGGTTCTCAAGGCGAGGAATTTCGCGCCTGCCTGGGTCCGATTGGAATCTGGGCCGAGCAGAAGATCAAAGAAATCTGTCTCCGCGACCCTTCGCAAATCAAAGAGCTCACCCTCTGCCTGATGCTGGGAAGTCCCGGTGCACCGCCGGAATATGCAGTCGTCGTTCGTCCAACCGAACCAGTGAAACGCTCAGAACTAATCACTCAATTCGATGGACAACGGCTGGATGGTTATAATTTCCCCGTTTATTCCGGTGACAAACATTCCTACATGATCGTGGATGAAAATCTCTACGTCATTGGCCCACCGGGAGAAGATCGCGCGACAGAAATGGCGGAAGCACGCGAGTACGAAAGCAGTACATCGCCCGGCATCGAATCGATTCTGAAGCAGACCGACCGCGACCGGCACCTGACCATCGTCTTCGATCCTGATGAAGTGCGCCGTCAGCAGGATGTGCTGATTCCAGAAAAAGCACATCCCTTTTTAAACCAGCTGCTGGACTGGATTGGTGATGACGTCGAAACAGTTGCCTGGAGTATGCATCTGGGGCAAGATGATTTTTATTCCGAAATGACATTCCGCAATACCACAATGATTCGCCCTCCCAAACTAGCTTCCAATTTAAAGGAACGACTGGATCAACTTCCACACGAAATGCTGACTGGGGTTGAGAAAATGAATCCGGGAACCGTAGGCAGTCGAAAAGTCATTGGCCGATTCCCTGCGATGCTCAAAGCGTTCAGCATGGCCAACCAGCAGCAGTCAGGAGAACGCTACGCCCAATTAACCAGTACATTGCCGGAGCGTGCGGCACCCAACCTGGCGCTAGCCAGCTTACTCACTTGGGATGAATCAACGCGAACCGATTTTTCCGCCAAAGCAAAACCCAAGCCTTCTGCTGGTCCCAAGTTGCCTGATAAGGTGGTCGATCGTCTGAAGAAAAAGATTGACGTTGATTTTCGTCGTATGCCGCTCCAGGAAGTATTTGCTTATATCGCTGATGAAACCAAAACCAATATCATCCTCGAAGGGGAAGCCCTCAAACTGGTAGGATATACCAAAAACATGCCGCAGACGATGAACATGGGCATGGTTTCCGGACTGGATACGATTCAAGCCATTTTCAACGTCAAAGATCAGGGGCAAATGTGTCTGGTCATTGATGAAGCTAAGAAAACAGCAACAATCACCAGCAAACCTTATGCAAAGCAAAATAATTTGAAACAATTTGAGTTTCCGCCCAAAAAATAACGTTCCACGTCGGATTCAATCTAAAGGTGATCGCTGATGAATATCACCACCTTTCAATGTCCTCACTGTCAGGCTCTGCTCAGAATGCGCAGCAGACAGGTGGGTGATTCCGCATTTGACTGCCCCGACTGCGAACATCCGCTTCAATTGACGCAGACACCCGACGGGCAATGGACGATTCACCTGATTTCCACGCCCCCGATCCATCAAAATTCACTACGATTTTCCCACAAAGCACGGGCTGGCTGGAATTCGTTACAGCGCTGCGGTGCGTTTTTAATTGCCAGCCCCGTCTTGATGTCCTGGTTTGTCGCAGGCACCGGCGCGTTCCTGATCCTACTTATGATGCTGCTTGATCGATCCCCTTCTGCAACAGTCCAAACGGAGGAACCGGTCGCCACCGTCTCAGAAATCGCCTCGTCCGATCCAACAGAAACATCTACCAACACAGAAGTTGATACACTACAGCCCCCTGCTGAGAACGTAGATCCCATACCAAATCCGCAGCCTGTTGCAGAACTTCCGCTCCCCGTGGCTGAAGCGCAACCCTTAAAAGCGGTTCCCGACGAGAACGACCAAGAGCTAATCGCTGCCAAACCGGAACAGATTCCTCCCCTGATGGCGCAGAAGCCGCTCCCGCCTGCCCCTCTTTCGGCACCAGCAACAGACATCACTGTCGCATTGAAAATTCCGATCGTGGAGTTCCGACAGCCTGATGCAATCCCCCTGAAGACACTCATCACACAGTTTGAAGAAATGCTGGACACGGAATTTCTATTCGCAGATAACATCAAAAATGACCCGAAGTTAATGCAAACGGCTGTCTCTGTCTCGCGCAAAAACACGACTCTGGAAAAATTATTAACACTAATATTAAGCAAAGGTGCCCTGACATATTCAGTAAAATCAAATAAGATCCACATTCAGAGAACGACGGCTCCTTGAACTCAGCGAGAACCGATCTTCATTACTTAACTGATTCCAGACGAAATTTGAATTCACCGTGAAACTCGACGATAAAGTGTGTTACTGTTTTCATATCAGTAAGCGGAAAATCATCAATCATCTTCGCATTCATCGCCCAAGGCGCGCCAGCCAGCTGAGTGAATGTGGTGGGGCCGGCACTGGTTGCGGGTGGTGTGTGCCTTACTTAAAGCGATACTTCTCTGAGTTCGAGAAAATCGGCGTTTCCGATTCGGGCGAGTCAGCAAAAACAGAAGACGAGACCATCTCCGCCGAAGAATATGCCCGGCAGCGAGACAAGTACATTCAAAGTGGCAAAGGGACTCCGCCTGCTTGATCCCAGCAACCAACGACAATCTGCTCAGAGACGACGACCATGCCTGCTCCCGATGCTGACGCACTTCAACCTCATCCCCCCGGCGAGAGCCCTATCCTGCTGTCTCTGAAATCCATTTCGAAAACATACATCACCGGAGATGTTTCCGTCCCTGTGCTGCATCACGTTGATCTGGATATTTATGATGGTGAGTTCCTGGTCATCGTAGGCCCGTCCGGGTCGGGAAAAAGCACCCTGCTGAATATCGTGGGCGGAATTGATCTGCCGACGGAAGGCAGCGTCTTTTTTCAAAATCAGAATATATCGCAATTCAACGAACAGCAACTCACCCGCTACCGTCGCGAGAATATCGGCTTTGTGTTTCAGTTTTATAATCTGGTCCCCACGCTCACTGCCCGCGAAAACGTGATCGTCGCTGCGGATATCAGTGATTCCCCGATGTCACCTGAAGATGCGTTAGAGCTCGTCGGCCTGTCATCGCGAGTCGACCATTTTCCTTCCCAGCTTTCGGGCGGTGAACAACAGCGGGTTGCCATCGCCCGCGCACTGGTGAAAAACCCGGAACTGCTCCTCTGTGATGAACCGACTGGCGCCCTCGACTTAACGACCGGTCGTATGATTCTGGAAGTGCTGGGAAATCTGAATCGGGAACTGGGAAAAACAGTGGTCATCATTACGCATAATTCCGCCATTGGACAAATGGCACAGAGAATTGTGCGGATTGGTTCCGGCACGATTGCTGAAACGCAAGCCAACCCGCACCCCATCGCCGCACAACAGGTGACCTGGTAATGAAAGTTCTGCACCGAAAATTAGTGCGTGAGCTGTTCGCCGCCAAAGGGGTTCTGGCAGCCATCATCAGCATCATTGCCGTTGGCATCGGTTGTTTCATTGCCATGTCATCAACTTACGACAACCTGGAATACTCGCGGCAAAACTACTATCGGCTGTGCCATATGGCTGATTTTTCGGTTGAACTCAAAAAAGTCCCCATTGGTGATCTCGCCACACTCACTGAAGTTCCCGGCGTGATTAATATTTTCCCCAGGATCACATTCGAAGTGACCGCGTCGCTGGAGGGTGTTGAAAAACCGCTTTCCGGAAAAGTGGTTTCTCTGCCCGCGCATGAAAATGCTCCGATCAACAGCATCGTTATTAAACAGGGAAGCTACTTTACCGATCAGAGGCAGGAGGAGGTAATCGTGAACGATGCCTTCGCGCGCGCTCACAACCTCCGTCCCGGCGATCATATTCAGTTAATCCTGAACAATCGCCTGCAGGATCTCCTGATCGTCGGCACCGCCATCAGTTCGGAGTTCGTCTATCTGATCGGCCCGGGAGGCCTCGTACCGGAACCGGAAAGCTACGGGGTGTTTTATCTGAAACACAAGTACGCGGAAGACGTCTTTGGCTTCGAAGGAGCCGCCAATCAAATCCTGGGACAGCTGGCACCCGAATTTCAAAGCGCAAATCGGGTGCGACAGGTACTCGATCAACTCGAACTCAACCTCGACGATTTTGGCGTATTTTCCACCACACCACTGGAACAACAATCTTCGCACTGGTTCTTAAAAAGTGAAATCGACGGACTGAAAGTCAGTGCCACGATTCTACCCACCATCTTTCTGATCGTCGCTGCGCTCGCTCTCAACCTGCTCATGTCGCGGATGGCTGAACAACAACGAACGGTCGTCGGAACCTTCAAGGCACTCGGTTATTCAAACCAGGAAATGTTCTTACATTTCATTCAATTCGGCCTTTTGATCGGCATCGCAGGGGGGCTCTTTGGAACGCTCATCGGTTATTCGCTGGCCGGAGCAATGACAGCACAATACCGTAATTTCTTCGAATTTCCCTCTCTCACAAACCAGATGTACCCGCGCGTCATCATTCTGGGAATGTTGATCAGTGTATTTTTTGCTGTATTAGGAACGTTTCGCGGCGTACGCTCGGTCGTGCGTCTATCACCGGCTGAAGCCATGCGTCCCAAACCGCCACTGCGTGCCAGGCGGATTCTGCTGGAAAAAATCCAGGCATTCTGGAATGCACTCGATTTCCGCTGGCAACTGGTTCTACGGGACATTTTTCGTAATCGGACGCGCACATTGGGAGGACTTCTCTCCGCCACCGTCGGCGCGATGCTGCTTTTGGTGACCTTCTCCATGTATGACAGCGCCTTTGCGCTGCTCAATTTTCAATATGATAAGTTGCTTTTAAGCGATATCGATATCGGCTTCAAAGACGACCATGATTATTCTGCCTTTTACGAATCGCAGCAGATCCCGGGCGTAGATTATGCGGAGCCGCTGTTTCAGGTCGGTTGCACCTTGAAAAATGGAATTCACGAAAAGAAGGTCGGCATTACGGGCATTCTCAGCGATGCGCGGCTGACGATTCCCCGCGATACCGCCGGAAACCGCGTGGAAGTGCCTCAGACCGGTATTCTCGTAACGCGCAAACTGGCCGACATTCTGCAGATTCAGGCGGGCGACTCGATCAAAATGATTCCGGTTTCTGGAGACCGTATCCCCAGACAGGTCCCGGTGATGAAAATCATTGATAGTTACCTGGGATTAACCGTGTATGCCGACTTTCAATATCTGAATCGGTTGATGGGCGAGTCAAGTTCGCTCACCAGCGTTCAGCTCAAAACGAATCCCCGCCCGGTCATCACGCGGCAAATTTACCGAGAGCTCAAACAGGTTCCTGCAATTCAATCCGTCAATTCAATTCGAGATCAGAAAGACAAGTTGCAGGAAGTCCTCGTTGAACAGATGGTTGTGATGATCGTTGTCGTCATCATCTTTTCCTGCCTGATATTTTTCGGCAGCATTTTGAATGCTTCGCTAATTTCACTCTCTGAGCGGCAACAGGAAATCTCCACACTTCGCGTATTGGGTTATACTCCGTCTGAAGTCGGTTCGATCTTTCTGAGAGAAAGTTTCTGCGTCAATCTGCCGGGGATCCTGCTCGGATTACCAGCCGGTTACTGGGCATCAAAGGGCATCAATATCGCCTATGATACCGAGTTATTTCGCATGCCTTTCACCATTGGAACGATGAGCTGGGTCTACACCGTTCTATTGGGAATATTATTTACACTGATTTCACATTGGCCGGTGCAAAAAGCCATCCAGAAGATGGACTGGCTAACGGCATTAAATGTAAAGGAATAACCATGTCCCGAAAATCCATTATCATCATGGTGATCTTGTTTTGCGGATTGGGAGTCGCCTACTTCCTCTCGGGCACGTCGCTCCCCGTCGACGTGACGGTTGCAGAGACCGGCGAGGTCAAAGCCTTTGTGGAAGAACGTGCGAAAACGACACTACCTCGCATCTATCGCATTGCAATGCCTTTGAATGGCCGTATCTTGCCGATCACTGTTAATGAAGATCAGAAAGTTACCAAAGGACAAGTCGTGGCTCAGATGGATACGTCCGATCTGGATGCAGAGGTCGCCAAAGCCAAGTACCGGGTCGAACAGTTTGCAAAAAAAATCATTGAGCAAGCAGACAACCGTCTGGAAGATAACTCCCTGGACCAGTTTGACGAGTTTCTAAAATCGATGGACCTGACAGTGGAAGCCGCCAGTAAGCAGCAGGAAGCCAGTAAAGCCAAATGGGAGTTTGCCCGCTCAGAGTTCGATCGCAAGTATCAACTCTCCAAGCGGAATGCAATTTCGGAAAGCGAACTCAATGAAGCAGATCTGTTTAAGAAACAAAGCGAAATTGATTACCAGAAAGACATTTTGACCTGGCGGTCTCTGCAGGCAGTTCAGAGTGCGATGCAGATCGGGAAAATTTCGATTCTGAAATACAAAGAGAAAAAAGTACTTTCCGAAGCGGTGTTAAAGGAAGAACAGAAAGAGGCGATGTCTCAATTTGACCAACTGCAGCGTGACCGCAAGCGGGCCATAATGCACAGCCCAATCGACGGGACGATCTTAACCAGAAACTTTGAAAATGAACGGACGCTGCCGGCCGGCGAAATATTACTGGAAATCGGCCAACTGGAAGACCTCGAAGTAGAAGTTGATGTGCTGTCTCAATATGTGGGCAATATTCGGATTGGTTCGCCTGTTGACATTGAAGGACCCGCGATTGGAAACCAGATTGTGCACGGAAAAGTCAAACGCATCTATCCCAAGGGGTTCACCAAAATCTCGTCTCTCGGCGTCGAACAGCAACGAGTTAAAGTGATTATCGGCTTCGAAAACAATATCTGGAAAGAGTTGCAAAAGCAGAAACGGAACCTGGGAACGGATTTTCGTGTGCGGGTCAAAATCTATACCGAGATTAAAGAAAACGTCGTCAAGGTTCCCCGGTCAACACTGTTTCGCAACGGCTCCGGTCAATGGCAGGCCTTTCTCGTAAGAAATAAGAAAACCGTTCTGGTGGACGTGGAACCGGGGGTAATGAACGATTTTGAAGCCGAAATCCAAACGGGAATCAAAGCGGGAGATCAACTGATTGTTGCGCCCAGCATGAACCTTACGCCGGGACAATCCGTTGAAGCTCACGTCATCAAAAATCTTTGAGACTGACTGTGCTGAATTCCACTCAGCTAGGATGAAAAGCCGGCTCCGGATGCACTGTTAATCGGAATCTGGCGTGGCTTCTCTGTAGATGATTTTTCCAGCACAACACTCAGAATTCCGTTCTGCACCGATGCGGTGACCTTATCGGGATCGACGGCGACCGGCATGGGAACCGAACGGCGGAATTCGCCGGAAGGTCGCTCACTCATCCGCACGGTCTGACCGGCAGTGGTTGTTATTCCGGTACTGCGCGTGCCGGTTACCGTCAGCATATTTCCGGCCAGGGTAATATTAATCTCCTCAGCAGTGACGCCGGGCAAATCAAGATAAACCTGAACCTGATCTTCCTGTTCCAGTAAATCGACTCGTGGTATCCAAACCGCTTCATTCCCAAACAGGCCCAGTTTGTCCAACGCACGCTCGCCCTGCTCAACGGCAATGCCTAATAGCTTATCGAATTCCGTTCGTAATCGATCGATCGATTTCTGTGCCCCCGAACCCGAAGTTTCGCTTTGACTACTTTGTTCAGCCTGGGGTTGTTCGCTGGCTTCTTCTTCCGTTGAAACATGAACGGGTTCAGGATCAGTTTGATTATTTTCCGCTGTTGACATGGCAACCTCCTCTCGAGATCGATTTGAGCATCTCGTCTCAATTAATTTCAGATGTAACATTCGGCATTTCTCTTATTGTCTCACATCTGATTCGTACTACCAAGAAAAACATTGAAATTTTCTCTGTACGTTTTCTTTGAAACGACAGATCTCCCTAATTCAATGAACTCTGTGGATTTACTCTTCATCTTCAGCAGCACAGGAATTGGCAGCGGCTACCTGATCGTTTTTTTGTTTCTGCTCGGAAACGGAACAGCCACCACATTGTGAGCAGCCATCAACGCCTTCCAAGTTCGAGAGGCCGCCACAGGAACCTTTGATACAGCGATTACTGAAGATCACTCCGACGGCCATTCCTGCAAAAGCGAGGACAAAAATACCGAGAGCGAACAAGACGGTTGTCATCATAGTTTGTTTTCCTCTCCCAATAATTGATGCCAGCGTGGGGAATAACGCTCTTGAAAACCATTCTCTGTTTTCACAATGAAATAAGCGGCGATCTTCCGCTCCTTCGCCCAATTATACCCCTCTTCAGGGCCTAATACCATCAGGCAAGTTGCCGTCGCGTCACAGTTCATGCAAGTTTCTCCCACCACAGTGACAGACGCCAGCGTATGCTTCACAGGCTGGCCTGTACGGGGATCAATGGTATGCGAATAGCTGACACCATCCACTTCAAAAAAATTGCGGTAATTTCCGGATGTCGCCATCGACAGGTTGGAAAGCGGCACGACTCTTTGGACAACCCGCGTTTCACTGACTGGCTTTTCGATTCCGACATTCCAGGGCAGCCCTCGCTCATTGTGACCTCGTGCCCGCATCTCCCCTCCGATTTCCACCAGATAGTTTTCAATCGAGTGAGACTCAAGCAGCTCCGCCACCATATCGACGGCATATCCTTTGGCAATGGCAGACAAATCCAGATACACATCGGGAATCAGCTTCTTCAGCGCAGGTGGCTCATGCTGCACTTCAATGTGATGATAACCCACCTTCTTCCGAGCCGCTACTATCTTATCAACAGCGGGTAATCTTTTTTTGCCTGGATCGGGACCAAAGTGCCATAGATTCACCAAGGGCCCTACCGTCATATCAAAGGCTCCGTCACTCTCCTTACTGAGAGCGAGACCGGCATCGACCACCGTCACCACCTCAGGAGATACTTCGATCCATTGATCTGGCTCGGCCTGATTGAATCGTGAGAGCTCCGACGTTTTGATGTACGTCGACATCTGCTGATTGATCTCTTGCAGAAGGCGATCGACTTCCTGCTGGAGTTCTTGTTTTTTGATCGCATCATCAGGCCTGGTGCAGATCGTAATATGATACGAAGTCCCCATCGTAGGGCCTTCTATCTGCTGTTTACGAAACTTGTCTGCAACAGAAGCACTCGGATTTGATTCACACGCAGTCAGCGTTAAACCGAGCAGCAATAAGACTGCTGCTCGACACAACTGAGCCTGGTATTGCTTAACCGAAATCATCGTACCTGATGTTCTCAGGTTCTACACCCAGATCATCTAACATGTTTCGCACTGCAGAGAGCATCATTGGCGGACCACAAATATAATATTCGCAGTCTTCGGGCGCTGGATGCTTACTTAGATACTCATCCAGTAATACCTGGTGGATGAAACCTTGCAATCCGTCCCAGTTATCTTCCGGCATCGGGTCCGACAAGGCGATATGCATTTTGAAATTCGGAAACTGTTCTTCAATTGCCCGAAACTCATCTTCGTAGAACATTTCCCGCAAGCTGCGAGCACCATACCAGTAAGAAACTTTCCGGTCGGTTTTACGTTCTTTAAACAATTCGTAGATATGTGATCGTAGCGGAGCCATACCGGCACCACCACCAATGTAGATCATTTCTGCATCGGTATCGGCGATAAAGAATTCTCCATAAGGACCGGAGATCGTCACTTCGTCTCCCGGTTTTAGATTGAAAATGTAGGAAGACATCTTACCGGGAGGCGTCCCTTCAGGCGAACGGGGTGGCGGTGAAGCAACACGCACATTCAGCATGATGATTCCTTTTTCACCCGGATAGTTGGCCATCGAGTAGGCGCGAATCGTTTCTTCTTCAACTTTCGATTCAAAACGCCATAAGTTGAACTTATCCCAGTCTTCCTTGTACTCTTCGGGAATATCAAATTCGCTGTATTTCAGATGATGCGGGGGGGCTTCGATCTGGATGAAACCACCGGCCTTAAAGGCAACATCTTCCCCTTCAGGAAGCTCCAGCACCAGTTCTTTAATGAACGTCGCCACGTTGTCATTCGACCGGACTTTACAGACCCACTTTTTGGTTTCGAAGACTTCCGGCGGAACTTCGATATCCATATCTGCTTTAACGGGTACCTGACAAGACAGGCGGCAACCCTCTTTGACCTCACGGTTATTAAAGTGTGAACGTTCGGTAGGCAGAATGTCTCCGCCCCCTTCCAGAACCTTTACTTCACATTGAGCACAGGTTCCACCACCACCACAGGCAGAGGAAACAAAGATCTGATTTTCGGCGAGTGCCCCCAGCAACTTGCCTCCCACCGGAACTTCGATCTTTTTCTGTTCGTTAACAGTGATCGTCACGTTACCAGAGGCAACCAGTTTCGACTTTGCAATCAGAATGATGGCGACCAGGGCTAATACAATGCCCGTGAACATCAACACGCCGAACAGAATTTCTATAATCATGATTAAACGTTGACCGCTCTAAAAAACCAGTAATATGTAAACGTCTTATAGTTGAATTCCGGAGAACGCCATAAAGGCCATCGCCATTAAACCAACGGTGATAAAGGTGATTCCCAGACCGCGTAATCCGGGCGGAACATCACTGTATTTCATTTTTTCACGAACACCTGCCAAGGCGACAATTGCCAGAGCCCAACCGACCCCGGATCCGAAACCGAAGACACAGCTTTCAGCAAAGTTATAATCGCGCTCGACCATAAACAGGGTTCCCCCAAGGATCGCACAGTTCACAGTAATTAGCGGGAGGAAAATCCCCAGAGTGTTATAGAGTGCGGGGAAATAACGATCGAGGGTCATTTCCAGAATCTGAACCATCGCCGCAATCACGCCGATGTAACAGATCAGTCCCACGAAGGTCAAATCGACATTCGGATAACCGGCCCAGGCCAGCGCTCCTTTTTTCAACAGGTGCTGATAGATGATATTATTCACGGGAACGGTAATCGTTTGAATCACGACAACCGCAATCCCCAAACCAAAGGCTGTTTTCACATTTTTGGAAACCGCCAGAAAGGTACACATTCCCAGGAAGAAAGCCAGCGCCAGGTTTTCAACAAAGAGACATTTAATAAACAGGCTCAGATAATGTTCAAACATGTTATGCCTCCTCCAGTTGATCGGTCTTCCACGATCTCAATGCCCAGATGGCAAAGCCAATGATAAAAAATGCGCTGGGCGGCAATAGCATCAAACCGTTTGCTTCATACCAGCCACCGTCACGACTTAGTTTCAAGAGTTGTACGCCGAACAGGCTTCCTGATCCGAACAGTTCACGGAAGAAAGCGACCAGCATCAAAATCGCACTATATCCCAGTCCGTTACCAATCCCATCAAGGAAACTGATTCCAGGTTCGTTTTTCATGGCGAAGCCTTCCGCCCGGCCCATCACGATACAGTTCGTGATGATCAGTCCCACGAATACGGAGAGCTGTTTACTGATTCCGAAGGCAAATGCTTTCAGGAACTGATCGACCAGAATTACCAGTGAGGCAATAATCGTCATTTGCACAATGATACGGATACTGCTGGGAATCTGCAGTCGAATCGAAGCGACCGCAGCATTCGAGCAGGCGGTCACTAGCGTCACCGCGATACTCATCACGAGTGCGGTTTCCATCTTGGTAGTCACCGCCAGTGCTGAGCAAATTCCAAGAATCTGCAGAGCAATCGGATTGTTATTCAAAATCGGCCCGGTCAGGACCTCTTTTTGTCTTGAATTCATTATTTCTTTTCCCCCTTTTCTCGAATGTTTTCGAGATAAGGTCTAAATCCTAAATCACCCAGCCAGAAATCCAGCAGATGAGTGACGCCGCGTGATGTAATCGTTGCCCCTGAGAGTCCATCCACTTCATGGATCGCTTTAGGAGATTCTGGATTCACCGATCCTTTGATGACTTCAATATCAGGCTCGAATTCTTTGTTATAGACTTCTTTGCCTTTCCACTGTGCTTTCCATTTGGGATTATCGACCTCGCCCCCCAAACCGGGAGTTTCACCCTGTTCATAGAACGTCAAACCGGCAACTGTCGTTAAATCTGTTTCCAGTGCAATGAACCCCCACATCGTGGACCAGAGCCCTTTTCCTCTGACGGGCAGAACATATTGGGTAAGCTTGCCGTTCTCATCGTTGATCAGATAGACCCACGAATAATTTTCGCGGCGTCCGATCCCGGCGATGTCATCTTCAGGCTTGATCTCCATGCTCATTTTGGGATTGTCGATCGCTGCCTTCTGATCATATTGATCGGGTTCTGGGAACAGCTCTTTATCGTCAGTGACGACCTTTCCCGTATTCAGATCGACAATGATGCCTTTCACCCGCTCTTCGTAAATCTGTCTGACATCAGCAGACTCACCAGGTTTGATCAAACCGGCAACCGAGAGGATGTTTTTTTTACGCTCGTTCTCTTTATTCAGTTCCTGGCGACCACGTAAACCGACCGCAGCCCCGGAAACGAGAATTGAGCAGGCCACACACAAGGCGGCCGATACCATAAATGTGAATCCAATTGAATCACGCGACATTTCGCGCCAACCTTCTTTTAATGTTTGCTTGAACAACGTAGTAGTCAATCAGAGGCGCGAAGACATTCCCGAACAGAATGGCCAACATAATTCCCTCTGGATACGCCGGATTGATGACCCGAATCAGGATCGTCATTCCACCAATCAATATTCCGTAAATCCATCGTCCTGTATCAGTCATTGCCGCAGAAACCGGATCGGTCGCCATGAAGACCAGACCAAAAGCCAGTCCCCCCACAACCAGATGCCATTGCGGCGGCATAGCGAACATCGCATTTGTATTGCTGCCAGCCAACCAGAGAAACAGCGAAAAGCCCATGGAGCCAGCGAGTACGCCGGCCATCACCCGCCAGGAACCGATGCCGGCGAAAATCAGGAAGACAGCGCCCAACAGACAGGCGAAGGTAGATGTTTCCCCCATGGAGCCTTGAATCTGTCCCATGAAAGCCTGCATCCAGGAAATCCCTAAACCACCATCGGCGATCGGGTTGGTAATCGCTTTCATGCCGACTTCCGGGTTGGCGACTGCCAACTGACCGAGTGAAGTCGCACCACTGAAGCCGTCAACGGCAGTCCAGACAGTATCACCCACGATTTGAGCGGGGTAAGCAAAATACAGAAAAGCACGTGCAGTCAAAGCGGGGTTCAGGAAGTTCTTTCCGGTTCCCCCGAAGATTTCTTTTCCGACGACCACACCAAAACTGATTCCCAAAGCGACCTGCCAGAGCGGAATCGTGGGAGGCAGAGTTAAAGGAAACAGCATCCCGGTGACCAGAAAGCCTTCGTTAATTTCATGTCGACGAATGATACAGAACAGAGCTTCCCAGATCCCCCCGACAGCCATACACACAAGGTAGACCGGGAAGAAATAGAGACCGCCATGCACCAGGTTGGAAAGCATGCTGTTGGCATCAGGAGCGACACCCAAAGATGCCATCACGGAACCGCGCCAACCGGGCACTGATTCAACTCCCAACGAACCCATGGCGGCATTAGCCTGATAACCCGTATTGTAGAGTGCCATGAAAACACACGGGATCAGAGCGACAATCACCATACTCATCATGCGTTTTAAATCGATGGAATCACGCACATGAGACGCTTCGTGTGTCACTTCACCCGGAGTATAGAGAAACGTATCTTGTGCTTCATAGAGCGGGTAAAGCTTCTCGAACTTTCCCCCTTTATCAAACATGGGGTGTAACTTATCAAGAAGATTTCGTAACGGCTTCATTTCGTGGTTTATCTTTCTTGTTTGATGACCCCCGAAACATAGTCAATCAGGCCACCACCGACTTTGACTACTTCTATCGTTTGTCAGCAAAAACCAATCGGCTTCCACTGACAACAAGGGTTAACGACTTTCAACAATATATTTTTTTAAGGCTAACAATCACACACTCGCAGACAGCACTCTTATACAAGCATTAACCCTTCCCGGGCACGACTCGCATTAACCTTCAATTTCAATTTTTGTCAAACTATGACGCAGTAACGAGCCATAGTTATATTTTCCTGGGCAGACAAAGGTGCATAACGACAAATCTTCTTCATCTAATTCCAGGCACCCCAGTTCTTTTGCCTGCTCGGTGTCTTCGGTAATCAAAGCCCGTAACAAAAACGTTGGCAGAATATCCAGAGGCATGACTTTTTCGTAAGTCCCAATCGGAATCATCGCCCGCTTACTACCTTCGGTAGATGTGGTGAAAGGAAACTTTTTCCCTGCGCCCAACCAGGAAGAGGCAAACACCGGAACGATTGAGAATTTTTCGAACCCTGGTCCCATCCAACCTAGAAAGTCGCGATGATGTCCTTCTTTCAGAACTGTCACCTGTAATGCGTAGCGGCCGAGATAAGCAAAGGGGCCTTCTGCAGCACGACCGGACAGTGCAGAACCAGAAATGATGCGATCATCGCCTTCTTCCAGATTCCCATCTGTCAAATCCAGCAGGCTGGCTCCCATAATCGTTCTGACCACTTTCGGATTTTTCACGACAGGGCCAGCAATGGAAACGACGCGTTCAGAACACAGTTTGCCTGTCGCAAATAATTTCCCGATGGCAATCACATCCTGGTAATTGATGGTCCAGACTGTTTTCTTTTCACTGACCGGATCCAGAAAATGAATATGAGTCCCAGGCAAACCAGCAGGATGCGGCCCACCAAATTCTTCGACAGACACAAAATCCAGATCGCAACCGGGCAAGTTCGTTCCCGGTGCTTTACAGAGAAAGAGTTTACCTGAAGTCAGAGTATGCAATACCTGCAACCCTTGAGTAAACGCACGGGGTTCTTCACTGAGAACTACTTCCGGAGGCGGTGCTAAGGGATTCGTATCGATCGCCGTCACAAAAATGGAATGCGGTTCTGAACCGGGAGCAGGCACACGACTATAAGGGCGTGTTCGCAAACTGGTCCACAAGCCGGATTGGAGCAGATTCTCTTGAACCTGCTCGCGTGTCAGATTGGAGAGATCCCCTTCGCCATAGGAAGTGAATGTTTCCTCGTCATCTCCCTGCAGCTCAATCACCATCGACTGAAAGGCTCGCTTTGCTCCACGATTGATTTCGGTGACTTTCCCGGCTGCAGGAGCCGTATAGATGACACCTTCGGTCTTTTTATCACTGAAAAGCAGTTGGCCTTTTTTGACGGTATCGCCAACTTCAACAGCCAGAGTCGGCTTCATGCCGACATAATCAGGGCCAATCAGAGCAACCGATCGAACTTCCGGCCCGTTTTCGATCAAAGCAGAAGGCTCGCCTGCAATCGGCAGATCCAGCCCTTTTTTAATTGTAATCATTGAATTATGAACCTGAAAACAACGAGTTTTACTTACTGACTCGCCTGATGTGGTTTAAAAAACCATCTGAATGCTGTACAAAACCGACAGACACATTCCCGCTGTGCTTTGACTTCTTTATAGGCGCAAGAGCACTTATGCCCAATATTTCGCGGCTATTTTACACACATCCACCTCTTTTTGTAGTGAAAGCAAGGAACAAATTGAATCATTTTCCATTCTGTTTCAGAAAAGCTGGTTTCGCTGCCGCATCCCACCATGATTTCAAAATTTCCTGACGCAAAAAAACCACTTGCCTGCTTCAAGCAAGTATTCCCTCACAATTAAAAAGACGGGAACGTGATTCGCGAGCCAGCCTGACTCGCGATCCTTGTTTCCATCTATAAAAAAAGCCACCTGAAAGCATTAAGACTCTCAGATGGCGGGTATCTTTAAGTAATTCGGAGTTATTTTAAGTTTCGGCTTAAAGCTCCAGCAACTTTACATTCTTATACCAGACTTTGTGTCCGTGGTCTTGAAAACCAATGTATCCCTTTCTTGGGAAATCCTTAACGGCGGCTTTGAACTTATGCTTAGAACCATCCAGCCGCTTACCAGGTTCGGTCCATTCATCCGCGTTGAGCTTGGCAACCACCTTGCCATTCACGGCGACACTAACATGCGGACCTTTGCAAGTAATCTCGATATTCGTCCACTCTCCCGGTGCACTGGCCTGGTTAGCTGCAGGAGCCACCAGATCGTAAATGGCACCAAAATCATGCATGCCGGTCCCTTTACCGCTGAGCACCTGTGCCTCAAAGCCAGTCTGAACCGGATCCTTCAGATCACCGACACGAAAGAAAATCCCAGAGTTACACTCTTCCGGCATTTTGACATCACATTTGAATTCGAAATCGCTAAACGGTTTGTCATAGACAATCAAGTAACCGCCCGACTTATAAGGCACCAGAGCACCATCTTCGATGGGAGCGGCGATTGATTTGCCGTTACTGCACTTCCAGCCCTGATAATTCTTGCCGTTAAACAGCAGTTTCCAGCCAGCGGCTTTCTCGGCAGCGGTCAACTTATTCTCATCGGCAGCAGATCCGCTGTCGGCCAGATCGAGTTTCGCCAGTTTCTCGTGAGCTGCTTTCTTTGCTTTCTTGAGCACACTGGCCAGAGATACTTCAGCACCACCCTGTCGCTTACTCTCATCGGCGGCTTCCATGAAGCTGTAGATTTCCAGTGTTTCCTCTTCGCTGACAGGCGCCTTTCCGGTACGGAAGAACTTCGCGATCTCTACCAAGAGTGGCTTATAACCATCATATCCTCCCACGGCTACTTCACCATTTTTACCAACTGCCGTTCCGCCATAACCTTTGGGAGTCCCTTTACGAACGCCAGAGAATTGTCCTTCTCGACCACCCGACCATTTACCAACCACTTCATCCCGGTCGGCATTACTGACAGTTCGCTTGGCAGTCTGACAGCCTGGCCCCATCACAGTGAACAACGTTTCGACGCCATGAATACCGTACCAGAACAGATCAGGGTGTGTTGGTTCCAGCGAACAGGGGCTGTGCGTGCTGCATTTGGTAATCTTTCCTTCTTCACCATTTCTCAAACGCTGCGCGCCTTTTGAAAACCGCAACGAAGAGGAAGAAAACATCGGTGTATTGTATTTGCGTGACAACTCGAAGAGCGCGACGGCATCGGTCAGCGAACCCGCAATCGGCTTGTCAATAAAAACGGGCTTACCAGCCTGAAACACGGGAATGGCCTGCTCGAGGTGAGGCCGTCCGTCGTTGGTTTCCAGAAAAACCACATCGACTTTTTTCAGCAACTCGTCAATTGAATCGACAATCTCGACGCCCATCTCTTTGACTTGCTTTGTATAACCGGGCACGCGGGAAACGCTGGATTCAATATCCTTACTCCCCTGGGGATAAGCGGCGACAACTCGAATGCCAGCCAGATCGCCCTCGGGTTTTCCCGTATTAAGCATTTTGGTGAAGGCAATTGCGTGCGAAGTATCCAGCCCGATAATCCCTGCCCGCAATTCCTGCTTTGATTCCCAAGCCATCAAGGGGCCGGTGAGTGCCACCGTCAGTACAAATAGCAAAAGTGTCGCCTGACAAAATAGCCGTTTTAAAGGTCCCGAGTTCATAATGTTCCTCAAATCAAGTGTGACAGGTAAGCAATGGGGGAAACTGGCAGGTAAAGCTGCCTGTTATTTATATAGTCAGAAACAGCCTTCGATTTCCTAATGAATGTTTATAAATTCGATTATTGCAAACTCAACGCACGAAATGCAATCAAACAATCCGCTCGAGTCTGAATTTTCGCGTTTTCAATTTCCAAGGGCTTTGTGACCAGCAAAAGTAATCGATCAATCGGCGTAATCTTTCCCGTTCAGACTGTCGACCACAGATTCCTGCCAACCCTGCAATCCCGCTTTCATTTTCTTGAGTCGCTCGGGATCTTTTTTGGACAGGTCCTGCTGTTCCGCTTTATCTTGTGACAGGTGGTATAGAGCAAATTTCGGTGCTCCTTTTTTGGGTACTGACTTCAGTAGCTTAAAATCACCGTCAATCCAGGCAGCTGCTCCCGGCAGGTCCTCTTTCGAATAATGCGTTGCCAAACTGGCGGCGTCCGCATCGGGAACTGGTCCTTTAGGGTTGGGCTGCCCGGGTGTCTGCCGACTTTTGAGATCGAGTAAGATGTCTGTACTGCGTTTTGGGTGCCCTTTTGTCGGATAGGTCCAGAATCCCATTGGCTTGGAACGTGCCATTTTCTGCCCTTCCATCAACGGTAAGAGACTGACGCCATCCAGGTGAGGCTGATGTGAAACTTTGGCGCCAGTAATCTGCAAGACGGTGGGATAAATATCAATCGTCCCGCAAGGCACATTGGTTGTTTCCGGTTTTTTAATGACAGCCGGCCACTCAACGATAGAGGGCACACGAATGCCCCCTTCCCAGAGATTGCCTTTCCAACCTGCCAGACCACCGGTTGCCTGAGAGCGTGCTGCTTCTGTTTTGAACCTGGGAGGACGAGGTCCATTATCGCTGGTAAACCAGAGCAATGTGTTTTCAGCGATGCCCAGATCTCTCAACTGTTGTCGCAAATGCCCCATGGCGCGATCGACACCAGTGATTTCGCCGAAATAGTTTTGAAAGCTGGCATCCTGTTTTGAATAGAGGGATTTCAGTTCCGGAACCGCCTCATGGGGTGTATGCGGATTTCCAAACCAGATCACAGCCAGGAACGGCTTTTCGTTCTTATCTGCCTTTTTGATGAAATCGAGAGCAGCATCCACGGTGACCCGCGAGCTCTCACCTTTCAACTGCTCCACCACTCCATTGTGGCTCATCCAGGGATCATTCTCATAAAAGTTAGGGCTCGATACCCATTCGTCAAAGCCGCTGTTTCCGGGAGAAACCGGGCTGTTTTCCTGAACCGATCCCAAATGCCATTTCCCGAAATGGCCAGTCGTATATCCAACCGATTTGACAGCTTCTGCCACGGTCACTTCCTGTGGCCTTAATGTATGGCCCCAACTGAAACAGGCAAATCGATTTGGATGTCGCCCTGTCAGAAAACTGCCTCGCGTCGGTGAGCAGACAGGGGCCGCCGCATAAAAGCGATCAAAACGCAGTCCGCTTGCGGCCATATCATCCAGGTGCGGCGTTTTCAGAATGGGGTGCCCATTAAAGCTGGTTTCCCCCCAACCCTGGTCGTCAGTCATGCAGAGAATAATGTTCGGACGAGGAGACTGCTTCTCTACGGCACTCAATAAAGAAGGTGTGAAGCTGACACAACAAAAGGCCAGTAAAACAGCAACAAGTCGATAGTCAATAATCATTTCATGCCTCGGGGTTGTACGATAGCGGCTGGGAGAAACGGAATGCCTGAATCGTTTTATCCTGCCTCAAATGAAGTAGGGCGCCAAGGATTTTCACCACATCAGTGCGGATTTTCCGGAAAGTTATTTGGGCCTGAATAGTGTGATACCAGTGCCACTCGCCCTGATTCACAGGTTGTTTTGCCTGGTTCTTGATTGCATCGCTCCCGCCTGCTCGGCTATACTTCGACCTGTGCCCCTGGCCTTCCTCTGAACTGACGTCGATCAACACACACCTAATTAGAGATCACGCTGCGTTTGCAGGTAAATTCGAGGAATTGCATCGAGTGATTTTGGTCAGATAATTTTCGATCTCCAACCCCCACTGAAAAGAACACGAGGAACAACTCGCAACATGAAACCGACAAAAGATTCCGGGCCCTATTTTGTCGGCGTTGATATTGGTGGTACGAATGTCAAAGTTGGCATCGTCAATGACGCGGGGCAGACACTGGCTTTCACCAAGACAAAGACAGAAGTCGCCAAAGGCGTTGACGCCGGCTTAAAGAATATTTATCAGGCAATTGACGATGCCTTATCTGACTGTCATTTTACGATGGACGACATAAAAGCCATCGGAATTGCCACACCGGGTACCATGGACATCCCCGGCGGAAAACTGGTAGACCCTCCCAATCTTCCTACCTGGAAGGGATTTCCCATCCGCCAGGTGGTCTGTGATCATTATTCGGGAAAAAAGACGATCTATCAGAATGACGCGAATGCAGCCGCTTACGGAGAATATTGGGTTGGAGGCGCACGTGAAGCGCATAGTCTGGTACTCTGGACGCTGGGCACGGGCATTGGATGTGGTATTATTATAGATGAGATGATTATTGAAGGCCGCCATTCTCACGGGGGTGAATGTGGTCACATCGTCATCCAAATGACAAATGGGCGATTGTGTGATTCAGGGCAGTATGGCACACTCGAAGCTTATTCGGGTGGTAAATCACTGGTCCGCCACTGCCAGGAGCTTTTGGACGCAGGTCGCCCATCGATATTAAAGGAAATGTTACAGGAAGGGAACAAGCTGAGTCCTCTCTTAATCGCCCAGGCAGCAGAACGAGGGGACGAGTTATCAAACGAATTGATCATGGAATCTGCCATGTGTCTGGGAGTCGGCACCACGACTCTGATGCATACCATTGATCCGGACATAATTTTGTTTGGAGGGGCCGTGACGTTTGGAGGCAAAGACTCTGAACTGGGTCAGCGGTTTATGAATCGAATTCGTCAGGAAGCAAAAACGCGGGCATTTAAAGTCCCTTATGAGAATACCATTATCGACTTTGCCGAACTTGGCTCGGATGCCGGCTACATCGGCGTCGCCGGCTGTGCCCGACTGGCGTGCCTCAAAGCCGAGAAAAAATAATTATCAGACCAGGCCAGCTTTTGCCCTGGTTTTCTTAAATAACAAAATGAGATCCATTCAATGGCAACAGAGACCCGTTTGATTAGAAACTTTTCGATCGTCGCACACATCGACCATGGAAAGAGTACTCTCGCCGATCAATTACTGCTCAAAACCGGCGCCATCACGGAGCGGGAATTTAAAAACCAGATTCTGGACGACTTGCAAATTGAACAGGAACGCGGCATTACCGTCAAAGCACGGACGGTGGTCATCTATCATCAGTACAAAGGCGAAACCTATGAGCTGAACCTGATTGATACCCCCGGACACGTTGACTTTCACTACGAAGTTTCTCGCAGTCTGGCAGCCTGTGAAGGAGCCCTGTTACTCGTCGACGCATTTCAGGGTGTGCAGGCACAGACCGTCGCAAATGCATACGCCAGCATCAATGCCGACCTGTCGATCATCCCGGTCGTCAATAAAATTGACCTGCCGGTAACCCGCATTGATGAAGTTCTGGAAGAGGTGGAAACGGTGATTGGCCTGGACCCGGAAGACGCTTTAATGGTGAGCGCCAAAAGCGGAATCGGCATCGAAGAAACTCTGGATGCGATTGTGGAACGGATTCCCCCCCCAGAAGGAAAAGCCGACGCTCCGTTGCAGGCACTGGTCTTTGACAGCAAATACGACCACTACCGCGGCGTTGTCACATATGTGCGTGTGATTCAGGGAACCATAGAAAAGGGGCAATCGGTTGTCCTGATGCGCGGCGGCGCCAAACTGGATATCATCGAAATTGGCCAGTTCACCCCGCATATGAAACCGACCAAATCCCTCGGACCAGGCCAGGTGGGCTACCTGGTCAGCGGCGCGAAAGAGCTGGATCAGGTTCACGTAGGGGATACGATTGCCAATCCTAAAAACCTGCCCCCCGCGCCCCTGCCCGGTTATCAGACACCACAACAGATGGTGTTCTGCGGCATGTATCCGATTGAAGCAACCGACTTCGAAAAACTACGGGATGAGTTACAGAAGCTGAGTTTAAACGATGCCAGCTTCAGCTTTGTTCCCGAAACCAGCGATGCCCTCGGTTTTGGTTTCCGTTGCGGTTTTCTAGGCATGCTGCATATGGAAATTATTCAGCAGCGCCTGGAGCAGGAATTCAATATCGACCTGCTGCAGACCGCCCCTAACGTAACCTATGAAATCCTGGAACGAAACGGAAACATCCTGCATATTGACAATCCACAGGATGTTCCAGATGCCAGCCGCATTGAGGAATTCCGGGAACCGATTGCTCTGGTGACGTTCATTCTGCCGGCAGAAAATATTGGCACGATGATGCAATTATGTGCGGATCGGCGAGGGATCTACAAGAACACCGAGTATCTGGGTACGAATCGGGCGCAACTGATTTATGAACTGCCATTAGCAGAAATCGTGTACGACATGTATGACCGCCTGAAGAGTGCGACTCGCGGGTATGGTACCATGGACTACGACATCATCGGCTTCCGCGCCGCTGATCTGGTAAAAATGGACATCCTCGTCAAAGGCGAAAAAGTCGACGCACTCTCGACTATCGTCCATCGTTCGCAGTCCGAACGCCGGGGCCGCGCGCTGGTTAAGCGTCTGAAAGAAGAGATCTCGAAGCATCAGTTTGAAATTCCTGTGCAAGCGGCGATTGGTGGTAAGATCATCGCCCGTGAAACCATCAAAGCACTGCGCAAAAATGTGACCGCGAAATGTTACGGCGGCGACATCACCCGCAAACGCAAGCTGTGGGAAAAACAGAAAGAGGGTAAAAAACGGCTCAAACAATTTGGCCAAGTCGAAATCCCTCAGAAAGCATTTCTGGCGGTCCTGGATGCGACCAAAGACGAGTAGCATAAAACCAGCGGGACATGTTCCATCTCCCGCGATTATTCAACCTGCTCCAGCAATTCTTCCAGCGCTTTCGTGCAGGCCTTCATGGAAATCACGGCCTGCTGAAAATTCATATGCAGCGATGCTTCCGGCGCATCAAGGGCAAATTGATCGGTGGCCTTGCGTAGTTTGCTGATTTTCTTTCGCAGCATTTTCAGATACGCATCGGGATCATCGACGCGAGTTTCCAATGCCCGCGATGTATCAAACACGGCACGCGCGATATGCATCAACTCCGGAAAATCCTCGACCTCATCACTGTGCTTAATGAAGGTCCGCACCATCCACGCATGCGATAAAATAATCTGACTGCGCTCAACGGCTTCCTGTTTGCTGTAAGTCATCTTTGGTCAGCACTCTGAAATTCAACAGTAATTGTTTTGACGCTCTGCAACGCAATTCGTTGCTTCTGCACTTGAAAAGTAACTGCTGGAAAGGTGACTTGCAAGAGTCCAGAATGAAAACAACCGTGAGACAATTCGAACAATCGCGATAATTAAATCGAATGTGTGAAATCGTCGCCACGATAATATTCGTAAAACAGGCGGCCTATTTCATCGCTCAACCGCGAAAGATACTCTTTCTTGAATTTGGAGAACGTGACTTCCGATGTCGCACGGGGTGCACGCAGTGGATAGAACGAAGTAATTTCTTTGCTGTAAAGTTTTTCGCCTTCGCCGTTCTCATCCATTTCATAAACCGTCACCATACCTTCCGCACGGCCACGGTAAAGATCGGAACTGTTTTCCTCATACAAACTGTATTCATGCAACTCGACATGAATCACATACGTTACGTCGAATGCTTCACCAATTTCTTCCGGCTTGTCCCAATCGGGATTTTCATCCAGCCAGGCACGAATTTGATCCGGGTTCACAACTTTCACACCATGCTGGTGTAGTTGGAACGTCGTGTACTTTGCCAGATCGTTATGAATGCCATCGAAATTATACTGCAACTCCAGTGGGGCATAGCAGACAATCGCAACCGTCACATCTTTGTCCGTCATTGATTTCTGAGTTTGCGAGTCGAAATCCGGTTCAATGGAAGGGGGACCACCAATCAGATACCCTAACAGAATAAAGTAATTGCAGCCCGACATCGTAGTACACAACACCAGCACCAGCGCCAGTTTTGTGACGACATTAAAGAAACCTTTATGAACACATTGTCCGAACGAAAAAATTGTCATCGTGTGATCCTTCACAACTCCGAATTAAATTCTGGTGCTACTTCTGTATGTAAAACGGAAGAACTAAATTCCGTCACCTGCATGATAATTGTAGAAGAAGCGACCAATCTGATCGGCGATGCGATCCAGATATTTTTTCCTGAAGACTTTGGGGGATTCCTGCTCGATAGAAACCGGTAAATGACTCGGGTACTCTGACGTATATTCACTGGAAAAGACTTCCAGTGCCCGCCTCATCCCATCTGCTTCCATCACTTCATAGGCCGAAACATTTCCGAATGCTTTTCCTCGCAGCAGATTGGGACTGTTGGGTTCGCGATAATCGAACTCGTCGATATCGACATGAATGATATAATCCACTTCGAAATTTTCAGCCAGTTCATCGACATCGTTCCAGACTCCGCCATTGTCATCTAACCAGGTCGCTACTTCTCCGGTGTCCATGACTTCGATATCCTGACGCTTCAAACGATAGGTAATCTGTTCCAACAAATCATAATTCAACGAAGGGTAATCGGAACGAATCGATTCCGGCGTCGAACAGATCACCAGCACTTTTTTCTTATCCTCAGTTAAGTCAACCTTGGTGCGTTTGGTGAATTCACAGGTAATGAGCGGATCACCAAAAAACATCTTGCCAGCCATGACGTACAATGAGCATCCACTGGCACTCAAACAGACCAGCGTTAACAACACCACTGCAAAACAGTGCTGGTTGAAAAAACGGGCGACTTGGATGTGGATTGCATTTCGCATATTGTCTGCCATCCTTGGCATGAACCGAAATAATAGATTTTGTGAGGAAATGATTTGATAGATGGGATTGGTATGTTTTCCGGATGAACCGGAGTGTCTCTAATATTAAAAGGTCAACCGCAGTGCCCACTCTGCCACCGTGATCATGACCAGACCACACATGAGCCAGAGTAGACAGACTTCAGGATTGGAGACCAGCCAGAGTCGCTTGCGATACACGCTGATCCAGGACCAGGGAATCATCACAAGACAGACGATTGCCAGGACCAAACCAGAGGTATTGGCCTGAGCAGACTGACGGATCTGACCTCGAACAAAATGTGAAAAGGAAGTTGTCATCCCACAACTGGGACAGGGAATGGATAGTTGATTTCGTATAACGCAAGGTGCAAAACCAAGTCGTTGATGGGTACCAAATCCACGTGGATCCGGTTTTGTTTGAATCGCAACACTAAACCCGGCAATTAGAAACAGACTCCAACTGATTAACAGCAATTGCAATTTCCAGCCAATGGGATGTCCCGGATTGGAAGGAAGCAGTGCTGAAAACAGGTCGTTGTCTGTCGAATTGGTTGTTGGTTTGGAATTGAAATTCATTTTGAGAATGAGAGAAGCCGTTGTTTATCAGTTCTATTATTTTACTGCAAGACCATTTCAAAAAAATGTCCCGTCAGTCGATATTCTCTCCGATCACTGTGGTCCCGTCCAGATACCCTCATACACTTCTACGGCGGGTCCTGTCATAAAGACTTCATCCGAGCCAGCCCATTCCAGACGTAAGTCGCCACCTGGCAGGTGGATAAGCACATTTCGTTCAGAACGACCTGTCAATACACCAGCGACCGCAGAGGCACAAGCGCCCGTTCCACAGGCTTGTGTTTCCCCCGAACCCCGCTCCCAGACACGCATCTTGAGCTCGGCAGGAGAGATGACCTCAATGAATTCGGCGTTCACTCGATTGGGGAACATGGCATGCACTTCGACCTGAGGCCCAACCACATGCACCCAATGATCATTGACTTCTTCGACAAACGTGATGCAGTGCGGGTTCCCCATGGAAACGCAAGTCACCTCCAGCTTCTGTTCACCCAGATCCAGCTCTGCATTCACAGGAGGATCGCCGGGAAGTAAGGTGGGAATCTCCGCACTGGTTAAGATTGGTTTTCCCATATTCACACGCACCTGACTGACTTTCTGACCGGTGAGTTCGAGATCCAGCTTCAGAATGCCGGCTCCTGTTTCGATCTTCAAATGATCCTGCTGCGCAATCCCATGGTCGTAAACATATTTGGCCACACAGCGAATTCCATTGCCACACATTTCCGATTCGCTGCCGTCTGCGTTAAACATACGCATCTGCGCATCGGCTGTTTCCGAAGGGCAAATTAAAATCAGGCCATCCGAGCCGATGCCTTTATGGCGGTCACTGACCTGAATCGCCAGGCTGGCAATATCTTGAGGCAGTGTCTCTTCAAAACAGTTGACGTAGACATAATCATTGCCTGCGCCGTGCATCTTGGTAAATTTCATCGTTGTGTTTCTAGATCGTCAATTGGTTAAAGGTTGTAATAAAGGGACCACGAAAAGTTCATTCGGACGATTTCAATCCCAGAAAAATACTTCTGCGTAAGGCATTATCCCGACTGGAAAACTCATCTTCGTTGCTGGGCAGAATATTTTCCAGTGTTGTCGCCACCATATGGAACTTGGCATCAATATCATCCGCATAATGGACCAGTAATGCTTCCGGCGTGTGCGGCGCAATCGGAGAACCCCACTCCGGTAAATTCTGATGCGAAACAATCATATGTTCCAGTCGCAATAAGGTTTCCGGTTCGAGATCATCAAACTTTTGAGCATGTTCCCGTACCAGATCCCGTCCCAGCAGAATATGGCCAATCAGTCGTCCCGCCGGTGTATAACTGGAGGCATGTGGTTTGTACTCCAGCTCGGTTAGCTTCCCAATGTCATGCAAGATGGCTCCTGCAATCACCAGTGATTTATTTAAAGGAGGTTGCATGTTCTGATAATAGACCGCATATTTATCCGCTAAATAGTCGGCGGTCCTGGTCACTGACAGCACATGCTCCAGAAAACCGCCTGTAAATGCATGATGATTCTTACTGGCAGCGGCGATCGTTTTGATCTGGTCTGCATACGTTTCCAGTATATCCAGCACCAGATTTCGCAAGGGTACTTCTTCGATTTGCTCGCTGGCGATTTCGTTCAGTTCCTGAAGCATTTCCTCACTCGAAAAGCGAGAGCGTTTAAAATACAGGCTGGAATCAAATCCATCAGCAGCATCATCGTCGATCACTGCGCGAATGCGATCGATGTCCAGTTGAGGACCATATTTATTTTCATCATAGCGAGCTCGGACTTTATAAAATTCTCCCTCTGTCCACTGAGACTCGCAATCTTCAAACCAGGGTGTATCACTCCAGATCATCGCGGTTGCAGTAATGGTATGATCACGGAACAGAACGCGAAAATATGGTTTCCCATCACGCGTGTTGGCTTTCTCTTTAGAAACCAACAGCACAAAACTGTCCGCGAACTGCCCCGGTTCCATTTCGCTTAATAACATCAATTGTCGAGGTGCATTCATCAGACCCGCCTCAGCCGTTCAAAACAGAAATCGAAAATATTATCCCATTCTAACCTGTACCCAGGTTTATTGTAGCGTCTCCACCATTATTTGGACTGACTACTCTGGTTTGACTTACATGACCGTGAAACAGCGCACCCCAAATCGAATTGCCATCCTCGCCAATCCAGACTGTTTTCACCAGCCTGCTCCTATTCAAGACAATTGAATCCATTTTAGGCTCGCTTTTTTAATACTGCCTGCTTGAAAATAAAAATTCTAAATCCCTGTAAAATTCAAGCTGAAATTTGCCGTCTCCAAACCTGAAAATATCGATAAGGCACCACAGTTAAACAACTTAATAAAAACGGCCTGTTTAGAGAGAACTCTGTAAAAACTATCTCGGAAAATAGGAAGAGCCTGCTATAATATTAAAAGCGAGCCAAGTCCGTCATAAGCTCGTGTTCCCCTGAAGTTGTAACTCAATTTTGGGTCTATTCTTGCCATATGAACCTGATTTCAGGTTAAGAAACTTAACTACATTTTAAAGCGGAGATTTTTTTCCATGGCTGTCACAATAACTGAAAATGCTTCCAAAGAGCTCAAGCGATTTCTGGAGGATGGGGGCAATGGTGAAGCTTCTGTGTTAAGAATCGGCATCCTGTCGGGTGGTTGCAGTGGATTCGAGTACGATTTCCGTTTTGTTCAAGAAGCTGAAATTGACGCAGACAATGACACGATTTCCGAGCAACATGGTGTCAAAATCGTCGTCGATAAAAAGAGCAATCTTTATCTCGATGGGACGACCGTTGATTTCTACGAAAGCCTTGAAAAACGCGGATTTACGTTCGAGAACCCCAATGCAGTCAAGTCCTGTGGATGCGGCAGTAGTTTCTCTGTCTGATTCAGCAATCAACGTCTGAATCAAATCGATTCGAGAACAATCGAACTTTCCGAAGATTTTGCCGAGGAGCAGAGAATGCTCCTCGGTTTTCTTTGTTTTCAGGCGGCAGTTGTTTACAGTTTATCTCTGGTTCATCCAGTTTCCGAGATTCTGGATTGAAACGCGCTCCCAGATCGAGATGCTACCAACTCAATCAGGACTGCAAGTGCGTTTGATTCGCCAAAGCCTGGAAAAGCGCTCTCCGCAGACATATCTGATGTTTCCTGTCGGCCCTGCGACTACCACAAAGGTAATCAGATCGCTATAACAAGAACAAAGCCTGTAGTGGTTCTGATTCGTCATGAATCGCATACACTATCAACGAAAAAATGAAGGAAGTAAAAACAATGAAGCTGGAAGGGCGAAATGCGCTCGTAACAGGCGCCTCCCGGGGAATTGGTCGTGGATGTGCAATTGAAATGGCAAGAGAAGGGGCGAATGTTGCCATCAACTATCGATCTCATCCTGAAGAAGCAGAAGCAGCAGCAGAAGAAGCACGCTCCTTTGGTGTGAAAGCAATCACAATCCAGGCTGATGTTTCTGACCAGGAATCTGTCGAGGCAGCTGTTGCGAAAGTCGCGGAAGAATTCGGCAGCCTTGATCTGTTTGTTTCCAATTCTGCCTACAGCGACCGTGAACTGATTCTGGAAGCTGATATGGAAGGCTTCAAAAGAACCATTGATGTCACAATGTGGGGTGCTTTCTTTGGCGTTCGTGCGGCAGCCGGTCAAATGACCAAACAGGGAAAAGGTGGTTCGATCGTTGTCATCAGTTCTCCCCACGCCGTCATTGCAATTCCCACATCCGCAGCCTACAACATGGCCAAAGCGGCAATTGATCACATGGCACGAACGGCGGCCATCGAACTTGCACAACATAAAATTCGTGTGAATACCGTGCATCCCGGCTGGATTGATACTCCAGGAGAGCGAAAATTCTTTACCGATGAGCAACTACAGGCGGGAGCAGAAAATATTCCCTGGAAACGTCTGGGAAGCCCCAACGAAGTTGGCAAGCTTGTGGCATTTCTCTCCAGTTCTGATGCAGATTATATGACCGGAGGTACTACCACGATCGATGGTGGAATCAGTCTTCCCTGGTGGTCAAATCGAGCAGAAGGGGCACAATAATTCCAGAGGAAAGATCGGGCTGATCCCCAACCTGTCCCTGAGTTAGCACAATGGGCACAACTCTTTATATATCATAGACTTCAGGTTGGCCTAGCCCTTTCGTTCTTGATGAGATACACTACTATTTCCTGTGAAACTGCTACCAGGATTCAGGTTGCTTAAGAGTGCGCTTCTGATTTGGTAACTTTACGACTAAGATTCATCACTGGAAAACGAATTACATTGATTCATCCTTTACCGAGGAAGTGCCTGAGGATCCTGAAATGACTGACAGTCACAATAAAATTGACTTGAAAAATCCGGTCATCGCCGCGATTTTGGCGTTTCTGATTCCCGGTGCCGGCCACCTTTATCAAGGCCGAACTTTCAAAGCAGCCATCTACTGCTTCTGTATTCTGAGCACCTTTTTTTGCGGCATGGCACTCGGCGACTGGAAAACCGTCTATTACCAATCGCAGCCGGGGAAACGGACACTCGGTTATTTCGCACAAGTCGGTGTGGGCTTACCTGCTCTGCCGGCATTAGTCCAGACATCTCGCTATAACAAACTGGTCTCCCCCTCGAATCTTGCAAGAAATGACGTTG
Source organism: Gimesia alba (assembly GCF_007744675.1). Taxonomy (NCBI): domain Bacteria; kingdom Pseudomonadati; phylum Planctomycetota; class Planctomycetia; order Planctomycetales; family Planctomycetaceae; genus Gimesia; species Gimesia alba. Next base: position 7,209,759 of record NZ_CP036269.1, read on the forward strand.
ATTCCAACTATTTTGAATCGCACCCTTACCGCATGGAAATGCCTTTGGAAGCACCCTTCAAAGGCACCCTTCTGGATCGAGGCGATGATGGTAAAAATATCAGTGGCCAGTTAGAAGGCTATATCAAACTCAAAACTGTTCCCAGTGATTTCGGTACCGCAATTACCGGAACGTTTGAAGGGACGCTGGATAACAAGCCTATCTCCCCTCTGAATCTTTCCGATCCAGTAGGCCTTGGTCTACCACTGGGCGGAGACAAAGAGCGAGCTCTGGAATGTGCCGTCGTGCGGGACCTCGATGGGAGGCAAACAGACACAGGGCATATTGAAGGTTCGATTCCCAGACCCTTTTTGAACTGGTTTGAAATGCCATTAAGCAATCGAGAGCTTGATGATATCAATAAAAAACTTGGAAAACGGTACGAATTTGCTGTCGTCTTCACCTGGATTGCCGGACTATTAAATCTGCTTGTGATCTGGGATGCCTTTGAAGGTCCCGCCTACGGAAGAGGTGATGAAGAACAAGCCGCCTCTCAAAAAAAACAGAGTTCAGATTCAAAAACTTAAGTAAACTGAAATCCTTTGAAGTACACCATATTCATCCCCCCATTGATCAATTAAAGGCCCCTGCAGCATGTCGAATTCACTACTATTAGCGAACCAGGTAAATGCCGTAGTCTACCTGATTCCGCTCCTGGCGGTGATCAGTCTAGTCTATAATGCCACGCGATATGAAATTCCACAGGTGATTATTCAGCGTTCGATCCGTTTTTTCTTCACGGCGATCATTATCATGGGTGGGCTCATGACAGTATTGGCGTTACTCTCCTGGAACCTGTGAACACTTTAACACACTGCAATACGGTTAATGATACGACAAACTATCTGACCGTGTCACTTTTTTTGACTTCTTAAAATTTTATTCTCATTTATTTCTATTCAATTGCACTTTAGGTAAATGTTGCACATACTCAGACGATTGCGGGGTTATGGATTCCCTTTCTGCAATAGTTAGGTTGGGATTACTTTATGCAGAATAATGGATTTGCACTGACGGAGTTAGTAGATCTGGCGGATCATACTGACCTGTTTGAGCTATTGGATAATGAAAGTGTTTACGCACTATCTCATCAGGGTGTCTCTGCGGGCTTCTCAAGCGTCAAAGCGATTAGCCGTTCTACCGGGATTGAGACACGTCGACTGCTACAGCTAGATCTCTCACCCATAGATATCGCGACTGCCATCGCTGAGAAGCTGCAGTTAACGGTTGGCTTTGACTGGGCTGAATGCCCGGCGATTCTGCTCTGTCATTCTCATACAAATAACCAGTCGGCTCGCCAGTTATGTGACCAGCTCGCCGAGAAACTGGATATCCCGCCGGAAAGGTTCATCGCCTTAAACTATGGATGTGTCGGCTTCATCGAGCTTCTGAGCCGTGCCACACAACTCCTGGAAGATCAGCCAGAGGGTGTGCACATCCCTCTGCTCACTGTCGAAACCCCCGAGCACTGGCATGACTCTTCCGACAAGGCTTTCTGTGGGATTGTCTCAGCAGGTGCCACCGGCACAACGCTCTGGCGAGGCCCGGGGCATTCCCTGCTGCATGTTGAAACAGCGACCGAATATATTCCCCCCGAACGCCGCAAAGAAGATTTACCACTATTTTGGACCGAACAGGGAGACATGTACGACTTCCGCGGTCAACCCGAGCACAAACTGGTCATGCACATGGATGGCGAATCCGTTTTCCTGAATGGCGTGGACCTGATGCTCGAAGCGTGCCTCAAATCTTATAAGCAGCTTTCTGATGCTGCGGACCGGATTTTGATTGCCCCGCATCAACCAAGTGGCAAATTGTTAAAAGCCATGATTGCCGCAGCACGGCAGATTCCAATTCAGGCTGATTTTCTCAATAATCTGCCGAATTACGGTAACTCCATTTCATCAACAATTCCCACAATTCTGGCGCGTCTGGAAGAAGTTGTGGAAGAAAACGGTTATGCCCCTGTGAATGAAGGCGCCCTGATTCTATTACCTGCAGCTGGCATCTGCATGGATCGCCTGACCGATTCGATGTGTATCGGAAGAGCAGCTCTCAAATGGCAACCAGGACGTTATCGAAACGAATCCTAAGCAGCGTCCCGTTCAAATGCACGGGACCCAAAAGCTTCTCGTCCTTCGATAATCGATCCTTTGTCAAACCGCTTACCAAAGTATAATGCCTGAGCCGATTCATCACTGAGCACCGTCTCTGCATCGCCGCTGACGAGTACCTGACCAGCACTGATGATGTAACTGCGGTCAGTAATCGTTAACGTCTCACGTTCGCGGTGGTCTGTTAGCAAAATTGAAATTCCGCTATCACGCAAATCAGCAATGATATCCTGGATATCGTGAATCGTGACTGGGTCAATTCCCGTAAAGGGTTCATCCAGCAAAATCAGTTCCGGAGAACTGGCCAGGCAACGGGCTATCTCCAACCGCCGGCGTTCTCCCCCAGAGAGTGTCGAGGCAATCTGCTTGCGCTTTGCCGTCAAGCCAAATTGGTCCAGCAAGTGATAAACGGTCTCGTGTCTTTGTCGGCGGTTCAAGTCAAGAAACTCGAGGATGGCATAGATGTTCTGCTCAATCGAAAGTTTGACAAACACACTTTCATCCTGAGGCAGGTAGCCCATCCCTTGTCGCGCCCGTTTATACATCGGCCAGGAAGTAACATCTTTTCCTTCGAGATAGACACGTCCCTTGGTAGGCGCAATCATACCACATGCCATGCGAAAAGTGGTTGTCTTGCCGGCGCCATTGGGCCCCAAAAGGCCTACGATTTCACCACGTTCCACGTAAAAATCGACGCCATCCACGGCGCGTTTCCCGGGATAATCTTTGACCAGCCCCACACATTCCAACAATGCCATCGTACACGTCCTCCTTGACGAATCCGTTTGCTTTAAGACTCATTGTGCGCATTCTAGAGCGCATCACATTTTACCATATCGAATTCAATCTAATATACTCGGTCCAAATGGCCTTGAAAACGCTACAGTAAAACTGGACACAGTCTAGCAAAAACATTGAATCTGCTTAAGATCGATTTACCAACACTTTCCAGCAGAGCAGGCCGCTATCGAATGCGTTTCATCCTGGAAAAATTAGGATAAAAGGGAACCGAAAGTTTGGCATACGGATCCTTGGTGGGATAGTGACCTGGTGAAGTCTGGTGGTAGAAAAACTTCTTTAAAGGCCCCACATTGGGTGAATAACCACGGCCATCATTCATAAACGGAATTCCATGAGGCCAGTAAATCATGAATGCTTTTCCGACCAGCGCAGACCGGGGCACTGCATGCCGTCGTTCGGCTTCACGGTCATTTCCCCACAAACGACTGTCAGCACTGCGAGCAGAGTTATCTCCCAGCACAAAAAATTCCTCATCCGACATTTTTGCGAATCGAACCTGTTGACGATGATCTTCGTACTGACGACTCCAGGCAGCCGGATCCCATAGTAATTCCCACAAATGCCGCCGATCCCCAGAATACTCCTGGTTCTGATAATACTCATCCGCGCGGTAATAAATATCACGCTGCAGATATAGATGAGAAATCACAAAATCAGCCCCCCGACCTGCAACGCCGGCAGGAGCCAGATCCCCTTCTCGGGGAGCGGGAGAAACAGGTGGCTGGTATTGTGTCATGTTTCCCAGATCAAGGGCCGTCCCGTTGACCCAGAGACAGAGCCTCTGATCCACATTCGCAAACATCAGGGAATAGGAACCTTTGCCTTTGACTTCCGTCTGAATCGATGCCAATTCGGTTTCTACCGGCTCCGGGTTGGGAAAGTCTTCCACGTAATAGAGTTTTGCTACCCCCGTCTTCAGATCAAAGCGAACTCGATAATGACGATCGCCCCGCATCAGCTCGACAAAGAATTCGCCCCCCTCAGACTGAATCTCGACATCGAAATTAAGTGTTAAATCACCAACCCAAAAAGCAGCGTCATACATAAACGCCCCCGATGACGAGCCGCCCGAGTAATTATTGTAGGCGGTGTAATCGCTGATCAAACGCGGTTGCGGTGGCGAAGATGCCATCGTCTGTTTGAATAATTCCGGATTCTCCTGTAACAATGTCCATTCCGACTGACGGGGAACGAAATGCTGATAGCGCAACCACTCCAGATTTTGCTCATCTGCAGTCGCAGCGCTCCCCCGATACTGATAAGCACGCGACTCCTGATCAATTTCCCAGGCTGATTCTTTCAAACCCTCGAACTTTGTCTCATTCGGAGCAACCTGACGCATGGGAGACCAACGTTCCGGCCAGTCAAACTGAAGGATTTCGCGTGGCGGATAGTCATCATCGTAAACCAACTGCTGGACTGCCAGTTGTTTCTGCAGGTTATCCTTACGGAGAATGACAAACGGATCTTTCTCATTTTTTCGGGCATACACGTCACCCCGGGAAATCTGAATCTCTTCGCCGGGCAAACCAACCAGTCGTTTAATGTAATTCGTTTGTGATGCTTCGGGGTATTTGAAAACAATCACATCCCAGCGATTCGGATCTCCAAAATCAAAGGGGAACTTATTAACAATAATCCGATCACCAGTGAATGGCATCGCATCCTGCAGATCACTGTAGTAGCGACAGTTCGGGCAATAAGCACCTGTTACTTTATTGGATGGAATATAATATTCTGTTTTTTCCACCAGTTCATCACTGGCACCTACGGCGTATTTCACGCCGCACTCAGCACAATTCAATTCTTTATGACGGCCATACAAAGTAGGCGCCATCGACCCTGTTGGAATCACAAAGGCTTCGGCGGAATAGGCACGAAAGACAAATGCAAAGACCAGTGCGATGATGATCGACTCGATCGTATCACGCAGTTCATTGTGCCTTCCCGGAATCTTCTCTTTCTCCGCCTGGGCAGGTTCGGCCTGTTTAGTCAGGTCTTTTTTACTTTTAGACTTATCTGTTTTTTTTGTCATTACAAATAACCTGCCAATAATTCGTAGCCAGCTAGAAAACCAGTGCTGATCAATGTCAGTCGGTTCTGGTGATTCGCTGCTGGAGTTGGTTTATGAAATTCTTTCCTCAAAAAAAGAAAGATCTTCTGCAAATACTTTAATTTGACATTAATGAATATAGCGAATCCGGGAGAAATCTGGAATGCGTATGTGACCTACATGGCTGCCGATTTTCACTTCCCCCTGCCGCGATGGTAAATGCACGAGAAAAGGCTTTCCCAGTAAGTATTTACGTTCGACTTTTCCATCCGCCCAGCTCCGACTATCCAGGGAAACCGGGCTATTGTCCCCCAGTACAAAATAGCTCTGTTGATCAAGCCGATAAGGCTCTTCCACGCCGTGCAGGCCTTTCCCGCGCGTATAATGAATATCACGAAAGAGTTTCAATTCTGTCACTTCGAAATGTCCGCCATTTGCACCGAATTGAACGGGTTCCCGAATCGGCTCCCGTGGCTCTGTCGTCTCGCTGAATAGCAGCGGCTGATAGATTAATTGACCATTGATGGCAAACAAAACCTGACGATCCATAATCGACATCTCAAGCTGCATTGATTTCTGTTGCGACGTTTTACTCAGATGTCCGGTGCGCACAGGTTTATTCTGATCATCTACAAACAGAGTCACCTGTCGTGCTTTGAAATCGATCAGGTTCCGAAATCGATGATGGCCATCGAACATTTCGATCGCAAACTCTCCCTCTCCGGAATGAACTTTCAAATTGCACTCAAATAGAAAGTCATGAACGGGAATTGATTCCTGATTTTCCACTCCTGAATTATAAGCATATTGATCGAGTACCGGCGCCACGTGAGATTTCTCATACAGCAGTGCAACGGCATAACGAAAGTCATCGTTTTCGGTCCGATCCAGCAATCGATGGCAGTCCTCCGATGTCATAGCGCCTCGACAACTCAATTGTTTTTTCTTCGGATCAAACTGAACGGGGCCCAGAACCGGTTCCGGTTGTTCTATCTCTTCAGGCCACGCTTCTAACGGCGTCACTGTAAGATAATGGCCTCCCTGTCTGATCCAATGTTGATACTTGACCCACGCCCATTCCAATGAGACCGCAGAATTCAGTGGATCACTATCGCTGCTATCAAATGAAAATCCCTCAGGTTCCGATACCCAGGATGGATGACTGCTACGTTCCTCATCCACTTCAACTGGAACAAAACGCGGTTGAAAGAAATCATCATTTTTCGGCTGATAGTGATGATCGTGGACAAGCAATCGCACCGCATTTTGTGTTTTCAAATCCTTGCGCTGAATCTTACCATCGATATACAGGTCTCCCTGCTTGACCTGCACAGCTTCACCGGGCAATCCCACGACGCGTTTTACATATGCCTGAGTCGGTTTAATGGGATTCTGAAATACGGCGACATCCCATCGTTGGGGACCTTTCAGGTAATATGCGTGTTTAAAAACCAGGAGCTGGTCGCCTTCGTTGCGAGGCACATTCGTCAAATCAATGGAGTGAGTATTACAGTTTGGGCAGGTGGCATACTGCCCGGATTGATGGAGGACTTCACCATGGGAATGTTCGTGCGTCTGAAACCGATTTGCGGAGACAGAATCATCATAGGCCACGCCGTAGGTAAAGGAAAATTCGCAGCGAGGACACTTCACCTGCTTGTGATATCCCAATAGAGAAGGCGCCATAGAGCCTGTTGAGATCATGTAGCCTTCCGCCTGAAAGGTCCTGAATAGAATCACGGCAATTGCCAGCGAAACCACAGATTCCAGCACCATACGGAACAGGCTGGAGCGATGTTCCACCTCTTCTGCCTGGGATTCGAATTGACGGGGAGAGTGGTGCATCACAACAAACAAAAGAAGTAACGGAAGTTTTCCTGAATTGATTTTTCAGAAAGCAAAAAGCTCAGCTCTTCATTTTAATAAATCCCGGTAACCTGAGGAAATAGAGAATCGCCCACCAGATCAGAATTGGCCAAAGCATCGCAGTCCTTCTGGGGAAACGTCGGAGCGTAACACTGTTTTGGGAAACAACTTATCCCACTAAACAGAAGAGCAATAACATGCCAACCCAAACCACACCGAGAAAATGCCAGACGATCGAACAGGCATGCACGCCCCAATGATATTCATGATCGTACTGATAAAGATACGCTTTGTAGATCACGAAGCCCAAAATCCCGAAGGCAACGACAAAGTGCAGAGCATGTAGCAACACAAAGGAGAACAGCACACCATAACTGCTGGGATAGTGATACACATTTTTGGCCTGATCCAGCACAAGCAGCACTTCGGAATGCTGGCGTAGCACGTGAATCAGTCCCAGTGTCTGAATGACAAAAAATGCGCCACCCAAAAGAAATGTGAGATTCAGGCAATTCCTGAACTGCTGCTGTTTCTCCTGGCGGACAAAGAATAAAGCCCGATGAATGGAGAAGCTCCCTAAAACCAGCAGCACTGTACTTAACCAGAGTGCAGAAGGAATCACCAGCGCTGTTGGCTCATACGTCTTCGCCAGATTTGAGCGTACGATGACATAGGCAATCAGGCCGCCAACAAACAGGACCGAGACCGTAAACAGAAAAATCGCCAGACCAAAATCTCTCTGACTAAGCCGATCCCGAGACGTAAATAACATCGCAAGTCGATCTCGAATTGTGCGGCTCCGGAAGGTAGACATATTAACCTGCCAACGTACTAAGCGCAAAAACATATACTGAGAAATATCGAATCAGGCAATCAAGCCGACTATTCTATTTTCGCGGAACACGCCATCAGAATCAACATTATTTCTTAGCAGGAGCTGCTGCCGGTGCAGGAGCCGGTGCAACTGTTGGCGTTTTATCCTGTTGGAACCCCTGCACATAATCGTCGTACGCATGCGAGTCCAAAAGAATCATACACAGAAAAAAAGCAGCGAAGACAATTGAGAAAAAGAAGGCAATCCGGTTCAACGGTTTATCGTACCAGAGGTGCATAAAGATAAAAACAACCAGAGATGCTTTTGCTGTGGCAATTGCCATTGAGACAATCACATCAAGCGCACCGGTATCATATTTCGCGGCTTCAACAGTCACGACAGTCAGGATAACCAGAGCGATAAAAACGCCGATCAGAACTTTTACCGGCACGATATGCACATGGCAGCTTTGTGGGTTTTCTGCGTGAACATCACTTTCAGCATGATCTGACATGATGAATTCTTTCGTCTCTTTATTTTAAAACTGCTGGAAGCTCAAAGGCCTCGCAAATTGATGGAAGTCGAATTTATACCGGCTAGTTGATCAGATATAACAACGGGAACAGATAGATCCAGATCAAGTCAACCAAGTGCCAGTACAGACCGACAAAATCTACGGCTCCGAAATAGTATGTGGTGAAAGCACCATGCACGGTTCGCACGATCAACCAACTGATGGCGATCATCCCGCCAATAATGTGAATTGCGTGTAAGCCAGTCATACAGAAATAAACACTGAAGAAGGTCCCCGCCAGTTCAGGCTCTGGAACTTTTTCTTTCTGCTTGGCATATTCTGCTGGAACGGTTTCCGCCATCTGAATTTCTTCATCGGTTGGCTTTTCTGCATGTCCCAGATGGTGATAGCCAATACTGGCATAAGCACCGACTTGCATGCCGAGCGCTGATACCAGAAAACAACCAGCGATAGTTGACAGTGTTTTCTTGTTTGGATTCTTGATCAGTACTCCCAAAGCGACACCGGAGAGTACTATCACGGCCCATAACACAGTTGTCATATAAGAGAGAGTGTGTTTGGTTTTTTCGAATAAGGAATCATCACTGTGATCATCGTGTGCGGCTGCCGATTCATCGTGTGCATGCTCTGACGCTTCGCCACCTGCCGCAGCAGGTGCTGCGGCTTCAGCCTCGTGATGTTCCGGGCTGTGGTACATACCGGCCCATAATAAACCGTGGTGTGCTTTTTCCGTATATTCAAATGATTTCACACCCAGGAAGATGGCAGCACAAGCGAGCGTCGTTACCAGACAGACCAAGAGGCCTTTTGTTTGCCCTAATTGAGCACAACGCACACCCCACGCCATTGTCAAACTGCTGAAAAGCAGAACGACGGTATTGGCTGCGCCTAATGTCGTATCCAAAAACTGGCTGGCATACAGAAAGACTTCGGGGTGCAATGAGCGATAGACGGCATAAAACCCGAATAAACCGCTGAAGAACAGGACTTCTGTTACCAGGAACAGCCAGATCCCCAGTTTACCAGTATCGAATTGTTGCTGGTGCGAATCGAAGTGATGTGCCAGCCGGGGATCATGGTGCTCATGATCGTGGCCGTCGGTATGTTCGTCTGTAGTCGTGGTGGCCGCGGTATTCATTAAACTTCTTTATCTCCTGATGCGGTCACAGATTCCTTGTTATCCCCCTGACATTCAACGGGAACGAAGCCTCCGACTTCCTCATTGTAGACAACCGATTCCATGACATATGGATCGCCGGCCAAAGGAGGATGATCGAAGTTATTATGTGGTGGTGGTGAAGAACATTGCCATTCCAGTGAAGCACCACCCCAGGGATTAGCAGGCGCCTTCTTGCCGCGATAAACCGAATAGATCAATACGCCAGCCATCAGAGCCGAGCTCAATCCTAATAAATAAGCCCCCATGGTCGACATAATATGTAGACCCTGGAACTCTGGCAGGTATGTGTAATACCGACGTGGCATACCGCGGGTACCTAAAATGAACTGCGGAAAGAACGTCAGATTGAATCCAAGGAAAACACCCAGGCAGGCAATCCTTCCCCAGAACTCGTTAAACATTTTACCGGAAATTTTAGGCCACCAGTGATGGATGGCTGCAAACAAACCGACCAGAGATGAGCCCATCATCACATAGTGGAAGTGAGCCACCACAAAATAGGTATCGTGCAAGTGCACGTCAGTGGCCAGTGTCGCCAGGAATAGCCCGGTCAATCCACCGATCGAGAAAATAAAGATGAAGGCCAGACCATAACACATGGCTGTTGTGAAACGAATCGAGCCTTTATACATGGTGGTCAGCCAGTTAAACACTTTAATGGCTGACGGGATCGACACACTGAAAGTGATCGCACTGAAGATCACTGCCACCATCCGCGACTGACCAGAGACAAACATGTGGTGCCCCCAGACCAAAAAGCCAAATACAGCAATCGCAATACTACTGTAGGCAATGAAGCGGTATCCAAAAATGTGTTTTCGACTGTGAACGGCAATCACTTCGCTGATCACACCCATTGCCGGCAGAATCATGACATATACAGCTGGGTGAGAATAGAACCAGAAGAAGTGCTGGAACAGCACAGGATCGCCGCCTAATGTCGGATCAAAAATCCCAATGTGAAATGCCCGCTCAACAACCAGCAGTAGACCAGTAATCCCCAGAACGGGAGTTGCGAGAATCTGAATTAAAGCGGTCGCATACAGTGCCCACAGGAACAAAGGCATTTTAAACCAGGTCATCCCCGGTGGTCGCATGGTGTGAATGGTTACAATGAAATTCAACCCGGTAAAAATCGAGCTGAAGCCCAGAATAAAGACCCCCAACAGTGCGGTAATCACAGCCGTGCTGGTGGTAATACTGTAAGGCGTATAGAATGTCCAACCGGTATCCAGACCGCCTAAAACAATCGCTGCCAGGAAGAATGCGGCACCGAACATCCACAGATAAAAACTACCCAGGTTCATTCGCGGAAACGCCACATCCTTGGCCCCCAGCATCACCGGTAGAATAATATTTCCAATCGCCGCCGGGACCCCGGGAATAATCACCAGGAAGGTCATGATCGCACCATGCAGGGTAAACATCTGATTGTACGCATCAGGCCCCATCAAGACTTTTGATGGTGATAACAATTCCGTTCTCAGCAGGACCGCAAAAATTCCGCCTAAGAAAAAGGAACAGGTCACGCCGATCAGGTACATAATACCGATGCGTTTATGGTCGAGGGTGAAAAACCAGCTTTTCCAGCCCTTCGAGCAATTCAAATAATTCAATTCGCGGTATTGAATCGGGAAATTCGATTTTGGATTGGAGGAGTCAACTACTGTTGCCATCTTCCAGCCTCCTGAATAATTTCAAATAGGGTCGGATTAAAAAATCCGGAAACACAATCGAGAAACAGGTTCTCACTTATTTATCTCGTGACAGAATCACGTTCGTTACTTTTGACTCTTGATGAAAGCAATGATCGCGGAAATATCCTGATCCGTTAACTGCCCTTTGAAGGTCGGCATAATCGGTCGGAAACCATCCACAATTTTGGATTGTGGCTCCAGAATCGACTGACGAATATAGTTTGCATCTGCAATCGTGGATGTCCCATCTGTGAATTTTCGCTCTTTGCCAAACAGTTCTTTGAACGATGGTCCATTCTTAGGTACCCCATCCAGTGAATGGCACTGAATGCAGCCACGGCTTTTGTAAAAATATTCACCGGCTTCCACAGGAGTCTTGTTTTTATGAATGTCGGACGCCACCTGCAGCCATTTATCAAAGTCACCACGAGTCTCATGCACGACCACATTAGTGACCATTTCCGAGTGTTTCTGACCGCAGTACTCGGCACACATCAGTGGATAAGTTCCCGCTTTGGTGGCATTAAACCACTCCTGTGTGTAACGGCCAGGCACGACATCCATCTTGGTTCGGAAGGCAGGAATCCACAGGCTGTGAATCACATCGTCCGAGGCCATCGTCAAAGTCACGTCTTCCCCTTTGGGAATATGCAGTTCGCTTTCAATCCAGCCATTCGGATATTTGAATGCCCAGGACCACTTCTTGGCGACGACATCGATTTCATACGAAGAAGCAGGAGGCGTTCGCATATCCAGATAGGAAGTAAATCCGATCCAGAACATGACGATTGTCAGCAGAGTCGGAATGACTGACCACGATAATTCCAATGTCAGGTTATGAGTGACTGTTTTTTCTGCTTCCACACCTGGGCGATGACGGTATTTGATCATAAACAGGACCATTAAACCGACAATCAACACGAAAAAGAACGTGCAGACATACAGGATAAAGAAGTAGACAGAGTCAACGCTCTCTGCCACCGTAGAACCTTGAGACGGGAACCAAAACCCGGCTTCGCCATTCGCTAATAAATTAGGGATGAATAGTTTCATCTGCATTCACACAATCAACTGTTGAGTGTTAAAATATTTAAGGTATTAACCAAATCTGATTAAAACACAAATCCGCTTCTTAGAAGACTCCTGATTCAGGACCCCTCTGTCGTTTCCATAGTCTGGCTTGCCGTCGATTCTATAACCTGCCGGCCTTTACGTCCCCGCCAATAGGGAATCAAAACGACCGTTAAGATAAAGACGGTGGCAAACCCACCAATTTTCATAATATTCCGCGCGGTCGGTGCATACCGACCACTGTCTGCATCGTAGTGAAAACAGAACAGTAAAAAACGATCAATGGTTGTTCCAATTTTTCCTTCAGACGCTTCCACCAATGCCAGTTTCAATGTCTGTTCCGGAAAATTCACTCCATATAAGTAGCGGGAAATCTTCCCATCGGGAGTACACACTAACAGAACAGCCGGGTGAGCATATTCCTGGCGTTCTTCCACGTACTTGTATTGAACCCCCATTGCCTCTGCTAATTTTGTAATTGCCGCCTGTTTACCGCACAGAAAATGCCAGCCGTTGGCCGTTCCTGCACGGTTATATTCTTTAAAGTATTTCTGCTTTGTTAAATTGGCCCGCTGATAAGTCTCTTTCGGATCAATACTCACCGACAGAAATTCATATTGCTGTCCCGCAGACCACTCTAATTCTTTTAAACCTCTCACCAATGCTGTGAGTTGTAATGAACACAGCATCGGACAATTTGAATAGTTTAGAGACAGGATCACAGGGCGATCTTTTTGAAAGTAATCTCCCAGCTTGACCTGTTCTCCGGAACTGTCCTGAAACGCCAACTCCAAAGGCAACTCACTCTCCAGATGCTCAATCACATCCAAAGACTCGATACTTTTTGGTGCTTTTTCCATACGCTGAGCCTGCACTGTCATCATGCTGGATGACCAGATCAGGAGCGTCAGAATAAAGAACTGAAAAAGTTTCATGGGTTCTTGGTTTTAGCTTGTTTCTGTTTTGCTTGTTCCTCCTGAACAACAATTTCCATAGCCCGATCAATGGGCACAGCTACAATATTTTTGTCTTGGTCAATCCAACGATATTCGGTTAACGCAGCCGCCTGATTAGCCAGAATACTTTCTGCATTTTTCTCCGGCACCAGAATCACCTTCTCTACGTTTTCTGATTTTTCGAACGACATATCCAATGCGGCAATCGCGAAGACCAGAAAAAAGGTAACGACAGTTCCGACGAAACCAACATAAGCGATCATCGTCGTATCGAGATCATCATAGGCTGCTTTAGGACCGGACATAGTTTATTCTCTTATATTAAAAGGCGCTGATCGAGTTTGATCAAACTGTGATTAAATATTGTGAAACTTCAGTGACTCTTCCAGACGCGGATCTCTGACCGGCATGACGGACGTCTGACCGGCAAATTTCAGTAAACCAGCGACATAAATCCCGCCAACTCCGATCGTACAACAGACATCGACCAGGATCATTCCAAAGGAGACGCCCCCCACGTTAGCATTCGGCATCACCAGCCAGAAGATATCGATCCAGTTCATGACCAGCAGATAAAAGGCCCAGAAAAACAGCGTCTTGGGATTCCGCTTCATCCAGCGCGACATGAAGAACACAAATGGAATCGCGAAATGACCAATCACCAGAATTAGTGAGATCGTTCCCCAGCCATGATCCTGGCGGTGCAGATAGAAGACTGTTTCTTCAGGAATATTGGAATACCAGATCAACAGATACTGTGAAATGGCGATATAAGCCCAGAAGCAGTTAAAGGCAAATAACAGTTTGCCCACATCATGTAAATGTTCTACGGTAACCGGTTCCTGCAGCAAGCCTTTGCTGCGCAGGTAAACCAAACTGATCGCCAGAAAGCTGAAGAAGCCCACCAGACCAGCGGCAAAATAGTAGACACCAAAAATCGTACTAAACCAGTGTGCGTCCAATGACATGATAAAGTCAAAGGCAGCAAACGTTAAGGTGAAGGAAAAGAGCAACAGTGCCGGTCCACTACGTCGTTCCATTAATAGTGTCAATTCGGGATCGCCGTTTGCATCCTGAGCGACTGACTTATTCAGGAAGAACCGGGCCAGGAAAATCCAGGAACCGAAATAAATCAAATAACGAATCGCGAAAAAGCCACTGTTCAGATAGGGTGCTTTTGCCTGTAGAAGGTGGTCTTCTGCCACATTCTTCGCACTGGCCCATTGATATAAAATATCGTTTCCGGCTAATGTGACGAGCACGATTGGCAGTACCAGTACAGCCAAGGGAATCACGCCCATCGCAATAAATTCAGATAAACGGCGTAAAACAACACTCCAACCAGCACGCGTCAGTTGTTGAATCATTACAAAGAACAACGCGCCCAGCGAGATGCTCAAAAAGAAGAATGTGCTCTGCAGATAAGAGAAGGCAAACTTTGTCATCCCGTTTTCGCTGAACCACCCTAATAAAAAGGCCACCGGCAGCAGGACAGCACAGCCCAGTGCCACCTTCATTGGGAGCGGCCCCAGCTCAGCCAGTGTTTGAACGGTAATCTTTTTATCTGTGTCAGGTGAAGTTTGCATAACGTTTCTTGTATTACAACGAGATGAAATTTAACAAGTTGCCTATGGAAATAACTCTATTACTTGGTGTCCCGAAGTTTTCGCTTTACATCTTCAGGAAGCGTATTTGCATCAATCTGTTGACTCTTCTGCAGTGCTTTCAGATACAACACAATCGACCAGCGATCTTCTGGTGGAATCTGTGGTCCGTATGCGGGCATCTTGCGAACCCCGTTCGTGATTGTGTGATACAGGCGACCAACGGGTAGCTTTCGCACGTTTTCCGTATGATAAGAAGCTGGTTTCACCCAGGTTCCCTGCTGCAGATCCATGGCCCTTAAGGTGACAAGCCCATCACCTTCACCGCCCAGACCGTGACAGGCAGAACAATAAATCCGATAGCGTTCTTTTCCGCGAGCCATCATTTTTGCTGTTACCGGCATCGGGAACTCGGTGACCCAGGGAAGCTCATCCAGCTTTTTCGCTTCAGCTGCTGCTGCAGCGGCAGGATCAGCGGCAGCCGGCTTTGTCGCTGGTGCTTTTTCAGCATCCGCTTTCTTGTCTTCTGCGGGTTTTGCATCCGCTTTCTTTTCATCCTGCACTGCGATTGTAACGACATCCTGATCTTCAGGGAGATATTTCAACCCATAGTAGAAGGGAATGTTGTCATCTTTAAATTGCCCACGGGGAATCGTGCCTTTGATATTCGGGCGTATTTCGCGGCCATCAGAGAACACGTTCGTCGTATTCTGTGCTTTCAAACTTGGCTGGAAGTCCATGTCGGGAACGATATGGACGCGCGGCGTATTTGTCGTTGTCGAACGCTTATACGCTACCAGAGCAGGAGGCATGATCATCAACACACCCACAATGCTCAGACCCAATTTCAGATTTCTAGGCAGTTTGGGAGATTCGACGTCAGACCAGAATTCTTCCACATTGGTAGGATTTAATGACTTAAGAAATTCACCTGTATCGATCTCGGAAAATTTCGCGTCTTTTGCGTCCATACTAATAAAGAAGCGATCGTTGGTCACACGACGAAACGCTTCAGACTTAAACATGGGATTATATAGTTTGGGCAACTGGTTCAGTCCCAGCATCCCGAAAAATGCGCCAAAGGCGGCTAATAAAACAGACAGTTCGAATACAATCGGAATACAGGCGGGAATACTAAATAGCGGTTTGCCACTAATTAAAAACGGGTAATCGTATGCGTTCATATACCATTGCATACTGATTGCAATCGTGCCCCCCATCAGTCCACAGCAGGCGACGATCCAAGGCAGAATCGTCCATTTGATTCCCATTGCTTCATCAATCCCGTGTAGCGGGAAAGGAGTATGCGTGTCCCAGTTGCGGTAGCCGGCATCGCGAACTTTCTTTGATGCTTCGATCAACGCATTGGGATCATCGAACTCGGCAAGGAACCCGAGTAATTCAGGTTCTGCTTTCGTTTTTACTGGTTGTTCGATTGTGGTCGCCATAATCTTTTTATTCAAACTAAGAAGGTAAGTTGTACCTGACCGCTATCCTGCAGACACGTTTTTAATGATCGCCATGACCGCCTGGTCGAGGCATCACACTTTTGACTTCTGCCATCGCCACCATCGGCAGGAACTTGCAGAAGAGCAGGAACAAAGTCATAAACAGACCGAAACTACCGATTAACATTAAAACATCGACGATGGTTGGCTTGAAATACCCCCAGCTGGAAGGCAGAAAATCCCGGCTCAAGGAGGTTACTGTAATCACAAAACGCTCAAACCACATACCGATATTCACAAACACACACACAACAAAAATCATCCAGGGAGTCGTACGGATCTTTTTGATCCAGAACAACTGTGGGCTGATGACGTTACACGATACCATGATCCAGTAAGCCCAGGCATAAGGACCGAAGGCACGGTTAATAAAGGCAAAGGTTTCGTAGCGGTTTCCACCATACCAGGCAATGAAAAACTCCATCGCATAGGCATAACCCACCATCGTACCAGTGGCAATAATCACTTTGGTCATATTTTCCAAGTGGCGATCCGTTAACAAATCCTCAATCCCGCAAATTTTTCTGGCAGGAATCATCAGTGTCAGCACCATCGCAAAACCACTGAAGACGGCCCCTGCGACGAAGTACGGAGGAAAGATTGTGGTATGCCAACCTGGTAACTGAGAAACAGCAAAGTCAAAACTAACGATTGTATGCACACTAAGCACCAAAGGCGCTGCCAGAGCTGCTAACAACAGGTAAGCTCGCTCATAGCGATGCCAGTGCCGCGAAGACCCATTCCACCCCAGTGAAAACAGACCGTAGGCAAACTGCTGAATTTTTCCAGTAGCCCGATCGCGGAGTGTCGCGAGGTCAGGAATCATGCCCATATACCAAAACAACAGTGACACAGTTGCATAAGTCGAAACAGCGAACACGTCCCACAGCAGTGGACTACGGAAGTTGGGCCACATTGCCATCTGGTTGGGAATGGGGAAGAGCCAGTAAGCCAACCAGACACGACCAATGTGAATCCCTGGGAAGACACCCGCACAAACCACAGCGAAAATCGTCATTGCTTCAGCAGCACGGTTGATCCCGGTTCGCCAGTCCTGACGGAACAGGAATAAAATCGCGGAAATCAAAGTACCAGCGTGACCAATACCGACCCAGAACACGAAGTTCACAATCGGCCAGCCCCAGAAGACAGGACTACGGTTACCCCAGACACCAACACCGGTAATAATCAAATACCCAATCAGACCAAACAACATTCCCATCAAGCAGGCGGAAACGCCTAATGCCAGATACCAGGCTTTGGGAGTCTTACATTCAGCCAGTCGACAGACGGCGTCGGTGACAGTCCCATAGTCGTGAGCACCAGTCACGAGCGGAGTTCGCTTACCGGGAACTTCGATTGTTGTGTCAATAGGCTCTGCTGTTACTGAAGCCATAGCTTTTGATATCTTTGCTCAATAAATTCAAAAGGATTGGTTAGTCACTCTTATCGTCTCATGACAGAAATTCCTTCTGTCACAATTTGTCTCTACTAATGCTTCTCTGTCTTTTTCTCAGTGTCCGCTTCTGCGTGCTGTTCGTCATGCCCATGGCCATGCCCTTCCGTAGCGGGTTTCGCCAGTGAAGGATGCGGATTGGTAATGCGAGCCAGATACGCCGTTCGAGGTTTGATATTCAACTCCGACAAAGCAGCATACGAACGCGGATTTGCATGGGCCTGTGCGACTTTACTGTTTTCTTTCGTCAAATCGCCAAACTCAATGGCCTTCGCGGAACAGGCTTGCTGACAGGCTGTTACAATTTCTCCATCTTCAATCGGACGCTGGTCGTTTTTGGCTTCGATCTGGACCGCTTTAATACGCTGCACACAATAAGTACATTTTTCCATAACCCCGCGATGACGGACGGTCACTTCCGGATTCAGTACCAGAGCCTGCAGTTTTCCACGAGGTTGCTCATAAACTTTATTGAAGTTGAAGTAGTTAAAACGTCGCACCTTATAAGGACAGTTGTTGGCACAATACCGGGTTCCGACACAGCGGTTATACACCATGTCGTTCAAACCTTCATCGGTATGCACGGTTGCAGCAACGGGGCAAACCTGCTCACAGGGAGCCAACTCACACTGCTGACATAACATCGGCTGCACGGCAACACCCGGATTATTTTCGTCGTCACCCGTGAAGTAACGATCGACGCGTAACCAGTGCATTTCACGACTGTTAATCACCTGTTCGCGACCAACGACGGGTACGTTATTTTCCGCCTGACAGGAAACCATACAAGCATTACAGCCAATACACTTGGTCAAATCGATCGACATACCCCAAGCTTGACCTTCATAGGACAGCTCTTGATAGTTTGGCTTTCCCTCTTTATTTTTGTCCCACAAGGATACCAGGTCCGGATGATGGGTACGACCTTTCGCGAAACCAGGATTCGACTCATATTCGCTGAGATCCCCTTCACGCACCAACTGACCAACACGTCCCTGAACTTCGCTTGCACCAACGGCATCAATGGCGTGATGGTCCTGTGTAATGGCCAGTTCGTATTCCTTGCCTGTCTTTTCGACTTTCAGACCGCCGGCAAAGTTCATCGATGCTTTAGACTGTAACGCTGCCACGTTTTCACCAACGGGCTTCACATCCCGGGCAACATCACCCCCGACCATACCTGCTGCGGTGCGACCGTACCCCAGAGCAACCGCGATCGAATTCGGTGCCTGTCCGGGCAGAACATATACAGGCAGCTCGAGCGACTTGCCGTCTAGAATCAGCTTCACAACAGAGCCAAACCCCACCCCGAGATCTTTAGCTGTTTTGGGAGCGATCAAAGCAGCGTTATCCCAGGTGATTTTTGTCAGATTATCAGGCGTTTCCTGCAACCAGCCGCTATTGGCAAATCGGCCGTCATAGAGTTGGGGACTGAGATAAAACACCAGCTCCATCTCTTCACTGGCCGCTTCGACAATTTTCGCAGCAGGCAGAGATTTGACTTTCGGCGAGACGGCTTCGAGCGAACTCCCCTTCAGCAGGCCATCATGAACGAGTCGACGCCAGGAAGCATTGACGGTCATGGAATCCAGTGAGCCTTTGACGGCTTCTTTGATCAGGTCCAATGCGACCGGGTGTTTATCGCCACAGAGAATCGCCAGCAACTCGACTTCTGATTTCCCGTCGTGCAATGGTTCAATCAAAGGCTGTGCCACACACAATGTTCCGTCATAAGCACGAGAGTCACCCCACTGCTCAAACGGATGTGTTTGAGGCAGATGCCATTGACATAACAGCGAAGTCTCATCTTCATATGCGCCAAGGTGCATCGAGTTAGGCACCTTGCCAAGTGCGGAAACGAAGTCAATATCGCCGGGAGCATTGTAAGCAGGGTTACCCCCCAGAATCACCAGCGTCTCAACGGCACCGGACTGCATTTCTTCCGTCAATGTTCGCAATGCTTCAACAGCAGACAAATCACGCGCCAGTGGCTCCTTAGAATAACGAATGGCTTCGCCTACATTACCCAGCTGTTCGTTTAACTTATGCACGCGGGCGTGCAGCTCAGCCGGTTGATTGGCACCGATGGCAATCAAACCAGACCCCTGATTGGCGACTAGATCTTCGGACATTGCCGCCAACACCTTCGCAGCATAATCATCGCCTTCAGCCTCAGCATGCTTTTCTGACAGACGCTGTTGAACCTGCTCTTCCAGCTTGGTCAGAAAATAACCAAGATCAACCGAGCGGGTTGGCAAACGATGATCGGCGGCAGCCCCGGTTGTCGTAAACCGACTTTCCACGGAATACAGACGATTCATCGGCCCCGCAGCTGGATCGCGGCGGGAAGCCCAGTCACGTGTATGCAGAAGCGATGCAGGATGCTCGGACAGCAGATCCTCATCCAGACAGACAACCACATTTGCCTTGGTTAAATCGAAGTGCGGACGAACCACTTCCCCGAAGGCAATTTTGGCACCTTCGTAAACATTGTCACGTGAGTTGGCTGTGTAATCATACCAGCGAGCCTTCGGATACAGAGCAGAAAACTTCTCCTGAAGATGCTTTCTGGCAGCCGAAGAACTCACATCAGCCAGCACACGCAACTTGGCGCCGCCGTCCTTTTGTGCCTGACCCAGCACAGTATCTGAATATTCAATAAAAGTCTGCCAATCCCGAACGTAACGCGTCCCACCCTTACGTTCAACGACACCGACAGCCCGGTCGGGATCGTACAATGACAGCGTTTCCGATTGAGCAAAAACAGTGGAAGACCCCTTGCTCTGCGGCGAGTCGGGATTCCCTTCTACCTTGATCGGCCGACCATCGAAACAGGTGACCAACAGACTCTCGGCCATCCCTCCCAGCTCCATCAGTGTCGCATATTTTTGCGGCTTGCCGGGAATCATGCCTTCTGGACGTGAAACACTGGGAGAAATTTTTTCGTCTTCCCAGCGGCAGCCTGAAACACTAGCCAAGGCAACAGACGCCCCCATTAACTGCATCCAGCGACGACGCGAAACCCCTTCCGGATATTCGGACGCAGCGACTGGAAACTCACGATGCAAGATCTCTTCAAACTCCGGCGTGGAATGCAACTCACCCAGACTTCGCCAATACTTTTTATCCACAACCGAACCCCTTAGCGGTGACACGTAGAACAATTAGTAGAAGGATTCAAATTCAGTTCCTCACGAACCATTTCACCCACTTCGTGCGGATCTCCTTCGGGCACCCAATCAAGCTTTGTCACAAACTCTGGTGGACGAAGATTTGGCTCAGGATTGCGATGACATTCCAGACACCAGCTCATACTCAATGGTTTCACCTGAGTCACCTTCTCCATCTTGTCGACTCGACCATGACAGGCAACACAACTCACACCACGACGCACGTGAGCACTATGATTGAAATAAACATAATCAGGCAAGTCATGCACACGCCGCCACTGCATCGACTTTCCTGTCGCCTGACTCTCACGAATGGGAGCCAGTTTAGTACTGGTAGAATGAACGGCAACTGTATTTACAACGCCGTTAGCATCAGCGCCACTGTGACAATTCAAACAAGTCGAGGTCGGGGGAATAGCAGCGTGCCCGGCAACTTCGACCGTGTTATGACAATAGCGACAATCCAACTTGAGCTTGCCAGCATGCAATGCATGACTGAAGGGCAATGGCTGCTCGGGCTGATAGCCGACGTCTGTTGTTTCAGGACTGGCCCCATAAGCAACCATCCCAATTACGTACAACATACCGATCCCGCCCAGCGCACCCAGCACTGGAACAATTGCATTTGTCCATTTCGGAAACTGAAAACGATCCATTTTGATATACCTGATAAGACCTTTCGAGCAAGACCACCCCCAAAAAGCAGGAATTGCCTCTGGGATTGATGTGGCAATCGACGGTCAAAGCGGACTTTTCACCTGAGTTCCAGAGAAGAAACCCCATCATCAGTAGCAAGAATAGAAGTAAGCAGAAAACTAAGCAATCCATTCCCAGAGCACTAGCCACAAGATTCTTGGAGTCGGGAGTCACACGAATAGATATTCTCAATAATGGGGACAGCCTCAAAACACTGTGAAAACGCGCTTCACCAATGCAAGTAACTCCCTCCATGAGAACTGCTGCGCAATTACTGATGGCGCGTTAAGCAGACAAAACCTCACTCACTCGCAGACAAGCAGATCCACAAGCCTTACCGCAACCAGCCGGTAAGATCCTGGACACGTTCATCCGAAATACCGACTCCATCACACCTGATCTCACTCTGACATCTGTGGTCACCGTCGATTTGAAAATTGAAAACGAATTCCTCCCCAGAATGGCCTTTGCTTGTAAACCAGGAAAACTGCTACACATTCTTGTGATTCCTGCCAAAACTAGCGGAGCCCATCCAGAGATCTCACCATTTATTCCTTTTCACGGAATTTTATACTGGATTAATTAATATTAATATTTATATGTATAGTTACATTCTTGTATTTACTTATTTTCAAAGACTTAAATACCCGTACATCCTAATTACCCCTGAGAGCGAATTTGTCTTGAACACTGAGGTTCAGATCTCCATAAATCCATACCCTCTAACAATTTCTTTTTGCTCGCTGATGTGCTTCGGCGGCGATTTTCATTGTTTCCAATATCTACATTGCTCTGTCTTAACTTTTCTTTATTTAAGGGCCAGGAGTATGAAAACAAAATCTATTCAAAGAAACCACGGTTTCACACTAATCGAATTATTGGTGGTGATTGCCATCATCGCCATCCTCATTGCACTGCTACTGCCGGCAGTTCAACAGGCCCGAGAAGCAGCACGCCGGTCGTCCTGTAAAAACAACTTCAAGCAAGTGGCGCTGGCTCTACACAATTACCATGGGACACATAGCGTGTTTCCCTACGGCGTTATGGAAACAGGCACTTTCCACTTACGCGATACCTGGATGCAGCAGATCCTGCCCTTTATCGAGCAGGCTCCCATGTACAATAAATACATGAGCTGGCAGGGGCAGTGGGTGATGGACACACCCGTAGAAATTAAAGACCAACCCATTGCCGTTTTAATGTGCCCCTCAGAAGCATCGCACCCTGCCTTTGGAGGAGGGGGAGGGACACGTTCTGGTGGACGTGGATTCCAGGGAAGTTATGTTGTCTGTGCCGGCAATAAGCCAATCACCTATGGTACCGATTCTGGAGGGATCTTCTACTCACTTTCCCGACACAAAATGCGAGATATTGTTGACGGCACCACCAACACGCTCTTTATCAGTGAAACATTAATTCGCGGCACGACCGGTGGTGGCTGGGGTGCCGCAGGAGGATACTGGGGAGGTGGCAAAGGGGGTGGATTCGGTTTCACCACACTGGAGCCTCCCAACACTTCACTCCCCGATGAAGTCTACTCCTGCAAGAGCCAGACGTTCCCGAATTCCCCGTGTACAAGTCAAAGCAACTATAACTCCCCTCGCAACTTCGCCAGAAGCTACCACACCGGAGGCGTACACGTTGCACTGGCTGATGCTTCAACACGATTTGTCAGTTCTAACATTGATCGTACCCTATTCCAGAACCTGGGTACCCGAAACGGCAATGAGGTCCTCGGAGAATGGTAAACCCAAAACTCTGATCCCTTCCCGATCGGATTAACTCTTTATCGGAACTCAAGCCGAAAATCATCCCTGTCGGCTTGAGTTGAAGATGACGTGGCCTGATTCAATATATCTGGATCAGGCACACGTGATCGCAGGCTTAAGCGAACCAACGCCTGCTCTATTTCATAATTGAATTTACATTGATTGAAAGAAGACTTCGATGAATCGATCTACCACTCATATCTTTTTTTGCGCAATTGCATTTTTCCTCTTCTCTGTGTTGGCAGGCTGTGGAAAAAACGCCGATGGCCCCAAGCTGATCACTGTTTCCGGAAAAATCACCCTAAACGGCGAGCCTCTGCCTGAAGGGGATATCATTTTTCGCCCCGCAGATGGGCAGGGACACGCCTATGCAGGCAAAATCCAAGCTGGAACGTATTCCATAGAAACAGAAGTCGGAAAAAAGAAAGTCGAAATCAAATCCATGCGGGATGTTCCCGGCAAGACCACTGAAGACAATCCGGGCGAAGTGGTCAATGTGCGTGAGCAGATTGTTCCCACAAAATACAATTCTGAATCGACGCTTGAGATTGCAATTAATGAAGGGGGAGCTGACAGCGCCGACTTCACGCTGGAGGGAGATCCTCCGCAACCCCAAAAATAAATCATCTCCAGAGAGCAGTCGATACGTATTGTCTTCACATCGACAGGACGCCAGCCGGCAATTAAATTCCGCGTCTACCCTGTATTGCAGGGTTCGATTTGTCTATACTCTGCTCATCATAAAAAACAACGCGGCGTTCATGCCTTCCCAAGACATGAACGCGGTAAATCGGCGATTCTTTTGCGCTGATCTACCGGCTTTCTTTTTGAATCCCATCTTCCATCGATCGATAACAGGCATCACATGAGCGACAAAATCCGCTGGGGTATTCTGAGTACAGCAAAAATTGGAACAGTGCAGGTGATTCCTGCGATGCAACAAGGCCATTTCTGTGATGTGACTGCAATCGCATCACGCAATCTGGATCGGGCAAAACAGGTTGCTGCAGAATTGGGAATTCCCCATGCCTACGGTTCTTATGAAGAATTACTGGCAGATCCTGAGATTGATGCGATCTATAACCCTCTGCCCAACCACATGCATGTTCCCTGGTCGATCAAAGCCATTGAAGCAGGCAAACATGTGCTGTGCGAGAAGCCCATTGGATTGTCTGCAGCAGAAGGTCAACAGCTTTTCGACTGTGCTGCTGCTCATCCGGAGCTGAAGGTCATGGAGGCCTTCATGTACCGCCATCACCCCCAATGGCAACTGGCCCAAAAAATGGTGCAGGAAGGAAAAATTGGAACCCTGCGCACCATCCAGTCATTTTTCTCCTACTTTAACAACGACCCTCAGAACATTCGTAATCAAAGTGACATCGGCGGTGGCGGTTTAATGGATATTGGCTGTTATCCCATTTCATTGTCTCGATTTATTTTCGGTGCCGAGCCCCAGCGTGTTTTCGGAATCGCTGAATACGATAAAAACCTGGGTACAGATTACCTGGCTTCTGCCACACTCGATTTTGGTAACGGAACTTCGACTTTCACTAGTTCGACTCAGCTCAATCCTTATCAACGTGTCCACATCCATGGAACCACGGGTCGCATCGAAATCGAAATCCCGTTTAACGCGCCCATCGATCGCCCCTGCAAGATCTGGCTGCAGACAGATGGTGAGATTGAAGAGATCGAACTGGAACTCTGCAATCAGTATACGATTCAGGGAGACCTGATGTCACAGGCCATTCTGAATAACACCCCTGTTCCGACACCGCTAAACGATGCCATCGGAAACATGCGAGTGATTGAGGCGATTGTAGAAAGCGATCGGAGTGGAAATTGGGTTGCGTTTTAAGCGGCTCCATTGCTGCTACAATTCGTCAGCCTGAACCGCGCGCAAAGCGAACCAGGGGGGATGATCCTCTTATTCGAGATCCACTTCTGATCCATTTATCGCGTTAAAAGAAGCTGCCGATTAACGAGGCGCCAGCACCATAATCATATTTCGACCGCTGGCCATTGTGGGAGCCTGTTCCACTTTAGCGATCTCGGAAAGCTGTTCCTGAATGTCTCCCAGGATCGTTCGACCAAGTTCATGGTGTGCATTTTCACGACCACGGAACATGATATTGAATTTAACCTTGTCTTTCTGCTCCAGAAATTTGCGGGCACTTTTCAACTTGAACTCGATGTCGTGCTTCCCGATTTTCGGACGCATCCGAATTTCTTTCAGTTGGACCTGATGCTGCTTGGTGTTTTTGCTGGTCTTTTTTTTACGCTCGTACTTCAGCTTGCCATAGTCCATAATCCGACAGACCGGGGGTTTTGCGTCAGAGGCAACTTCAACCAGATCGAGGTTTGCCTCCATAGCTAACTTTAAAGCTTCTGCGGTAGGAATCACTCCTAATTGCTCCCCGTCTTGATCAATGACCCGTACCGGACTGATCCGAATCTGGTCATTAAGTCTCTGCGTTGTTTCGATTGCTTGTTTCTCCTTGTAATGGAAAAAAGAAATAGGTTTCGTGCCTTGCGTGAAAACAACCAGTCAGCAAGACACACTTGTGTATTATTACCGTCTCTATGAAAAAAAGAACATCTCAATCGAGATGCTTGCTGCTTCACACCAGAATCCGGAAGATTCAATTGGCTAAACTATACTGATACTTCTTAAGTTATATCAATCCTGAAAGCGGGGCAAGTAACACCGACACAGTAATTTTAGCGAAAATCTGAGGATTGACGAGGATTTCCAGCCGCTCCCATGCCGTTATCGCCCAGATTCAGTGGGAGCAGGAGCCCTCTAAAGGGGGGCCTAGTCAGTCTCTTTTAAAGGAAAACGCCGTACCTGATCAGAAAAGTCCCTCAAATTCCGCCGTTTTGTTGCAGGAATGGGTACTGGCTCCCAGCGAGGCCCCGTACTCCTAACTCCTTCGAATGGGTCCTGCGCACCTGAACCGCTTCTGACGGGAAACTCCAGTACTTGGTTCTGGCGTGCTGTCCTCAAACTCGGAGGTTCATCAGCTCTCATATCAGGCTGAAAATTTTGTTCTGCCTGCTGGATTGCAGGAGGAGAGGCGACCGGAGTCGACACATCCGCACCCAAAAAGGCATCCTGCAAGTCGGGCTGGAAATTCGGTTTCGGTCCCGGAGCCAAAGGGAGCTCAGATTCAAATCGCTGCGCGGGCTCGTTGCTGTTCTGTGTTCCTTCCAGATTCTGAATCGGATTCTGCGGTTCCGGTGGCACATTGAAATCGATCGATTGAATTTTCTCATCAAATGATTGCACGGCGGCTTCACTGTTCACGCCAGGCACCGGAGGGACAAAATTTTCTGGCATTGGTTCGGGTGTTGGTTGCGGCTGTTCCGCAGGAATATCGCCTGGAACAAGCAGTTGTGGAAAGACACCCTGATCCAGGTTGCCGGTATAGGACGGCGCCTGAGCCATTGTTCGGACACGTCCTCGTAAACGCTCCCGCTCGGCAGCATCAGCATACGCTTTCTCAGGCCAACGCCCCTCTTCCAGATAAATGCTGTTGTATGCGAGCAAAGAGCCTTTTTCAAACTGGACATTCTTGACGGCCAGCGAGTATTCGACCAACGACCGATAATAGCTTCCATCCGCTTCAGCCTGACGGCGTTGTGATTCTAGCAGCAGATCCAGTGTCGCGTTATCCGATTCGTAAGCCGCCTGTACTGCTGCCACTTCCTGTCTGGCAGCATGACGACGATTAAAAGTTGTTTGCAAAACGGAATACGCACGATCCACATCGGCGATGGCATTACTTAAGCTTTGTACGATAGTTCGTTCCTGTTCATGCAGAATGGCGCGATCGCGGGCCAATTGTAATTCGGCATGACGCATGGCTGCGTGTGCCTGGCGTTTTCCCAAAGGTACCGATAGTTCTAACCCCAATTGCCATTCCTGAAAATCGCCATCAAACAGGTTATTCAGGGCACCATCAAACCGTCCGGTGTCATTTCCTTCGGCCAGATAATTGCGACCGAAGCCACGCCAACGATATCGGCCAATCAAATCCAGTTCGGGCAACAGGAAGTTCTTATTCGCTTGCAGTTCCAGTTCTCTTTTTTTGATTTGCCAGCGTTGACGGCGAATTTCCGGTCGACGATCCAGCGCTTCGACCAAGGTTTCTTCCCAGTCAAATTCAACCCGTGCCAGTGAAGGTTCGTCGGCGGGACGAATTAATCGACCATCATTGATGGGAATTCCCAACAGCATTCGCAAGCGACGTTCAGCGACATACACGCCGTGATTACTTTGGAATGTGCCGCCCTGACTACCATTGTTGGTGTGTGTTCCATTTAACAACCGGCCACTCAAGGCGTTTTCTACTTCAGCCTGATAACGGAAGTATTGTTCGCGAGCCTGTGCTTCTTTCTCAGCTTCTCCGCCACGCCGCCCGTTTTCATATAACGCACGAATTCTCCGCCAGGTTTCTAAGGCAGAATCGCGGGCCATGATCTTGGCATCCAGATCACGATAACCGTAGTATAGATCCCAGTAGGCATTCTCAACATCACTCACCAGATCACGGACAGAGATTTCAAACTCTCCCAGACTGATATCAGTATTAATGCGGGCAATGATCACCCCGTTAACCACACCGGGTGTGTTACTCGGGCCTGCCAGTTGATTAAAATCAATGCCACCACCACGTAACAGGGGATGACGAAATTCCATTTCGATGTTGTTCTGATACGCATGCGGAAACTGGTTACCAGGAGAATTGTTCGCGTCGTAGTCAATGTAATCACGTAGCGTAAATTCGGTCCCGGTCATGGCGCGTTTCGTTAATTGCGCCTGAATCACCATCGCATCCTGTCGTAACAAACGTGTTCCCCCGCCGAAGAAGACGTTGTTTAACGCTTTGTCATTTTTCTCAAAAAACGTACTGGCAGACAGCGTCGTATCGTAGGCACTTAAAGCACCTTCGACACCATAGCGCGGATCCGCTTCTGTAATTGCAGGATCATATTTTGTATGCAGGGCAGCTGGCGTGTTTAAGGAAACTCCGCCTACATCACCCAGAACTTTTGAATGCTGCAATGCCAGATGCATGGCCTGTTCGAGCGTCAGGTCCCAATAGTCGGGCGTTGCTGAACTGGAAAGCATGGCAGGAGCCTGTGTGCCAATCGTATCACCTTCATCGACTTCTTCCACATTCGGATATTCAATCTCCGTCAGAGCGCGCTGATAGATTTCTTCGTTTTCCACGAATTCATCTTGCAGCGAATTCTGATCCAGGAAATGGCTGCACCCTGGGCCCAGCATGACGACTGCTGCTAACAGAAGCTTCACTCGGGCTATGAAAGAATTCATCAGTTAACCTTGGTCAGATTGGACCATTGACACTAAAAGAGAGATACTCTCTGAACTCATCGGCATTCGAACACCTTCCTCCAAAGTGAATTTTCCATACAATCGTAATATTCAGCATAATCGGACAACCGGTACGCACACCCAGGGTACCCCAAACACCTTACTCACCCTGTTCAACCGATCTGATTTGCGAATTCGTATTTTGGAACGGAGATTCGATCAGAGAAACTGCGCAATAAGTTAAAGTTGTACACTAATTACTTTCGTAAGCCTGACTGTTTTCGGGACTCCATCCGCGTACATTTCCCACTACTGTGATAGGATGCAATAGAATTAGATTTCAACCGAAATATTGCTCCAGTTAATCCAGGAATCGTCTTTCTGAAACCCTCATTCATTTGAATCACATGACGACCGATGAATCCTCCTCCATAGAGAATCTCTGGCAGGAAATTGAAGAGCTGGTCCTGGGGCTGGCTCAACTCTCCCGCACCGAGATAGCAAGCCAAACGTTTTACTCGGAGTTACTCTCGCGCGCTGTGCGAGGTATGTCTGCTCTGGGGGGGACGTTGTGGATTCCCGATGCGCGCGGAAATTGGGAAATTCTGCACTCTGCCGGTGTGAACCCGGAAACGAATCCCAAGTCGCCACTCAATTCAAAGGAAATCGAACAGCATCGTCGGCTGCTTAACGAAGCATTACAGGAAAACCGTCCGGCAACGATCACAGCGCATGCCGGACTGTCCGATCAACTTCAGGGTAAAAATCCGCTGGATGAAAATCTCATCCTGTGCCCGGTCGCTATTATTGAACATCATCCAGACCCACGCACGGGCCTTCTGGAAATCGTACACCAACCACCTCAATCCTTTGCTGCCCAGGATGGCTATCTCCGTTTCATTAGCGCCTTATGTGAAATCTCTCAAGACTACTGTCAGCACAAACAATTACAGAAACTGCAGGAACTCGAATCGCTGTGGGAAGAGTTCGAACGTTTTTCGGAGCACGTCCATTTACATTTAGACTCAGAGCAAACCGCGTATATCATCGCCAATGAAGGCAGAATTTTAATCAACTGCGATCGGCTTTCAGTCCTGCAGCGGACTGGGTCCACATACCGCCTGATCGCCGCCAGCGGTGTTGACGCCATAGAACGTCGGTCTGAATCGGTACAACGACTGGAAACGCTGGTCGGCTGCATCCAATCGCTGAATCGTCCTTACTGGATCATGGAAGCAGAGGAAAAATATCCACCACAGATTACCGAGCCATTACACGCCTATCTCGACCTGGCCTCTTCACGCTCATTGATGATCTTCCCCCTGCAGCACATTACCGCTGAAACAGCAGACAGCACTCCCGAATCCCGACAACAAAATCGATCAGACGCGCAGCAACTCACAATTGGTGCGATCGTAATCGAACAGTTTCATGAAGTCACACCGGGCAACACCGTGCTGGATCGGGCGATAGCGGTTTCGCGACACGGGGGAACCGCCCTGCATAATGCGCTGCAGTTCGAAAGCTATCCTTTCTTCCCGATTCTGAAACACTGGTCACATTCGCCACTCCGTAAAAAAAAGATGACGTGGCGCAACCTGATTGCCACCGGCCTGGCACTGGCACTGATCTGTGTAATTTTGGTTTTTACCCCCGCTGACTTTACCATCGAAGGCACCGGTGCACTGCAACCAGTCGAGCAGCAAAACATCTTTGCGACAGCGGATGGCATTGTCGACCAGATTCTCGTCCACCAGGGGGAGCAGGTTCAAACTGGCACAACTTTGGTTGTCTTGCGCGATTCCGATCTGGAACTGGAATTCAGTCGTGTTCGCGGGGAAATTCAGACGGCGCAAAAACGCCTGGCGGTCATTCAGGCAGCGCGACTGGAACTGAATCCGACTGATGCGAACGCCTTACAACAGGCCAACCGTCTGACCGCCGAACAGGAAGAACTGAATGAACGCCTGAAAAGTCTGCACAATCAACGGGCCTTACTCAAACAGCAACAAGATGCGTTGACTCTCAAAAGCCCACTTCCCGGTGAAGTCCTGACCTGGGATTTACAGGAGAAATTACTGGCCCGGCCCGTACAGCGCGGGCAGCGATTATTAACCGTTGCCGACCTGAAAGGCCCCTGGATCCTGAAAATGCAGGTTCCCGATTCCGAAATTGGTCATGTGCTCGAAGCACAACGGCAGAACAAAGGCCCGCTTAGCGTTTCGTTTCTCCTGTTAACTGACCCGGATCAAACCTATCAGGGCACGATTGAAACGATTGCCGCCACCGCTGAACCAGACAAGGATGGCATTCCCACGGTACAGATTACGGTGAAACTGGATCACGAATCGATCAAAGGACTGCGTCCCGGTGCCTCGGTACTTCCCCAGATTGACTGCGGGAAACGTGCACTGGGTTACGTCTGGCTCAGACGTCTATTCGAAACGGTGCAACGCGAAGTCTTTGCCTTTTAACGTCGATTCGATTTCACCGGATTTTCGTACCAGAACACACCCAATCCTTTTTTCTGATCTCGCTCTTCGCACGAAAGCACATCCAGATCACCGTCGGCATCAAGATCCAACAGCTCAATCCGATCAAACTTGATTCCGCGTGGGCCGCTGATTTCATGCGTCTGCCAGGTCTCCTTTGATCCCTGTTGAGAATAACTCATCCAGAACATTCCTGATTTGGGTGGGTTCGCATTTCCACAACTGAAGACCACGTCGGGCTGTCCATCTAAATCGATATCGCCGACCGCTACCCCTTTGCCGTGCTCGGTATTATTCGGAAAGGGGATCACCTGCTTCTCCCACTTCAGACCACTCGCATCCAGACGACGGAACCAGAGCAATTCATCCGGGATACGAGTCACCACCAGAATGTCACGTAAGCCATCCTGATCGAGATCCGCCACGTGCGCGAACATCACTTCCCGATCTCGGCCGCCCACCCAATGATTTTTCCAGGGAGATGTTGTCGAAGTAGCGAGATCTCCCGGATTTTCCAGCCAGCGACAACCACGTAGCTTTCCTTTGCGGTCTGTCGTTAACAGATCCTGATCTCCGTCGCCGTCCATATCAATCGCAAACAGCGACATGATCCAACCAGCCGGAGAGAGAGACTTCCATTGATAATTCGCAAGTTCACGCGGATTCTCTCCAGGCTGAAACCAGCCGATTTGTGCTCCTTTCCCTTTCCCGGCGGCGACTAACTCCATCCCTGGTTGCTGATCCAACTGGGCAGGTGTTGCAAACATCCACATCATTTTGCGCTGGGAGCTTGGCAGGAATTCCTGACGCCATTCGTTTTGAAACGGCTTGGTTGCAGGTGGCCAATGCACAAACACCGTCTGGCTTTTTCCTTCGCAACAACTGACCACTTCCAGTCGACCATCACGGTCAAGATCAATCCAGGCAGCATCTTCCACCTGAGGAGTATCCCCAACAGTAATCGCTGGCCAAAGCTGTTTGACGTGGTCCGGCCCCGGATTGTGATAAATGCGAGTCCGACCGCCTTCTTCCCAACCGGTGGCTATGTCCTGCAAACCATCTCCGTCGACATCAGCCAGTTTGGCCCCATCAGCGCCTCGGGAAGATTGATCGATGATATGAATTTCCCAAGGCGTTCCCCGTTCTGTTTCCTCTGCCAGCCCATTCGCCATGAGCAGCGTACTCAACAACAGGCAAAGCCCTCCCTTGTATTTTAAATCACTGCGCATTTTGAAACCCTCAGGTAAAAGTTCATATTTTTATCCGCTGATCCAGTATCCATTGACTAGGACAAAATCGCAATGTTGCTTCGTGTCGCAAGTAATTTTAGACAGTCATCAATGGCCTTCTTGACAGTAGATTTCCTTAGTAAATTAAGGGTTTTCTTCACTTTTCCAAGTCAAAAAACACTTCCGTTTCCGGAACAGCCTGATAACCGGATCATTCAGAATAATCGATAAAGTTTCCCGTCAACGATAGCCGATCATCCTTAGGTACAGGCGATTGTACAACTGATGGTGACCAGCATGATGCAGGTCAGCATTGGAACTACTGTGACAAAGGATTGTCACATTCAAATGGGGGAGGAAACCGCGAATGCGCGCAGCATTTGTCTGCATAGTCATGATCCAGCCATTAATAGTGAGCTCCGGCTGCCAGTGCTTTAAGGCCAGCAATCTCTATTATAATCTGATCGATGATGTCAGCGACACACAAATCTATGCAGACCGCTTCTATCGTCCCACCTGGGACCTGACGCGCATTGGCAAACCAGACTGGTGTCAATCTCGATTTAACCGCTGGTGGTGTAACTGTTGTAGTGACTGCCGTCCACACTATATCAGCGCTGCACCGATTACCGACTACAGCAGCCAGCATGAGCAGAACAGTAACAGTGAAGCTCATGATGACCTGATCCCTCTTCCCGAACCTTCGACTTTTGTGCCGCCTGATCCGTTTCCGAACGAAGCGAAAACAGAGCCTACTCTGGAGGAAGGTCCGGCACTTGCCCCTTCCGCCTCAGAGCCCTCGTCCTAGTAACCAGATACGGTCAGAACAGGTACATCACCAAGACAACATAAGTTGACAGCGGAAAGAAACAGGTCTTCACATGATTAAAATGGATAAGACACGATTGACTCAGCGACTGACGATCCTGGTAATTACTGTCACAAGCACCATTACGATTCCTGTTCTCACAACATCAGCACAACAAGCACAAATCAATGAGCGCGATGGCCAGAGCCCGGCCCTGACGAAGTCGGCTGCCGATCAATATCTTCTTAAAGACACTGATCGGCAGCTGACAGAATTCCAACAACAACAAAAACCCGCAGACAAGCAAATCAGAGTTCCTGACGAAGAAGATCTGATTTCAATACACTCAAAAGGATCCTCCACACGTGCGTCAAGGAAAGCCGGTCTGGCACAACTGCCTTTAGACCAGATGACTCCCGCGAACCGTACGAATGCCGAACATGTACTGAAAGATCTGAGCATGTTTCGGGCACTGCCGAAGATTCAATTTGACGTGAACCACAGTGCCTATGCATTTTTCATCGCACACCCTGATGTCGTCGTGAGCATCTGGAGAGAGATGAAACTTTCGGAATTCCAGATGTGGCAGACTGGCCCCTACTCTTATGAAGTGGATGCCGGCGATGGAACCCTGGGCACGCTGGAAGTCATTCATCAGACACCGAAAGAAACAATCGTACTCTGCTCGGGCGTTTATAAAAGCCCGCTGATTGCAAAACCGATATCTGCCAAAGCACTGCTGCATCTGCAGACGGAATATTATTCCGGCGATGATAAAAAAATGGACTCGGTATCGCATCAGGTCACAATGTACGTTTCATTTCCTTCTCAGACAGTCGAGATGGCGGCTAAGATTCTGGCCCCCGTCAGCAATGTAATTCTGGATCGCAATTTCAAAGAAGTCTCGATCTTCATGCACATGATGTCGTTAGCCATGGAACGCCAGCCGGGCTGGGTCGAACGTATCGCGGGTCGTCTGAAAGGGGTGCTACCCATTCGTCGACCTCAGCTGCTCAAAGTCGCCGCCCGTGTTTACATTGATGGGAAAGCACGCCAGAACAAAATGGCTCCAAATCGTCTGCAACCACCGCAGCCGATTGATGTGATTACGCAAACCAGCGACGAAGCACCACGGAAACTGCCCACCAATATCCGAGTGCAGCCAGTGAGCCGTGCTCAAAGCCCGATGTAATCAGAGCGGGCTCGATTGCTTTGTTTGTCTTCAGCGTCGTGGAGAACGTTTCTTCTTGCGAGGCCGCAGGACAAAGCCAATCACGGCAAAGATGATAATCAGGGGCACCGCAATTTTGGGACGATAGGCGACACCAAATATCGCTAAAATCAACCCCACAAAAAACCAGGGAGAGACGTTGGCCCAGGCTGCCTCCCGATTCTTACCCGGCAGTGCCAGCCAGAACGCAAACATCAGCAGCCCGACGCGCATGAACGCTCCGGTGGCTGCCACTTTCTGAGCGAACTGCTCGACGGTCACGAACTGATGCAGGTAACCGGCTGTGAGCAGGCAGGCAAGTGAGATCACACCGACCATCGTGCGGTTTATAGGAATTTTTTCGCCTGACATGATTTCAATCAATCACTTTCGTCCGGGTCGCGTTCGCTGATTCAGAAAGGCCCCCAACGCCAGGTGGTACGGATCAGTCGTCCGGTACTTGAGATAATCCACTTTAACTGAGCCACACTGCCGGGACAACGTATCACAAAATTCCTGATACTGCTCCAGATAGCGTGCCCTGAGCTGGTGGGGATCAACCAGTTGATGATGGCCGCTTCGTTCCAGGCTGCGGAACTGCGTCGGTTTGCTGAATGGGAACTCTTCTTCTTCCGGCGTCACCACTTGAAACAGAAGTACTTCATGGCGGTCATGTCGTAACTGTTTTAACGTAGTCGTTAATGCTTCCGGCTCATCAAAACAATCAGAAATCAACACTACCAGACTGCGGCGTTTGATCAAAGGCTGAACTTCATTCAAGACAGTGGAGATGGCCGTTTCATGCCGCGGCTTGGCATTCTCCAGAATTTCCAGCATCTGACCAAAGTTCTTCGGATTCGCCGAGGGTTCAATAAAATCACGCCGCGCCTTATCAAACGTAATCAGACCGACCGCGTCACGCTGGCTCAACAATAAATATCCCAGCGCCGCCGCTAACTGACGAGCGTAATCAAACTTACTGAGCGTCTTACCCGCGTACGCCATGCTGCCGGAACAATCGAGTAGCAAATAGCAGCGTAAATTGGTCTCTTCTTCAAACTCTTTGACGTAATACTTTCCGGTCTTGCCATAGGCTCGCCAGTCGATGTGTCTAATTTCATCGCCGGGATAATACTGCCGATGCTCTACGAATTCGACACTTGCCCCCTTATAAGGGCTTTTGTGCTGCCCCATCATAAAGCCTTCGACGATCAACCGCGTGACCACTTCCAGCTTGCCAAAGCGAGCCAGCGCAGTCGGGTCAGACAGTGGTGCATCAGAGGAGAGCATAAAGTGAAGTTTCGTTAAAAATTCAGCACTTATAAAACAGAAAGCGCAGAGAGGTGGCTCTCTACGCTTTCATATCAATCAAAGTCAGATTATTCAAAGTTAATCCAGCTCTTTAATAAACACGTTGCGAAAATAGAGTGTATTCCCGTGATTCTGTAATTCAATCTGGCCAGTTTCATAAATGGGTTTATCGCGTTCCCAGTAGTTTTCCAGTGTCGTATTATCGACGACCAATTTTCCATTTAACCAGACACTGACCTTCTCCCCGACCATTTTAATCCGGAACGTATTCCATTCCCCCACAGGGTTGTCTGCTGTCAACAGAGGCTTATCAGGATTCTTCTTATTATTGTACAGTCCGCCGGAACCGACTCCGTTGGCTGCCTTCACCGCGGGATCCCAGATCTGCACCTGGGGTGATCCACGCAGATAGATTCCACTATCTCCGTCTTTCTTGATTTTCCAGTCTACCAGCATATCAAAGTTTTTGTAGTCCTTCGCAGTACACAAACTTTTTCCTTTGCCATCAAATACAAGAACACCATCAACGACGTTCCAGTGATCGCGCATCTCCTGGTCTGCTTTTTTTTGTGCTTTCGCCAGTTCTTCAGGGCTCATTTTCGCGCGAGTCTTGGGGTTGCCCACGAGACCTTTCCAGCCACTTAAATCCTTACCGTTGAACAAAGCCTTATACCCTTTCGGAGGCTGATTCAACTTACCTTCTCCCGCTGCTGCAAAATTCAAGGCGGAAACAGCCAGCAGCACAGCACACATTGTTGCGACGCGTTTCATAGATCTCATAGTCATTGCTTTCGTTCTGATATCAGTATTAGGAGCTCCCTGGCCACCAGATTCTCGACTCGGGCAGGAAGAGCGAACTCATCAAGAATTACTTAATTATCGAAAGGAATCCCCCCTGTCGCAAGCCAGTCCTGACCGAATTCGCACGTTTCGCATAAACTCCCCCGCTTTCCCAGTTGCCGATTTGCGATTGGTCCTCGCGGCGATTAGAATCAATTCTAAGACATACAGTAATTCATTCATCCGATTCCCGCCTTTTACTTCCATTGAGAAAGCAACACCATGTATCGATGTCTCTACGGAATGCTCTGCCTGCTGCTGTTTGTTTCCGTCGAACCAGCGTCTGCTGCTGCAAAGCAGAAAAATGTTCTGGTGATTGTTGTCGACGACCAGGGCTTTCAAGCTGGCTGTTACGGCAACAAGGTCATCAAAACCCCCGGCATCGATATGCTGGCTGAATCAGGAACCCGCTTCACGCGCGCCCATTGCACCACCGCCAGTTGCTCTGCCAGCCGCTCGGTGATTATGACAGGCCTGTATAACCATGCCACCGGCCATTATGGTCACGCACATGGTTACAACCATTTCAGTACCTACGCCACGGTGAAATCACTGCCGATCATTCTGGAAGAAGCCGGCTATCGAACCTGTTCGATTGGAAAATATCATCTGGCTCCCGAATACGTCTATCAGTTTCAGGAATACCGCAATAAAGGAGTTCAGGGAAACCGAAATTCAATCCGCATGGCTGCCAACGCCAAAGAATGGATTACCGAAGACGACGATCGGCCTTTCTTCCTATATTACTGCAGCAGCGACCCCCATCGAGGGGGCGGCCCCGACGGCTATTCCAATTTCAATGACGACCCCGATCACTATCCCGGCGTGACTCCCATCAAATACAAACCGGAACAGATCCAGGTTCCGCCGTGGCTTCCCAATCACCGAGAAGTTCAGGAAGAACTGGCGGAATACTATCAGGCCATCTCTCGACTCGATCAGGGCGTGGTCTCTCTGATTAATACTTTAAAAGAGACCGGCCATTGGGAAGACACACTGGTCATGTTCCTCAGCGATAATGGCCCCCCGTTTCCGGGCGCAAAAACCAACCTCTATCAGCCAGGCATGAATCTGCCTTTAATCGTCCGTGATCCGAGCCAGAAAAAACAGGGCATCACGACCGACGCGCTGGTCACTTGGGCCGACCTGACACCCACGATCCTGGATTATTGTGATGTGACCCCCAAACCAGTGCCTCCCCTGCGAACAGTCGAAAACAATGGCAAACGCGTTGAAGGACGAGGCAAACCAGTCCCCTGGAAATTCCACGGCCGTTCCTTCTTAAGTGCCCTCGGAAAAGAACAGGCCCCCGAATTTGACGAAAGTTACGCATCCCATACATTCCATGAAATCACCATGTATTATCCGATGCGGGTCATTCTCAGCGGCAACTATAAGTACATTTTCAACATTGCCCATGAACTCCCCTACCCCTTCGCATCCGATTTATATCGGTCTCCCACCTGGCAGGGCGTTTTGAAACGGGGTGATAAAATGTTCGGCCAGCGAACGGTTTACTCGTATCTGCATCGGCCCAAACACGAACTGTATGATTTGAAAGTCGATCCGTATGAAGCGAAGAACCTGGCATTTGAGCCGGAGCATCAGGAGACTCTGAAGAAAATGCAGGAAAAACTGAAAGCCTGGCAGCAAAAGACCAAAGATCCTTGGTTCCTGAAGTGGGAATATGAATGATTAGCCCCAGATTAACGCCTGATCTGGCGATATTGGGACCGAATTCAGGGAATTTAGAGAAAGTTACTCGACGAATGCGGGGGACGTGTCTATAATCGCGAGATACAGTAACAGTATTTGCTTACTGTATTTAGGGCTTTAAACAAATAAGTGACGTCTGTATAAGATGTTACTTCAAGCTTAAACTGCTCTTAAATCGTCCTCTCACAGGACCCATAACGCGGGGTGGAGCAGCCCGGTAGCTCGCGAGGCTCATAACCTCGAGGTCGCAGGTTCGAATCCTGTCCCCGCCACTTATTTAACCCCGGAATCGCAAATTTTGCCGATCCGGGGTTTTCTTATGCGCAAAGCTGAAAAGAGCATATCGCGGATTCATTCTTCTAGCCTGCTTTCATCGACGTCCAGATTTTTGTTGACAACATCTGTCGTCAGTTTATACTCTGGCTGACGACGAGCGTCGTCTTATAAATCTCAACAACGAACAGACTAGACTGCTTGTCCTCATTCACTGTAATTGAAAGACGCTCATGGCTCCCGAAGGTACTCTAACTCCCGCGCAATTTGAAATCATGAACGTGGTCTGGAATCATGCGCGACAAGGTGCGACAGTCGCTGAGATCTGGCGGGAAATCTCGGAATCGCGCGAGGTGTCTCGGACCACAATCCTGAATTTAGTTGACCGGTTAGAAAAACGCGGCTGGTTAAAACGGCGAGAGGGACAAGGAGTCAATCGCTTTGTTGGAACGTTAAGTCGCGACAAGACCGCTTCCCTACTCACGGGTGATTTCGTAGACGACTTCTTTGGAGGATCAGCCAGCGAACTCGTCATGAGTCTATTGGGTTCGAAGCGACTCAAGCCTGATGAGATCCAGCAATTGGAACGACTGATTGAAGACTACACATCCCAGGCAAAATCGCCGGAACAAAACGAGAGAAAGGCCCCCCGGAATGATCGTTGATATCTGGTTCCTCGCCCCCTCATTTTTGTTCGGCCTGCTGAGCATTGCCATTACAACAACGCTGACATGCGCCCTCGGTCTGATCGTCTCTTGTGTAGTTCGATCTTCCGTAATTCAACACGGGATCCTTTTATCTTCGCTGGTAGTAATTCTGCTATCTCCACTTTTCGTTGGAGTCGTGACGCACAGCGGACTGGGGTGGAACGTCGGTTGGTTGAACAAGGACATGCCAATGCCAATCAACTTCTCAGCAGAACCAGCAGACATTTCAGCGATTGATGTCGCTTCTCAAACAGAAACAACCGAACTGCGGTTCTCTGCTCAGACAACACCGAATATAGAGACTGACTCCGCCTGGAAATCAAACGATGTTTCAACAAGGGTTGGGGAGAAACCTGGCACGTTTTTGTCCAACTCTCCTTTTTCTCAATGGTGGTCTCTTTTCATTCTTGCTGTTCTATCCATCTGGCTTGTGGGAACTCTACTTGCAGTGTCCCGTTTCGTCCGAGGTTATTTCCTCGTTTTCCGCTTGCGTCCTAGCTTACGATCAGTGTCAGCAGAAACACAACAACACGTCAATGAACTCGCTCGGCAATTTGATTTGCGGAATACTCCACAGTGTTTTGAATCCACATATGTGCCAACGCCGCTGATAATGGGTTTATGCAAACCGATGGTTGTGCTGCCTGCTGGAATCGATGAGTGCGTCAACAGCATGCAACTCAGAGCCATGCTGATCCATGAACTCGCACATATTGCACGACGTGACCAGTGGATTGGCTTGTTGCAGCGTGTGGTAACGATTCTATTTTGGTGGCAGCCACTGCTGTACCGTTTAAATTCACAGCTCTCTTCAGTACGAGAAGTCTTGTGTGATAACCATGTCATTCAGCAACAAGAAAACCGTCTCGAATATGCACGCGCGTTAGTAGCACTGGCCAGCCGCATCGCACTCCCCAGCAGGCTGCCGGTAACCATCGGTCTGCTGGAGCAGAGTGACGGGCTGAAAACGCGAGTGACTCGCTTGCTAGACAATCAGCAAACAAATGAAATCCATATGAATCTAGGGAGTCTTTCAAGTGTGGCTGTGTTCTGTCTCTC
Organism: Gimesia alba; assembly: GCF_007744675.1. Lineage (NCBI taxonomy): Bacteria > Pseudomonadati > Planctomycetota > Planctomycetia > Planctomycetales > Planctomycetaceae > Gimesia > Gimesia alba. Next base: position 7,250,074 of record NZ_CP036269.1, read on the forward strand.
CGCAACACTCCTGTTTGTAACGACGACAATTCGAGCTGCGCATGCTGCACCGCCAGACAAAGATTCTCACACCGCGACAGTCAGCTCAAAAGAAATTCGGGTGAGTAGCACAGAGGAATTGCATCGTGCCCTCAATAACGCGAAACCGGGAACAACAATTCTCCTCGCGCCAGGCAAGTATCAGGGAGGCCTGAGTCTAAACAACCTGCAGGGAACAGCGAAGCTGCCGATTCGCATTTCTGCTGCTGACCCCGATCAGCGGCCGATCATCGAAGGTGGGAATACCTGCCTGCATCTCATCAATCCAGCGTATGTAGAACTACAACACCTCATTCTCAAAGGTGCTCGCTCGAATGGCCTGAATATTGACGATGGCGGCTCGAAAGAAACCCCCGCCCATCATGTTGTGTTACGCGGCTTGACCATTCAAGACATCGGTTCTAACCGCAACCATGATGGCATCAAGCTCTCTGGATTGAATGATTTTCTCATTCAGAATTGCACGGTCAAACGTTGGGGCAAAAATGGGTCGGGCATTGACATGGTCGGCTGTCAACGTGGCACGGTTTCCGAATGCACGTTCCGCGATGGTGACAAAATCTATGGTAACGGCGTGCAAATGAAAGGGGGAAGCCGAAATATTAGAGTCAGCCACTGCCGCTTTGAAAATGCCGGCGGCCGCGCCATTAATATTGGTGGAAGCACGGGACTTGAATATTTTCGCCCTCGGCCCGCTGGATTTGAAGCCAAAGATATTACTGTAGCAGATTGCACGTTCATCGGTTCCATGGCCGCCGTGGCCTTTGTCGGCGTGGATGGCGCCCACGTGCATCACAATACCATTTATCGCCCAACCCGCTGGGTCTTACGGATTCTTCAAGAAAACAAGAACGACTCATTCGTCCCTTCTCGCAAAGGACGATTTACAAACAATCTCGTTGTACTGCGTTCAGACGAAATTGGTGAAGTCATCAACATCGGCCCCCGGACAGCGCCGGATACGTTCCAGTTCGCAGACAACTGGTGGTACTGCCTGAACCGGCCAGAGAAAACACAACGGCTGGTACGCTTACCAACACAGGAAACCGGCGGCACGTATGGGCGAGATCCCAAGTTAAATGATATGAGTGCAGGTGATCTTCAACTCCACTCCGATAGCCCGGCGTCTGATGCTGGGCCGCGCCGGCAGAGTCGTCCATAAAAAACGCTTCTCACAATTCGTTCCTCATTCGTTGAGTCTCCTATGAAATCCGTCAGCATTTTCACCTGGCTTGTATCTGTTTCAGTTCTGTCCGTCTTGACGGGCTGCTCTGATTCCTCGGTTGTCGCGTTGAACGATGATACTCCTCAACCAAAGCCACTGGAAATGGATCGGGCAATCAGCGGCGTGAAGGAAGAGACAACAGCCACGCCTGCAACGGAGATTTCCACAACTAACGCCGTCTATAATTGGCCGTGTTGGCGTGGTCCGGACGGAACCGGCATTTCCCGTGAAACCGGGCTGTTACACGTGTTTCCTGAATCAGGGCCGACCATTCTCTGGCAGGCAAAACTGGGAACAGGTTTCTCAGGACTGAGTATCGCCGATGGACGTCTCATTACCTTGTTCGGTGAAAGTGGGCGGGAAATAATTGTCTGCTTTGATGCAAACTCGGGTCGCAAAATCTGGACCGTAGATTCCGATGCCGATTTCGCGCAAGGGCGCAGCTTTGGACCACGGGCGACTCCCTGGATTGACGGCGATCGGGTCTACGTTGTCGGTGCCTCCGGTATGATTTTTTGTCTTGAAGTAGCCACCGGGAATAAAATCTGGTCTTTTAATATTTACGACCAGTTTGCAATGCAGCAGTTTGTGCATGAAGAAGGGCTCTCCTGTTCGCCAGTGATTTTGGAGAACAAGCTGATTCTTCTCGCGGGTAATTCTGCTTTTGCATTTGATAAACAAAATGGGGAACTGATCTGGCGCGCGTGTCGGGAGAAGATGAATCACACCACACCTCGAGTGGCATACATGGAAAGACGCTCCCAACTGCTGGTTTTGACGGCAGAAAATCTCATCAGCCTTGATCCTCAAACCGGCGAGGAATTCTGGCGTCACCCGCAACAGGCTGTGAATTGCGCATCCCCGGTTGTGGGCCCCGACAATCAGGTTTTTACTGCCGCCGCTTACGGGTTTGGTAGCCAACTGGTCAAACTCACTGGCAACTCTGCAACACAGGTCTATCAGAATAAAGAGCTGGCAACACATCACGCGACCGCTGTTTTATTCGAAGGACACTTGTTTGGGTTCCATGATCGCCCCGGCATCTTTAAATGTGTCGCGTTTCACACTGGAAAAGAGAAATGGTCTTCTCGCTCACCGGGTAAAGGAAAATTGATTATCGCGGACGGGCAGATGATCATCATTACTGAAACCGGAGAACTGGTTTTGGCACCAGTCTCTTCCGATGGTTTTCACCCCGCATCCCAAGCCCGGGTCCTTAAAGGGACGTGCTATACCGCCCCTGCACTGGCCAATGGCAGACTCTATGTGCGCAGTAATCAGCAACTGGTCTGCATTGACATGAAGAAATAAACCGCGCGTCGGTTATTTCCAAGTGTTCTCTTTGATCGGCTTGCCGTCGGTCGTCAGGATTTGAAAGTGATGGAAGCCGGACTTCATTCCTGAGTAACGCCAGACCACTTTCTTGTCCGGAGTGACTTCGAATTACTGCACCTGCATCACCTTGCCGGTATCCGGTTTGTCTATTTTAACGGCAAAATCTCACACGTTCTCCTGATACACGCGCAAAAACGGCTCCATTTCTCAGTCCACAACGCGTGAACAACACGCATCAATGCCCGTCAGATTTCCCTGAAAAGGGGCACAAACTCCCCTTGACTGCGACTCGCCGCCCCCGATACTTGCGGACTTAGCGTCGCGCGCGCGAGACAGCCCCTCGATAAGCACTGCCTGTCCCGATCCTCTACTGATTTCTGCACTATAAAACCCCCTTATTTTTGCTGGTAACGACACAAACATTCTTAAGCAGTGCTCAAACTCCCCCCGGTTTTCGTTACGCAATCGATTGACTTCAGAAACTCTCCCTGAAGGTTCATAGCGGATCACAAGACGTTCAATTGGCATCACACGGTGCTGCTCAGCTTGAACCAGGTTTGGCACTCTCGCTGCGCATATTTTTTCGAAACCATTACACCACCACGCATTCTAACAGATCGTACTGTTTTCACAGAGCTGAAGATCGGCCACCACGTACTGAATGACCACAGACGCACTCAGTTCACAACTACACCTGCGAACGAGAACGCGTGCAAGCCGGTTCGTGGAATCAGCCCGGCGCTCTCAGAGGAATGTTCCCCTGACGCGAACATCCGACAGGTAACGTTAATTGAATCGTTCTGAACAATGACCGCAGAAAAGACCCATTAGCCGCAGGGCGTTAGCCCCGGCGACTGGTCCGCAGTTATTTCCAGGTATTTTCTTTGACTGGTTTGCCGTTGGTGGTCAGAATTTGAAAGTGGTGAAACCCGGATTTCATCCCCGAGTAACGCCAGACCACTTTCTTTTCTGGAGTGACTTCGAATAACTTTACCTGATCTCCCTTGGCGCGATAGCTGGCGATCACGGTGTTGCCGTTCGGCAATCTCTGCGCACCGCAGGCATCCTGGAAGAGCGGCTCTCCCAGATCTGCATTCGTCACGCTCCACACGATCTTGCCAGCGGCGTCTGTCTCGATGATGCGGTTCCCGTTCGTGCAGGCGATTAATGTGTTGCCGTTTTTTAAACGAATGGCGGTGAAAGGCCAGTCCCGTTTCTCGCGCCCCCGTTCATCGGTTGCGATCACCTGCACTACTTCACCGGTATCCGGCTTGTATTCTTTCACAGCAAAGTCGAGCAGATGCGGAGCGATATAATTGCCATTAGGCAACAGACGCAGCATACGGGTTTGCATATGCGCATTTTGTTTCTGGCACTGCAAGGGAGTCGACTTCAGAATCTTGCCTTTACGATTGATGATGATCGCACGCGGTTCCGGCCCCAGTTCGGCAACCAGAAAGGTACCATCTGATAAAGATTGCACGGTGCTGATCTCTTTCTGGCGGCCTTTGTACTGGAACAGAATCTGTTTCGTTTTCCGGTCGACTTCGACCACGCCGCCGTTAGGAAATTCTTTAGTACCATACAACGCCAGCAGGACATTGCCATTTGGTAAAACCCAGCCGTCACTGGCCGGCATGTCGAATTTCCATTCCACGTTCCCGTCCTCGCCGACAATCACCGCCCGATTGGCTTTGCCCACACCCAGAAACGAATGCTTAATTGCAGAATCATCGGCTGCATGCACCGGGGAGGATAAAATGCAACAGCAGACAACCATTAGCATCGCCGACAACAACAGGCGTGATTCAGGAAACAGATTTCGGAGAACGGAGCGAGCGGCGGTTGAGGTTTGCATGAGATTCAGATTCCTGTTGATCAAGGGGCCGTGATGTCAAAGCTCCATTCTAACCGAAGCCCAAGTGACAAGCGACATCGACGACGAATCTCGCAGAAAAATCATCTCAACACCAGTTTCGTTCTAAAACGCGATGAGATCAGTATCCTCTGTCAGGTCGCTGAAAAAGGAATCAGCCTCATCGGCCCAATCAGGCAGACGACGCACACTGGGCGCCAGAGTATCCTGCATCACGCCGTCGGTTTCGTGTTCATGACCCAGCAGATGACCGAGTTCGTGCATGATGACGGTCCAGAGATCGATCTTCCCGAGAGCGTCGCTAAAAGGAAAAGAGGTTAATGAAAGCAAACCAGAAGAATAAAATTCACTATTATCACCGGGGGTGTCATCAACAAACCAGCCATACCCGGCGGCATTGACGTCGACATAGATTGTGCCGTGAACGGTATTACTTAAAACGCCATCTTCCAGATCAACAACTTCAATGTTGACCTGCGCCAGTTTTTCATTGTCCTCTGTCGACAGTTGCGGTTCGAGATACTCAACCACACCATCTAATACTGACTCTGCATCTGCCTGATCAACGGGTCTGGCATCCACCTGTGGTAACAGCACAGGATCAACAGTCAGGTGTTTGTTCCAGGCATTGGGGAAATTTTGAGGATAATTGATCGTAGATTGACGGGCTTTACTCTTACCATAGTTCCCGATGAAAGAAACCAGATCGCGGAAATTAACGCTGTTATTTTGATCCAGGTCTGCGAACCAGGAGTAGTCTGAATTCGACACTCGGGGATCTGAATTATAGACGTTGATAAACAGAACCAGATCGCGGATGTTGACCGCATCGTTATCGTCCAGATCATAAGGATTCGCCCAGACCCGCGTATCAGGTGAAGCTCCATGGACCTCTTCACTGGTAACCCCGCCTGTCAGCAGAATCTCCGTGTTGTGAATTTTGAACTCGGGACTTTGTGAGATCTGGATCTGACCGGCCAGATCCAGATCGATGCCATCATCAGTCGTAGATTCAAACCGGATGCGGGCAAACAGCACGCGTTGATCGTCTCCTGCATCGGTCAGATTCGATTCTGCTGACAGGTTTTCAATCGTGCCCGTCAGATCATTGATCGTTCCGGTCTGATTCACGGTAAACGCGGCACCATATTCGATACTGGTGGCGGTCGTAATCGCTGTGTTGTAACTCAAATTCATTGCTGCAGACAACAGACCGAGGTCTGTCGTAGAGGGTGTGCTGATCCAGATTTCCAGCCAAAAACCACTCCATTCATCGATCCAGGTCAGGTTGTCCGGGAGGGAAGTGCTTTCTCCATTGATCTGTGTAGAAGTCTTTGAGTCGACGATTCGCAAATCGACCTGAGCGAACGGATGTTGGACTTCGAAGGCACCAATATCAATGGACTCTCCCACAAAACGTTCAAACCCAGTGCCGCGCTGGTCATCGGTAGCTTCTCTCCGATTGATAATGGAGAGATTCACATTCTCAAGAGCGGTATCGTCGCCGCCATCGATGGCAGCACTTCCCGGCAGCAACGCATGCGTTTTTGTGAGGCCGCCATTGTCTCTGAGCACAGGATCAAGCAAACCTTCGATACTGTCCTGAATGATGCTGTTGACTCTGGTAAACCAGGGTATAACTTGCGGAGTAGAAGACGCAGAATTTCCGGCAATAATCGTATTGCTGATCGTGCCCATCGAGCCGGGCAGCGAATAGATGCCCCCCCCAACCCTGGCGGCCGCGTTTCCGGTCAACGTGGAATTAACGATCTCCCAAGCCCCGCTCGTTTGATAAAACGTGATGCCTCCACCGACGACCAACGCAGTATTTCCAGAAAGGGTACTGTTTTGAAGAACCAGGGAACCACGGAAGATATAGAGCGCACCACCCGAACTATTGGTCGAATTCTTTTCGAACAGACTGTTTTGGATCGTTAAATTTCGGCAATCACTATAGACGGCTCCTCCGTAAGAGCTTGCCGAGTTTTTGAAAAATGTGGACCCAGTAACCAAGACATTTTCGGCATCGAAAGAGAGGCTCCCTCCCGAACTGGCACTGTTTTCTGTAAAGAGACAATCTTCGATATAGGCATTATGATATGAACTATAAAATCGAACATCCGATAAATAGTGCAATGCCCCGCCGCGTGACTCAGCGGTATTTCCCTGAAAGGTACAATTGGTAATGCTCAATTCCGTCAATACCGGAGAGAACGACGAAGAGATCTGATGATAGATCGCACCACCGGTGCCAGAACTGTTTTCTGTAAAGACCGTATCGCTGACGGTTAAAAGCCCGTCCTTGATGTAAATCCCCCCGCCCAGGGTATCACTGCTGTTTTCCGTAAACGTACTGGAAGAAACAGTCAGGTCGCCATTTTGAACCAGGATCGCTCCACCCGAATAGGACGTTTGATTTTCTGTGAAATCGCATCCGGTAATCGACAGCAAACCCTCGGTACTGTAAATGGCGCCCCCATACCAGTCTGCACTGTTGCGGACAAACGTACTGTTCGTCACCGTCAGGTCGCCGGCACTATAAATGGCCCCGCCATAGCTACCGCCGTGAATCGGACCACTGAAAACACTGGCCTGATTATCTGTAAACAGGACATCAGAGATGGATAAGGTTTCCAGACTATGAATGGCACCGCCACTGGTGACGTTGGCGAAACCATTGGTGAGCGTGAATTCGCTCAAGTCCACACTGATCGAAGTCTCGGCATCGCCGTCATCAATGCGAAAGAGTCGGCGGGTTCCATCGCCGCTGAGGGTCAGATGCTCTGCGCCGTGTCCGATGATGGTCACGTCATCGGTAATCACCAGCTCATTAAACAGCATCAACGTCTGATCAAACAGGCTGGCGTCGAACGTAATGGTCTCGGTCGTCGCTGAGTCATTCGACAGCTTAATCGCTTCCCTCAACGAGAGATTCCCGACGGAATAGTCACCGTCATCGGTATCCGTGGCTGAGTCGACGAGTAAGTGCGATCCCAGATATTCGAACGCGCCCACATCAACGGTTCCCCCAACGATCCTGGGATAACCGAGCCCCCGCTGATCAGTAAAAATCCCGGCACTGAGGATGGCTGAATTGTCACCCGCATTGATGGCAGGACTGTCGGCAAGCAATGCATGTGTCTGAGTGGGTCCACCGTTGTCTCTCAATACCGTATCGAGTAAGCCTGTGCTACTCTCCTGGATGATGTTGGAATTATCAACAAAATTTCCTGCTACTTGAGTATTCGTAAAAAAGGGGGTGCTGTTGCCTGCAATAATCGTGTTTGTGATGCTTGCCGTTTCAGCGCCAGATTGATAAAGGCCCGCTCCAGAAAGCTTGGACTCGTTCAGAATGATCGTAGAGTTCATCACCAGGAATGGAGAGTGGCCTGCAAAAAAGATCCCTCCTCCCGTCGAGGCAGCCACGTTGCGAGAAATCGTACTGTTAAATATTGAAAAGCCTGCCCCCTGAACATAAATGGCGCCGCCACTCACTTTTGCCGTGTTCCTGGAAAAAGTAGACGCCCTCACAGTCAGATCACCATTGCTATTGATCGCACCGCCACTAAAATCGGTCGCATTTCGGAGGAAGGTACTCTCTTCAACGCTCAGCGTTCCAAAGATATTACAGATGGCCCCTCCCGGAAAATCGGCCGTATTCTCCGTAAACTGACTCCCGGAGACCGATGCCACACCATTTCTCATAAAAAAAGCACCGCCATGAAACTTGGCATGATTTCCTGTGAATTCGCTGTTTGAAATGACAACTAATTCTTCTTCAGGCTGCCAGGGAAACGTTCTTTCGTGATGAACGGCGCCTCCACCATTTCCAAGTGCCCGATTCAGAGAAAAATGACACTCAATGATGGTCATCGGCCCTCCTTCATTGAAAATCGCACCGCCAGACGCTGTGACTTCGTTCTCAAAAAAATCGGACTGTGTGACCGTGAGCATGGCCCCTAAGTGAAAAATCGCTCCCCCCTCCCGAGCGGTGTTCCCGGAGAAGCTGCTATGTGTCACAGTCAGATTTTCCGAACTATAGATTGCTCCCCCTTTGTCTTCAAAAATACTCCCCGATTCGGAGTGAAAATATCCATTCGTCAGCGACAGTCCTTCCAGGAAGACATCGATTGCGGATGTTTTGTGACCATCATCGATATTGAATATCCGACTGTCGCCATTTCCATCCAGCGTCAACTGATCAGCGCCCAGGCCGGTGATGGTCAGGTCGTTGGTGATCTGCATCTCAGTGGAAACAACAATCGTCTGCCCTGCCAGCCCAGCATCAAACGTAATCGTATCGGCACCGGAACTTGCGTTGGCCTGTTCGATGGCGTCGCGCAAACTCCCTGCTCCCGAGTCGTCTGTATTCACGACCGTAAACGTCGTCAGCAGTGTGCGGTCTTCCAACCTCTCGGCAGCATTACGGGTGACCAGTGCCTGGGTTGACGGAAGCTGGTGTCGATGATTGCGGCGGGCGCGGGCGCTGCGCAAAAAACAGGGGCGGAGTTGGCGCTTCAGAGAAGAAAGCCACAGCGATGCAAACATTTGATAATATTCCGGTTGGGTATCTGGCAGGTCAGGGATGGATAGTGGTCGTTTAGAGCTTTGTATACTACCAGAGTCTGAACCAAAGGCAATCTGACTTTTAGCTTGAAGCTGGTAAATCAAAGTGAATAAATGTTCCCACACTCCCCCCAAACCATACAGGGCGTCTAATACTTAAAATAATACCAGTTCTGAGCCTTCAGAAAGACTACTGAAAAACGAATCGGTCTCCTCAGCCCAACCGGGCAGACGACGCACACTGGGAGCCAGAGTCTCCTGCATCACGCCGTCGGTTTCGTGATTGTAACCCAGCAGATGGCCGAGCTCATGCAGAATGACCGACCAGAGATCGACACCGTTGGCAGCGGCGCTGTCGGGTAAGGCGATCAGAGTCAGTTCGCTGTCATAAGCAAACTCGCTGTGATCGGCGGGACTCGCATCCACAAACCAGCCTCGACCCGCGGCGTTGACGTCGATAAAAATCGTGCCGGCAGCGGCACGGCCCAGAGTATCGCCGGCGAGATCAACGACTTCAATATCGACCTGCTCCAGCGTTTCGGACTGGCTGGACGTCAACTGCGGGCTGACTTGTTTGACGACTGACTCCAGCACTGTTTCCGCGGCTGACTGTGTCACTATATTTGTGTGGTGTTGTGGTTCACTTAAACTGTCAACCGTTAATAACTGGTTCCAGGCATCCCGGTAATTCTGAGGATAGTTGACCGGAGACTGATTGGCTTTACTCTTGCCATAGTTTCTGATTAACAAAGAAAAATCTCTGAAATCGACACGATCATTTCGATTCAGATCTGTAATCCAGGAATAGGACGAATTCGACTCGCTGGGACTCGAATGATATGTTGTGAAAAAAATCAAGAGATCCCTGATATTGACGGTGTCATCATCATTCAAATCATAGGGGTTTACCCAGATCTGTGTCGTCGGAACAGGACCATGAACCTCTTCACTCGGAGCGCCTCCCACAAATACAATTTCAGGCTGACTGATGGAAAGCCCCAAACTGCGTGATTTCAGCCCCTGTCCTGATAGGTCCAGATCGACGGCGTCGTCGGCAGTGGACTCAAATTTGATCCGGGCAAACAGAACGCGTTGATCGTCGCCCACATCGACCAGGCTGGTTTCGGCGGACAGGTTTTCAATCGTTCCCGTTTGATCATTGATGGTCCCTGACTGGTTCTCCGTGAAGGCGGCACCATACTCAATACTCGTGGCAGTTGTCACCTCCGTGTTGTAGGTCAAATTGAGGTTGGCTGACAATATACCAAGATCGGTGGTGTCAGGAGTGCTGAGCCAAATCTCGACCCAGTAATTGCCCCACTCGTCAATCCAGGTGATGTTTTCGGGTAGAGAGGCACTCTCGCCGTTTCCGGACGTCGGTGTTTTGGATTTCACAACGCGCAAATCAATCTGCGCAATGAGAGTCTGAACTTCAAACGCCCCAATATCGACCGAGCCATCCACAATGCGTGCCGAGCCATCACCACGCTGATCGTTCGTTAAACCCGCAGACTCCGCAGCAGCGTTATCGCCGCCGTTAATCGCAACACTTCCCGCCAGTAAGGCATGGGTTTTCGTAGGCCCGCCGTTATCACGGAGGACGGGATCTAATAAGCCTTCAATACTGTCCTGAATGAGATTCGAATTAAAGACAAAGGAACCCTCGACCTGGGCGTCAGTCGCAGCAGTATTACCGGCGACAATGCTGTTGGTAATGGTCGTTGTGGCATTTTGATTAGAGTGAGCCGGTACAGCGATGCCCCCGCCGGAATGCTCTGCTGAGTTCCCGGTGATGGTACAGTTGATGAGATTCAATTTACTGGGAGCAGGCTGAACTATCATTCCCGAGGGGCCGACAGGTAGAAATCGAACGAATACGGGCCCTGGATTTAAAACCCTAATCGTTTCAGCATGCGATATCCAATCCTGTGGCTCATGGACCAGACTCGAGGAGTCTGTCTCCTCTATTCCAGTTGGGTGCCAAGTGTCGATATTACTCAACAAAGGTGGCATGATTATGCCCGAACCTTCGACCTGATAAATCCCGCCCCCTGAATAGTGGGCTGAGTTATTCGAGAACGTGCTGTTACTGATTGTTGCATTTCCATCATTCAACAACATGCCTCCACCTAAATAAGCACGGTTTTCTGAAAGGGTACTCGCTTCCAGAATGAGTTCCCCATGATTCGCGATCCCTCCCCCGGTATAAGCGGCAGTGTTTTCATGGATCGTATTGCGTTTCATTGTCAGCAGACCTGAACCATGATAAACGCCACCACCCGAGAAGGCAGAGTTACCGATAAGGGCGCTGTCGGCCAACACGAACTCCGATTGACTTCGCTCGGTATTTACACTTTCTGATGCCCCCTCAATCACGGAGAGAGGTAAAGAGTAGATGATCGTCCCGCACCACCCGGAGTAATAATTGCTTGAGGGGCCTCTTGTATAACTGCTGTATAATCCCCCGCCATTGCGTGCTGAATTTTCAATAAACCGGGTATCAGAAATCGTCACCAGATTATACTGATACTCCAATTCAGGAAATGCTGATATTATTTGAACACCATTTGGGAATTCAAAAATCACTTCTGGCTTCTTAATGCCGTATCTGGCAACACCCTGCAGGGTATAGATACCGCCGCCAGATCGATCCGCAACATTTCGCAAGAAAGTACTCCCTGAAATTTCCAGGTCCTGTGTGGAATTATACAGTCCCCCTCCAGCCTGGAGAGCCCGGTTGTCGACAAACAGAGTGCCGTTGATCGTCAACAGGCCGGCAGCATGATAAATGCCCCCGCCATCGGTCATCGCCGTACTTGCCGAAATAGTACTGTCCGTGATCGACAGAATTTCGTGATTCAGAATCGCACCACCGTTCTCGGCATATCCTTCCATCAAGGTGAGGCCACTGAGGAAAACCTCAATCGTGGTCTCCGCGTCTCCATCATCGACATTAAAGATCCGGCTGTTGTGATTGCCGCTAATGGTGAGTTGATCGGCACCAAGACCGATGATCGTCACATCATCCGAAATCAACAACTCACTGCTGAGAATAATCGTTTGACCGGCAAGGCTGGCGTCAAAGGTGATGATATCGACATCCGGGGTCAACTCGTTCAACAGCCGGATTGCTTCCCGCAGCGATAGTTGGCCGCTTGAATAATCGCCGTCATCAATGTCTGAATTCGTGTCTACGACAAGCGTCATGGAATGCAGTTCGAACACACCGATATCCACGGCCCCATCAATGATCCGCTCAAAACCGGCTCCGCGCTGGTCGGTCATCAGATCGGCGTTCTCCACGATCTCATTACTACCCGCGTTGATGGCGATACTTCCGGGCAGTAACGCATGTGTTTTGGTCGGGCCGCCGTTGTCTCTGAGCACCGGATCGATCAGACCCTCAATACTGTCTTGGATGAGATTTGTCTGCCCCGTGAATTCGCCGGCGATCTGGGAACCCGCAGCTGCTGCATTGCCAGCCACAATACTGTTCTTAACCGTCGTCGTCGAACGGGACCCCGGCTCCGGTGTTGATATCCCTCCCCCTGATGTCCCTGCCGTGTTTCCGACAAGCGAACTGTTAACCACATTAAGTGAACTATTCAACAGCCAGAGTGGTACCGAATCGGCTGGAACATCGCTGTCATTATCATTAATCGGTAGCGTGGTGTCTATAACACCATTCAGACTCACTACAAATATCAAATCGAGTATCTGAGGTGGGTTAGCCGGAAGAAGTTGCAGGCCCGGATCAACAATAGGGAACTGCGAAGGATCAATCGGAGAGAGATTCACTTCAGTACCGTCAGGTGAAAACTCTGCACCGTTGCGATGGTAGATCCCACCACCGGCGAGTGCGGCCTGGTTTCCAGACAGAGTCGAATTATAAAGGGACAAGTGGCCGAGGGTAGCAATGGCGCCACCTGAACCAGTTGCTATATTCTCAAAAAGTGTGCTCTCCTCGATAAAAACAGAACCTGCCAGATTATTGATACCCGCTCCATCGACGGCTTGATTGTCTGAAAATTCACTCCCTGAAACGTTGAGCTGCGTCCGCCAGACAAAGATTCCGCCTCCTGACTCGGTTGCCGAGTTAGTATGGAAAGTTGAATTGAGAATGTTTAACGTCTGAAAACCGATATCTGTAATCCTGGGTATGACATAAATGCCGCCCCCGTTTTCAGCGGAATTACTTTCGAACGAACTATTCTCAATCAGAGGTGCAGGAGCGGATTGAACTTCCCCCATGTTATCTACAATAATGCCTGTACTTCCCTGTACCAGATAAATGCCTCCACCATCTTCACCCGCAGAATTTCCGTTGAAATTGGTTGCGCTGATTCTGATGTAGCCCAAATTACTGGCAAGGCCACCACCATTCGATGTCGCTTGATTCTGGTCAAACTGACTTTCGATCAGCTTAAGGTTGCCGACATTATCAACTCCGCCTCCTGTATTCGCAGAGTTCTGAGACAGACTACTTGCCTCAATCACCAAACTGCCAACGTTATACAGCCCCCCGCCTGCGCTGGAAGCAACGTTTTCTCTGAATGTGCTGTCGAAGATCTGCATTTCCCCTGAGCGATTGAGAATGCCTCCTCCCAATTCTGCTGTATTCCCAGTAAAGGAACAGTCGTTGAGAATGACTTGGGGATCAAAACTGTTTTCGAACTTGATTGGCAAACTCGCTGCGACTGCATAACTCGGACTAAAAGGCACATCGGCAAGCGGATGAGAGGCAGCAGACATTTCTACCGAATAGATGCCGCCTCCCCTGGTTGCAGAATTTTCGTAAAACGTGCAGTTCGCGATTTCGGTGGGATCAGGATACCCGAGAACAAAGGTTGCTAATTGCTGCCCGGCCAGTGGGCCATCGGGAATTGTGACTCCTTGAACGCTCCAGCCTTGTCGATAGGAGTGATAAATACCGCCCCCGTTTATCGCGGCAACATTACCAGTGAAAGTCGAATCAGAAACCTGCAGTTCTCCGTAGGGATGATAAATGGCCCCACCACTTCCCTGCGCACTGTTCTCGGTGAAACTGGAGCCACTCACGGTCAATGAAGACGCATAGATGGCACCCCCATCACCGGTCGCCTGATTTTCTACAAACGAACTGCCGGTGACCGTGACCGAACTCCCACTGTAAATAGCCCCTCCCGCGCTGGCTGTGTTGCGCAGGAAGACCGAATTTTCAATCGACATGGTTGCCCCGGCCCCCGACTGGGAAGAAATAGCGCCCCCCAGTCTGGCCTGATTGTCCTGGAAGACCAGATCCGAAACGCTCAGATGTTCATAATTAAAAATCGCGCCACCGGTATTGTATCGTTTATAGGAGATGTTCCCCCCTAAACCGATTGACGGCGTGGTATTTTCCAGATCAGGCAGGACAGTGCCATCTCCATTGGCAAGTGTCAGACCACTGATTGAGACATACAGATTTGCGCTATGAGTTCCGTCGTAGACATCGAAAATGCGACCAGTATGATTCGCATCAATCGTGAGTTGATCCGAACCCAGGCCGATAATCGTCAGGTCATCCGTGATGCGCAATTGATTATTCAGGAATATTGTCAGACCGGTGAGACTGGAACTAAAGGAAATTGTATCAACCTCAGGTATCTCATTCGCAATCTTGATTGCTTCGCGCAGTGATAATTGACCGCTGGAATAGTCACCATCGTCGAGATCCGAATTTGAATCGACAACCAGGATGTTGTCAAAATATTCATAAGCACCGACGTCAACCCTTCCATCCGTGATCCGAAAATAACCAACCCCACGTTGATCATTGATTAGTCCTGCGGAAAGAGCAGCCTCATTATTACCACGATTAATGGCTACACTGCCAGCCAGTAATGCATGTGTTGGAGTTGGTCCCCCATTATCTGTGAGGATGGGGTCGAGCAATCCTTCAATGTTATACCGAATAATGTTATGCAGGAAGAGCTTGTTGTATTCCTTAGCGTTTACGGTGAGGTCTAATTGATTATCGTGATGTGCGGTATTTCCAGCGACAATGCTGTTAAGGATTAAATCTGATCTCGTACTACTAGAAATTCCACCACCACTGATAGTCGACGAATTCAAGATGATCGTGCAGTTGATGACTGTCAATGGAATTTCACTAGATGAGAAAAGACCGCCCCCCGATCGCCCCGATTGATTTCCTGAAAGTGTGCTGTTGGTTATGGTAACGGTACCCAATGGTATGTTCGAAATAGCCCCACCTGATATGCCAGAAGTATTTTGACCGAACGTAGAGCCAAGAACAAAAAGTACCCCTCGATTATTGATGCCTCCACCGTCAGTTGTGGCTTTATTTTGGTTAAAGACACTGTCTATAACTGTCAGAGTTCCGATAAAGCTATCAATCCCGCCTCCACTCGATAGCGCAGTATTTTCGGTAAATGTACTTTCTAATACATCAATGGATGTGTATTTATTGTAGATTCCACCGCCGTGATTGGCAGAATTTTGAAAGAACAAGGAGTTGGATACAAGAAGTGAATCACTTGAAGAACTATAGATTGCCCCCCCCTTTCCGAATGTTCTGTTTCGAGAGAAGACGCTATCTGTCACTATCAGTGATCCGGAATAATTGTAGATTCCTCCGCCAGATTCAATTTCAGGCCGTGATGGCTTATACTTTTCATGAGCTTCATTATCCGAAAATGTTGAGCCTTCAATTGTTAAGATGCTGCCATTATTAACGAGACCACCTCCGGTATCCTGCGCGTTGTTTTCCCCAAATGTACTATTTTGAATGAGTACTCTTGAATCATTCAAGTTACCGGTTATGTAAATTCCCCCGCCGTACTTTGCTTCATTACGTAAGAAGTCACTGTTAGTTACAATTAAATCACCACTGTTAATATAGATTCCTCCCCCCCCAACTGAACTGTTTTCAGTAAATGTGCTGCCAGTGATCGTGGAAGCATCCAAGAGAAATCTCTTCGAGCTTTCAGAATAAATACCTCCCCCCAAAAGGTCGCTGTAATTTGTAGAAAAAGTGCTCATCGTAACCGATAAGAGACTATTTAAGCTGAAAATTCCGCCGCCTGAATTTGCTTTGTTCCCTGAAAACGTACTATTTGAGATTGTCAGCCCTGCTGCTGTGCTAAAAATTGCGCCCCCATACTCCGCTTGATTAGCTGTGAGTAGACTGTCTGAAATTACAAGAACCTCACGATTATAGATTGCACCACCTTTATACTCAGAACCATTCGTCAGCGTGAGACCACTGATCTCAACATTGATCGTCGTCTCCAAACTGCCATCATCAATATTAAAAATGCGGCTGTCGGCATTTCCATCGAGGGTCAGTTGATCAGCGCCCAGACCTGTGATCGTCAGGTCGTCAGAAATCAACAACTCCTCTGTGAGCACAATCGTCTGGCCAGTGAGTGATGCATCAAACGAGATCGTATCCGCGCCGGCGTTCGCATTCGCCGCTTCGATGGCCTCTCTCAGACTGCCTTCGCCGGAATCGTTGGTATTCACCACCGTGAAAGCTGTCAGCAGCGTGCGGTCTTCGAGTACTTCGATGGCGTTTCTGGATACCAGAGCCCGTGTAAATGGTGCGAGATTCTGTCGCCGAGAGTGCGCTGCGTTCGAATGTTTCGGGAGGAACGAGTGCAGAGCTGCTGCTTCAGAGAAGCAAGCCATTGGAATGGAAACATGTTTGTGTGGCCCTATCAAGTATCTTTAAGTCTCATCTAAGCAGCGGACTGTCCATCTTTCGTACACTACAAGAATAGTGATCAAATACAACGTAACTTTGTGCCGAAAACCATTTAAACAAAGAGGTTTATGTACACTGCCTGCTCTCAATTTGCCCAATTTGTAGGACTTGTACTGCACACAGGATCTTACCAAGAATCGTTCGATCTGATTCGAATGACTCGTTCTGTGCGTTTGAATAGACAATCTGTACCCCAACAGACGAGGCGAATCACTCAAGCTAACAAATTTTGATAGACAAATTTCTACAAATTCCAAAATAAAATTTGAAATTCAATCAGCCGCAAAACGCTGGCAGCCGTTCCCCTTCTTTTCAGAATCCGGCTGATGTGTATAATCCGCTACGCGTTGAAATTGACCTGAGCTGAATGGAGTAAACATGTTTGAGTGGTTGGCCAGCCCTGAGGCCTGGATTGCGTTGGCGACATTGACGTCATTAGAAATTGTGCTGGGTATCGACAACATCATCTTCATTTCCATTCTCGTCGGGCGGCTGCCGGAAAAACAACGAGATCTGGCCCGGACACTGGGGCTGAGCCTGGCGATGATCGCGCGGCTGATTCTACTGTTCTCGATCTCCTGGGTGATGGGACTCACCGAACCCTGGTTTTCCCTGATGGAATATGATTTTTCCGGCCGCGATCTGATCCTGATTGGCGGCGGACTGTTTCTGCTGGCCAAAGCCACTCATGAAATTCATAACAGTCTGGAAGGGGTTGCACACGAAGAAACGGGAGCGTCTGCGGCGCAAGCCACCTTCGGCTCGGTGCTGGTACAGATCGGGGTACTCGACATTGTCTTCTCGCTGGACTCGGTGATCACCGCCGTCGGTCTTTCGGACCATGTCTCGATCATGGCGATTGCGATCGTGCTCTCGGTAGCCGTGATGCTGTTCGCTGCGAAACCGATCGGCAATTTTGTCGATGAGCATCCCACGATCAAAATTCTGGCCCTCTCGTTTCTGATCATGGTCGGCGTGACGCTGATGGTGGAGGGTTTTGGGATTCACGTTCCCAAAGGCTACATCTATTTCGCGATGGCATTTTCTGTCGCCGTGGAAATGATCAACCTGCGAATGCGGAAAAATCATGTCGAAGCCGTTCGCCTGCGTAAACAAATAGAAGAAGGTGAAACCAGTTAGCTGATCTCACCTTCTTCGCTGAAATGTTCAGATACGGAATGCAACCAGATCGTATTACTTAATTGAATGACTCGTTGACAATCGTGAGGAACCGGGGCTAACGCCCTGCGGCTAATGGGAAACACTGGCGGGCGAGTTCCCAGCACCCAGGTCAGCCGCACGGGGTCCACCGTGGTGAATGCCCTTTCCAGTCAATCACCCTGAGAACGATTCCCGCATCACAACCTTAGCGCCTGCTTCAAGGCGCCTGGACTGTCGGCTCGTTGTCGTTCCATTTGACTTTGGGAATCGGCTGTGTCACTTTGCCGGTCGCCGCCCATTCAGTGCCGCGTTGCAACGTAATCTGAAAACCGGTCCCCTGCAGAGCCGTCGTATCGTGTCCCAGCGTCGTATGGAACACACGGCCTTTTCCATAATTGATGGTCATCATAATCGGCTCGTGTTCGCCGGTGCCGCGTTCGCTGGGTTCGGAATACGCGGTCGCGAGAACACTCACATTTTCCGCGGGTCCCCGGAGCTTACCGTACACTTCATCGGCGGGATGCATCCACTCGACGGGTAGCCCTTTTACGATGGGATGTGCGGGCTGACGAACTTTGACGACAACGGGAATTCGCGTGCCATGGGTTCCCCCTCGACCGGCGGACGTATCTTTGATCCATTTGTCATCACGCAGTCGCAACATGGGACCCGATTTCTCATCGCGACCGCCCCAACCGCCGACGGCGATCATTTTGTTATATGCGGGCCAATCGGAAAATGAATTGTCGGCGGCATGCACAACGACAAAACTGCCGCCGGATGCGACATAATTGTCGAACGCCTGCTTTACTTCTTCGGGCCAGCTTTCACCATTATAGTTACTGACGACGACATCGTACTGTTTAAAGTCGGGGCGCCAGGCTTTCCATTGTGCAGGTGCGTCCCGTTTGATGCGGGCAACCGTTTCTTCCCAGCGTCTCAATTGCTGATCCTGATATTTCGCATCCTCTTTGGAAAGCTTGCCCGTGATCACACGCGGTTTGCGCGGGATCCCTTCCGGCGTCGTTGAAACTTCCACATCAAAGCGGCCGGAGTTCTCCAGAATCTTTTTCAGCAGCGGCGTTGTCTGCTGCCATTTATGATTGTTCTGCCCGTCAATGAGCAGCACCGAAAGTTTTTCATCAGACGATTCCACAGCCCGGCACAAAAGCGGGCTGCAGCAAATCGCCAGCAACAACAACACGGAAAAACGGTATGAGCACTTCAATGGATTTCTCCTTTATCTCAATGGATTGACACTATCATCAAATGGAATCAGTTCGCAGCGGTGGGGAATCAGACACTAAAATAACATTCTCACGCCTTGAAGTCACGCGATATCTGACCGAAGCGATTGAGGTACTGGGTAGCCCCGGATGAAAGGATGATACCAGATACCGCACCCGACACTATGCGATAGGCGCGCATAATTTGCCGCAAAATATTACATGGCATCAGGAACCGGGGCCAACGCCCTGCGGCTAATCTGGTTCAGAAACCCTTTCATCTTTGAACTGTTGGGCAACATCTTCCGGAATGTCATTCGGATTTTGTTTGATTGTTGATGGACTGGTTAAATTCCAATCAATCATGAGCCCAATAATCGCACCTGAAATAGCGCCCATCATTGGAACAATATATTCCTTAAATACCGCCTCCTGGTGCGTACTGGAAATTGGATCGGTAAATATCATCAGAAATCCCATTCCTAGAATCGTACAGGGAATTATGGGCCCCCAATTACAAAGTATTCCGGAAGTTGCGATCCCGCCGAAGAAAACAAGATATGCCATCCGGGAGTCAGAAAACACATCGGAGGGATTTTCCATGAGGACGGCCGACAACGGTAGAAACGTGATCAACCCCACGCTGATCCATAGCACTCGTTCAAACCTGGTCGTTTTTCGTTTGGATTGAAGCAGTGAGATCATGCCAGCTCCAGGTAGTGTTTATTTAATAGATTTGAGCGTGATTCTGTGGTCGACAGAGTGAGCTATGTCAGATCAAACCGTAGTCGATGGTGCGATATTGCCTTTGTTTCCTAGACTATGACCGCAGAAAAAGCCACTAGCCGCAGGGCGTTAGCCCCGGTTAACGTCTTAGGTAGCCACCGTTTGAATTAAGAAACACTACCTGGCAATATAACAAAAAAGTTTACAGAGAAATCATACTATCCGAGGCCAAGATGAAACAAGAAGTAACTTAGAATTCTACAATACGATGAAAAATCTGACCGCGCACAAAAAAGCAGGAGCCCCCATGCGGGAAACTCCTGCTTTGAATGCTGATTCAGCGGGAAAGACTTAGAGAGTCTTTTCACCTTTCTTCCAGTTACAGGGAACATTTTCGCCTGTCTGGAGAGCGTCGAGGACACGCAGAACTTCTTCCACATTACGTCCGACGCTCAGCGGGTGGATCGCCAGCCACTGGCAGACGCCTTCCGGATCGATCAGGAAGATACCACGCAGTGAGATACCGAGTTCTTCTTTGAGAACGCCGTAATCGCTTGACAGCTTGTGAGTGCCGTCGGCCAACATGGGATATTTCAGGTCAGCCAGTTGAGGATCAGCGTCGCACCAGCCTTTGTGAGAGTACTTGCTGTCGGTGCTGGCTGTCAGAACTTCGCAGTTGCGTTCTTCAAACTGACCGAGGGCATCGTTGAATGCCACTAATTCAGTGGGGCAAACAAACGTGAAGTCCAGAGGATAGAAAAACAGGCATACCCACTTGCCTTTGAAGTCGGCCAGTTTGTAATCCTTGAATGAATCACTGGTACGGTCATATCCCTGCAAAGCAAAATCGGGAGCGGGCTGCATTACGTTAACTGTCATTAGTCTTTACTTACCTTCAAAATATTGGTGAAAAAATGATTTCATGTTAACGACGCGGGCCGCTTCTTGATGAAGACAACCCGCATCATGAGCGTCTGTTTTAAAGACCAGCTTTGATGATCGCCAGTGAACCGGGAGATTTTTCAGGATCTTTCCCCTGAGTTCCAAAAGCAGTCAAATACAGATTGCCCTCTTTGTCAAATGCAATCGCGGCTGGCTTGTCGAGAGATACGATTTTTTCGGCGGTCACTTTGTCGCCATCGATTTTCAACTCGAACAGTCCCCCCTTGGTGGTATCCACCCAGGAGAAATCAGTCGCGTACAGTTTTTTGGTTTTGGGACTGTAAGCCAGGCCGGCGATATCGCTCAGACCAGTTTTCAGGCTCTTTTTGAGCTTGCCTGTTTTGGGATCGTAGAATGTCAATAGTGCATCGTTGGCGACATTCATTTCCCCCATCTGGCCGATGACCAGTTCTTTTCCATCGGGAGAGAACGTAATGGCGACCGGTGCATCCACATTGGTGGCTGCCTTAGTGGCGATGGTCAGTTCCAGCGGACCGGCTTTGCCGTCTTTGATCACCGATTTGGCAACCCAGCCTTTGGTATCATCGCCGTTACAGGTGATGAAGATGTCTCCGCCACCGACGGCGACGCCATAGAAGTTACCTTCACCCTTGGCGGTTTTGTCGCCGGCTTTGATGGGGCCCAGAGTCTGAACGGCGGTGTCTTCTTTGACCCATTTCGCAACGGGTTTGTCGCCGACTTTGTAAATGCGAACCAGTTCTTCACCATCGGGACGGCTACCATCGCCGACGACCAGCTGATCTTTACTCATAAAAGCGACACCCAGAGGACCAACGTTGTATTTAGGTCCTTTGCCGTAAACGTCTGTCGGATACCCGGCGATTTCCAGATCAACGGTTTTGCCTTTGGCATCGTAGCGATACACGCCGTATCGGCTGGCAACAAACACATGGCCGGTGCCATCCTGAATGGCGAGACCACTGGGATTTTCCAGGTTGGTCACCAGAGTTTTCACAGTCACAGCCGGTTTTTTAGGCTCTTCCTTTTTTGGTGCTTCTTTTTTAGGAGCAGGCTTGGCTGCTTCTTTCTTGGGTTCTTCCTTCTTCGGAGCCTCTTTTTTAGGGGCTTCTTTTTTGGGCTCTTCTTTCTTGGCGGCTTCTTTTTTCTCGTCGCCTTTTTTATCGCCTTTCTCATCAGCGATCAGAGCAGTACTTCCCAGAGTCAAGCATAGTGCCGTCAGGCAGCATGCGCTTGCTTTAAAAATCAGGTTTAAATTCCACTGCATGGTGTTCATCTTCCTTTGAAAAGGGGATTTTCAATTGGTTTGTTCGTTTCGTACGATGTGCTTTTCGAAGC
Source organism: Gimesia alba (assembly GCF_007744675.1). Classification (NCBI taxonomy): domain Bacteria; kingdom Pseudomonadati; phylum Planctomycetota; class Planctomycetia; order Planctomycetales; family Planctomycetaceae; genus Gimesia; species Gimesia alba. The sequence continues at coordinate 7,272,234 of NZ_CP036269.1, forward strand.
AACCAGCGATACGTTATTCAGGCAACTTGGGTGCTTTATGCTCAGGGTAATTCGAACTGGCCAGGCCTTCTTTCATGAAGGTTACCAGATCATCCACTTCCTGAGGCGTTAAATTCAACTTGTAGATTTCTTCGTCGAGAAACTCGTTGGGAATACCTCCCTTATTATAGTGTTCTACGACTTCTTTCAAAGTCTGCATGCTGCCATCGTGCATATAAGGTCCAGATCGGGCGATATCCCGCAGTGAAGGGGTTTTGAAACTTCCCTGATCACCGCCCAGCTTACTGATAGCTTTACGGCCCACATCAGGCTCTTTTGCATCCATACCCACGCCAATATTGTGAAAGGCATTGTCGGTGAAATTCGGCCCCGAATGACAGGCACTGCAAACAGCTTTCCCGAAAAACAGCTTCATACCCCGCTGTGCCGGTTCAGAAAGCGCTTTTTTGTCACCCACTTTGAACTTGTCATAAGGAGCATCGCCACACAAAACGGTGCGTTCATAGGTGGCAATCGCTTTGGCGATATTCTCTTCGGTCGCATCCGAACCGAATACTTTCTGGAACTGTTTTTTGTAGCCAGGGATGGCATTGATACGATCGACGGCTTCCTTGAGCGTCAGATTCATCTCGATTGGGTTCGCAATCGGTCCTAACGCCTGTTCTTCCAGTGATCCGGCACGGCCGTCCCAGAAATGAAACTTGTTATAAGCGGCGTTAATCACAGTTGGTGAATTGCGGCCCCCTTTTTGTCCCTTGAAGCCGGTCGCAAACTGGTCTGCGTTGCTGTAACCCTTATCGGGTGCATGACAGCTGGCACAGGAAATTGTGTTATCACGCGAGAGACGTTTGTCAAAGAACAGCTGTTTCCCGAGTGCAATTTTTTCGGCAGTGGGAGGATTATCTTCAGGAAATTCAATGGGCGGCAAACCAGCTGGAACCTTAATCACCGGCTCCTCTGCCTGAACTGTGAAAGACCCCGCACTGATGACGAATGTGAAAACAACCCCTGCTGTCAGAGCAATTCCCCACATGTGATGTGTTGCCCGCGCCATCATTTCTCCTCACTAAATTGACACCGATTGCGATCCACGTCTGGCAGAGACGCTGTGGAAGTGAATGTTAATACACATTCCTGCAAATTGTGTACTTCCACACAACAGGCCTGAAACTGAAAATCTGCCTTAACTGCTTATTTTTAGTTGCTGGGCTCAGGACTGCAAGTCACTATGGCGGCGGATTTGGATTGAAAGCGAGATTTTCACACGATTTACGACGGAGACAGCAAACCGTATCTACTTGCTGGCGATGTATTTAGCGATGCCGATTCCATCTCAAAGCCAGCGGAATGGAAGCAAACGGGGTTAGAAACTGCGTACAGAGTGAGACGAAAAAGAGAATCGCGCAGAGATCAACGACATGATCAGGCCGCGTCGGTGGAGAGTTGAGAAAATAGAACGCCAGTGAGACGCCGATCACCCACAACACAAAAGCAATCAGGCAGGTGGAAACCCGAATTAGTTTTTTTCGGCAGGCAGTAATATAGGCGAGCACCGTACTACCCAATAACAGGAGCGCCCCTGACAGAAATACAAAAATTAAAAAGTACATGAATGGGGAATAAGTACGAGGTCCGAGGCGATGGATAGAATAATGTTCCAGGAAAGCGCCAAATGCGATGAACAACCCAAAGAGGCCCAGGCTTCCCCCGATCAAGCCGTAAATAAACCAGGTGCGGCCGGTCCAGAAGATAGAAATCAGATTCGCGTTGATAATCCAGAAACAGAACAAGTAATAAACTGCATACTTCAGAATGGTGCCTGAAAGGTCTGCTAAATCCGCATTGAATATCGCGAGCCCATCCAAAAGGGGGAGCATCACAATCGAAAACAGCATACCTGACTGGATCATCAGGAAAATAGAAATCATTGATTTGAATAGATTCAATAACAGTGGCTGATAGAAATCGTGATCGGGCAGCGGTGCCGTCGCGAGGAACTGCTTCATTTCGGTTCTACCGGGCGCGCAGATTCCGTCCCCGATCTGGATTCCGGCTAGAACGGCAGCAATCACACTAAACGTTAATGTGATGGCCAGAAAACCGTCCAGGTATTGATGGAGAGTCGACCCAAAGGCCTGCCTCAGCGCCAGATTGACTACCAGAACCACGATCCCGAATAAGGTTCCATATACGATGACCGCTCGTTTGCAGGAATCGCGCCAGTGCAGTCGTGACAATGAAGACCTGACTGATGCGGGGACAGCGTTGCGTTCGGAAACGGCACCACTCATCAGAGAGTCCCACCAGCGGCGCATCGCTTGCCAGTGCGTGCTGGGGACAGCAATCCCGGAACGGACGTTCGCAAATTCCCGGGTTCCCCAATACCAGGCCGCCATGCTGACTATGAACAGCGTGAAAAATTCTTCGAGTGTCACATGTTTCCAGGAAACCGCGTCCGCTCGGAATCCATTCGGAAAATATCGGGAAATGAACCACCAGAATAGTCCCACGATGGAAACGGTCCAGCAGAATGCTCGCGTAAAACTGACGGCATACAGTCCCCAGTAAATCGCATGACTGACCAGAATCAGCGTGATCAGAAACAGCAACGGCCCGAGCAGAGGCCAATACTCGGAGAGCCAGTGTTGATCAAAAAAGAGGACCCGGTAAGCGCCATTCGTGACTAACTGTAACAACACGACCAGACTTACAGTCGCCAGCATCATCCACGTGGCGATCGCGGTCGAACGAACTGGCAGGCCCATACAGATTTTTTGTGATCCCTGAATCGCATAGAATCCAACGGCGAGAAAAAAGATCCACGAGCAAACCAGATAGAAAATATGTAAGCTTAGTAACTCCTGGCTGCCGACACTAACGCCAGGCTGCGGAGACACGAATACGATCCGGTACAGCAAAGGTCCCAGGACCAGCGTCCCCACCGCCAGCAGCGCGCCCGCCCAGGCACGTTTCAGAAACAGTCGTGTCGTTGTATAGAAGGCCGAATTCATCCTGCACTCCTCGTTTTCATTTTTCTAGCGATGCCGGTTCCAACTCAGAGCCAGCGGAATCGTGGCGAACGGCACCAGAACGAAGGCACTGATCGCGGAATAGATCCAGAACATACTCCACCGAGGCTCCAGGCCAGATCGCGCCGCCTCGTTCAATAGCGTTACTGAAAAGATAGCACCCAGGCTGCACCAGATCAGCAGCGCCATCACCGCCTTCTTCCAGGAAATGAACGCCTTGCGCCAGGCAATGAGATACGCTGTAAATGTGCCTCCGACAATCAGTGAATAGACTGCCAGCAACATCATGCTCACGATGGCTGCGGCCACCCAGGAACCTCGAAAGAATGCGCCCAGCAGATTGAAGGTGACCACATATAAAATGAAACCACCAAAACCAACGCCAACAACGGTGTTGATAAACCAGGTGCGACCTGTCCAGAACACCGAAACGGCATTTGCAGCAAGCACCCAGAAGCCGATCCCAATCAACAGAAAACGTAATAAATACTGGGAACCCCCAAATAATCCCTCCCACATGAAATTCAAAACCTCTGGCCCCCACAGGAGTGTGGTGATCCCCAGACTGAGAAACAGCGCGCTAAAAATCATCGCGAGAGTCAAAACAGAAGATTTCACCATATTCCGAAACAGCAACGTATTCAGATCCTGATCGGGAAGGGGCGCGATTGCCAGAAAACACTTCATTTCGGTGCGTCCCTTATTGCAGATTCCATCCCCTAACAAAAAGGCGACAAGAATCGACGCGACGAAACTGGCCATCATTGTGATGGCCCAATATCCTTCGGCGATTTCGCGAACACTGGTTTGATCCGAATTCAACTGAGACCCAATGCCGAGAGTGATTACCAGTACTATGCCTCCAAACAGGAACCCTCCAAGTATGACAGCGCGGCGGCAGGAATCACGCCAATGCAGTTTGGTCAGAGCCGATCGCCGCGAGAGTGGTTCGGGCTGCTTTTCTGGAATTGCGCCGCTCAGTAACCCTTTCCACCAGACTTCCACCTGCTCCCAGGCCGGACTGGGAACCGCAGTGCCGGCGCGGACCTGGGCAAAGGCCCGGGTTCCCTGATACCAGGCCGCGATGCTCACGAATTGCATCAACACAAATTCTCCCAGCGTGACGCGGCTCCAGGGCACTTCCTCTGAGTGAAAGCCATTCGGGTAATAGCGGGAGAGAAACCAGAAAAACATACCAAGAACCAGTGCCGCTCCCAGAAACAAGCGCGTAAAACTGGGCGCGTGCAGGCTCCAATAAAACCAATGACCGACCAGAATCAAAGTCACAATGAAGAGCAACGGCCCCAATAACGGCCAGTAATCTGCCAGCCAGTGTTCGTCAAAGAACAACATCCGATAGACGCCGTTAGTCAACAGTTGCAGAACTACCACCAGTCCGACCATCGAGAACATCAGCCAACTGGCGATCGCCCGCGAAGAGACCGGCAGAGCCCGACAGATTTTTTCAGAGCCAGAGAGTGCATGCAAAGATACGCCGAGAAACGCGATCCAGGAAAGCCCGAGGTAAGCAAAATGATAACCGGTCAGGTCATGCTCCATATAATCCAGGTTCAAACCCTGCAGCCGCGTGATCACCAAAAACAACAACGGCGCCATCACCAGCGTCCCCACTGCCAGCAGCGCACCAATCCAGGCACGTTTGCAAAAATCTTTTGTCGTCACATACAAGGCGGTTGTCATCACAACACCTCACTTCTTTCTGTTATAAAACAACGTTCGTTTGGTTCAAATTTTTCATGACTCGGGTCATCGATGCCGGTTCCAGGAGATCATCAGGGGGATCGTCGCAAAGGGAAGCACGGCGAATACCAGACAGCAATACATGAAAAAAAAGTCTGGTCTCGAGAAATTCCAGAAGGCGATGCAGACCAGCAGAGAAAACAGGGTCACCCGCCAGATCGTCTTCCCGCTGATCAGAGCAGAGCGATACGCGTGCCAAAAAGCGAGAACTGTTCCCCCCAGGATCAGGCAAGCATCCAGCAGAACCACTGGCGTCCGTAAGACAGGCAGCAGTTCACTCACGGAAACGGAAATAATCAGCAAAACAACAAGCGAGACGGAAACCCACAAGCTAACGCTTCGGCGGGGGCACCAGCAGAGTGAAATGCCATTCAGCATGATGGACCAGTAAGACAATATCGTTATGACGACTACACCGATCCCAGCCGCAACCAGTTCATGTTTGACAAACCACTGCCAGTCTGAACTGATCACTCCCAACCCCTGGATCAGGGCATACAGGAGATAACTCCCTCCCGCGCCGATGGGAATCATCGCCAGCAGCACCAGCATCCCCGCCTTGAGGATGTTCTGCATCAACGCTGCTGCAAGCTCCCGATCTGTGAGAGGGAGGGTAGCCCAATAGTCCTTCATCTGCTGTTTCGGCTGGGGTGCAACTGAGAATGCCTGCTTGAGCAACAAAACGACAACTGCAAACTGCAGGAACAGGTAGGTCAGAAACGATACAGGCAGGATGTAAACAGGTCTCGGATTGGCACCGGGTTTCGACCAGATGAAAAAGGCAGCCAGGTTGCAGCAGAATGCCACCCCCGCCAGACCAAATCCGATGAGCACGCCACTGCGACAGGAGTTCCGCCAGTGCACCTGCTTCAGTGTGGCGATCGCGGTTTGCGAACTGGGATCGGTCTCTCTGTCAGAGCGCGCCCCCACTGCCAGTCTGTTCCACCATTGTTTCATCAATTCCCAGGCGGGACCGGGAACTGCCGTGCCCGAACGGATCTGTGCGAAGGCACCGGTTCCCAGGTACCAGGCGCCTAGCGAGACGCCGAGCATGGCCGCCCCTTCCACCGGCGTCACCCGGGTCCAGGGAACCATAATTCCGCCGAAACCGTCGGGATAGAACCGGTAAAGAAACCAGAGCAGCATCCCGCCAATAAAGTCGACCGAGGCACACAGTCGCGTCAGACTGGGTGCCTGCATCAACCAGAAAACAGCATACCCGACCAGTGTGAGCGTCACGAGAAACAACAGCGTTCCCGTGAGCGGCCAGTAATCCGTCAGCCAGTTCTGATCGAAGTACAGTAGACGGTAGAATCCATTCGTCAGCAACTGCATCGAGAAAAACAGCGTCACCGCCGTGAACATCATCCCGCTGGCGATCGTACGAGAGGGGATGGGCAGCCTGAGGAAATACTTCTGAAAGCCTGTCGTCATGGACACAGAGATGCCCAGAAAAACGATGCTGGACATGAGCATATAATAGCCAAAGAGGAAGCCAAACTCGAAGATGTCGGCGTTAATCCGCCCCCCGGCTCCTTCCGTATATGCTTTCACTTTCAAAACCACATAAGGAAACAGCACAAAGGCCGCAACCCCACCCAGCGCCAGCGGCCAGGCACGCTTCCAGATCAGTCGAGTTGTCATGACAAAGTCTGATGACATGGGTTGCACCTTGAACAATTATCGATGCCGGTTCCACGAGACCGCCAAGGGGATCGTCGCGAAGGGGAGCACGGTGAAGATCATTAAGGATGAAAACAAAACGCGGTCAATCAACAGATTCGTTTTCCAGACGTTCCAGAAGACGATGGTGATGACCAGATAGAAGATGGTCGCCAGCCAGATGCTCCTGAGTGATATCAGTCCGAGACGGTGAGCATTCTGGAAAGCCAACATGGTCACGATACAGACCACACCAATGACCAATAGTATCCAGACAAGTGATAAATCGGGCCGTTGATTTCTCAATGGTCCGATCGACAGAATCAATGTGGGATAAAACAACACCATTACAACACCGAAGACATACCCCATGAATTTCGTATGCCCGGTCCAGATCAGTGACAGTCCGTTGGATATCAGCATCCAGACCATCAACAGGGAGAACAGTAGCACCAGAAAAAACTTCTCTTTCAAAAACCAATTCCAGTCTCGATAGAAGCCTTCCAATCCCTGATAGCAAACAATCGTCAGGTAACTTACACCGAAACCGAAAATAACTACCCAGAACAGCAGCAGTCCAAGTGATTTGAATAAATTAACAACCAGGGCATGAGATAACTCTTGATTGGAAACCGGTAGTTGCGCGAGATATCCCTTCATCGAGGAGAAATCCCGGAGTAACAGTGATTGCCCCAGAAAAAGCAACATGGCGAAAGATGAGAGCAGAAAGACTCCAAATGTGGCCAATGGCTGATTAGAGCCAATCAGTGGGTTCACATAGCCGTAGATCGCCTTATAGAGGTAACCATACAGATTTAAGATTAGTGTCAGCCCACCAAAGATCACCGCCAGCAAAGTCACTGGAGAACAACCATCCTGCCAGTGCAGCCGGGTGAAGGCCTGTACCCGGGAACCGACAACGGGAATACTTTGCTCGCTCTGTTGCCCTCGGTCACCGTTCAACCAGTTCTCGATTCGGGACCAGGGACGGCTCGTTACTGCGACACCGCAACGAATGCGGGCATAGCCACGGATCCCTGCCAGCCAGGCTACCCCACACACCGTCAGTACGGTGATCCATTCCGTCAGTGTCACCACCTTCCAGGGAACCAGCTTTCCCTCGGGATAATAGCGGGAGACCAGCCAGGCCACGAGTGCCCCTGCCGCGCTGGCCCAGAACAGCAGCCGCCAGAAACCCTTCGCCTGCAGACTCCAGTAAGCCGACCAGGCGACCATAATGAATGCTGTGATAAACAGAGTCGGCCCCAGCACAGAGCAGTCGCGGTCCGGCCAGTTGGCGCCCATCACCAGCAGCCGGACCAGACCGTTGATCAACAGTGCGGGTACCACCACCATCACCACCGTGGACCACATCACCCAACTGGCGATACGGGTGGACGAGACAGGCAGCCCCCGCGTGAGTTGCAGCGGGCTTTGATAAGCCGCGTTGATACACAAAAAACCAAAGGCCACCCAAGACAGGCCCAGGATCAGCAGCTGACTGCGAAACAGTTGTGCGAGGTTTTCATTCACAGCTCCCGGCAATAGGTGCAGCAAGGCTGGCAAGACCACCGGTCCCATCACGAGGGCCAGCCCCGTCAGCAGTGCCCCAAGCCAGGCACGCTTCCAGATGAGTCGAGTTGTCATGACAAAGGCAGATGACATTCGAGTACCTTGAACTATTAACGATGCCGGTTCCACGACACCGCCAGCGGTATCGTCGCGAAGGGGGTGACTGCGAGTACGAGTAAGGAAGACAAGATCACTCTGAAAGGCAATTCGTTCGTCCCCCAGAAATTCCAATACAGGGCAGGTGCGACCAGACAAAACAGAGCCGCCAGCCAGAGTGCTCGAGCATGGATCAATTCAGTTCGGTACGCCCGCACATAAGCCAATAACGTAGCAGACCAGATCAACACACTAATCGTTAGAAAAATCAGATCGCCAATGACGGAAGAAAACAGATTGACATTCTCATGAATCGCGATAAAAAAACCAATCACTCCGGGAAGAAGGAATAAGATGAAGTAACATGCCCGCCGCGGAATCCAGAGCAGGACGGTCATATTGGAAATCATGGCCCAGAATGACAGCAGCAGAAGAGAGCCAAGGGAAATCAACCCGAATCTCCACTCGTCCATGATCGTCCACAGCCCGGAATCTCTGGTCGTCTCGAACCCCTGCAACAACAGAGAAACGAGAGAACCACCTGCCAGTCCAAAAAGCAACACGGATGTCACTGAGATCACAACCAGCTTCAGGATGGCACGAACCAGAATGGATGCGATATCTCGATCTGAAAGAGGAACGACTGCCAGATACCCCTTCATCTGATGGCTGGATTGAAGCGAGCTCCCCAGCATCAGAGACATGAAGAAACTGGGAAAAAACAAAAAGAGAAATACAATCGCACCCAAGTCCCAGGAACCTGTACCCGAAAAAAAACTGATCACTAACAAGCCACTTCCCAGCAAAACCCAGTAGAGCATGACGCTGCTGCAGCAGTCGCGCCAGTATAGCCGGGCAAAGGCACTGGATACGGAATCGGGCTTCCTGAAACCTGACGCCCAGTTCACATGCCCCAATCTGCCAACCTCTTTCCAGACACGCTCCCACATCTGACTCGGGACCGCTACACCTCCACGAACCAGGGCACACGAACGAATCGCTCCGATCCAGGCTGTCACAGACACAGTCAACATCGTGAAAAATTCAGGCCAGGTCACTGTAGACCAGGGAGCCGCGTATCCATTAAAACCATCGGGATAGTAACGGGACTGGAGCCAATAACACATTCCGATAACAAAGCTGAACCAGAACAGCAAACGGGCAAATCCCGGTCTCTGTAGGTTCCAGTAAATACAATGGGCCACCACAATCAGAGTCACGAGGAATAGCGTCGGCCCAGTGACAGGCCAAAACTGTCTGAACCCGTCTGCGTCAAACAGTAACAGACGATAAACTCCGTTTGACACAAGACTGACCATAAGCAAGATGACCAGCGTAGATAGAATCAGGCCGCTGACGAATTGCGCAGTCGCAACAGGCATCCGAAGCATCAATTTCTGTTTGTGTAGCAATTCATTCAGACAGAACAGGAGAATCCCGCCCCCAATGAGGAACAGAAAGGCGAAATGAAATCCCCAAAACAGGAATTGGGGAGTGAACATGAACTGCGGATCAGACGACATTTCACGTAAAAATGCCAGAAGTCGTAACCCCAATGACGGTAACACCAGCACTGCCGTGAGAACAAACACACTTCGCCAGTGTGTACTCAAAGAATATTTCGTGACCCGTAACAGACCATCTGTCATGGCTTCATTCCTCTTTAGTTTTAACGATGTCGATTCCACGACACCGCCAGGGGTATCGTCGCGAAGGGGGTGATAAGCAGCGTCAGGAGCACAAACACAAAATAACGCATGCCGGTGATACCCACTTCCCGAAAGAAAAAATTCGATTCGATAATTCTCATAAACAACGTATCATAATTATCAGCCGACAGGGAACTGGCAAACCAACCAGCGATCAGACAGAAGAATACCGCTCCCCCAATGGAGGACGCCGTGATCAGTTTTTTCCTGAACGCGATTCCAAAAGCGGCACAGGTTCCTGCCAGAATGAAAACGGAAATCGCCAACAAGCAGCCATAAAGTAAGGGAGTGATGAATTCTGTGCGAATGAGCGAGCTAATTAAGATAAACGAGACACACAGCCCGCCGAAGGCTGCAATGATCGCCAGATAAAACCAGGTACGTCCTGTCCAGAACACCGAGACCATGGTAGCGACGATGCCCCAGAAAATCGTCGACGAGAAAAACAGAAACGGCCAGAACTGCATCGACAGACAACGAACATAGCCCTCCCAGATACTCGCTGACATGACGGAACTTTCAGCGCCAAAATACAATATCATCGTAAGATGACAAAGCAGGCAACTCAGCAGTAACCAAAAATAAACCAGGCTGGCCGACTTCACTACATTCCGAATCAGCAGCAAAGAGAACCCGTGATCCGATAAGGGGGCAATACTCAAATACCGCTTGAGTTCCGTTCGCCCCGCGTTATTAATTCCCTCCCCCAGCAAAAAGCCGACAAACAGCGCCGAAATCACGATCATCGTACTGATGATCGTTCCGATGCTCTGCATGTAAGCCCAGAAAGGACTTTGTTGGCCACCCGGCGTATACGACAGCTTAAAGAAGATAAAACTCAGCAGAACCGCCGTCATTCCAAAGTACAATCCACCAACCATCACGGGTCGGCGGCAGGAATCGCGCCAATGTAACTCTGCCAACGATGCCCGCTGTGTTAGCGGAAGCGATATACGATCGGCAATCCCTCCAGATAACCAGGCGCGTCCCCAGGCAATCGTTTTTTGCCACTCTGGACTGGGGACTGCAGTGCCGGAACGGACTTTGCCAAACGCGCGGGTCCCCTGATACCAGGCTGCTATACCGACCGTGGACATGGTCATAAAATCAGAGAGCGAGACATGGCTCCAGGGAACGATGTCTGCCTGAAACCCATTCGGAAAATACCGAGAGAGAAACCACCAGAACAGACCAACAATCAGACTGCCCCAGACGGCGCAGTAGGTAAAACTGAGACTAAACCGACTCCAGTAAAGGGAATGCCCCACCAGCATCAATGTCACCAAAAACAGCAATGGCCCCAGCAAAGGCCAGTACTCAGTGAGCCAGCGTTGATCGAAAAACAGTATCCGATAGAGACCATTGGTAATCAGATTGAGCAACACCACCGTGCCCACAGTGAGCAAAATCAAACCACTGACAATCGCCGTTGAAGATACAGGCAGCCTGAACACGACTGATTCACAGCCTTGTAATGCGTAGCCGCAAAGTGCAATAAAGAAGACCCAGGACAGCCCCAGAAACGCGAAATGGTAATCGAAAGGCTGGACCGATACCCCATACGTTCCCAGTTCTTTCAGCGACATCAATGCACGAAAGGCCAACGGCGCCAGCACCAGCGCACTGATCACCAGTAACGCCCCGAGCCAGATGCGTTTTAGAAATTGCTTAGTCGTCACATAGAAGGCAGATGACATCAGACAGACCTTTTATCATTTATCGATGCCGGTTCCACGACACCGCCAGCGGAATCGTCGCAAACGGTATCACAAGCAGCAGGAACAACGAGGAGCAGAATACTCTGAGAACCTGGGGGTGTGAATTCCAGACATTCCAGAACAACAGTGTGGTCACCACAACAAACAAAGCAGATCCCACAACCGTTCTAAAACGGATCAAGTTCTTGCGGAGTGCCATCACAAATGCAGTCACGCTGCCACTGATGACCAGCAACGTTAAAAATGAGAGAATCATTTGTCCGACCTGCGGTTGCCAATCTCGTGGGACCACAAATATATAAAGGGGCGTGCCGATAAAGGAGAGAACTGTGATGCACGCAAAGACCGAAATCATGAACCAGTTCCGACCGGTCCACAAAAGGGAAACCAGGTTTGCTGCAATACACCAATAGACGGCGAGCGCGACTAGTACTTTAAAGCCCACACTCTGAAGAACTGGTAGCCCCTCATTCCATAGAATAACATCATGCTTGAAAATAAACTCAGCAGCCAGATATCCCAATGCCAGACTGAGTAACAGGAAGGCGAACAGTACCCCGATCGACTTCATCAAATTCCACAGTAACGCAGAAGCTAAAACCTGATCAGAGAAAGGTGCGTTCGCCAGAGCGGGTATCAGTTCTCTTTTTTCCTTATTCACTAGACCTTCACCCAGAAATATCCCGAGCAAGGTCGCACTGATGATCGAAAACAAAAGCAACGCCAGTGATGTGGTTTCATGAAATAATTGCAGATCAGGGCCACTTTGCGTCAGACTGACAAGAATAGTGACACTCAGCAAAATGACGAGCGCGATTCCCACCATTCTGACTGCCCCGGAACAGGATTGACGCCAGTGCAGCTGACCCAGCGAGTCAGTTCTTGACAGACAAACAGGAGCATCCGCTGCCTGTGCCCCATTGATGGAACCATTAAACCAGAGCGAGATCTGCTCCCACGGCCGACTCGGTTTTGCATCCCCACAACGGACACGTTTAAAGGAAGCGACTCCCAGCCACCAGGCCCCCAGACTTACAGCCAGCATCGTCGCATATTCTGACAGTGTGACCCGGCACCAGGGAACGATCGGGTTCTGGATTCCATTGGGAAAAAAGCGGGATGCAAACCACCAACCCAGTCCGATGACCACCGCGGCCGAAAACAGTAATTTTAAGAAACTCTGTGACTGAAAATTCCAATAGAGACTATGCCCGACAATGACCAGGGTTGTCACAAATAAGGTGGGGCCCAGCACAGGCCAATACTCGCTCAGCCAATTCTGATCAAAAAAGAGAACCCGGTACAGCCCATTGGTTAACAGGCTTAAAAACACGACAAACCCTGCCGAGATCAGCATCAGCCAACTGGCCATGGATGCCGAAGAAAGTGGGAGTGCAAAAATAAACTTCCGACAGTCCCGGAACGCATGGATGCAGATCCCAATAAACAACAACCAGGAAAAACTGACAAAGGAAAAGAAATAATCGAATGGATTACCCTCGCCTTCGTAAAACAGGTTCCCATTGAAGTTCAAGCCGTCACGAGCAGAGAGCGGCAGCAATATCAGAAAACCGACCGCCAGCAACGCTTGCCACCAGACGCGTTTTCCAAACACTTTTGTCACTATAAAGAAAGAATTTTCCATGGGACTTATTCCTCAAAAGACGATCGCGCGGCCGACTTCATGCGGGCAACAAATATTTCTTCCAGCGTCGGAGAGTTCTGTTCCAGAATTTCCGCCTTCAGTTCTTGCAAGGCAACTTCTAGCTCCTGCTTCTGGCCGTTACAGATGATTTTCCATTCCCGGCCCGAGCCGGACCAAGTGAGTGCCCCCGCCAGTTCAGGAAAGAACGGCTGCGGTTCCTGGAAACTGACCGTCAACTGATAATGCGAAACCAGCACTTCATCCAGCGGGCTCGTCAGCAAAATTTTGCCCTGATCGAGGATCGCAACCCGGTCGGAGACGCGCTGCACTTCGTCTAACAGATGTGAAGAAAACAGGACCGTGCGGCCCTCATCAACTACAGTGCGAATGATGGCATCGAGAATGTCTTTGCGGACGACCGGGTCCAGGCCTGAAGAGGGTTCATCCAATACCAAAAGCGGCGGACGATGTGCCAGCGCCAACAACAGTCCGGCCCGTGCCAGCTGCCCCCGCGATAAGGTCGGCACTTTTTGATTGAGGGAGAGTTCAAACATCATCCGCAGTTCTTCCGCGTAGACGGGATCCCACTTGGGATAAAAGGCACGCGTGAATTCAAACAGTTCGCGAATCGTCATCCACGTCGGCAGATCACGTGTTTCGGAAAGATGGCCAATCCGCCCCAGGACACCCGGCGGATCGGCGACCGGGTCGAGGCCAAACACACGCACCGTCCCCTGCTGTGGCTTGAGGAAACCGAGCACGTGTTTGAGTAACGTTGTCTTGCCGGCTCCGTTTTCACCGACCAGACCAAATACAGCCCCCTCCGGCACGGAGAGACTGACGTTGTCCAACGCCTGTTTTTTCCCGAAGCGACGACTTAAATCACTGATCTCAATCACATGCTCGCTCATTTTTCGACCTCTTTATATAAATCAAACTTCTGGCTTCGCTGACGTAGTAACTTCAACAGGGTTTCTTCATCCACGCCTAACTGACGCGATTCGGTCAGCAGTGCATCCATCCGCTCATTCAGAATGCGGCGTTTCTCTTTATTCGACAAGGGGGACACGCCATTCGAGATAAAAACGCCGGCGCCGCGTTTCGAGATCACCACTCCTTCGGCTTCCAGCTCGCGGTACGCACGAGCCACCGTATTGGGCGTGATCGTCAACTGCTGCGCGAGACCGCGCACCGAGGGGAGTTGCTCATGCGGCTCCAGCCGCCCGGACGCTACCAGGAACTTGACCTGGTTCGCTACCTGCAGGTAATAAGGCGTGCCATCCGCTTCTGATAATTGAATTTGCATCATATGTCCTCACAACAAACTGTATCAACACAGTAATACAATTAAATTTTACTGTCAATCATTTTTTTGAAAATCCGGCAAGGACCTGCCTGCCAGACATCTCTGCTGTTGCAACGACGCCCGCGAGTCTTCAGAATGAAAGAAACGCTAACTCTTCCTGCAATCATTGCTTATAGAAAGTCTTGTCTCATGCAACACTCTGGCAGATGTTTCTTATTGTTGCTGCTCGTTTTACTCGAAACAGTCTGCCCTGCCCTTTGCTTCGAGGCTGTCGCAGCTGAAAAGCCCAACGTGCTGTTCATCGCCGCCGATGACCTGCGGTGCGATCTGGCCTGTTACGGTCATCCGCTGGTGAAGACGCCGCACCTGGATCAACTGGCAGCACAAGGCGTTCTCTTCAAGAAAGCGTACTGCCAACAGGCTCTGTGCAATCCGTCGCGGGCTTCACTGATGACGGGCCGTCGCCCGGACAGTCTTAAGATCTGGGATCTGCCCACACACTTTCGCGAAGTGAAACCAGGCATCGTCACCCTGCCTCAACTGTTCAAGCAGCAAGGCTACTTCACTCAGAACATTGGCAAAATTTTCCATAACTGGCGTCAGAACATCCAGGGAGACCCGACCTCGTGGAGCGTGCCCGCGGTGATGCATTACGCCACGCATGGCAGCGACAAGCCGGTTTTGAACAATAATCGTGAACTACCTGTGAATTTCTCGAAGATGTCGAGAACCGAGTGCCGTGACGTTCCCGACTCGGCATACTTCGACGGACGGATTGCCGATCTGGCGGTTCAAGCACTTAAAGATGTGAAACAGAAACAGGAACCGTTCTTCTTAGCGGTCGGCTTCTGGAAGCCGCATCTGCCTTTTAACCCACCGAAAAAGTATTGGGATCTGTATGACGATAGTCCGATTTCCGTCGCCGCGAATCCAGAACCCCCGAAAAATGTGCCGGCTGTCGCGCTACATAACGGTCAGGAACTGCTGCGCAGCGCGAAGGGGAAACTGACGCAAGAGGAAATCATCGAGCTCCGCACCGGCTATCTGGCGGGCATCAGTTATCTCGATGCCCAGATCGGCAAAGTGCTCGCAGAACTGGATCGCCAGAGTTTACGGGACAACACGATCATTGTCTTCTGGTCCGATCACGGGTTTCACCTGGGCGAGCATGGTCTGTGGTGTAAGACATCCAATTTTGAAAACGACGCGCACGTCCCATTGATGATTTCAATGCCCAACATGAAACAGGCGGGTAAGACATCCGCTGCGCTAGTCGAACTGATCGACATGTATCCGACGCTGGTAGAGCTGTGTGAGTTACCTTCCCCCGCGAAGCTGGAAGGTAAGAGCCTGGTCCCCATTTTGAACGATCCCACTAAAACGGTGAAACCGGCCGCCTACACGCAGCACCCGCGACCCGCCTATTACAAAATGAGCCCCGAGTTCATGGGCGTTTCTGTCCGCACACCCCGCTATCGCTATACGGAATGGCGTGACTTTAAAACGGGTGAGGTTGCAGCACGCGAGCTCTACGATCACACCATCGATCCCGAAGAGAACACAAACATCGCCGACCAGCCCACCGACAAAAAAGCCTTTCAAGCCGCGGTCAAACTGCTGGAAGAAAAATTTCCTCGACCGATGAAAGCACAGGATTGAACTGGCTCTACTCAAATCAATTAAAAGGGAACCGGGGTGGGCTCGAATAAAATTCGGGCCGAGCGCAGCGAGCAGGAAACCGACAGTTCGAGGAACGAAATGCTCTCTCAGTCATCGGTCACAAACAGACCATCCAGCGCATCTACTACCCACATCCTGTTGCTTTCAGCAATCCCGGATTACATCCGGGACCACCCCATGTTTAAAAAAGCCATTACTTAGGATACACGCCCACCCGTTTGGCCCACGCCTGCCATTGGGCTGACAAGTCCGAAACCATCTTCAGTTTTTTCTCTGCGAGATTGTTCAACTCCGTGCGGTCCTGTTTCACATTGTAAAGTTCCCACTTTTGTGGCTGTAATCCTTTTGCCGGGGAAACACCGCGGCCCACTAGTTTCCAGTTGCCAGCGCGCACGAAGGCGTTGTTTTCATGTTCGATGAACAGGGGCGCGGCACGATTCAGACTCTTTCCCTGCATTGCCGGCCGCAGAGAGACGCCGTCTAAAGAGTGGATCTTGTTACCGGCATAGGTTTTGGGATATTTCGCGCCTGACACATCCACAAGCGTCGGCATGATGTCGATGAGCTGCGCCGGTTCCGTGTACCATTCTTTGCGCGGCTGAATTTGCGCCGGCCAGTGCATCAGGAACGGCGTTGAGGTTCCCCCTTCATGAGCATAATGCTTGAATAGACGGAACGGCGTGTTCGATGCATTGGCCCATGCTTTTCCGTAACTGTTGCTGTGCTCTTGATCGCGATTTTTCGGATTCATAAAACGCCCCCGGCCGAGTGCAGGACCCTCGGCACACGCGCCGTTGTCCGACAGAAACAGGATCAACGTGTTGTCAAACTGCTGATTCGCTTTGAGCCAACCGATCAGCTTGCCGATGTTCTGATCCATGCGATCCACCATCGCCGCATAGACCGACATCTTCAGATCCATCTCGTTTTGCTTCTTCTCATCTAGAGAGTCCCACGCGGGCGCCGCTTCGTTGCGTGGCGACAATTTGGTATGCGCCGGCAGCAGGCCGATTTCCTTTTGCTTGGCCAGACGGCGATTGCGGAGCCGATCCCAACCAATCCGATATTTGCCGCGATATTTTTTGATCTCCTCTTCATGTGCCTGCAGCGGCCAGTGCGGCGCGGTGTAGGCGAGGTACAGGAAAAACGGTTTGTCCTGTTGTACTGCGTCCTGCTGATGTTCTTTCAGAAAACGAATCGCGTAATCGGTAAAGGCATCGGTCGTATAAAAACGACGGTCGGTTGTGCTGGGGGGCGTTTTGATATGCTGATTTCCCAGCGTCATCCCCCGAGGTTCCTCCGGATAAAAGAACCGAGTCGCCCCCGAGATGCAGCCAAAGTATTTTTGATACCCCCGCTGCAGCGGCCAGCACTCCTGTGAGTTAAAGCCCAGATGCCATTTCCCCGTCATATACGTTGCATAGCCTGCGGTCTGCAGCACTTCCGCGACTGTCACACACTCGCGATTCAAATAGCCCTGATAAGCGGGCGGTTTGGAACTGCTGCGGGGATCGTTGGGCGGATCGGTCATCCATCCGATTCCCGTCTGATGCGGATGCAGGCCTGTCATCAAAGTCGCCCGAGTGGGACAGCAGCGAGCCGTATTATAGAACTGGGAAAACCGCACACCCCCAGCAGCCAGCGCGTCCAGGTTCGGCGTTTCAATTTCTCCGCCATAACAGCCGAGATCGGAAAAGCCCATATCGTCGACCATGATCAGAATGATATTCGGCCGCGTTTCTTCCACCGCGTTGACGCGGGTCGTCACGAGAAAAAATAAAACAAAGGTAACACTGAAGAGCGCTTTCATATCCGGCATTGTGTTCTTTCTATCGAAGTCAGTTTCTTTTGCAGAATCGAATTGATTAATAGTCATTTCCCCGATTGCTGTTGTCACAAGATTTAATCCAGGACTCAAGGTCGCGTCGATACTGCTTCACCAGCGCGGGGTAATCCTGTGAAACATCGGTCGTCTCACCCGGATCAGCGAGTAAATCAAACAACTGATATTGTGCCTTCGCCCTTTTTCCCGTGCGTAACAGCTTATAGCGGTGCGTCATCCAGGCCGCTTTGTTTTGAAATTGAAATCCAATGGGCTCTGTCCGTTCCTTGAGATTCTGTTGAACCACGGGGAGTAAATTGATTCCATCCAACGGTCGCTTATCAGGAACAGGTAACCCGGCGGCAGCCAGAATCGTCGGTAGATAATCGCTGGTGACCATCGGGAAACTGGTTTCGGTGCCGGGGGTAATTTTGCCCGGCCACTCCAACAGCGCCGGCACTCGAATGCCCCCTTCAGTCAGATCCCGTTTGCGTCCCCGAAACGGTCCCGCTGATCCGGGCGCACTGGCATTCCCTTCCGGGCCGTTGTCGGAACAGAACCAGAGCATCGTATTTTCAGCGGCATTTAACTGTTTCAGCTGTGCCCGCAAGCGTCCGATCTGCTCGTCCATGGCGGTAATGCAACCATAATAGTTCGCGTGGTACAAATCGTGTTTCGCATACATCTCCCGATAACGGGGACCGGCGACCACCGGCAGATGCGGCGTATGAAACCAGATCACACAAAAAAACGGTTTCTGCGCTTCCGCACTCTGCTTAATGAAGGGAACCACGCGATCCATGATGACGCGTGAATCATCGCCGCTCAGATTGTCCTTCACGATCTCGCCCGCGTCGTTCCAATAGTGTGTCCCGTACGGCTGACTGGGACTGTCGTCGGTCAACGCCGCCCAGCCTCTGCTGGATGCTTTTCCCTTCGGCTTCCGCATGGGATCCCAAGTGGGGACTTTCGCTTCGGTCGAGAAACAGACTTCAAACCCGTTCAGCCAGGGGGGCGAAAAGTGATCCGTATTCTTAGGCCCGCCTCGATTCGAATCGCGGACTGTTTTGGTCAACGTACCCAGATGCCATTTGCCAAAGTGCCCCGTTCGATAACCGGCGGCTTTCAATGATTCCGCCAGCGTCTGTTCCTCTGATTTCATGTGCCCGGTATTGGCATGCACGATCCCATACCGAAACGGATTGCGGCCCGTCAGACAGCTCCCGCGCGTCGGGCTGCACACCGGCGCCCCGGCGTAGAACCGTTTGAGAATCATCCCCGCCCGCGCCATCGCATCCAGGTGCGGCGTCTTAATGATCTTGTTTCCGTTAAAGCCGGTGTCCCCCCAGCCGAGATCATCGCACATGATCAGGATCACGTTCGGTTGCACAGCCGCATGTACGTCAAGAGCGAACAGAAATGCGAAGAGACAAATTGCTGCAGTCGCTAATTTAGTAAACATCTAACGCCCCCCACCATGAGCGGAATGGCGCTAGCCACCGGTAATTAAAAACAGCTCCGTTACACACTACCGGCGGCTAGCGCCGTGCCGCTCAGTTGGAGTTTAAAAACAATATTCAATTCAGAACGGGTGGCCGCGAATGCAATTCGCGGTTGTCGCAGACAACAGGAAACTGTCAGAACAAGTTCGCAAATGAGGACAATGTCACTGACCTCTGTTGAATCCTGTACCGTGATTTACTTCAACAATTCGAAACGATCGCTCTCAGTTTCCTGCTCGCTGCGCTCGGCCCGAATTCCATTCGGCCCCCCTGCTGCTTGTCTTTCGTGCTTTTCGTGTCTTTCGTGGTAGTAATTAATTTCGTGCGTTCCGTGGTTCATTCTTACGACCACAGCGAACGGAAATACTTCGCATCGACGGCCGTCTGTGCCAGGCATTCCTGCGTTGAAAGTTCTTTCCAGCTATGTCGGCCCTTATACTCGCTATGCAGTGAGAAGATTCCTTCGTAACCCAATTCACGCAGGGCAGCCACATATTTCGGGATTGGGGAAATGCCATCCGCAACCGGCACGGTTTTCACTTCCCATTTCTGATGTCCCTGTTTATCGCGACCTTCACCCCGTTCCCAGGCAAAGTTCTTGACTGCACACAACGAAATCCAGGGCGCGAGTAAATCCAATCCCTGTCGCCAACCGTCGCCGCTCCCCTCTTTGACCATGTGCAACATGTCGACATACGCGCCGACTTCCTGTGGCGAATAATCCTGGATCAACTGATATAACTGAGTTCCATGCGAAGGAAGAAACGCGTTTGAGTGCACGTGCACGCAAGGCAGAATTTCATACTTCTGACAGAGCTTCGCGACCTTACCAATTTTTTTCGTCGTCTCTTTCAGCTGTTGTGCCAGTGTGCCGAACGGCTTGTAACGATAGTAACCAATCTTGATCCGATCGATACCCTGCTCTTGTGCGGTCGCCAGAATGCGTTCGGCGTTTTTGTCGGGCTCGTCGATCATCGTGGTCAGGAACAGAATTTTCACACCTGCCTCTTTCGCCGCTTTACTCGCCTCAGGCAACTCCTTCTCGGCATTTTCGGGCAGGATATGTCCTTTAGGGCGGACCGTCAGATCGAGACCGTCCAGACCAATCGATTTGAACGCCCGGCACACATCGGGAATCGGCATGTCCTGAAAGCTCTTGGTGAACGCGCCCAGTTGGTAGCCGCTAGCGGGTTTCTTCTTTTTTGTCTCACCGGCCTGCAAACCGGGTAAACCGCTGGCAATCGCTGTACCCGCTAATACATTCAGCGAGGCCTGTTTCAGAAAATCACGGCGTGGGAGCCGATTATGAGGGGGAAGAGCATTCCGCATCGTAAAAACCTTCTTTATGATTCATTGTCGTGTAGAAATCGGTTGGGTGTCATCTATATTAGACTGTGTCCAGTTTTACTAAAGCGTCTCCAAGGCCATTTGGACCGAGTATCTTAGCTCGAGACAGGCTATGGTTAAATGGGATACTCTCTAGTATGATCACCGGCCGACCCTTTTTCTACCGGATTTGACCGTTTTACTGAAATCGAAAGAGATAGACTACCAGTATGTCTGAGCCGCTCACACTCGTTGCCACCTCTGCCTTTGGCCTGGAAGCCGTGGTTTCGCGCGAATTAAAACAACTCGGATACGAGGATCAGACGGTCGAAAACGGACGGGTTACCTTTCAAGGCGATCTGGAAGCGATCTGCCGTTGCAATCTCTGGCTCCGCAGCGCCGACCGGGTGATGATCTGTCTGGGCGAGTTCACAGCCCTTGATTTCGATGACCTGTTCGACGAAACCCGCGATCTGGAATGGGAACGCTGGCTGCCCCCTTCGGCGCGTTTCCCCGTCCGCGCTTCGGCCGTCCGTTCCAAAATCAACAGCGCCAAAAACTCACAGAAGATGGTCAAAAAAGCGATCGCCGAGCGGTTGAAGGATCATTACATCAAAGACTGGTTCCCCGAAGATGGGCCACTATATTCGGTCAATGCAGCGATCTTGAAAGACAAGGCTTCAATCTGCGTCGACACCACCGGTTCCAGTCTGCACAAACGCGGCTATCGCAAACTGACCGCCGGCGCCCAATTGAAAGAGACACTGGCGGCCGGCCTGATTCAACTCAGCTACTGGAACCGGGAACGGGCGTTTGTCGATCCCTGTTGCGGTTCGGGAACGATTCCCATTGAAGCGGCCCTGATCGGTACGAATACGGCGCCGGGCATCAACCGCGAATTTGCCTGCGAAGGCTGGCAGCAGTTTCCTGCGGAACTATGGAAAGAGGCCCGCGACGAAGCCCGCGACCTGGAACGCAATGATCTTGCGTTTCGTTTGCAAGGTTACGATATCGATCCCGCCATGATTCGCATGGCCCGCTATCACGCACAACAGGCGGGCATGGAGGACTTCATTCACTTTCAGGAACAGCCTCTCTCCGAATTCAGCACGCCCCGCAAGTATGGCTGTATCATTACCAATCCTCCTTACGGAGAACGACTGGGAGAGAAAGAAGACGCCGAAGTCATCTACCGCGAAATGAAACGCGTGTTCGAGCCGCTCGATACGTGGTCGATTTATGTACTGACTTCGCATCCCGGATTTGAGCGTATTTTCGGACAAAAAGCCCGCCGACGCAAATTGTATAACGGCGGGATGGAATGTACCTACTATCAATTCCCCGGCCCTCCTCCCCCGCGAAAAAAATCGCCGTGGGACAAAGCAAAAGCTTCGGGTGAGGCCACCGACGAGAACGAATCAACCGAAGAAGTGCCGACGAACGAAGAACCTTCCCGCAAAGAAGAATAATCACGACACCATTTGCGATCAGACGGTCCACATGTTGCGAATATTCTTGCGGATGTCTTCGGCCGTCGTTTCGATTTGTGCTTCCTCTGGTGTATCCAGATCCTCGGCGTTGAACGCCGGTCGTCGCTGAAAAAGTGACAACGTTTTTGAAGAAACAAACCGCGAAAGTTGCGCGTAACTGTGAGCCTGATTCCAGCGTCGATTCTGGAAATACTGACGATGCGGGAAACATACGTAGAGCCAGTTTTTCGCCCGCGTGAGCGCGACATAAAACAATCGGCGTTCTTCGTCGATTTCCTCTTCACTCTCCAGCGACATCTCTGAAGGAATGCTGCCGTCGGCCGCCTGCAGCACATAAACGGCGTCCCACTCCAGTCCTTTCGATGAATGTATTGTGCTTAAGACCAGAAAATCATCGTCGGCCTTATCGCTGCCGGTCGCGACATCCTGTGTCGAGCTGGGCGGGTCGAGGGTAATTTCTTCCAGAAAACTCATGCGACTGCTGAAGCGGCTGGCGACCTGTTCCAGTTGTTCCAGATCGCGCTGGCGGGCCGGTGCGTTGTCATACTGCTGATCCAGGAGCGGCGCATAAAAAGTGCGCACCTGATGCACCTCGGCGGAAATACCCTTTTTCTCGGATTGCGGCGAGGCGAGATTTTTCATCAGTCGCACAAACAGCGGCCAATGTTCGACGGTCGCCGCCGGTGGTTTGAATTCGGACCACGCATCAAAACGAAATTGCGCTTCGGCCAACAGGTTGAGCAACTGCTGTGCTTTTTTCTGACCGATGCCCGGCAGTAACGTTAACACACGCAAGCCAGAAACCGCATCACGGGGATTTTCCGCCAGACGTAAATAAGCCATGAGATCTTTGACATGGGCCGTTTCGATAAACTTCAAGCCGCCATATTTGTGATAGACGATGTTACGACGAGCCAGTTCGACTTCCAGCGGCAGACTATGGTTCGACGCCCGAAACAGCACGGCCTGCTTCTGCAGAGGAATGCCGGCTTCTCGGTGCTCGAGTACCTGCTGTACCACGAAGTCGGCCTGCTCGTTGTTGTCGCTGCAGTCTACAATAAACGGAGCTTCGCCCGAAACTTTCGACGACCAGAGATTTTTCTCATACCGTTCATGGGCTTCGTCGATAATCTGGTTCGTTGCCTGCAGAATCGGTTGTGTGCTGCGGTAATTTTCTTCGAGTGTGACGATCGTCGTGCCCGGGTATTCCTGGGGAAAGTCCAGAATATTTCGCACGGTCGCCGCCCGGAAGGAATAAATTGACTGTGCATCGTCGCCCACCACTGTGAGACCTTCTCCCTCGGGTGAAAGGTTTTTCAGAATGCCCGACTGCAAAACGTTCGTGTCCTGATACTCGTCGACCAGAATTGCTTCAAACTGGCCGCGTAACAGCTTGCCGCCTGCGGGATCTGAGGCGAGGGCATGCCAGAACAACAGCAGGTCGTCGTAATCGAGAATGTTCTGTTTCTCTTTGCGATCGACAAACGCCTGAAACAGTTTTTTGAGGTCGTCTACATGTTCCAGGCACCAGGGGTAGTGCCGTTCGAGAATCGGCTCTAGCTTCGAGCAGGTATTCACACAGCGACTGTAGATTTCCAAGAGCGTCCCTTTGCGGGGAAACTTCTTGCCGTTGTTGCCCAGTTCCAGTTCGCTGCGGATGGCGCTCATTAAATCTTCGGCATCGCTACGATCGATGATGGTAAAGTCATCGGGCAAGCCAATCGCCTGACCGTATCGCCTGAGCAATCGAGCCGCTGTCGAGTGAAAGGTGCCTCCCCAGATACTGCGCGAGCGGGCTGAAGCGGCCGAACGTTCGCGGCCTGCTCCCAATGCGCGGAGCAAGTTATCAACGCGGCGGATCATTTCGTTCGCGGCACGCCGCGAAAAGGTGAGCAGTAGAATTCGGCTGGGATCAATGCCTTGCGAAATCAGATAGGCCACTCGATGCGAAAGCGTGGTCGTTTTCCCTGTGCCGGCCCCAGCGATAATCAACAGTGGACCGGTATCGTGACAGGCGGCTGCCTGCTGCTCCGAGTTGAGCTGTTGAAAAAGTTCTTCAAGTTCTTGTGGAATTTCTGACATCCGTGCCTCGCCGAGGTCATGAGAGAGTGCTGATTTGCCTATTCTCTATTTTCGCGGCGCAAACTATTATCGCAAGGGGCGGATCTCAAAAATGTGGCTGAACGACTGTTTTTCCTCGAGGTGAGCGATCCTGTGTCCAGTTTTCTCCCGATGTTTTTTCTACCACGAAAGGCACGAAAATACACGAAAACAAAAATGGGTAGCCCCGGATGCAATCCGGGGTGAGCGCAGCGAACTGGAAACGAACAGAGAAATCGAACGAACGATCATCAAAATCCAAACAGAAACCGACCGCGTTCGAAAAGAAATTAGAGACTGAAAAAGACACAAACACAAGATACCACGCGCACTGTCGGACCAGCCGACAGTGGCACACCACACCCGATTGTGTGGGGAGATTAGCCCCGGTTGAACGCCCTTTGCTAACAGCGGTTTGAAGCTATTAGAACATCCCGACTCCTGGTTATCATCGGACCACTACATCAAAAACGGTGGCAAACTGGATGTCACAACTCACTCATCCCATTCATAACAGAGCCGCCTACGAATAGCAGTTTTCAGATTGAGGTCCGCTCCTGAAACGTACCTCATACACACTGAAACCTCCTGCTCGCTGCGCTCGGCCCGAATTACATTCGGGCTTACCCTGGTTGGTTTGATTGAGATCAGGTCTGCGCGCCATGCCGCTCACGGTTGGTTTCTTTTTCGTGTCCGTTCGTGTTTTTCGTGGTAGAAAAAACGCGACTTGGACCCCGATTTACAGCTCCCGCAGGCGAACATTGCGATAATGCACCTGATTCACCAGATTTCCGTGAATCTGCAGGGCGATAATGCCTTTCAGCGGAATTTTGGGATCCTCTTCGGTGAAGTCGACGGTCTGGATACCATTGATCCACAATTGAATTCGCGGGCCTTCACAGCGAATGCGATAGGTGTTCCAGTCATCCATGCGAACGGGAAAATCGCGTTTCTCTTTGTCGGGCCCCGCCAGAATTTTGCGACGGCGGGATTCATCATATAGACAGCCCCAGTAACCGGTGCCGAGGTCGGCCTGATAACCGCTGACTTCGTGATGATCGGGAATTTCCGCGGTGCGAATCTGTACGCCCGCGTTGGTTTTATCACCCAGCAGTTTAAATTCGAGCTTGAGTTCGAAATCATCGTACTCTTTATTTGTACGCAGAAATTCATTCCGTTCGACTTTCTCAGTCAGGTTGCCGGCGACAATCTCGCCGTCTTCGATACGGAAAATTTCTTCATTGCCGTGCCAGCCCGCGAATGATTTCCCATCATACAGAGACTGGAAGCCGAGGTCTTTTTCGTTCTGTTTCGCCTGTGCCTTGACGCGATCCAATTGTTGCGCGGCTCGTTGTTTCAGATTGTTATTCGAAGTCGTAGCAACCACCTGCTGCAATGCGTGTAACAACAGATCCTCTTCAATGGGCGTCCCTCGCTCGGCCCAGGAAATAACGGTGGCAGCGGCGGGCACGTTGAGTTGTTTGTCGCCGAGTAGTTCAATTGTATAACTCACCGCTTGTGGCGTCGGATAGCGGCGTAGCACTTCGAACACGAGTTTCTTCTCATCGTTCCGCTCGGCATTCGCCAGCGTATTTCGGCAGACTTCCAGCCGCTGTTCGGGCGTCATATTGAGCTGGCGAGCCACGCGGATGTATCCACGCAGCGCACGGATTTTGTATTTGCGATTCTCCAGATTTTTCGCCAGCTCCAATAGCGGCGGTGCGACATCAATCGTGACCCATTTGCCAAGCAAGTCGGTCGCCGTGTTTTGCAGAGCGTCCTCATCGGAACGGGCCGCTTCGACGACGGTCTTGAGCGCCGTCTCACCACCGATGGCCGCCAGTTGATTGAGCAACAATTGCTGCTGTTCAATCGAAGCCTCTTTCATGGCGGCGGCCAGCGTGTTCGCAGTCTCTTCCAGAGGCAAACGTGCACAGGCGGATTTGAGGGCTGTGCCGATGTTGGCGTCACCGGGATTCTTCAACGCGAGTCCGATCAGTTGGGACAGATCTGCTGACGATGTCGTGCCGCCAAGTGCAGCGATGGCCGCCTGTTTGACTTCGGGATTGGAGTGACTGACCAGTTGCAGCACGGTCGGCGTGAGCGAACTGATACGACATTCCCCCGCCAGTTTCAGACCCGCGAGTTGCTCCGGCAGTGCTTCGTTTTCGACCAGTTTACGTGTGTTGGTTTCAATGGATGTTTTGACCTGGGAAGCAGGTTGGCTGGAACTGAATTTGATTATTACCGCTTCAGCCGCACCCCCGATTTCGGGATTGTTCTGTTTTACCAGACCAAACAGATCTCCGAGCACCTGAAGCTGGGCACTTTCATTCAGAGACTCATCGAGTTCGCTCAATGAATTGATTGCCTGTAGCTGCAAAGCACCTGAGCCTTTGGTGGCGGCTTCACGCACGAGGGGCAGTGCTGCAGAATCGTGGGCAAGGCTCAATGCGGCGATCGTTAATGCTTTACGTTCATCGGACAGATTCGGGTAAGCGGCAATCAGTGTGGGAGTCGCAATCTTTCCCAGTTCCCTCGCTGCCTGCAGGCCGGAACGGAATTGTGACAGGTCATCTGACTTGAGTTCGTCTGTCAACAGACCAAGGCCTGCTTTGCCCTGCAGCACAATCGCCCGTTGTGTCGCCGCCAGCTTGATGTTTTTCGGCAGGTCTGATTTTCTGACTGCTTTTGTTAGAGTGAGAGCCGTTGGCTTATCTTTCTCTGCCAGCGAACGCGCACACATCAGGCAGGCAAAACCGACTTCGTTTTGTACTTTCGCATCTCCTTTGCCGAGCGCCGCCTGTAATGCGGTTGCGGCTTCTTTTGTGCCAATGGCGCCCAGTGCATGGGCGGCAGCGATCGCGACTTTGGCGTTTTTATCGGAGAGCAATGTTGCGAGTTCTTGAGTCGCGTTTTTATCTTTGCGCTTCCCAATCGAATTGATCACGCCGACCAGCTGATCTCCTTTAACCGATTTGAGTGATTCTTCCAGTGCCTTGTCTGCCGCAGGACCGGGAATATTTTCCAAAGCCGAACGAGCATAGGTCGCCAGCTTTTCATCGCCCAGATATTTTGCGATCGCGGTAACCGACGACGCATCACCAATCGCTGCCAGACGGCGGCAGGCCATCGCTTTGTCGTACGTACCTGCATCGGAATTCAGAACCTTGACCAGGCGGGCCGCTTCTTCTGATTTCTCTGCGGCGGAAACCAGATTGGCTGAGTGAAACAGGCTGACGGAAATCAAACAGAGCAGACAGAATCTGAACGAAAACATGAGTGGGAATCCCTCAAGTGATTAATATTGAATGAAAGTGGAAATCGTGTGACGAACAGTGGAGGAAACTAAACGGTCCACGGTTCCCGCATCGCGCGGCTCCGCATGCGGTTGGCTTCGTCGTCGTTCACAAATTCTTCCGTTACCGGATCAAACTGGACTTTTCGTCCCAGCTTCCAGGCAATCGCGGCGGCGTGACAGGCGATGTGCGAACGGGCCATCACATCTTCATTGGCGGCCGGCTGAGAACGGGTTTTCACACAGTTAAAGAAATCACGCACGTGAAATTTGGGAGACGTTCCCGGAATCGAACTGGGCGACGGTAAAGAAGCACGGAGCTGATCTGATGAAACAGCCGTCTGCCCGGAATCACCGGTCTCGACCCAGCCTGCTTCCCCTTCGAAACGCACGGGACAAGTTCCGAGACCCATCCAGCCATTGCGCCGCATGACGAGTTTCACGCCATTTTCATACATGCACTCAATGACGTTATCGTTGGGAACATCTTTGGGTTCATAGGTGACGGGCATCGTGTTGTCGGCGTCGAGTGCCCACTGGCAGATATCGAGCGTGTGCGCGCCCCAGTCGAGCAGCTTGGCACCGGAATCGAAATCGTAATGCCCGCGCCACGCGCCGTCGACGTACGCGTGGTTATAAGGCCGCCATGGTGCGGGGCCAAGCCACATGTTCCAGTCGACAACTTCAGGATCGGGCTCTGGTTCGGCGGGTAGCCAGTCATGACGATCAATCAGTTGGTAGATCGAAGCGTGTACGGTATGAATTTTTCCGAGCTGTCCCGTTTGCGCCAGTTGGGCGGCGTGTGCAAAGTTGGAGACATTCCGGCGTTGTGTGCCTGCCTGGAAGACGCGGCCCGTACGTTGAATGGTCTGTTGCAGTTTGCGGGCGAGTTCAATGGAAATCGCACACGGCTTTTCGGAGTAGACATCTTTACCTGCTTCGGCCGCCATCATGGATGCGGTGGCGTGCCAGCGGTCGCCGGTGGCAATCAGAACGGCGTCGATATCATCGCGGGCCAGCAGTTCGCGGAAATCGCGATAAGTGTCGCACTTCTGATCGCCGTTCTGTTTGTCGGCCATTTCCTTGACGGTTTTGCGTTGATCGGCGCGAACGTCGGCGATGGCGACAAAGCGGACGTCGGGTTGTTCGAGCATATGACTCAAGACATAACCGCCGCGGCGGCGAATGCCGATGCCACCCAGAATAATGCGTTCGCTGGGAGCAACGGTGCCGTTCAGTCCGAGTGCAGTACCGGGAATGATCGTCGGAACTGAAAACACCGTACTTGCGGCAGCAGCCGTTTTAATAAAGTCACGACGATTGAGCGCACTGTTTTTCGTCATCAATTTCTCCTCGTAAGCCATTTTGAAATGAGCCGAGTTTGTGTATGTCATTATGAAAGATATTCGCGGGTTGATCAAACAAACAATCGATTTGTTTCATTCATTGTAATGTTCTCTACGGTGTGCGTCTTGGAAATTCGAGTCGATTTTGTGTATATTTGGCGCATTCCTGTTTCAGAAAAATCGCCATGAATGCCTCACTCCAACGTCAGTATTTTGAAAAAGTCCCCGGAATTGAGCAAACCTGCCGTCTGTTCGCCCATTTACCTGATGTGTATCTGGTTGTGAAAGACGCCGAGGGACGCTTCATCAAACATAACCGTGCTCTATTGAACTGGCTCAAAGTGGATGACGAGCAAGAACTCATCGGCCGGACCGATTTTGACATTCATCCCCGCGATCAGGCCGAAGCGTATCAGCGGGAAGACCGCCGCGTGATGGAGACGCGCGAGCCACTCGTTGATCTGGTACACCCGGTGACGGGGGGCGAAGGCGCGACGACCTGGTTTCAGGTGATCAAGGAGCCGCTATTCGACAAACGGGGCGAGGTGGCGGGTATTGTCGGTATGATGCGCGATTACCGCCGGGCCGGGCTGGCGATTGCCCCCTATCTGGAGATGCAGCGTGTATTCGATCAGATTAACGATCATTATCCACGCGAAATTACGGTGAAGGAACTCGCATCGCTGGTTGGTCTTTCAACCAGTCAGTTTCAACGACGCTTTCGGAAACTGTTCCATACCAGCCCTGCCAGTTACATCAACCATGTGCGGATTCAAGCCGCCTGTCGTCTGTTGACCAGCACGACCGACACGATTTCCCAGATCGCCAATCAGTGCGGCTTTTATGATCACAGCCATTTCTCGAAAGTTTTTAAAGCGCAGACGGGCATCAGTCCGACCGTCTATCGGCGGCAATATCAGTAGACTCTGATCTGTTACCCTGAACCCGTTTTGCCAGAAACGGGTCAGTCTGTTATCATCCGCGCGTGAATTTCTCTCTCCACTCCTTTTTGAGAAAGCAGACACACAATGGGACAAAAACTATCCGAACTGTCCGACAAACTGATTGAATTCATCGGCGAACAGAAACTGTTTTTCGTGGGCACCGCAACGGCGGAAAGCCTGATCAATGTTTCGCCGAAAGGCATGGACGCGTTTCGCGTGCTGAATCCGAATCGTGTGATCTGGCTTAACGTCACCGGCAGCGGCAACGAAACCTCGGCCCATGTTCAGGAAGATGGCCGCATGACGGTCATGTTCTGTGCCTTCACGGGAAAGCCGCTGATCTTAAGGCTCTTTGGTAAGGCACGCGTCATCCATCCCTACAACGAAGAATGGGACGAACTGTCTGCACACTTCCCACCCATTCCCGGTGCCCGACAGGTGTTTGACTTGAACGTGGAACTGGTACAGACGTCGTGCGGCATGGGTGTGCCGTTCTATGATTATGTGGAAGAACGCGAACACCTCACCACCTGGGCCGCCAAGCAGGGCCAGGAAGGACTGCAACAATACTGGCACGACAAAAACCAGACCAGCCTGGACGGGATTCCCACGCATATTATCGAGGGAAAATGAATCCTGTCGACGACGAAGATTACTGGCATTTGTTGTTCCGAATGTAACTCGGGACAATTCGCTCGGGGAAATTAGCCGCAGGGCGTTAGCCCCGGTTCTTTCCGGTCATCAGAATAAATATTCGAACTGAGAGCAAAATCAAACCAGAAACCGGTCTCAATCCAAATTGAAATAGAGCGTGAAAGAAATGCACACGTCTGATAACACGCGCACTGTCGGGCCAGCCGACAGTGGCACCCGGTGAGCAGGAAATTGACAGAGAAATCGAGTGAAAAAGTAAGGACGAAGTTTCTAGATTTGTTCAAGGAATGTGATCGGTTAATACTCCTGAGAATGTCTACCCCGTCATTTTCCTGTTGCCTGCGGCAATCCCGAATTACATTCGGGACCACCCTTTGATCTGCTCTTGAAAGACAGCTTTCTTTCGTGTTTTTCGTGAATTTCGTGGTAGAAAAAACTTTTTCGAGAAACACCACTACCACTTTCACCTGACATTCAACATTTTTAAATCAGAGCGAAATTGTTTATTCTTTCGCTGAAACCGCACTCAAGACTTCTTTACTTCCCAATTGCGGCATCAACCGTTTTGCTTCTTTCAGCACGAATTTGGGGTCCATGAAGGGTTCGTAGCTGATGTCCTGCCAGAGGACCTTTCCGTCGGCATCAATGATAAACGTGCCATGCAGGGGCTGTTTTTCAAAGTCGTCATACGCGTGAAAGGCTTTGAAGGTATCCAGTTTATCATTAGAAAACAGCGGGATTGGCAGATCTCCTTTGTCGTAATTTTTGATCGACGTTTTGAGACCTTCCTGGTTATCGGTGCTGATGGCCATTAATGGAATGCCTGTTTTTTCAAATTCCTGAACCATCGGAGCGAACGCCTGCAGTTGTTCGGCACAGTGCAGACAGCTGAAACCCAGATAAAAAATCAACACGTGCGGCTTACCCTTAAATTCTTCCGAGCTGCGGAGTTTGCCGGTCGCATCTTTCAACTGCCAGGTCGGTGCGGGCGAAGGTTTCCAGCGGAAGGGACCCAGTGTTTTCAGATCGGGGCGGTTTCCGACATCGCTGGCGGCGACGGCTTCGATTCGCCAGTCGGCTTCGAACCCGAGTTCTTTCGCCATCGGTGCCAATCGGACAAACAGAGGCACATCCAGGTCGATGGTGGCAGAAAGTTTGCGCAGTGTTTCGAATTCCTTTTTGGCCGCTTCTTTTTTATCAGACTGCCAGAGCAGCTCTACCAGTGTGGCTTGCGGCTGGACTTCGTTCTTGTGAGAACCAATCATCTTTCGCAGGGCTTTTTCCGCTTTCTCTTCTTCGCCCGATTTCCAGAGTACAGAGAGCAGATATACCTCATCCGCGCCGCCTGCTTTTTTCAACAGTTCATGGCCCGTTTTGAAGTCACCGGCAGCGATGGCCTGATGCCCTTTTAACGCGTTGATCGGGCGTTCCAGTTTTTTGATTTTCGCAACGAACGGTTTGCCCGCCCTTTCTGTGACCGCTTTGATGGCTTTCGTCTCTTTCTCAGATTTGGAAGCCCCCGGTTTTAAAGCGGCAACTGGAGTCTCTCCTTTGAGTTTTAATACGGCGGCCTGTTCTGCCTGTTTCTTCTCGGCCTGAAATTTGTCGAGCCGTTTCTGCAGCTTCGCCAGTTGTGCGTCGCCTTCTTTGATGTTTCCCTTCCCATAATAGGCGAGCCCCAGATAACGCAGGCGATTGACCTGTTCGTCTTCGACATCGGTCGGCTCTAAATAGGGAGTCTGGCTAAGGGCAATCAGTTCGTCCCACAATTCATAGGTGCGCAAAACCTGTAATAAACGCATGCGACCATACTTGGCACTGCCCCGTTTTTTCAACGTATTGTATTTCGGATGTTGTGGGAGTGAGATCATATTTTTGGCAAGTGCAACTGCGTCGTGCACGCGGCCAATGAAAATTAAATTGCGAATTAACCATTCGTTGTTGTGGGCGTAATTGTGAATCTGGTCGGGCATGACCGCGTCACGCATCATGTGGGCGTGATCGACGCGTGCCGAGGCTTCCTGCTGCCAGACCGCATCCTGATAGCGTTTAAGCCGTGAGTAAATGTGTCCGGGCATATGCCACATATGAGCGATACCGGGCGAGGACTGACCGCATTTTGCCGCTGACGTCAGCGCCATTTCCGGTTTGCGGTGATCCCAGAGATGAATGCGGTAGTGGTGCGCAGGATGCATTGGGTTCTTCGCGAAGATATCCTGCAAAAGCGCTTCGGCAGCGATATAGCTTGTACTGGATGAGCGCGAACTGTAAAGATGCACTGCCAGAAATGCTTTGGCCTCCAGATCATCGGGGTAATCCAGGATTAGGTTTTCCATCGCTTTGGTGTATGCGTCGTTGCGTTCTTTGGACTTTTTCTTGTCGGCATTGATATACGCTTCGAGTGCTTTGATATACTGTTTTTCGCGCGGGCTGGCTTTGTCGATGCGTTTATTGGCTTCTTCGATGAAACCTTTGGCCCGTTTGCTGTTTTTCAGATTACACATTGCAGCGCCCCAGAAGGCCATCGCGCAATCGGGATCTAAATTCGCCGCGTGACGGAAGGAACGTTCGGCTTCCAGATACCAGAAACCATGCAGCTGGCCTAATCCCTGATCGAGGAATTTCTGTGCTTCCGGGTTTTTAACGGTCACATCAAAGTGAACGTCTCCTGTATTGCCCATCAGATAGGCGGCACGACGCGGTCCTTCGTTGAAGACTTCGCCATGATACGAATGGCCGGCTAGAACATCTTCGCTCTGGTTGGCCTCTTTATTGACATCGCTGGCTTCTGCCTTGTCGGCACTCCAGACAATGGAGTTGGACAGGAACAGCAAAGCGGTCGCTGTCATGAGGCAGGAACATGTTTTATAAAGCGAAGCGGGCAGGAAGAGTTTCTTCATAGAACCACTCTTTTGAATCAGAGGAACCAAAGTCAATTACAGAAAAGAATCACGCGTATTGACTTTGATTCTACCGAAGCCGCTTTCCGAATGTCGATAGCCGAGAGCGATTTCGCGTGGCAATTCAGGGAAAGATGTCAATTGATTGATATGGTCAATCCGCTGCAGAAATTTGTTTGCCTCTCGAATTTGTACCGTGTAGCATACGCAAACTATGGTCCGCGTCTGTTTTACCGCCAATCTGCAACGTCATCTCGATTGCTCCGAAGCCACCGTTTCGGGAGCAACCGTCCGTGACGCGCTGGATGCGGTATTTGAAACTCAGCAGCAGCTAAAGAGTTACGTGCTTGATGACCAGAATCGTTTGCGTCAACATATGGTGATTTTTATTGACGGGAAAACCATTGTCGACCGGGTACACCTCAGCGATGCAATCTCACCCGACAGTGAAATTTACGTGATGCAGGCACTCTCCGGCGGTTAATGATTCGTTCTTCTTAGATACAACAGCAATCCGATTGAAAGGTGCCTGGTATGAGTTCTGCTCTTCACATCGCAACGCGGAAAGGCCTGTTTCGACTTGATCGAAGTGCGAACGGCTGGGACATCAGTCGGCACGACTTTGTGGGTGAAAACACCTCGATGGTCTTGCATGACTCGCGAGACGGCAAGACTTATGCTGCGCTGAATCATGGTCACTTTGGCGTCAAGCTGCATCGTAGTACCGACGGAGATGAGAACTGGGAAGAGTGTGCGGTTCCCGTTTATCCGGAAGGGGCGACCAAAGGAGCGGGGCCGTTTTCGACAGACGGCGAACCAAAGCCCGCCAGCCTGAGTGAAATCTGGGCGCTGGAAGCGGGCGGCGCTGATCAGCCGGGGCGGCTCTGGTGTGGTACGATTCCCGGCGGCCTGTTTCGTTCCGATGATTGCGGCTCCAGTTGGCAACTGGTGGAAAGTTTGTGGGATCTGCCTGAACGACAAGGATGGTTTGGGGGTGGTAAAGATGATCCGGGCATTCATTCGATTTGTGTACATCCGGAAAACAGTCAACGCGTGGCAATCGGAATTTCCTGTGGCGGTGTGTGGGTGACAGACAACGATGGAGCAAGCTGGACCTGCAAAGCAGACGGCATGTACGCAGAATACACGCCCCCCGATCAGGCCAAGAACCCTAATATCCAGGACGTGCATCGGCTGGTGCAGTCTCCGTCTCGCCCCGAGACGTATTGGGTGCAGCATCATAACGGCGTGTTCCGCACGACCGACGGTGCCAGTTCATGGCAGGAAGTGACCGGCATTCAGCCCGCGAAATTCGGCTTCGCGGTCGCCGTGCATCCGAGGCAACCGGACACGGCCTGGTTTGTTCCCGGTGTGAAAGATGAGTGCCGCGTACCTGTAGACGGAGAGTTTGTCGTGGCCCGCACGATCGATGGAGGCGTGACATCAGAAGTACTCACTAACGGTCTGCCTGGGAAACAAAGCTTTGACATCGTGTATCGACACGCGTTAGACATCGATGAAACGGGCGATGTCCTGGCCGTCGGATCCACGACCGGCAATCTCTGGATTTCAGAAAACGGCGGCGATGCATGGCAGGCGATCTCAAATTACCTGCCGCCAGTTTATTGTGTGCGGTTTGTGAAATCGTGATTGAGATTGGCGTGTCATTTTTCTGACAGTTACCTGTTGCCTGCGACAATCCCGGATTGCATCTGGGGTTTCCCAGCGAATCAAATAGGAAATCATTCAGGGGGCAGCCCAGAATGTTTCGCCCTCTTGATCATAGATTTTCATGTGGCTCTCGCGATTCTGGTTAATCAACAGTGTCATTCCCAGTACTCCTGTTTCATCACAAAGCATGATGCCTGTATGGTCCGCGTCAATCGTACCGATGGCGGTCTGTGTGCTGGCGTCGGAATTCAGAATCCGAATCCCAGGCTCATCCGCGGAGATTCCGATCTTGATCCGTTCACAGCCCTGGCTGTCGATAAACTGCAGGCAGGGCTCCCCTTCGACAAACCCCAGCCGCGCCCTCACGTTTCCCTGTGCATCGACCAACTGAAATTCTTCCGCTTGAATCACCTCTTTGATTTCTTCGGTCATCTCCGTGTCACTTTCACTAAATCGAGTCATCAAGAAGAATTTTACCGCGTCACTCGCTTATTGCTGACTTTGAGAACTCGTCCAGCAGACATTACACAAAATTTCAATCCCTTTTTCTTCCACTTCAGGATCATAGATATTGATATTACCGGGAAAGCCTGGCCGAACCAGAAGCGTGGTTCCCAGTACTCCCCGTTCATCGTTGATCATCACCCCGGTAGTATTTGGAAAAATACAGCCGATAATAAATGAAGTGCTGGCATTGGGATTCAAGATCCCAATCCCCGGGTGGTCGTTTGCAATTCCAATAGATACTCGTTCGTGAGAGAGACTGTCGATGAGTCGTATCCGTGGGGAATCATCGGAACCATAAAACCCTAGTCGGCCGCGCGTATCCCCTTGAGGATTCTTTAACAGAAACTCTCGGGCGACTACTGTTTTTTCTACCATCGGCACTGCTTTCCAAACCAGAGTAAGTGAGATCAGGGGCTTGACGGACATTCAGTTTCTGCGGGAACATCTTAGAGCATCGATCACAGAATGGACAATGGCGCTTTTAGCGTGGTCATTGACTTCTGAAAAATGAAGGGCTGTTGCTCACCAGGCAACACTCACACTGACAGTTACCTGTTACCTGCAACAATCACGGATTTCATCCGCGACTACCCAGATGAATATCGGGATGATGCTGGTTCGCCCGTCTGCAGGGACCTGCAATAGACAGTATTTCTTTGAGCAGGTAGGATGGATTCGACAATTCACTTCACTTTCCCTTCAGATCCAATCGGAGCGCTGCTGATGACTGACCCGGAAACTCCTACGGAAACCATCCCCGCAACACCGGTCCCAGAACATCTGCTGGCTCCCCTGACCCGCTCGCTGCCGGTGATCTACTTCATTTATCTGTTTCTGATCCTCGGATTTGTCCTGTCCACGATTCTGTTTCTGGTACAATTCCGCATGGAAGTTGAGCCGGGCATTTTACTGACCGATTCCCGCAGTGGTCGCCTGGCTGTGTTTGTGCATTTGGCGCGGGCTTGCGTATTTCTACTGCTGGCACTTGCGCTGCATAAATACACAAGTAGTCTACGGCACATCCGACGCAATACTGCAGACGCCTTGGACCGATATCTCAAAGCTTCTCTCTTCCTCTGGAACACACTCTGCATCAGTGTGCTGTTGGTGATCGGTTTTGGTATCTGGTCATACGATGTGAGCAGAGACCCGTCCGCCGATTTTGCAGTGGGACAGGAAATCTACGCTGGCAATCCACAGCCGGATGCAATCGTGGAATTTTTTCTGGCTGAGATGAAACCCGGAGAAGGACTGGAAAAACGATCGATAGAAGAGATCGATCGCGACGTCTGGTTACCTGCGGAGCCGATTCTGTCCAATCAGCATTTTATGGAGGCCCAGGTAGGAATGGATCCCGAACAGATGCCCCTGGTCACCCTCAAGCTCAACGAGGAAGGCGCCGCTATAATCCGCAAAGCGAGTCGAGAGCATGTGGATAAACCACTGGCGGTGGTCGTCGACGGAGAAGTCATCATGGCCCCCATCATTCGCGCGCCGATGGGTGCCGAGGTTATGATCACAGGCATCAAAACCATGGACGAAGCGAAACGGATTGCCCGTTCTCTCTCCGGCAACAAATAACCGCGTTCGAAATGAAATCAGAGAGTGCAAGAGACGCAGACGCGTGATACCACGCGCACTGTCGGACCAGCCGACAGTGGCACACCGACAGAGCAATAGGGGTTCGTGCCTACTGTATCTCGGGACCATTCGCTTGGGGAAATTAGCCGCAGGGCGTTAGCCCCGGTTCTTCCCGGCCTATTTTTTATTGCACACCGACAGGGTGAGATGGCCACACGCATCCAACTCACAACAGAGTCTCACAAGAATCACCGTTTCCTGAATAAGGCACGCGTCTGAAACGTACTTCATTCACGCTACGACCTCCTGTTGCCTTCGGCAATCCCGGATTGCATCCGGGACCACCCGATGGTTTATTACACTTGTTCTGTTGCTTGAACTTCTCAGCTCAACTCAGCGATGGGTTTGCCCTTGGGGAGAATAGGCATGGGACGGCCGCTGTGATCGAGGAAGGCGTGGTTCTGATCAATGCCCAGGAAACGATAGACGGTGGAGAGTAGATCGTTCGGATCCAGTTTGTTATCTTTGGCGTATGCGCCGTTTGAGGTAGTAGAGCC
Organism: Gimesia alba; assembly: GCF_007744675.1. Classification (NCBI taxonomy): domain Bacteria; kingdom Pseudomonadati; phylum Planctomycetota; class Planctomycetia; order Planctomycetales; family Planctomycetaceae; genus Gimesia; species Gimesia alba. Next base: position 7,310,110 of record NZ_CP036269.1, read on the forward strand.
GATGACCTGGCCCATTTTCATGCCGCCACCCGATACCAGGACTGACATCGAACCGGGCCAGTGGTCGCGGCCGGGCTGCATGACTTTGGAACGGGTTCCTTTTTGCGGGTTGATGCGCGGCGTGCGACCAAATTCGCCCGAGACAATGACCATCACTTTTTTATCCAAGCCCCGTTCATAGATATCTTCAATTAAAGCCGAAACAGCGCGATCAAAGATTGGCAGTCGTCCTCGCAAGTCATCATACAAGTGACCATTCACCGCGTGAATGTCCCAGTTGCCGGCACAGCCTTTGACACCCGGGTTCTGCATCTGCATGGTGACGAAACTGCTGCCCGCTTCGACCAGTCGACGGGCCAGCAGAGCACGCTGGCCCCATTTGTGACGGCCATATTTATCGCGAGTGGCATCACTTTCCTGTGAGATATCGAATGCGTTGCGAGCGCGATCACTGGTCAACATTTCCAGAGCACGCGTGTTGAATTTATCGATCGACTTTAGCGAACCGTTCTGGTCGAGGTCACGGCGCATCTGATCGAATGATGTCAGCAATGTTACCCGATCATCGAGTCGGTCTTTCAGTTTATTGTCGATAGTAATGTTCGGTACTTGAAAATTGGGAAGGTTCGGATCAGAGCCAACGACAAACGGCAAGGCTGCCTCACCCAGATAAGAACTTCCGCCGCCATACACGCGCGGTTGATTTCCGATATAATTCGGAAGTCCGTTATTCACATGATCGCGCATCTTGGAAACGATGGGACCGATCGTCGGAAATTGGGAAATCGGTTCCAATGGTCTCAATGGATCACGGCCCGACAGAAACCGACCCGCACCGCCGGCATGATTGGCAAAGCCGTGTGAGATGGAACGGATGATGGTGAAGCGGTCTGCCACCTTCGCATGCAAGGGTAAGTGTTCGCAGATATCGATGCCCGGAACGTTGGTATGAATCGGATTGAATTCTCCTCGATATTCCACCGGTGCGTTCGGCTTCATATCGTAGGTTTCCATATGGCTCGGGCCACCCTGTAACCAGATGAGAATCACCGAGGTATCCGGTGTGGTCTTCGCAGGAGAAGCAGCAGCTTCTCGCAGGCGGAGTAAATCGCTTAATCCCAAACCACCCAGCGTGAGAAATCCTGCCTGGAGGAAAGAACGCCGTGATTGAGTTACCTGGATCGAGTTTGCGGGACGACTCATGCTTAACACCTCGACTCGCTGCATTGATAAGGAAGGATTGATGGTGGTGGGACTCGAATTCGATTGCGATGCAACGTCTCTTTATTCAGTTCGGCAACGTTGCCCAAACGAATTCATTTAAATAATCACTTATATATCATACCAATTAGAAATCGCTCCCGCAAACCTTTCCTGGCAGAATGATCCGTTCATTGCAAATCACAACCATCGATGTCCCTAACCTGATTATTCAAATAGACTTAGACGTCATGCATCATCCCAGAGTCAGAGTAGTGTCGGCCTTCGATCATCTGCCTAGCCTAAGCTGCAGCTCAATCGATACAACCAGAACAGGCTCTGTAACCTGTTACCCCAAGGCAACTAACGTGAATGTCTCTGCACGAAAATTGGATTCTGGGCAGGAAATGACTCGTTATTGTACTGGAGAGAAGATAGAATTGACCGCAAATCAGTTCTTGAATTTCCAGAACGAACATTGGGCGTACGAGGTGCGTCTACATGTCAGACCGTTTTGGTAAGCGGGAATTGGTGATCAACTATTGAAGCCGGATTCCGCCATGGAATCGCGCTGGTTGATCATTTGAAACGAATTATTTGAGACCTTAGAGATCATCGAAACAGAAGGGTGAAACAGTGGCCACTGCCAACGAAAAAGAGACGCAAACTACGACAATCAATGGCGCTGAGATTCTGGTTCAGGCATTGGTGCGGCAGGGCGTGAAGACGATCTTTGCTTATCCCGGCGGCTGTAGTATGCCCCTGCATCAGGCATTGATTAAATATAAAGACGACATTCGGACTCTGCTGCCTCGTCACGAACAGGGTGGCGGTTTCGCTGCCCAGGGAATCGCCCGCACTACTGGTGAAGTCGGCGTCTGTATGGCGACCAGTGGCCCTGGTGCGACCAACCTGGTGACCGCGCTGGCCGATGCGAAGCTGGACAGCATACCGATGGTGGCAATTACCGGACAGGTGCCACAGGCGGTGATTGGTAGTGATGCGTTTCAGGAAACGCCAATGGTCGAAATTTCCCGTGCGATCACCAAGCATCATTACATGGTCACCGACGTGAAAGATGTCGCCCGGATTGTGAAGGAAGCCTTTTTCATTGCGAACACCGGCCGTCCCGGCCCGGTTCTGATCGACTTCCCGAAAGACTGCCAATTGGCCACGCTCGATGAAGAGCCTGACTACGATCCCGAGACCTATCTGCCCGGTTATCGTCCCGAACTGCGTAAAGCGGCTCCTGAGCAGATTCGTCAGATTCTGGCAGCCATCAAACGCTCCAAGAAGCCGATCCTGTATGTGGGTGGTGGTGCAATTATTTCTGACGCTTCTGAAGAGCTGGTTAAGTTTGCCCATCGCACAAATATCCCTGTAACCACGACTGTAATGGGACTGGGAGTTTTCCCCGGCGACGATCCGTTGTGCCTCGATATGCTGGGCATGCATGGTACGGTTTACGCGAACTATGCTGTCAATGAAGCCGACCTGCTGCTGGCCTTTGGTGTGCGGTTTGATGACCGTGTGACCGGAAAACTGGAAGAGTTCGCCAAACACGGCAAGATCGTGCACGTTGATATCGATCCTTCCGAACTGCAGAAAAACAAAGAAGCCCACATTCCGATCAACGCCGACCTGAAATACGTTTTGGAAGCGTTGAACGAAACCATTACCGATAACGACCTGCCTCAGGTTGACAGCTGGCTGGCTCAGGTCAAAGAGTGGAAAGAAAAGTACCCGCTGAAATATCCGGAACTGGGAGACGTGCTCTCGCAGCAGTATGCGATTCACGAACTCTGGAATCAAACCAAAGACAAAGACCCATACATCACCGTTGGCGTTGGTCAGCATCAGATGTGGGCGGCACAGTTCTATAAGTTCAACAAACCGCGCCACTGGCTCAGCAGTTCCGGACTGGGAACGATGGGCTTCGGCCTACCTGCCGCGATGGGAGTTCAGGCACAGTTCCCGGATTCACTGGTGGTCGATATTGACGGCGACGGCTCGATGCTGATGAACGTGCAGGAAATGGCGACGCTTCACACGGAAAAACTGCCGGTCAAAATTCTGCTGCTGAATAATCAGCATCTGGGAATGGTGGTTCAATGGGAAGACCGCTTTATGGATGGGCGTCGCGCTCATACCTATCTCGGCCCCGTACATCACCCCGAAGCAGAAGGCAAAGGCGATGGTTCACATGGCGAAGAAACCTATCCGGACTTCGTTTCGATCGCTAAAGGCTTTGGTCTGCAGGCTAAGCAGGTTCGTTCAAAAGCAGAATTCCCGAAAGCACTGGCAGAAATGCTGGCGGCGGACGGCCCTTATCTGCTCGACGTTATCTGCACCTACCAGGAACATGTGCTGCCGATGATTCCCAGCGGCGGTACCGTGAACGACATCATTACAGAGTGACCTGCTGAACGACCGGGACGAAAGCGTCTCGGTCGGTGGTTTTTCAACTCGATGGTCGGCTGAGATCAGACTGCCTGTAGTAGAATATGGTTCGATCCTTCATCAGGAGTGACACTTATGCTGTTTGCTGCGCAGATTCCTCAAGAGCCCGGATACCTTGTCGGCTGGGGCTCTCTGGCTTTAATCAACGCGGGCCTGGCACAAGGGAAAAACCGGAGTGGACTAAACTGGTTTCTGATTTCCCTCCTGCTGGGGCCTGTTGCCACGTTCATTCTCGTTGCACTTTGCGAAAAGTTACCCGGCTCTCCCTAAAGTCAAAAAAAATCGCCGCGCAAGGGTGGAGATCATTTCTCTTCAGCAGATAAAATAAAAGTCTCTGAACTTACATTCTGCATCTATGCGAGGGAATCATGAGCCAGCAGAGACAAATCGGCGTCACTGTGTTACCAGAGTACCTGCAGTATGAGGGAGTCGAAGCCGTGCTCGACAATCTCATGCAGCGTGCGGGAGTCACTGCGGTTGCAACTTCGCCTTATGTGATGCAACTGGCTGACGAGCAGACCGGGGTTCGCGAGCCACCGGCTGATGCGGGTGCTGGCAAAGTTCGCCTGCTGGATCGTCCGCTCTGGCAAAACAAACGCGAGCTATGGGTGAAGACCTCACCCAGCTTTGTTCCCGATGAATCACTGTATGCCGGTTTGCGCTACCAGCCAGCCAAACCCGATGATCTCACACGCGACGCAGGTCATGTAGTCTCTGATTTCATCCAGGCGGCACATGACCGAGACCTCGAAGTCTACTTCCAGGTGCAGGCAGCGATTCCACCTGGATACCGTGTGCAGTTTGGTGGGCCTGAAGAAGATGATATTCCCCGATTGCCCAATGGTTCCCTGCCACGTAAACGTGTCGCGAATAACGGCAGTCTGGCCAGCCCGCATATCATTGATTATCAACACGCTTTCATTCGGGATCTGCTCAAACAGTATCCCGATATCGACGGAATTCGCTTTGACTGGCCGGAATACCCGCCTTATTTTCTGGATTCTGCTTTTTTTGATTTCAGCGATCATGCCAAAGCAGCAGCCGACCGGTTGGGGTACGACTTCGATCAGATGCAGTCAGACGCGCAGTCTTTGTATCAGAAACTCAATGGAGGCTTAACGAACTTTGACCTTGAAAACTGGCTTTCGGAGGAGAACCAGGCCGCGAATTTCACTGTCTGGCTGAACGATCATTATCCGGGGGCCTCTGCCATGATGTTAATGAAGGCTCAACTTTCCAAAGAGTTACTGGCAGGGTTTCGTCAGACGATGAACGAAGCGGGGAAACCCGAAATCGAACTGGCCCCCAGTGCGTTTCCGCCTCCCTGGTCTATCATTTCCGGAATGAATTATTCACTCGCTGCGAAGTATTGCAATTCCGTCAGCGTCAAACTGTATGGGATGCACTGGTCAATGATCCTGCGGTCTTATGGCGATCAATTACTGGCTGCTAATCCTGGTATCTCCGAATCGTTATTGGTCCGTGCACTGTTTAAGTTTCTCGACATCGCCGATTCCGAACCGCCGGCACGGCTGGCTGAGATCTATTATCCCGGCCCCGATGAACCGCATCTGACCGGCCCCCATGCACAGGAACGAAAAATTGCTGCGGCGCGCAAACTTGCTCGGCCAATGCCCATTTATGCACTCGCACATGGATATGGACCAACTGAGGATTTTCGTACCCGGATGCAGGTCGCAACAGACATCAGCCCCGATGGAGTGTGGGTCAATCGGTATTGTTATCTGAATGATGATAAACTCGACATCATTGGGCAATGCACTGTCGGTTGTACGACATAACAAGAAACTTTGCAGAAAAACCAATCCTTGACGGCATCTTCATTCAAATCCCTGTGCCAGTCATTACTATAGCCGTACACTCATTCTTTTTTTGTTTTGATCATCCAGGAGGGAGCTGTTCATGTTACACGGCCAGAAAAATCTAAAAGACGACGATTTCAGTTCCGTGCTCACCCCTGCGTACGGCGGTCGCTATACCCGGGAACCGATTCCTAAATACTTGATGCCTAAAGAAGGGTTGCCTCCGAATGTCGCCTATAACCTGATTCGGGATGAACTGATTCTGGACGGAAACTCGCGACTGAACCTGGCAACCTTCGTCACCACCTGGATGGAAGACGAAGCGAAGCAGTTGATGTCAGAAACGTTCGACAAGAACATGATCGATAAGGATGAGTACCCGCAGACTGCTGAAATTGAATTGCGGTGCACGAACATGCTGGCAGATCTCTGGAATTCGCCCGACGAAGAAAACTCGGTCGGCTGCTCGACCATCGGTTCCAGTGAAGCTGCAATGCTAGGTGGTATGGCACTGAAATGGAAATGGCGAGAGCGCCGGGAAGCACAAGGAAAACCGGCAGACAAACCGAACATGGTGATGGGTATCAACGTGCAGGTCTGCTGGGAAAAATTCTGCCGTTACTGGGAGATCGAACCCCGCTTCGTGCCGATGGAAGGGGATCGGTACTGCCTGACCGCGGACGAAGCCGTGAAGCTGGTTGACGAAAATACGATTGGTGTCGTAGTCATCATGGGCAGCACGTTTGACGGCCGCTATGAAAATGTGAAAGAGGTCAACGATGCACTTGTGGATCTCAACGCGAAAACCGGCTGGGAAGTTCCCATCCATGTTGACGCCGCCAGTGGTGGATTCGTAGCCCCATTTTTACAACCAGAAATTAAATGGGACTTCCGACTGCCTCTGGTCAAATCGATTAATACCTCGGGGCATAAATATGGTCTGGTTTATCCCGGCGTGGGCTGGGTCATCTGGCGTGATAAAGCAGAGCTGCCTGAGGACCTGGTCTTTCACTGTAACTATCTCGGCGGCGATCTGCCTAACTTTGCGTTGAATTTCTCACGCCCCGGCAATCAGGTGGTCGCGCAGTACTTCAACTTTCTACGGCTCGGCCACGAGGGTTATCGCGAGATTCATCAGGCCTCGCAGGATGTCGCAATGTATCTTTCATCGGGGATTGCCAAACTGGGGCCATTCGATCTGATATCTGACGGCAGCGATATCCCCGTGTTTGCCTTCACTACAAACGACAAAGCCAACTTCAGCGTGTTTGATGTTTCTGATAAGGTCCGCGAACGCGGCTGGCTGGTTCCCGCTTACACATTCCCCAAAAACCGAGACGACCTCGCTGTGCTCCGCTGTGTCTGTAAGGAAGGGTTCACGCGGGACATGGCAGACATGCTGCTGAGTGACCTGCAGACCGCCATTGATTACTTTGCGGCCCGCCCCGATCACAAACCGCAAACGGGCGGATCGGGGTTTCATCACTAGAGGTTGTCTCATAACGTCAAAAAAAGTGAACGGTTTGGCGCGTCTTTTGCATGAAGTGTTCTCCTGAAAGGAGAATTTCTTATGTATATGACGCTGGTCTGGTGGCCCAAACGAAAACGGGTTTCCACAAAAACAGCGTCCAGGACGGAACGCCCGGTCGTTTTGACCGATAAACAATGGTCTTTAGTCGCAAAACTGTTTCCCTGGACTCCCCCTTCCAAAAAGGGAGGACGTCCAAAAGCCCATCCACGAGATTGCCTGGAAGGCATTCTCTGGATTTTGGTGACAGGAGCACGATGGAAAGATTTACCAAGAGAGTATCCCTCAAAAGCGACGTGCCATCGACGTTTCCAGCAATGGACGATCGAAGGGCGGCTCTTATCTGCCTGGCAAATCATCTTGGAACGAATGGATGATGCTGGCCAGATTGATTTCTCGGAAACCTTTGCTGATGGCACTTTTGCCTCGGCAAAAAAAGGGGTAGAAGAGTTGGCCCGACTCGTCGTGGCAAAGGCACAAAGGTCATGATTTTTGTCGATCGTCACGGGACACCTGTGGCGATCGACACAGAATCGGCCCGTCGTAGCGAAGTCAAGCTGATCGAACCGCTGCTTGAAAAAATCACATTGCAAAATCGACAACCCGAGCGACTTGTTTATGACAAAGCCGCCGATTCGGACTCGTTGCGCAAACGGCTGATGGAAAAGAATATCGATCTGATCTGCCCGCATCGAAAATCGAGAGTCAAACCGCCGACGCAAGATGGTCGAAAGCTTCCACGCTTCAAACGACGTTGGATTGTGGAACGCAGTATTGCCTGGCTCCACAACTATCGTCGCATTGTCACGCGCTGGGAATATCACGATTACCTCTACGAAAGCTTTGTAATTCTTGGGTGTTTATTTACACTATTAAAAAGGTTTTGAGATGCCCTCTAGACTGTGTTGATTGAATCGTACTGATACTGATTTCGAGTTCGACAGCGTTAGCGATGTCAGAATTCACCTTAGCCGACGGTGTGCTGTTATCCTTGTTTTTGGGACGATGACTGCAGCAAAGAGTATTAGCCCCAGTTGGACGCCGTTTGCGAACAGCGGTTCGAACCGATTAGAATGCCCCGGCTCCTGGTGACCGTAGGACCGCTGTTTCAAAAACGGTGGCTAGCGCCATTCCGCTCACGGTAGGTTTTGTTTTGTGTCTGTTCGTGTTTTTCGTGGTAGAAAATAATACTTGATCGCCGGATCTAGATCGCATCACATTTTAGGATCGCGTGTCTCATTTCAGCTCAAAGGTAAATTCGTTGTCGCCTGCTTTGACGTCCGCTTTGAGCGGGCTGTCTTTCAGGTTGCGATACTGCTTTGGAATATTCGGGTACTCTTTTTGGGGAGCCGGGTTGTCGGGGGTGCCTTCCGGTGGGTTGATCGTGACCGTGTAACTGCCGAGCACCACTTCAGTGAGCTCAGCCTGTCCCGATTCATTCAGCATCCCGACGGCGCCTTCGCCTTTTCCGACCTGCATCATACGGACTTCCGCTTCGGTAACGGGGGTTCCCTCGTGTGTCACAGTAATTGTCACATCAGCACGTTTTTTGGCTTCAGGCTCTCCACCACAGCCGGTAATTAAACAAGCCCAGCAAAAAAGTAACGAGAGCATTGCAAACGATTGAACAGGAACGCTTTTCATCATCACAAAAATGATCCTCAAAGAAATCTATGACATGAGAAACTGTAAGAGCCCCGGCTGTCAGACAACCGGGGTTCTTACATGTATAAACTGAATCTACTCAGACAAATTGCGAATCAAAGAGTTTAAAATTCACCGATGACTAGACCATCCCCCCTGGCACAAAGGTTTGCCAGAGTGCCAAAGTCAATGTTCTCTGAGACAAATCGTACGGCACCATCCGTCAGCAGAACATGAGTTCCACCGGTATGATACGAACCCAGTACGGTATTGGCACCGTAGGGACGGAATGCTTCATCACCTGCAGTGGTATCCCAGAAGCTGTTGATCGAATACATCACAGTCGTCGTACCGGAGCCCCAGTTTGAACCTGATCCCAATGATGGAACTTTAGACCCAGTTCCAATCCCACTCCAACCACCGTAGTAGTTCGAACGACTGTCCTTGCCATTGACCTGTCCAGACTGTTCCCCCACGATGATCGTATTCGACGTGCCGTCTTTGACATCACGCATACGAAAACAGTCATTGGGTGCCAGTAGACCGTTATTGCAGTAAGTACCATTCCCATAACCGGCACCTGTTGCAGAACAAACACCCGTCTGGGCTCCCGGGGCGGGCGTGGCACCGGCGATACCAACATAATCCATTGTCTGCCCCTGGTCGTAGTTATTCATCCCGTTGTCATTCGAAGTGATGGAGTGGGGACTGGAGGGACAGTTATAAACGGGAACACGTAAGGTTTTTAAAACTTCATTCGAACCGGCTCCCGTTCCATAACCGTACGAGCCACCACTATTCTGAGAAGCGAAGCCCCCCGTCGTTGTACTGACGTCAAAATTCATTTGATTATAAGCAGGAGCCTGATCCAGATATGGTAGAATCGGAGCCCGCCAGTTAGCCCGATAATAAGGAGATTGCTCGCCAATCGGGAAGCGCGAAAACGTATCGTGATAATTATGCATCGCTAGCCCAATTTGCTTCATGTGGTTTTTGCACGTGCTGCGGCGCGCGGCTTCGCGTGCCTGTTGAACCGCGGGTAATAACAATGCAATTAAAATTGCGATGATGGCAATCACTACTAACAGTTCGATTAGAGTGAAGCCACGTTTGCGTAAAGTGTGCCTGCTAAACATGGAATTTCCTTCAAATAATAAACGATAAAAATCAAGCGAGCATGTTTCTTAAGCGGGAAGAAACTGTTCATGAGGCAGGAAAATAGGGGGGAGCAACCAGACTGTTCTCATACACGTACACACGTACGACATCGTACAAACCAGGTGAAACTCGTTTCTCTTGTCCTGTTGGAGTCATCAGAGCACAGAGGATCTTAATGACTGAATCTCATTCGTCTGTTGAACGAACTCACACATTTAGCTAAAGCGAATTCCATGCCAATTGGTTCAGCTGCATTCACCAGCACGACACATCGGAATCTATTCCTGCGTTCATACTGTCTTATCGCAGGCTGATTGATTTCAGAACCGAAAGAGCTGATTCATAACATCTTATTTAAAATTTCAACCCGGAATCTGCCTGCGGATTTCATTTCGCGCAACGTCGATTATCGGTCCGCAATTTTCAGATTTTTTCAAAAGTGATTTTTTCCTGCACTCGAGAGATTCCCAAAGTGCCCGGTAAAATGGCAATCTGATCATAATCACACTTTTGTTTCCCCCTGCTCTATGGAGCAATTGTTCTCATAGTTGAAATAGAACATAATGCAGATTCGTTATAACCGTTAACCAGAAGGAACCACCATGCGCATCACTCCACTTGTTACCAGTCTGTGTTCACTCTTTATGCTCACCATGCTCGGCTCAATGGCGCGGGCCGATGTCGGCGTTTCTGCCAAGCCACCCACGGATGCAGAAATTCTGCTGGACGGCAGCCGGAAGAAACTCGACGAAAAGTGGACCTATTGGAAAGGCCCTCGTTTCAGTTCGTCGCTGCCGATCAAGTGGAAAGTGGTCGAAGACCCGGTTAATGATGGAACCGTGATCATGACTGATGACCCAGTGGCCGCAGGCGGGAAATTCGGGGCAGCCGACATTGTCACTAAAAAGAAATACCGCGACTTCCGGCTGCACGTCGAATTTCTGGTGATGAAACCTGGCGGAAACAGCGGTGTCTACCTACAGAACCGCTATGAAATTCAAGTTCTCGACGGAGACAAAACCAAGCACGGCATGGGGGCCGTCATTAACAAAACCGAATCACCTTACCACGCTTACAACGGCACCGGAAAATGGAATGCCTACGACATCACTTTCCGTGCCGCTCGTTTCAAAGACGGAAAGCTCATTGAAAAGCCGATGGTCACAGTCTACTTCAACGGCAAAAAAGTTCACAAGAACGTGATCATCGACAAAGTCTGGGGCGGCCCGAATTCCGGCCTGGATGGCGGCAACGACAACGGGTTCGGTATCACCGACACCCCCGGCGGCATCAAGCTCCAGTGCGAAGGTCACGACGTCCGTTACCGCAACGTCTGGATCAAACCACTTGATCTTAAAACTGCCGATACTGACTTCAAAGAATAGCCGTTGTTATTTTTTCTGCGGGGGAATGTCATGCTGATAGAGCAGCTTGCCCTTCTCATCATAGAACAGAAACGAAAGTGTCGCCGGCTGCTGTTTATCGGCCGGTGCCACTTTCACCTGCAGAAATCCGCCTGATCGCGGATCCTGATAATAGGGCTGTTTGATCAGCCCTTTGGGGTCAGTCGATTTCGGATCGCCGGGCTTGCGTCCTAAGCGGGAATTCGCATCGACGAGCGCGCCGCAGGAAAATTCTTCGAAGCCACTCGGATCAATGGCGTGATACTGCCAGTGCCGATCACCGCAGACCATAAAGAAGTTCTGCTGATCCAGGCCGTTCTCCTTGAGCCATTTGAAGAACTCATCGCGCTCATGGCGGAAGCCGCCGATGTCGCAGTGATTGTCGGTTTTGCGTAAATCGTCAGGGCCAATCATCGGTGTCGGCGAGACGAGAATCTTGAATGTCGCATCACTCTCTTTCAACGTTTTCTTTAACCAGGCTTTCTGCTCTTTGCCCCAGATTGATTTTTCCGGGCCATCTTCCATCGCGTTCGGACTGCGGTACATCCGGTTTTCCGGGAGCCAGATTTGCAGGTCTTTACTCACACGATGTGTCCGATAGGTTTTGGCGTCCTCATCATTCATCGGTGCGACCGGAAGTTGTTCCAGCATCATCCGGCGGCCCTCTTCCGGGGTGGGATGATGATCGCCCGTGTTATCGCCGTCATCGATGCGGTAATCGTGATCGTCAATTTCCCAATAGGTCGGCACGGCTGCAAACAGATCACGATATCGCGGCTGCACAAACTGCTCGTGCCATTTCTGACGCATTTCCGGAATCGTCTTCGCGCGGGGTTTATCGGGCGTATCGTAATAAACATTGTCGCCGGTGCCGATGAAGAAATTCGGCTTCAATTTCAAAATCGTCTCCAGCGCGGGGTAGCCCAAATGTTTATCCGGGCCGGCATAAGGTTGCGGCAGTTTTGTATTATTCTCTTCTAAATGCTGTTTCTTATCGATGCGATTATCGCCATGAAACTTGGCATAGTTCATACCGGTCACGACAACAAAATCAACTGGCTCGGCCAGAGTGGGACCGGGTAAGGTTTCAAAATGAGCCGTAGGACCAGCGTGCAGTTGTTCTGCCGTTTTGCCAATCTCGGTTTTGCATTCGTATTTCGTTCCTGGTTTTAAGCCGGTAAACGCGGCCCGTGAGATAAAATCGTGATCGGCGGCGGCCTGGATCACTTGTGGACTATCCTTGACAGCCTCGGCTTTGTCTGATGAGATGGGCGTCAGTGTGAATTGCACAACGCCTGGCATGCCTTTGACATCGCGGTCTACCAGTTTGTCGGTCTCTGTCAGTCGCACCTGCACCAGTGCGGTGTTGGGAGTGACTTCCCCGACCATAATTCCCATGCCGGCCATGGGGAGATCGACATCCGCTTCTGGGGGAATTGCTGCTTCATCCCCCTGTTCAGCCACCGTCGCAGGTGTTTCCGTATCTGGTTTTTCACAGCCTGACAGGGAAAGGACTGAAACAAACATCAGACAAAACAGACAGTAAACCCTCATGTGAGCACTCCCTCAGAAATCAGCAAATGGAATTGGCCAGTCCGTCTATTCTATGGTTTTCCCATTCCGGACCCAACACAAAACGACATTGAATTGCGGCATTCTTCAGATGCGCTGATTTTTCAGAAACCTGAGTCAATCCGCTTGCTGTTCGGGATCCAATCACCCCAAAATGGAAGCAGGCCATGATTGTGGCCGATTCCTCATTCTGCCATTGATCCCTTTTATTGAGAAGAGACACCATGAAGCCGTTCAAACTGATTCCTGTGTTCGCACTCTGTCTACTCGTATTGACTCAATCTGTATTTGCAGAGCAGCAGGCCAAAGACGCCTGGGAAAAGCTGGTACGTTCGCCTCGATTTCTGAAACGGCCTACATTTCAGTTTGTAGAAAATAATCCCAAACTGCCCAATGTGTTTCTGTATGGCGATTCGATTTCGATCGCTTATACCGATGCCACACGCAATGCGCTCAAAGGCAAAGCCAACGTCTATCGCCTGTACTGTAACGGCGGCGATTCCTCTTCATTCATTCAAAAGATGAAAACGATGCACGATACGATGCGCGACGAAAAGGTGAAAGGACACTGGGACTTTGACTGGGACGTGATCCATTTCAACGTCGGCCTGCACGATCTGAAATATTTGAACGGACGCAAACTGGATCGTAAGAACGGCAAGCAGGTAACGTCTCTGGAAGACTATGAAAAGAATCTGCGTGCGATTATCGCTTACCTCAAAGAACTGGCCCCCAAGGCCAAACTGATTTTCGTGACGACCACTCCCGTGCCGGAAGGCGAACCGGGGCGGGTCGCCGGCGACGCTGCGAAATACAATGCAGTCGCGCTGAAAGTGCTCAAAGAGTATCCCGAAATTGGCGTCAACGATCTTTACAGCTTTACCAAACCACACCACAAAGAATGGTGGACCAAGCCAGGCAACGTTCACTTCAATGCCACTGGTGCGACCGCCCAGGGAAAAGAATCAGCGCGCGTGATTGAACAGGAACTCAAAAAGCGGGATTAGCCTGTGTCCAAGTTTACTGAAGCGTCTCCAGGGCCATTTGGATCGAGTAGATTAGATTGAGACACGCTACGGTAAAATGTGACTCGCTCTAGCTCGGTGATAAGGTTTGTTTTTCTACCACGAAAAAACACGAAAACAGAACAGGGTAGCCCCGGATGCAATCCGGGGTGAGCGCAGCGAACTGGAGTTCACAGCGCACGCATTCAATTCACAACAGAGTCTCCAGAATGAGGTACGCGTCTGAAACATACTCCATACACTCTGTTGCCTCCGACAATCCCGAATTCCATTCGGGACCATCCGATGTTTTTCTACCACAAGCATTTCGAACGCACACCAAAAAGGGCATCCAACCGGGGGTAACGCCCTGCGGCTAATTTTGAAATACAGTAGGGTGTCGCCCCGCCTGTCAATGATCGGACTTTTTGAACCGTTCGAATGGAACCAACCTGACCGTGCGAAGGCGGGCACTGTCATCAACGCAATCCCTGCGGGCGGGCACATAGACCCGCCCCTACGCCAGAGAGTGTCTTTTCAATTTCAATCGACCCAGTGCAGGACATTGCGGATGATGGACCAGCGGGGCTGGGAGACGGCGTCGTCTTTGCCGAGAATCCAATAATTGTAGAGTGTGTCGAACACCCCCTCTTTCTTTTTGAGTTCGAGCCAGACTTCCATGAACTCTTCAAATTCGATGTCGTGTGCACCGAGGTAATACATGGGAACGCGGACATTTTTCTTAAAAGGGTTGATCACGGAAAACTCGGGATAGAGCAGCGTCCAGGCAGCGCCCGCTTCCGCACTGGTGACCATAATATCGGCCCCCTCTGCTTTTTTCTGGAAGAAGTCCTCTTCGGAATTGATGGAAACAAAGCTTGCGTTGGGAAAGAATTCGTGGGCCTTTTCGTCAAAAAAGCTATTGGCGACGACGGCAATTTTCAGCTGGGGTGAATGCCGTAAGACTTCGAATTCCAGAAAGTCGACCTTGCGGTAGTCAGGCAGGACAATGGCCAATGTGACATCCATATACGAATCAGCAACCGGGAACGCGGTCGCCCGTTCGATGGTGCCTTCCAACCCTGACATAGCCAGATCGAAGTGATCCTCGTTCAATTGCTTGATCAGGGTCTGGGGTGTGAACGGAACAAATTCGATGTCCACGCCCAGATCCAGAGCCAGGCGATGGGCCATATCGATATCAAAGCCGACTAATTCTCCCTGATCATTGAAGTAAGAAAAAGGCAAGCGTTTGGCGTCAAAACCAAGGCGGATTGACCCGCGTCTGCGGATACGATCAATGCGAGTTTCATTCTCCTGGATAGGATCGGGGTTGGGTGTCGATTCCTTCAGGATGGTCTCAGAGACTCCAGGGAACAGTAACTGCCGATCGGCGATCATCGCTTTGGACTGATAGAGGTCCTTGAAGGTAAATTCCAGAACAGTATGAATGCCGGTAATCAAGATCCCGGCCAGACAGAGTGAAAGAAACGTGTATGTGAAAAACCGTTTCCACTGCACTTTGAGTGTTCCCGAAAGGGAAGCAGCAGTGAGTACCGCAAACGAAAACAGGTAGACCGTCCGCAGGGCATCTCCCAGTCGGGTGGTATAGACGCCGACCGCCAGATAAAGTTGAAAAATATCGTGCGGAATATGCATCAGGTCGAGCAGCCAGGGAATCGTGACAGCAGGCTTAGCGAACGAACCGGCCATACCCAGCGAGAGAAACTTGGGATATTGCTCGGGCATTAAGCTGGTGCCATAGAACCAGGCGGAGAATGGAATAAAAATCAGGCCGACAATCCGGCCCAGATCGGGAAAGGGAAAGACGAGGGGCACCAGCACATCGGGCGAGCCGCCGGTTTCGTCTTTTTCCAGATCATAGCGGTCTAATAATTCTCGCGCTGCTTCCACAATCAGGGGCAGCACTGCAAACGTACTGCTGAGCACGAACGCCGCGATCACTGCCGGCTGTGAAACGCGTACTGCATCCCAGTAGCGGACGGGAGTGCAGATCGAAAGCAGCATCGGCAAGATACCCACTGTGATCATGATGGTCGCAACAGAATAGGTAATGAGATAGGCCTGTAGCAAACCGAATTTTTCAAAGGGCAATGTGCCAACGGCATACGCGACAATCGCGAATACGCCAAACGGCGAGAGATGCACAACAAAGCGGTTCAGCCTCATCAACGCGCTGACAGCAACGGAGAGGGGATCGAGCAGATGTTCCCGTCTGGGGATACTGCTTAAAGCGATCCCCACACCGATTGAGAACAAAACTACGGCAGGGACCGCATTATTGGCGAGCGAGAAAAAGGGATTGGCGGGGACGAATAGGTCGTAGAGGCTCTCTGTCTTCGGTCCTTCGATAATACTGGTACTGAAGAACGCCCCCTTTTGCCAGAACGGAAACGAGAGAGACATCAGAGCGACGGAGAACAGGCCGATACACCACAAAATCAAAAGCAATACAATGACCGTGAACGCCATATTGCGTGTCTGTTTGATTGAGATCCGCCCCAGATTCAGAATCAGGGAGAGAGTGATATACGGAAGCACGGTCATCTGCAACAGACCGATAAAGATATCGCCAACCGCTTTGAGCGGGGCGCACAGATCACCAAAAAACAAACCACAGACGATCCCCAACACCAGACTCGTTAGAATCCATGTGGTTAATCCGGGTTTGAAATGTGCCTGAGCTGCTTTTTCCATTCGCCAAATCCTTGCGTGCAGGTACCAGTGCCGGAAAAAACTTTCACACTTCCGGAAAACCGATACTTGTCATGGATAAATCCCCACTGGAAGTGTATGGTTCCAGTGAAGATACTGTTAATAACGTAACCAGCTGAGTGAATCGAGACAATCAAGGTACTCCCCTGAATCTTGATTCTTAACAGAAAACCGTTCTATTTCCAGGCTGTCGATCCTGTATGGCATTTTCCTTTTCCTATCATAGTCAGCACGTCACATTTGAAACTGCGCCCGACTTATTTTCTCCTAAAAATCTGGATCGGGGAACGGAGGCCATGTTATCCACGGTGACGTTCGAACCGGGACAGCGTGTGCTGGATCTGGGGTGCGGGTATGGCGTGGTGGGAATCTTAGCGGCAAAGATCGTGGGGCCGGAAAATGTGGTGATGACGGACGTCGACCCACTGGCAGTGAAAACCGCACGACGGAATGCCGAGCAGAACAATGTCGCGGGTGTCACCATTCTCCAAAGCAACGGTTTCCAGGATCATCAGGAAACCGATTTTGACTGGATCCTGTCGAACCCGCCTTACCATGAAGATTTTTCCGTCGCCAAGCACTTCATCATGAAAGGGTTCAACCGCCTGAAGATCGGCGGGCAAATGGTAATGGTCACACGGCGTCGGTTGTGGTACCAGAAAAAACTCTCCAGCATTTTCGGCGGCACAGACGTGCATGAGATCGACGGTTACTTTGTATTTCATGCAGAAAAACGCCGCCCGACATACGCTGCGCGGAAACGAAGAAACCGGTGAACTTCAACAACGATACTTCTCGCTTTTCATCTCTGCCTGTATGAGCGACATCGGATAAAATCCGACACAAGTCTGCCTTTTCACAGAACGTCTCTTTCGGCAGGGATGTTGTATGATCTCGCTCCTGCTGCGAGTCAGTCCATCATCGTGATCGGCGTGAGTGCGTCAAGCAGGAAGCTCAAACATGGCATAATGTCGTCCGGATCTTGTCGGAGGTTGTCGTACTATTGTTCAAACAGTGTCAGTTTGCGTTCAAAATGTCGCACAGAATCATGTTCATTCGAAAGTGCTTTCCTGTTCAGACAGCCCCAAAACGCGCTCAAACCAGCGGGTTTTATAGTGCGTTTTTCAACAGGGGAAGCAAGTCTTCACAATTTCTTTCGACCCTGCTCGCGCGCGCGACGCATGGTCCGCATTTTCAAAATAGGCGTGAGAGAGTCAAGAAAAGAAAATACCCCTGTGAAACAGGGGTAAAATGGAAATTCAAACAGGCGCCTGTTTGTCAAGAATTATTGGAGCACCCTGGCACAGTGATCTCAGCAGACTTCAATTTCGGCCATCCAGTCCTGCAGTGCCCGGACCTGCGGTGTGGGGTCAGCAGCGAGGGCTTCCAGGGCTTTGACAACCGCGAGACAGCCGGGGATGGTGGTCACGCAGGTCACGCCGTAAGAGACGGAAGCCGAGCGAATTTTTCCTTCGTCGGTTCGCGACCCTTTGCCGCTGGGAGTATTGAAGATGAACTGTACTTCTTCATTCGCCATCATGTCGAGCAGGTTGGGCCGTCCCTCTTTGAGTTTCTTGACGGTGGCGACTTCAATCCCTGCTTCTTTCAACACGCGAGCGGTTCCGGAAGTGGAGACGATCTTGAAACCGAGTTCGATGAGTCGGCGGGCCGGCTCGATCATCATGTCTTTGTAGACGTCGGCCATACTGATGAAGACAGTGCCTTCCGAAGGCAGACTGGTACTGGCGGCAAGCTGGCTTTTGGCAAACGCCATCGCGAAGCCTTCCGAAATCCCCATCACTTCGCCGGTCGAACGCATTTCGGGGCCGAGAATGATATCGACGCCCAGGAAGCGGGAGAAGGGGAACACGCTCTCTTTGACCGAGGTATGTCTGGGCACAGGTTCTCTGGTGACGCCTTGCTCAAGCAAGGAGACTCCCGCCATCACTTTCGCAGCCACGCGTGGCAGAGAGAGCCCGGTGGCTTTCGAGACGAATGGAGACGTCCGGCTGGCACGCGGGTTGACTTCCAGAATATAGACCGTGTATTCGTCATCTGTCTTTTTGACGGCGAACTGGATATTCATCAGCCCTTTGACCTTCAGTTCGCGTGCCAGGGCGTGTGTGGCCCGTTTGATTTCATCAATCACAGAATCAGGCAGCGAGTGCGGCGGCAGCACACAGGCAGAATCGCCGGAGTGCACGCCGGCTTCTTCGATGTGTTCCATCACGCCGCCGACGAGGGTGGTGATTCCGTCGGAAATGGCATCGACATCGACTTCGATCGCATCTTCCAGGAACTGATCGACGAGTACTGGATGATCGGGGGAGGCGTTGACGGCTTCGTTCATATAGCGAACGAGAGATTCTTCATCGTAACAGATTTCCATGGCCCGGCCGCCGAGAACATAACTGGGTCGAACCAGAATCGGATAGCTGATTTTATTAGCGACGGTGCGAGCACTTTCAGTATCAGTGGCGATGCCATTGGGGGGTTGGTGCAGTTCCAGTTTTTCCAGAATCGCCTGAAAGCGTTCGCGGTCTTCAGCCGCATCGATCATTTCGGGGCTGGTTCCGATGATGTTGACGCCAGCGGCTTCCAGCCCGCGAGCCAGGTTAAGAGGCGTCTGACCGCCGAACTGTACGATCACGCCATCGGGTTTCATCCGATCGCAGATATTCAGCACGTCTTCGGTTGTGAGTGGCTCGAAGAACAGATGGTCGGAGGTGTCATAGTCGGTCGAAACGGTTTCGGGGTTCGAATTGACCATGATGCTTTCGATGCCCAACTCTTGCAGAGCGAACGAAGCCTGACAGCAGCAGTAATCGAATTCGATCCCCTGCCCGATACGATTGGGGCCGCCGCCGAGAATCATAATCCGACGTTTATGGTCGGTATTCGCCGGTGTTTCGTCTTCCTGCTCGTAAGTGGAATAGAAATACGGCGTGAAGGCTTCGAATTCGGCAGCACAAGTATCGACCTGTTTGAAGGTCGCTTCAATCCCCAGATTCTTGCGGTAGTGGCGAACATCCATTTCGGTGGAATCGAGCCAGAAGGCGAGTTGTTTGTCGGAGTATCCATACTGCTTGGCTTTTTTCATGAACGCGTAGTCCATGTCTTCCAGACGGGCAACCTGGCGGATCTGGTCTTCAAACTCAACCAGTTGTCTGATGTGATTCAGGAACCAGGGATCGATATCGCACAATTCATGAATCTGTTCTGTCGTCAGTCCAAACTTGAAAGCATAACGGACATAGAAGATGCGTTCTTCATTGGGAACAGACAGCTTTGCCTGGATCTTATCTTTGGATGGCTGCTTGGAGGTTCCCCAGAGGTCTTTGTTACCGCCCCCCAGTCCGAAGTGGCCGATCTCCAGGCCGCGAAGTGCTTTCTGGAGCGACTCTTTAAACGTACGCCCGATGGACATGGTTTCGCCGACCGATTTCATCTGCACGGTCAGCACAGGATCCGCGTCGGGAAATTTTTCGAACGTCCAGCGGGGAATTTTGGTGACGACGTAATCGATGGTTGGCTCAAAACAGGCCAGTGTTTCGCGGGTGATGTCGTTCCGAATTTCATCGAGTCGATACCCAACGGCAAGTTTTGCGGCGATTTTGGCGATGGGGAACCCGGTCGCTTTCGAAGCCAGCGCGCTGGAGCGGCTGACGCGGGGATTCATTTCGATAATCGTCATGCGGCCGGTGTCGGGGTTGATGGCAAACTGCACGTTGGAACCGCCGGTTTCAACGCCGATTTCACGCATACAGGCAATCGTGGCATCGCGCATCCGCTGGTATTCTTTGTCGGTCAGCGTTTGGGCCGGTGCAACAGTAATGGAATCACCGGTATGCACGCCCATCGGGTCAAAGTTTTCGATCGCGCAGATGATCACAACATTGTCGGCCTGGTCACGCATGACCTCCATCTCGTATTCTTTCCAGCCGAGGATGGATTCTTCGAGCAGGACTTCATTGACGGGAGAGAGCGCGAGACCGCTCCGTACTTTTTGTTCGAATTCCTCGCGGTTGTAGGCAACTCCGCCGCCTGTTCCACCCAGGGTATAACTGGCGCGAATGATGATTGGCAAGCCGATGTCCTTCACTGCGGCATTGGCCTCTTCCATATTATGAACGACCGCACTGCGGGGGCAGTCGAGGCCGATTTTCGTCATGGCCTCTTTGAATTGATCGCGGCTTTCGGCTTTGGCGATGACCGATTCCTTGGCGCCGATCAACTCGACCCCCAGTTGATCGAGGATTCCCCGGCGGGCAAGATCCATGGCGGCATTCAAGCCGGTCTGGCCTCCGAGCGTTGGCAACAAGGCGTCTGGTTTCTCGATTTCGATTACTTTTTGAATGTATTGCCAGGTAATCGGCTCGATATAGGTCCGATGAGCGGTATCGGGATCGGTCATAATCGTAGCGGGATTGGAGTTCACCAATACCACCTCATAACCGTCTTCTCTCAAAGCCTTACAGGCTTGTGTACCGGAATAGTCAAACTCACAGGCTTGCCCGATCACAATCGGACCGGAGCCAATGATCAATATTTTGTGAATATCGTCGCGTCTGGGCACTTTGTCACATCACCTTAACAGCAAATGTTCATTATCTTTGGGCTGCACTACCTTTTTTTGCGCAAATCTTCCCAACGTTAACAAGCGAAGCGAAATAATCAAGCAAAGCAGACCAGAAAGTACCAGAACGGTCTTTGAAACGTGCCGGGCTGATACGTCGCGACTGGGTAACTCTCTTAGACCCGAACAATCTTTAGGCCGTGCTGCTCGTACTGAAACCTCCGATTTTGGCCAGTCACGCCTCAAACTGGAACATGATGCAAAGTTGACCAGACCGACGCCTGACAGGTGGGATCGCATCACCAACCTGGCAGGTATTGCAGCTCTGCTGAATCTTTATCTACTGGTTTGGAGAGAAGGCTTTCTCAACCCATCAATTATTTCTGAAGTGAGTTCTGACCGGAGGGCCTAAAGCAATCTGATTGCCTGTAACGGTTTTACGGATTGAGGTTCAAATTGGATGGGAGCCTTAAGTTGAGGTTCAATAACCGCTTGCCGATCGAGAGGTTTTTCCTGACTCCATTTCGTACATCTAGACAAATTAATTATTCCCCCTCCACTCAGATACAGGCATTTCATGCATGTCACTCTGCAAAGTGAACAGCGATGGGAATTTGTTGAGTTTAAGCCACATGTTGATTCAAAAAAACATAAACTTTTTACACGTGAGATTATGTGGCCTATTTGCCTCATTCTCCGACCTGACTCTCAAGTCACTTAAGTCTGTGATTAACTTTTCTCAGTAAGTGCAATGAAAACTGATCTTCAAGATAATTGAATCGATATCACAATGGATCTACATCAACAAATTGACATCGTCTGGATTCTTGTTTGCAGTATTTTTGTCCTGTTCATGCAGGCCGGATTTTGCTGCCTGGAATCCGGTTTATCCCGATCAAAAAACAGCATCCATGTTGCGATTAAGAATATTGTCGATGTCAGCGTAGTCGGTATTCTGTTCTGGATTTTCGGATTCGGTCTGATGTTTGGAACGACGAGCGGCGGTTTAATTGGTACGTCTCACTTTCCGTATATTAATTCGGGAACCAACGTGTTTCTGTCGGCCTTCTTCCTGTTTCAACTGATGCTGTGCGTGACCGCAGCGACGATTGCCTCGGGTGCTTCTGCTGAAAGAATGCGTTTCACCGCATATGTGGTTCTTGCCATTGTTCTGGGTGGTTTAATCTACCCTGTATTCGGCCATTGGGCGTGGACGAGTCACTTTGCCGGCAAAGCTCCCGGATGGCTGGAGTCACTGGGATTCAAGGACTTCAGCGGTTCTACGGTGGTTCACTCAATCGGAGCCTGGGCTGCTTTAGCGTCGATTATGATTCTGGGTCCGCGGCTGGGAAGATTCTCGAATAAAAACAGCGCTCGTAAATTTAAAGGCCACAATCTGACTTTAGCCACAACCGGTGTCTTCATTCTCTGGATTGGGTGGTTTGGTTTTAATGGTGGAAGCGAGTTTGGTTTTACTGCCCATGTACCTCAAATCTTGATCAATACCTTTCTCGCTTCGGCTGCGGGAGCGATTACCTTACTGATCTGGCAATTTTATCAACGTAAACATATTGAGATTGAAAATATTCTGAATGGTCTATTGGCCGGACTTGTGGCCAGTAGTGCCAGCTGTGATGTGATCGCCCACACTTCAGCCGTATTAATTGGTATCGTAGCTGCACTCGTGATGGAAGGCGGGACCTGGTTGCTGGAACGCAGCCAACTGGATGATACGATTGGCGTAATCCCTGTGCATGGTTTTGCCGGTGTCTGGGGAACCCTCGCTGTCGCGATTTTCGTACCCGCCGAGTTTCTTGTTAATTCCCGGTTTCATCAGTTCCTGGTCCAATTGCTGGGTTGTGCAGTCTGTTTTATCTGGTGTTTCTCTTTCTGTTGGGTCACGCTTCGTGTCGTGAGCAATTTTA
The DNA here is from genome assembly GCF_007744675.1 of Gimesia alba. Lineage (NCBI taxonomy): Bacteria > Pseudomonadati > Planctomycetota > Planctomycetia > Planctomycetales > Planctomycetaceae > Gimesia > Gimesia alba. The sequence goes on from NZ_CP036269.1 coordinate 7,333,139, forward strand.
TTCGGCTGCGGGTGACACCCGAAGAAGAGGAAATGGGGCTGAATATGGCAGAGCATGGTGCCACGACAGAAATGTACGAACTCCTGAATTCGATGGAACAGCATATTCAAGGTGATTCCAGTCCGATCAAAGATCTGGACGAACATAGTGATGTCGGATTAATCGCCAAACAATACAATCGGGTCTCAGAAATTCGAGATCAGGCACTGAAGGAGCTCAAAGATCGAACAGATAATCTGGAAATCGTTCGCAGAGAGCTCGAAGAAAAAGCCGAACGACTGAAGCAGGCTAATAAAGATGCCGAAGCCGCATCGCGTGCTAAAAGTGAATTCCTGGCAAATATGAGCCACGAATTACGCACACCGATGACAGCCGTTCTGGGATATACTGATCTGCTCGTTGAAGAAAGCTGGGGACGTCCGGGCAGTTTAAAATTGTTGGATGTGATCAAGCGAAATGGAAATTATCTGCTGGAGTTGATCAATGATATTCTGGATCTTTCCAAAATTGAATCCGGAAAACTGACCATTGAAACGATTCAATTTCCGTTGCTGGAGAAACTGAAAGAAATTCAGTCATTAATGAGCGTTCGCGCTGAAAATCAGGAAATACGGTTCAAGCTGAAATTCAAAGGCAAAATCCCGAAAGAGATCAAAAGTGACCCGACGCGCCTCAAACAAATTCTGATCAACCTGGTTGGGAATGCCATTAAATTCACACCTGATGGCGGAAAAGTGATCATGGAAACTTCCTTTGTAACATCGGAATCGGGAGCTCCGATGTTACAGTTCAAAGTTCAGGACACTGGCATCGGAATGACGGCTGCACAAATGAAAAATCTGTATCAGCCGTTCGTCCAGGCAGACTCTTCTACAACGCGTAAGTTTGGGGGAACCGGTCTGGGTCTGGCCATCAGTAAACGACTCTCCAATATGTTGGGGGGCGATCTCGTCTGCGAAAGCGTTCCCAAGGAAGGTACCGTATTCACTTTAACAATCAGTATGGGAGATCTGGAGAGCCTTGAGTTTCACGAAGACCCCATGACTGCATTGAAAGCAATTCGAGTCAGTAACCAGGACGGCATCTTTGCCGCTGGAGCTGCGGCTGAAAAGATCAAAGGGGTTTGCTCCGTGCTATTGGCCGAGGATGGTATTGATAATCAACGCCTGATCTCGACCTTGCTCAAAAAAGAGGGAGCCCAGGTTATGCTGGCAGAAAACGGAGATATTGCCGTCAGACGGGCACTGAATGCACAAGAGAACGGGAAACCGTTTGATGTCATCCTGATGGATATGTCGATGCCTGTTCTGGACGGTTATGGTGCCACCAAAATGTTACGGGAACAGGGATATCAATTGCCAATCGTTGCCTTAACGGCGCATGCCATGAGTGGTGATCGTGAAAAATGTATTGAGGCCGGTTGTAACGATTATACAACGAAGCCCGTCAATCGGGAGAAGCTTCGAGAAATTGTGCACACCTATCAATCGTTTAACTCAGAAGAGGAGCCAACAAAAGCGGTGAATTGAAGAGTGTTCCCCTCAGATAAGTTGATCGCGATTTTTTTCCAGGAATTCCTCGGCCCAGTAATAGCCGTCTAATAAGCCTGCTGTCTCATATCCCATCAAGTGATAGGCGATGAAAATGGCTTCAATCGTTGCCAGTCCGGCTGACGGATCATCAAACTGCTTGGAGACGCGAGGATAAGCGGTTTCCCAGGTCGGTAAACTGCGGACCGGCAGTTCTTCAAACGCGGGCTCCATTTTTTCCGCCAGCCGCCAGGTGCCATCCAAAACCAGTAGTCCCGAGGCAGCGTCTGCCGGACTGATCTGTGGCCCCCCCATTCCCAGGCGAACGTAGTGGATTAATTTCTCGGGTTCTTTCCGGGGGTATTTCCAGAAAATAAAATCCTCATGCGTGCGCAAGGTCTGCACGGTACATTTACTTTTTCGTTCTTTGGGATGGACGACAATAATCGTGGGGGGATGCGAAGCAGACACAATGCCGGACTTTTATTACGAGACGAATTCAAATCAATCAGTGGTTCGTTTTCTGGATTGACTCAGGAATCTTCTTGAACTTTTTTGATCAGATCTTCCTGGGCAGCAATCTCCTGTTCGAGATTTTTCACTTCCTGGGGATCGTCCATCTGTTCTTTGGCTCCCGTTAATCGCTGACGCAGCTTTTGGATCTTTTGACGAGCCACATCAATTTGCTTTTTCTGTTTTTTGTTCAAACCCATCGCAGTCTGGTTTTCCTCTAGTTTTAAGATAGGAATTGTAATCGTGAGCCGCTTATTATACCAAAACCGGATTCCAGATTATAGACTCACTATAGATCAACGCTGGAAAAACAAACTCAGACAGCACACCAGCATCACAGCCAGAAAAGAAAGTGCACCAACAGAAAATCGCCAGAGTAACAACTGCTCTACCACAATCAAAGCCAGAACGGTCAGTAGCAGAATTTCGGATAAACCGGCTTCGTAACTCTGCTCCTGGGGTTGTTCATCCGACACGCTCGGCGTACTGTTCTGCTTATGAAAATAGTGTGGCGGAATCACCTGAGGGCCGATGTGTCTCAGATCACTTTCCTGCGGAGAGACATTCACGGCAAACAGTGTATTCTCGGCAGCGGACGTTCCCCAGTCCAACTCGTAGATTCCTGAGTGGAAGGTCTGGTTAAAGGAAATGCTTCTGGATTCGGAGTCTTTGTCGAGGACACTTCGAAGAGGAAATTCCTGTTCGCCGGGAGTGATCATCCGGGGGGAGAGCGTTCGCTGATTTTCCTGTATCACAATTTCCAGCGGCTGACCAACGAGTGACTCACGCTTGCCCCATTTTCCGGTTGCTGCATAAAGTACGAATTCATTCATCATCGGAGGAAAACTCGGCCAGATTGCCCACGTTCCCCAATGACGATCCAGTGAGGTGGTGATCAATATCACTTTGCCACGACCGAGTGTGCTCTCGATCACCGCCGGGTCATTCGTATCGAAATTCAATATCAATCGGGTATTGGGATCGGGTAGAATTTCCGCTTGAAAATATTCGTAAAGATGTGTTGTCTCCAGGCCGGCGTCCGGATTGCCTTTGAAAAGTTCAATCACCGGGTGCTGATATTTCAACGGATCAAATTCGAACAGCGTTGTCGGTTTATCGGCATCACCACGTCGGTTCAATAATTTTAACGGCAGCAAACCGCTGTCCGGCTGGAAGATTGTCTGATTATAATTTTCGGCATTGACCTGTTCTCCGAGACTGATGATCAGCCCACCCCCGCGTTTCACATAGCGTTTGAGCAGATCTCGCTCATTCTCGGTAAAGAGTGCGACATCACAAATCACCACGGCATCGTACAGACTCAATTCCGTATTCGTCAGTTCGCCTTCACTGATCACGTGCGGCTTGATAATCCCCTGCCAAGGCTGTTCTTTTAATGAAGGGGACAATGCGAGTTCAAGATAATCGGTAGCACGGCCCATTGCTTCGCCTGACTGCCGACCATTCACCAGGAGTACGTTGATTTCTTTTTTGACAGGCATCACCCTCCAGCGCCGATTATCCAGAGGCAGACGATCCTCGGCGAGCCTGATTTCCATCCGATGATCTCCCACTTTGGTAAAGCGGTACGTGAATTCGGTCTGCGTATCCGAATTGGCGGGGAGGTCCACTCGTTTCTGATTCACCAGTTGATCATCGACAAACAACTGCAAATTGACCTGCTCCTGATTCAACCCACCATAATTATGCAACGTAACCCCAAAACGAACTGGCTGCCCCAACGTGGCAAACACAGAATTGCTGGAAAAGTCGATGACTGCCAGATTCGTTTCTTCCGACAAACCAACATCCTTGAGGACCAAAGTCGCTTTTTTCGATATCGCTTCCATCAAAGAACGAATCCGCGAACTTCCCTCATCTGACTGCAACGGAGTCCAGCTTTCTGCTTGAAAATCGCTGATGACAATGACTTCTTTTTGTGCCAGTTCCTGTGCCTGACCCAGAAAATCCAGTGCTGTCTGCAAGGCCTGCCCCACATTGCCGTATTCCTCGGTCGGCTGCATGCGTTCGATTTCATCTAACACATACGTCTGCTGCCGTGAAGGTCGGGAGATCAAAGCCTGCGGCGAGGAATTGGAAATTTGAATCAGTTGGAAGGCATCTCCTGTGCTTGAATCGGAAACCTGCTCACGGGCGAGTTCTTTTGCTGCTTCGAACAAGGACTGTTCGTCATCCTTCCAGCGCATGCTAAACGACGAATCGATGACCAGAATTCGATGCACGGGAGCCGTTGATTCAAAAAGGCCACCTTGCACTGACCAGTACGGTCGCGAAAATGCAATCGCCAGGAGTAGCAAAATCAGGCAACGAACCAGCAGAACCAGTAACTGTTCGAACCGGACGCGTCGCGAATATTTTTTGGTGGCGATCAACAAAAACTTCATCGCCGCCCATTCGGTTTCAATAAATTTTCGTTTATGCAGCAAATGGATCAGCACCGGTATCCCCGCCGCCAAGAGCCCCGTCAATAACCAGGGGCTGGCGAATCCGAATGCCAAAATGGGATACAATGCTAATTCGGTCATGAAAGAAAAGATCGGTAAATGTTTAAGAACCCACTCTTGACTGGCGATGGGACAGGAAGGCAGATAACGCAACATCCAGCGATTGGTCGGTACGGACCAACCCATAATCCATTTTTAAATCACGACAGCCACGCCGCACGGCTTTGAGGAACTTCTCAAATTCTGCCTGATATGCTTTCTTCAGTGAACGTGGCTCCGCCATCTGCTCGGGCAGATTTTCCAGCCCCTTAAACAGGACCGGCTCCTGAAACGGAAAGTCCTGCTCCGCCGGATCAATCACCTGTAACAGGCTGACATCATGTTTACGATGTCGAAAATGTTTCAACCCTAACATCACGGAATCAAGATCATCAAACAGATCGCTGATGATAATGATTAAACTGCGACGGGAAATTCGCTCAGACAGCTCGTGGAACACTTTTCCCAGGCCCGACTCACCGGACGGCTTAGTTTGTTCCATCGTATAATACATCTGCTTCAAATGCGTCGGTTGGCTGGAAGGTCTGAGAAAATCAAGCACGTGATCATTCACCGTACAAAGCCCGGCAGCGTCCTGCTGTTTGATCACCACATACGCCAGAGCCGCCGCGACCAGTCTGCCATACTCCCATTTGGAGAGTGCGGCGTTGGCCGATTGATAACGCATCGATTCACTGCAATCGAGCAGGATGTAGCAAGTAAAGTTTGTCTCAGCTTCATACTGTTTGAGATAATACCGGTCCGATTTCGCATACACTTTCCAGTCGACATAGCGCAGATCGTCGCCGACCGAATATTCGCGGTGCTGTGCAAACTCAGCGGAAAACCCGTGAAAGGGGCTCTTGTGGGAACCAGAGACATAGCCTTCCACAATCTGCCGCGCTGCAAGATCCAGATTCTGGACCTTAGCGAGCGTCTGTGGATCTAAATACTTGTGGTAATCTTCCATCAAGTTTTTCCTGAGAGGAATCGACAGAGATGAGTTGGATCAGGCGGTCTACAATTTTATCGGGAGTCATGCCCTCTGCTTCCGCGTTGAAATTCGTAATGATTCGGTGCCTCAAAACAGGATGTGCCACCGCACGCACATCATCCGTACTCACATACAACTTCCCGTGAAGAATCGCCCGGGCTTTGGCGCCCAAAATCAGATTCTGACTGGCACGCGGCCCTGCGCCCCAACTGACAAACTCTCGAATGAAGTCGGGCACCTCGTCTGCGTTTGTCTCTTCACCCGGTTTGATGCGTGTCATGCGAGCAAACTGCATTGCATAGCGGATAATATGATCGGCGACAGGCACTCTTCGAACGAGCGACTGAAACGACAGCAACTCATCCAGGTCCAGCACTTTCTGGACGGAGTAAGAATCGTCGGATGTGGTCTGCCGCACAATGGCGAACTCTTCCTCTTCGCTGGGATAGTCGACTTTCACTTCAAACATGAAGCGGTCCAACTGTGCCTCTGGCAGCGGATAGGTTCCCTCCTGCTCAATCGGGTTCTGGGTCGCCAACACAAAGAAAGGATCGGGCAACTTATGTTTGCGTCCCCCCGCTGTCACCTGATGCTCCTGCATGGCTTCCAGGAGAGCCGCTTGTGTTTTGGGGGGCGTACGGTTGATTTCATCCGCCAGGACCACATTTGAAAAGATCGGGCCGGGCAGAAATTTGAAATCGCGATTGCCGGTGCTTTTATCTTCCTGAATGACATCGGTTCCGGTGATGTCAGCCGGCATCAAGTCGGGGGTAAACTGCACCCGGTTAAACGACAGGTTTAATGTATCGGCGAGCGTATGCACGATTAACGTTTTTGCCAGGCCGGGCACTCCCACCAGCAGACAATGTCCCCCCGCCAGCAATGAGATCATCAATTCTTCGACAACCTGATGCTGCCCGATCACAACCCGATTCACTTCCTGCATCAGTCGTTCATAGGCCTGATGTAATTTCTCAACGGCTTCCAGATCGGAAGGTTCCATCGTAGGATCGCTGCTCACGATATTGCCAGTTTCTTGTTCGAAGAAATGAAAAACGCCCGCTCACACTGAATAGTACTATTGTGACGAGCGGGCCCCCGTTGACGCAAGGCTGTTTGAGTCTGTTCTTAACTGTCGGCGCCTTTTGCTCCCCAGGGAGCAATTTGCGTAAGACCTTTGTTTGCCTTCAGTTCTGCATAGCATTCTGGCATATCAAAGGACGTCAATACATTGGGAACCAACGTCGACAAAGGCCAATGATAGTGTTCAGTCTCTGCGATCTCGCTGAAGGAGGTCAACGCATTTTTTAATGTGACCTGTTTCACATGTGGTGAAAACAACGCAGCGAATGTCGCCGGTAACGCCCCCCAGCCTCGACCAATCAGGTGAATGTCGGTATGCCCGTTCGCAGCCAGCCAGTCGAGGGTGCGCAAGACATCAAATGTTCTTTGCCCGATATAAGGCTCATCAAGCATCACCGAATGTGCGGCGTAGAAATAATCACTTCCATAGGGAGTGAAAAACGACTTCGGATTGGTCGTATCCGGCATCGACTCTCCAATGCCTCGCACATCACAGGTATAAAGCACGCGGTCTTTATCCTGGCTGGCGGTTTTTAACAGCGGCTCTTCTCGCAGTTCTGCATCAGATGAAACATGGGAAACATATAAGGTCGCCTGTTTACCGGCATTCTGCGGTGGGCGGGAATAGAGTCGCTCATCAGACACGCGATAGACGATTGCCTGAATACCGGGCTCGGTTTCCACTGCGTAGGTAATCGCATACTTCAGTGGATAATTTTTTCCGCCCCGGTTTCGTAAAATTCGATAATCGGGAGTCCCCTCAGCATGCTTCAAACGAAGCGTATCAGCCACCGCCGACTTGAGGGCGGCGCCTTTTTTGAGTTTCCGTTGTTGCGCCAGTTCCTTTGATCGTTCCGCTGTAAAGACATGAATCGGTTTGGAGCCGAGATCAGCCACAGACCCTTTAGGAGTGCACCATAGCGTTTCATCTTTTTCGATGGTCAGTTTTGGCTCTTGGGATTCACTGGAGACACCGGTCGCCTGGTTGAACCATTCATACATGGCTTCGCGATTTTCCTGCGAATAACCATGATAGGTTGGTCCGACAAAATGCGATACGTTTTCTTCTTTCCCCAGCAGCTTATACAGCCGTTTCAAACGCAGATACGCCTCCCGCGCTCCGCGGACATCGAAGTAGTCGCGTTCTTTGCTCAGAATGCGGACCGGATTCGGCGCCTGGGCGGCCAGGAAGTCGGCATGATCCAGCTCCAGCGCTAATACTTTCGGCGGACACTGTTCGGTATCTGCGGGAAGTTCGTTCTCCATGTTGCGACGGAACGTCGTTACGAAACAACTGGGAGCCGCCATCGTCCAGCGGGGCTCCACGCCACACAGCCAGGTGGTCATGGTTCCGCCACCCGAGTTTCCGGTGACTCCCACCTGTTTGGGATCAACCTCTTTTCGAGTGAGCAGATAATCCAATGCTCGAACGCCATCCCAGGCACGCCACATCGACAGATTCTCTCCGACCAGAAACTGTTGATTGCCACCATGCAAATGCTCGCGAACCCCCACACCAATCGTCGATTTCAGATCGTCGCCGGGATATTGAACCCGCTCGCCCTGGCCAATGGGATCATAGATCAGCACGACGTAGCCTTTTCGGGCCAACCCTTGTGAAAACGACTGATAGGCGGTTTCTGCTTTTCCATTATGAGAATGACCGCAGGTACCTACCACGCCAGGAGCCGGTTTCGTGATTCCTTTTGGAATATAAAGATTCGCCGTGACCAGAAAGCCGGGACGACTTTCGAAAATGACGTTCTCGATGGTATAAGTATCACGGTCAGTTGTTTTCGTGACGCGTGCATTCAAAGGTGTCCGCTCGGGATTTGGCCCGAATGCTTCGCGAATTCGTTTCTGCACGGAACGTACATATTCTTCTGCATCCTCTTTTGTTTTGAGTGCATTTAGCCGCTCAATGGTTTTCGCTTCCTGTTCCCTGACACGACCAACAAAGTATTCCTGCACCATGCGCGGGAATCGATTCAACGTAGGAACTGTTTGATCAGGTTTCACAGGCGCTGCGGCCAGTTCTTGAATTACAAGGTTCTCTAACAGACTCAAACCAACCAGACTGATTCCTCCGGTTTTCAAAAAAGAACGTCGTGAGAGAGTTTCGAACCGGTCAATCGCCTGTTTTGAGCCCGACATGATGAATGATCCTGATGAAATAAATTAATTATGGATAATGGTGCCACTGATTTGAATGAACTTAAACGCGCTGAAATCAAGCTGAAAAATTCAAATTATGCTGAGATCATGCGCTGATTGTACTCATATTTTTGTTTTCTTTACAATTGGCTTCTCTATAATGAAATTCATTCCGACAATTGTACAGAATTATTTCACTTGTTTTCGCATAATTCCATAAGCGTTAATAACTGGATACACTATGAGTTGAAATGCGTAACCGATTTCTGTAATCCTGAAACTTAATAACTCAAAAGTGCTCTCCCCTGCATCAGCAGGTGTTCCCATCAGAAATGGATCATAAATGGAAGTTCGTTCCCAGCAAGAAACTGCAGGCCTGGTCAAAATTCTTCACGATAATATTTCCAGTGTCCTCATCGGCAAACCGGAGGTCGTGCAACTCGCGATTGTGACATTGCTGGCGGAAGGTCATATTCTGATCGAAGATGCACCTGGCGTAGGTAAAACCTCACTCGCGAAAGCAATTGCGAAAAGCCTGGATTGCAACTACAAGCGGGTTCAGTTCACGCCGGATATGCTGCCTTCCGATATTTTGGGATCGAATGTCTTTCTTCCCAACCTGGGAGAATTTGAATTCCGCAAAGGTCCGATTTTTTCCAACATCCTGCTGGCGGATGAAATCAACCGTACGCCACCTCGCACACAAAGCGCCCTGCTGGAAGCGATGAATGAAGGTCAGGTGAGTGTGGAAGGGCAAACGATTCCGTTGCAGCCCCCCTTCTTCGTTCTGGCCACGCAAAACCCGTATGAATTTGAAGGCACCTATCCTTTACCGGAAAACCAGCTCGACCGATTCATGATGTGTATCGATATCGGCTACCCTGAACGCTCGATCGAACGGGATGTTTTAATCCAGCATCGATCGGGTGAGCCTGTAGACACATTGCAGCCTGTGCTCACCGTGAAACAGTTAAGAGAAATGCAACAAGCTGTCAGTGACGTGCGCGTCGATGATTCTCTAACGGACTACATCCTGGAAATTGTCGACACGACCCGCAATCATCCGGAACTCACGTTAGGCGTCAGTACGCGGGGCGCGATCACGTTTTCCCATGCCGCTCAAAGTAAAGCGTTTACGGAAGGACGCGACTATGTCACACCGGATGACATCAAAGAGCTAGCAGTCCCCGTCTTAGCACACCGGGTGATTACCAAGTCCCTGGTACGTGAAAACCAACGGACCCGCGCGAGTGAAATCATTCGACAGATCCTACAACAGGTTGCGGTCCCGGGATAAAATGGGAAGACCGCTTGTTCAGAAAATCAGAGCCGTCATCCGGATTTTTTCCGGTTCTGCTATTATTAAATAGTCGTCCGCGGTTGGATTAGATAAGATACTGGTACCCCCGTCGGATCAACCGAAGTTCGGCAATGCCGCTTCAGACCAATAATGCTTGTCAGGACACTCAGTCGCTGGCTCGCTCCTGGAGGATAAAAATGGATTGTAATCAAAGCATAAAGTGGTGGCTTGCCCTGATGCTCGCTACTTGTTTCGTCAGTTCAAACTGGAACCATCAAATGTTGTCTGCCAATGATGATTCTCAAAAAACTACGCAGCAACCTTCGTCCAGTTCGTCTAAGGATAAAGAAACAGCGAAATTTACCAATCGGCTGTCAAAAGAAACCAGCCCGTATCTGCTGCTGCACCAACATAATCCGGTCGACTGGTATCCCTGGGGACCGGAGGCGTTTGAAAAAGCAAAGCAGGAAAACAAAATCATCTTCCTTTCGATTGGCTATAGCAGTTGCTACTGGTGCCATGTGATGGAACGTCTGGTTTTTGAGAACCCTGAAATTGCCAAGTATATGAACGAGAATTTTGTGAATATCAAAGTCGATCGGGAAGAACGCCCGGACATCGACGATATTTACATGACCTCGTTAAGCGTTTACTTTCATCTGATTGGCGCCCCTGCCAATGGTGGTTGGCCTTTATCAATGTTTTTGACTCCGGAACGCGAACCGTTTGCGGGCGGCACTTATTTCCCCCCGACGGATCAGGGAGGCCAGATGAGTTTCCCCCGGGTCCTGCAACGCGTGAATCAGCTCTGGTCGGCAGATAAAAAACAGGTCCAGCAGAGCGCGACGATCATCGCGAAAGAAGTCGCGCGTCTGCAAAAAGAAGAAGCCGCCTCGGAACCGATCTCGATTGAAAATAAACTGGTCAAAGCGGGAGTCCGGTCCATCAATGGCAGTTATGATTCTGAATTTGGTGGCATTGATTTTTCGGAAGTCACACCGAATGCACCCAAGTTTCCAACTTCATCTAAACTGGTTCTCCTGCAATACGATATCGAGGCTCCCTCAGAAGACACCACTTCTGCAGAATCAGCAAAGGTGTTGTATCACACACTCGATGCGATGGCTAACGGCGGCATCTATGACCATCTTGGAGGCGGCTTTCACCGTTACAGTACCGACCGCTACTGGCATGTCCCGCACTTTGAGAAAATGCTTTATGATAACGGGCAACTGGCGTCTCTGTATGCGAATGCATTTGCACAAACAGGCAAGCCTCAATACAAGCAGGTCACCGAAGGCATCATCGACTTTGTGCTGCGGGAATTGACAGATCCTCAAGGAGGCTTTTATTCGGCTCTCGATGCAGAAACCGAAGGCGTTGAAGGCGAACATTATGCCTGGTCGAAAGCAGAACTCCAAACCGCGCTGGGGGATGACTATCGCCTGTTCGCTGAGTTCTATGGATTAAATGAACCGGCCCGTTTCGAACACGGTTTTGTTTTACATCGTGTCATGTCGCTGGAAGCACTCGCTGAGAAACAAAAGACGACGCCTGCTGCGCTTGAAACAAAACTCGTCGCCATGCGTCAAAAGTTGCATACAATTCGCAACAAACGAAAGCCTCTGTTGAAAGACGATAAAATTCTGACCAGCTGGAATGGCCTGATGATTGAAGGCATGGCCACAGCCGGTCGCCTTCTCAAACGCCCCGACTATACAGCGGCCGCCGAAAACGCGGCACAGTTCATTCTCAATCAGATGCGGAATGACCAGGGTCACCTGTATCGCAGCTATCGTTCAGGTCAGGCACGCTTAAACGCCTATCTTGACGACTATGCGTTTCTCGTTCAGGGACTGCTGGCACTGCATGAAGCCACAGGCAAACAACACTGGTTGGATCAGGCACAGCAACTGACCGACCTGCAGATCGAACTCTTCTGGGATCAAAAAGAGCATGGGTTCTTTTTCACCACACACGACCATGAACAGTTAATCGCCCGCACGAAAAATGCCTACGATGCGGCAATCCCTTCTGGAAACAGTATCAGCGTTCGCAACCTGATTCGCTTATCCGAACTGACTCAAGATCTGAAATACCGTCAGCACGCCGACCAGACACTCCAGCTGTTTGGTAGAATCATCAAGCGCTATCCTGGACGCTGTGCTCAGTTGGTGCAAGCCGTCGGAGAATATCTGGATTCGCCTCTCAATCAGAAACAATCCTCTTTTTCTGTCCCTGCCGGCGATTTTCGTCTGTCATTTCCAGTCACTGTAGAAGCGGAACAACTGGCAGCCGTGAACCCTGGTATCGAATTACTGGCGGCAGCAGGCTTAGGTCAGGCCAGTCCCAAAAAGAAACTGGTTACCGCGAAAGCGTATCTCTCAGTCGATAAACTACCCGCAGGCAAAACCTGCCAGGTGGCGATTGTGCTCGCAATCGAGGACAGCTGGCACATCAACCAGAATCCTCCCAGCCCTGATTTTATGGTACCGACCACATTCACGATTAAGTCAGCTCAGAAGATCAAATTGTCGAAAGTGAAATACCCCACCGGTAAGGCATTTAAGGTCGCAGGTTTTGATGAACCGCTCCAGGTTTACGAGAAGCAGGCCATCATTCGAGGTACTCTCACCATACCGGCGGACGCTGCTGGAAAAGAGGAAGAACTCGAGTTGAATGTGAAATATCAGGCCTGTAATGACAAAACCTGTATTCGCCCCACGACGGTCAGTCTGAAAGGGAAATTTCGGATTGCCAAACCAGGCGAACCAATCAGACAGGTGAACCAAAAATGGTTTCAGCCTGAAAAGAAAAACTGATTATGATTTCAGACGAAAACAGAGCGCATTGAACTGTCTGCTGTCGCAATATTTTTTTAAAGGTTCATGATGAACGACACTCAATATGAAGAACAGCCGCTCGTAAAAACGAAAATCATTGCCACGGTCGGCCCGGCTTCCGATTCACGCGAAATGCTGCGTAAATTAATTATTGCCGGCGTGGATCTGTTTCGGCTGAACTTCGCACATGGGAAACATGATAATCTGGCCGAAGTCGTCACGAACATTCACGAGCTCTCAGAAGAACTGGGAAAGCCGATTGGAATTCTTGGCGATTTATCCGGGCCGAAAATTCGGCTGGGTGTCCTACCCGGAGATGAAATCATCTGTCGGCAGAACATGAGTTTCCGCTTTATTCGCGGGATGGAAACCAATCACCCACAGGAATTGACCTGCACTTACGAATCTTTAATCAGCGACCTTCGCGAAGGTGACCCCATCCTGCTGGCCGATGGCATGGTCGCGATGCGTGTCGTGGAAAAATCCGATGATGGAGAATTCGTGGAATGCGTCGTCGAACGTGAAGGCATCATTCGCAGTAAGCAAGGTGTGAACCTGCCCGGCGTTCAGCTCAGTACTCCCTGTCTGACGGAGAAAGATCTCACTGATCTTGCCTGGGGAGTGGAACATGGCCTCGATTATATCGGGCTCAGTTTTGTTCGCTCTGCCGATGATATTACGCATTTGATCGATGAAATTGAGAAACTGAAACCCGTTGAGCCGCCGCATGTCGTCGCCAAGATTGAAAAAATCGAAGCCGTCAGTGATATCGAACAGATTCTAAAACTGACCGATGCCGTCATGGTCGCTCGCGGTGACCTGGGAGTCGAAGTCGATATCGAACGAGTGCCCATCATTCAAAAACGCATTATCCATCTCTGCAATCAATATCGCGTCCCCGTGATTACTGCCACGCAGATGCTCGACAGCATGCAGTTCAATACCTTTCCCACCCGCGCTGAAGCCAGTGATGTTGCTAACGCTGTTCTGGACGGCAGCGATGCCGTGATGCTCTCCGGTGAAACCGCCGTGGGTGTCAGCCCGCTGGCGGCCGTCGAAATGATGAGCCGTATTGTTCGCGAAGCAGCCCGCATACTGTCGTCCAATCTGCATTCGGAAGAGACGACCAGCAACCGCCGCCTACACGCCCGCGAAGTCACTGAAGCTGTGACGCTCGGTGCAGGCATTACAGCAGAAAAACTGGACGCTGACTTGATGGTGACCTGTACGCACGAAGGAAAAACAGCAATGGCGCTTTCCAAACAACGGCGTACTGTCCCCACAATCGCACTCACAGATCGACCAGCGACCGCCCGCCGCATTACGCTTTACTGGGGTGTGACTCCGCTTTTGACGGATGTGGTCGATAAGTCTCCACAAAAGATCCTGAAGTACATCGTCACTTATGGTAAGAAACTCGGCTTCCTGTCGCCGGGAAGTCAGATTGTCCTGATATCCGGCACCGACTGGAGTTCATTAGGCCACGATATGCTTCTCGTCCATGAAGTGAAATAACTCTGCCTGTTTTATAGATGAGGCCAGCATGCCACACAAACTGACACTGATTTTAACGCTGCTCTGTTCCAGTCTCATTTCTCAGGTCGGATTCAGTGATGACTGGCCTCAATGGGGCGGGCCAGAGCAGGATCTGATCTGGCGGGAAACCGGGATTGTGAAAACACTCCCCACCACCGGCCTGCTCCCGCGTGTCTGGTCAACGCCCATCGGAGAAGGTTATGCCGGCCCGGCTGTTGCCGAAGTAAATTCGCGCTGGTGTATTTTTGTGACAGATCGTATTTTCAAACAGCGTGTGGGTTACGAACGTGTCTTGTGCCTGGACGCGGAAACCGGAAAACCAATCTGGAAACATGAATATCCGGTTGAGTACTCCGTCAGTTATCCCGCCGGCCCGCGTTCAACGCCGGTAATCAACGACGGCCGCGTGTACACACTCGGCGCACAAGGTCACTTTTTCTGCTTTGATGCCGCGACCGGAAACATTCTCTGGAGTAAAAACTTCGTTGAAGATTATGGCACTAAGCTCCCAACTTGGGGCATGGTGGCGGCACCGCTGGTGGATGGCGATCAACTCATTACACTCGTCGGTGGCAAAGATAATTCGCTGGTCGTCAGTTTTGATAAAGCGACCGGCAAGGAGCTCTGGCGCGCCCTGGATGATCGTGCCGTCGGATATGCGCCGCCTGTTATTTTTACGTTTGGTGGAAAACGGGAACTGATTGTCTGGCATCCGACAGCGGTCTCTGCACTGGAACCCAAAACCGGCAAACTGATCTGGGAAGTCCCGTATGGTGTCCGCTATGGATTGAGCATCGCCACGCCACGCAAAGTGGGAAACAGGCTGTTCGTCGCCAGCTTTTACAATGGGCCGCGGATGATTGAAGTCTCAAACGACGGCAAGCAGGCCAAAATCGTCTGGTCAGGTAACAGCGACAGCGAGATCAAGACGGATGGTTTGCATCCGATTATGATGACCCCGATTTTCGACGGCACGCACATCTATGGCGTCTGCAGTTATGGTCAACTGCGATGCCTGGATGCCAGCAATGGGCGCCGGCTGTGGGAAACCGAAAAAGCAACTGGCAAGGGTCGCTGGTGGAACGCGTTCATCATTCCCCACGAAGATCGTTATTTTCTACATAATGAGCAAGGTGATCTGATCATCGCCAATTTGACGCCACAAGGGTACGAAGAAATCAGCCGTGCCAAATTGATCGAACCGACCCGTCGCGTACAGCGTCGCATGACGATCTGGTCGCATCCCGCGTTTGCTTTGAAAAGTGTCTTTGCTCGGAATGATAAAGAAATCATCCGTGTCGATTTATCGGCGAAGAAGTAGGAAACCATTCCCCACCCTGGCCAGAATCACGTTGATTCAACGAGAAATTCCAGACACACAGCCGTCATAATTTTTTCGAGGGAGAATCATCAAAAGTCGGCTCGGCAGTCCCGCTTGGAGTCGAAACCGGATATAATGAGCGGTAGTCTATCACAGGACTACATAGCCTGTTTTGAACGCGCACTTTACCCGTTGCGTATAAGCACTGCCCTACATTGAGAGTCACTATTATGTCGTCGGATCATTTTGCTCTTCCACAGGATCGCTCCCAGGAAGTTCTGATTCCACTGGAGCCGCTCAAAGAATTGCTGGTCAAACTTTTTGTGCGGATGGGAATGTTTCAGGTTGAGGCAGAAATCGCGGCAGATCGGTTAATCGAAGCAGATCTGCGCGGCATTCATTCACATGGCAGCCGCGCCGCAGAACGTTATCTCGATGCGATGGACATGGGCGATATCGATCCCCGGGCACAAATTCTGACCGTTACCGAAACTCCGGCAATCGCGGTTCTGGATGGCAGTAAGGCGATGGGACATGTCGCTGCGACCCGTGCGATGGAACTGGCGATCAAAAAAGCAAGTGAAGTCGGCACCGGAACTGTCACGGTTCGAAACAGTCATCATTTTGGAGCCGCCGCCGTTTATGTTCTGATGGCAGTCGAAGCCGGTATGATTGGCTACTGCACCACAAATACCGGTAGAGCCACCGTGGCCGCCCACGGCAGCACGCAGGGTGCAACGGCGAACAACGCGATCGCCTGGGGGGCTCCGGCTCGGGAAGGCGCCCCCTTTGTGTTGGATATGGCGTGTGCCAAAACGTCATGGGGAAAACTGGATACGCTGGCCATGTATGGTTTGCCAGTACCGCCCGGATATGCTCTGGACAGTGAGGGGAATGAAACCACCGATTCCTCAGCCGTCAAAACACTCCTGCCGGCTGCAGGTCCCCGCGGCTACGGGTTGGCCATGGTCAGTTCGAT
This sequence comes from Gimesia alba, assembly GCF_007744675.1. Taxonomy (NCBI): domain Bacteria; kingdom Pseudomonadati; phylum Planctomycetota; class Planctomycetia; order Planctomycetales; family Planctomycetaceae; genus Gimesia; species Gimesia alba. Next base: position 7,349,895 of record NZ_CP036269.1, read on the forward strand.
TCTGACGGGAGCACTTACCGGAGGCAGGCTACCGATTCATAAAAAACGGGCGCCAGAACTCGAAGGCTCGGAACATTTTTTCTATGTCATCGACATCAAGCAATTCGTCGAAGAAGACAAATTCCATGAAGCAATGAGTTCCGCGACGGAAGCCATTCATCAATTAAACCCGGTGAACAAAAACGAGCGGGTTCTGCTACCTGGCGAGCAGGAATGGGAACAGACTCAACAATCGCTCCAGGAAGGCCTGTATGTCCATCGCGATCATGCCGGCTTACTGAAAGAGCTGGCGGAACGTGTTAAGTTTGATGTTCCCTGGTAAGCGTACTTCTCCTTTTTTTGAAATCACTTTTCTTAATAACTAAGTTTGAGGTCTGAAATGAGGATGGCAGCACGTCAGTCAATTTCGCTTCTGATGTTATCAATCTGTTTTATTTGTTCTGTCAACACAGAACTCTCCGCGGGTAAATATAACCCCGTGCTGAATGCCGGCGACCCGGCGCCGACCTGGGAAGAACTGCCTGCGACAAACGGCAAGTCCTATTCCAGCGATTCCTTCAAAGACAAAGACGTGCTGGTGGTCGCCTTCACCTGCAACAGTTGTCCTTATGCGGTGGACTATGAAGATCGACTGAATCGGCTGGCGCAAAAATATGCGGCAAAGGATTCCCCGGTCGGTGTGATTGCCGTCAATGTGAATCTGGTGCCAGCAGACAGTCTGGAAAAGATGAAAACACAGGCCGAAAAGAAAAAGTTCGTTTTCCCTTACCTGTTTGATAAATCGCAAAAAATCGGCCAGCAATTCGGTGCCACACGCACCCCGGAATTTTTTGTATTAAACAAGGACCGCAAGGTCGTCTACATGGGAGCCATGGACGACTCGACCGACGCCAGCAAAGTCAAACGCGATTACGTGTCAGAGGCAATTCAAGCGGCGCTCGCCGGCAAACAGCCGGAAACGCAGGAAACCATTGCCATCGGCTGTAATGTTCGCTACAAACGCATCCGCAGAAAAAAAAATTAACATCCGCCTCTCAATCGTTTCTATAGCAGCACACATGACGAAATTGAATCAAATCCATATTCAAGACTGCATTGCCGGAATGCAGGGACTCGAAGCGGAATCCATTGATCTGGCATTCGCCGATCCGCCGTTCAATATCGGCTATGAATACGATCAATACGAAGACCGCCTCGAAAGTGAGCAGTATCTTGACTGGTGTTCGCTCTGGTTGACTGAAGTAGTGCGACTCTTGAAGCCGGACGGCACGTTCTGGCTGGCGATTGGCGATGAATACGCGGCTGAGCTGAAAGTCATGATGCAGCGTGAACTCGGCCTGACCTGTCGCAGCTGGGTCATCTGGTATTATACGTTTGGTGTGAACTGCAAAAACAAATTCAGCCGCTCGCATGCGCATTTATTTCACATGGTCAAAGATCCGAAGCAGTTCACCTTCAACGCTGACGATCCTTCAATCCGTGTGCCTTCTGCCCGACAGCTTGTTTACGGCGACAAACGGGCTAACCCCAAGGGTCGTCTGCCCGATGATACTTGGATCTTAAGGCCGCAAGATATTCCGGAAAGTTTTCAGCCGGATGAAGACACCTGGTACTTTCCCCGTATCAATGGCACGTTCAAGGAACGTCAGGGCTGGCACGGCTGTCAGATGCCGGAACAGTTGCTGGGACGCATCATTCGCGCCTGCTCTCATCCGGAAGAAGTGGTCCTCGATCCCTTTTCAGGCAGCGGAACAACACTGGCGGTCGCTAAAAAGTTAAACCGTCAGTTTGTCGGCTTTGAACTCTCTGAAGAATACGGAGCCCGCGCACAACAACGGTTGGCTGATATCGAAATCGGGCAGCCATTAGACGGACAGGAAAACCCGCTACTTAGTGCACCTTCAACCGAAAAGGGAAAACGGCTGAAAGATCAATCGCCGGGTGAGACTGCCTCAAAACGGCCCCCCCGGAAGAAACAAAACCCACGTCAGAAAAAACTGCTCTGATCTGAATCTTCCCGCTCCCGGCTTCTCTTCTTCCCTGTCTGTAGCACGTGCATTCTCAATTTCAAAACGCACCGTTAAAGAGAACGCCGACCACCCAAGCTATCTATCTCGCCCACTCCTCGTGGCATGGAATGTGCCTTTTCAGTGATAAGCCGCTTTTGCCCCTGAATTAAGGCCTCTGCTCCCTAAAATGTTGCCTTAAAACAACATTGGTTTGCGGGCGCTGTTGAGAAAAGTCAACGCAGCAACCCCGTTTCAGGCTTCAATCTGGCTTGCAGATAAAAAGGATCGAATCTGCTGTATCGGTTCGTTAGAATACACAGGTCACATCAATCACAACTCTTATCAGGAATATAAGAACTCATCGTGGCGAACTTCATCAGCTCTCTCACCGACCGACTTCGCGGTTTTTTCCTGACAGGAGAAAATGAGATCCCTGCACTGTGGTGGGATATGATCGATCAGATTCAGCAACTGCACCAGGAAGTCGCATCCCTGTCTGAGTCTCAACTATTTGACGAATGGAACTCACTCCGCTTTCGAGTACAAAGTGGTGAGTCGCTTACAAATGTACTTCCGGACGCGTTTGCGATTGTCAGCGAGCAAATGCAACGGCACCTGGGGATGACGCCTTATCCCGTGCAATACCTGGGCGCGTTTGCCATGCATGAAGGGGCCATCGCAGAAATGCAGACGGGGGAAGGGAAAACTCTGACAGCCGCCTTGACGTTGTGCCTGAATGCATTGCCCGATGAAGGAATCCACATCGCCACCGCCAATGATTATCTTGCTGAGCGCGACGCGCAGTGGTTGAGCCCCGTATATAATTCGCTGGGGATGACTGTCGGCACCATCACCGCAAACTCCACCATGGCTGAGCGGCGGGCCGCTTATGAATGTGATATCACTTACAGCACGGCACGCGAATTTGGTTTTGACTATCTGAGAGATCTGCTCAGTATGCCGGAATCCAAAATGTCTGTCTCTTCCCGTCGCCAGCAGTTATTCGGACAACAAAATAAACAAAGCGAGAATCAATTACTAAATCCCCGCAAGCCTTATATGGTGCTCATCGATGAAGCCGACAGCATCCTGATTGATGAAGCACGCACGCCGTTGATCATTGCGCAGGGCAATGCTGCCGAGGCAGAGCAGATGGCTGATCTGTGCCAGTGGAGTGCATCGCAAATCACAAAATTTACCGAAGACGAACATTATATCGACCATGGCCCGCAGCGTGGCATGGAACTGACTGAAGCGGGTCGACGCATCGTACGTGAACTGTTATTACAAAAGGATGCTCCCGGCTTACTTGATACAGGCACCGCTTATCTGTCTTCCGAACGTGCCTTAAAGGCGCATCGCTATTTCCAGAACGGTCGCGATTATGTCGTCCGTGATGGCAAAGTGGAAATCGTCGATGAGTTCACGGGACGCATCTCCGAAGGCCGGATGTGGCAGAACGGCGTGCATCAGGCCATCCAGGCGAAAGAAGGCCTGGAGATCACTTCACCCACGAAAATCGGCGCACAAACAACGGTTCAGGAATTATTCTCACGCTATCCGCGTATGGCCGGCATGACGGGAACTGCCGAGTCTGCCGCCAGTGAATTGAAAAAAGTTTTCGGCACCCCCGTCATCAAAATCCCCACCAATCGGCCTTCGAAGCGTCAGAATCTTCCCGAACAGATCTTCCTGACAGAAGAAGAAAAATGGGCCGCGATTGTTGAGGAAACTGCCGCCATGCATCAACAGGGAAGGCCAGTGCTGATCGGAACGCGTTCGGTGAATCTGTCAAATCAGTTATCCGCGCGGCTCTTACAGGCAGGGCTGGAACACGAAGTGTTACACGCACTCAACCATGAAAATGAAGCCGCCATCATTCAAGAAGCAGGACAGCCGGGCCGGATTACGGTCGCCACGAATATGGCGGGCCGCGGGACAGATATCCTGCTGGGCGAGGGAGTCCCTGAAAAAGGGGGACTGCATGTTATTTGTTCTGAATTGCATGAATCGGCCCGCATCGATCGACAATTGACCGGACGTTGTGCCCGCCAGGGAGACCCGGGCAGTGCCCGTATTTTCCTGTCACTCGAAGACGACATCCTGACAGCGGGGCTGGGCGAAGAACAGGCGCAGGACCTCTTTACTTCTTTTCAGGAAACCAGTCAGGATCTGCAGTCGACACTGCGCTACTTCTACCAGGCGCAACAACGCATCGAAAACCGGCACGAACAACAACGCATTCAACTTGTGGACCACATCACGCAACGTCGTCAGATGCTGAAACAAATGGGCCAGCATGCCAACCTGAGCGAGCATTAGCAGCCCACCCTGTCAGATTATTTTGTTGACAGTGATGGTGGCGTCACACTCAGCTTTCCATATAGGCCACTTTTCGCAAACTGCAGATGTTTTGCAAAGGGTTGCATCAACATGGCAGGCAGGAAGAGCAAGTCTCCAATCAATGCTGTTGTCAGCAATGCCAGCATCATCCAGGCAAATCTCTGCGTGGGGATAAAGTCACTGAATCCAAACACCATTAATCCAAGGCCACAAATAAACGTGGTATGAATCATCGCACGCCCGCAATGTTTCAGTGCGGAGTGAATCGCTTCTTCGCTGGTACGGTTCAACGTCTTTTCTCTGCGGAACCATGCCAGGAAATGCAGTGTATCGTCAATGGCAATCCCAAGTGCGACACTGGCCGTCATCACGGCACCAATATCCAGCGGAATATCCAGCCAGCCCATCAAGCCAAAGACAACCACAATCGGAAATACATTCGGCAGCATACTCAACAACCCGGTCCACAGGCTGCGTTGAATGATGACAATCACGATCGCCACCAGTAAAAACGCGGTCAGAAAGCTCCAAGTCAAATCCTGCAGGATCAACTGCTGAACCGTATGAATTAAAGGCATAATCCCGGTGTAATAGGCGTTCAAATGCACGCCGTCGGCTTTATATTTTTCGAGTTCCGGCTTGAGCGTCGTTTTCAACTTCGCCAGTGCGGCTCCGTAATCGATCTTCTGTAATGCTGGCACCCGCGCACTAATCCGCCACGATTCGACACCATCATTTTCCGATAAATAGACCGAATCCAGAACTGCCTGTCGATTCTCTTTTAACTTTTTATTGGTCACGACTTTTCTGAGAATCGATTCAAAACCTTTGTGTTCCACAGGATTGGGACCAAAGGTAGCAGCCGACATCGTTCCCGTATAGCCGTCAATATTTTTAATGGTTTTTTCTATGTCGTCGATAATCCGCAAGCGTTGCAGAAATGTTTTTTTGCAGTCGGGGTCAAATTCGATGACCACTTCGACGGGAATCAGCGGCCCCATACGGTCTTCGTTAAATTCGTAGTGATCCAGCACCTGGCTTCCAGCCGGAAACAGCGAAGGAACATCAACCGAAGATCGGATTGAAAGTAAGCCATACGCCGAAACCACCATCAGGACGATTGAAGAGAGGAACACGGTCGCAGAGTGTCGCTCCAATACGGTCGCTAATTTTTCCATCCAGTTTGAGATGCGTGTAAAATATCTGGGGCTTGCTGTCTTCTGATTGCCCTGATTGAATTTCAAAATCTGTTTTGGTGGCCAGAGCTGCATTGCTCCGGGCAAAATCAGCAACAGGATACCTAATGTCACCAGCAGACCGATTGAAGCAATCAGTCCGAACATCGCGATGGGCGAAATCTGACTGACCATCAGAGACCCGAGTCCGATGGCTGTGGTGACCGCCGCCAGCAGGCAAGGTTGCCAGCCTTTGGAAAAGCCGGTACGGACTGCAGCATCTGCTTCCGTTTTCGTTTTGGCTCCGGACGCAAATAATTCGTCGTAGTAGTAATTCACCAGATGGACGCCTGCGGAAATCGTCAACACAAAAACCAAGGAAGGCGTAATAATCAAAACCGCATCCAGGGGTGTGCCGGAATAATAAACCATCGACAGGACAAGCCCTTGCCCGCATAAGCCAGCCAGCAAGATTGTGCCCGTCAACATCCAGGAACGAATACAAATCCAACAGAGACCGATCGCCACGATGGTCGACAACGCGCCAAACAGGTTCACGCTATGAATACTGGCACGGTCAATGGCCACACCATCAACGGGTGGACCGGTCACACGAAAGTCTTCGCGCGGTAACTGACAGACTTCTTCCGCAACTGTTAAGGCATGTTCGATGGATTGCTTACGTAGTTCATTCCCACGATCTGTTAAAATGATGACAGCACAACTGTCGTTTAAATCTTGACCGACCAGTGATCCTTCCAGCCGTTCCAGCGCTTCGTCGCGCGGCAGCTTTAATGGAGGCGATGTGAGTGAATTGACAACACCGGCCCCACTGACGATACGATCAAATAATGATTCGTGCGTCTCGCCGAAGTCCGTAGTGCGCGGCCCATTAATGGCGGCTTCGAACTCAATTAAGCGTGGATCATCAACCGTGCAACCAGGCCAGCTGATTAAGAGCAGATCATTACTCTCAAAGTGGTCTTTGAACTTATCATAGTTCTGTCGGGATTGCATGACAGGCGGCGCCCACTTCTCCGGGGCAATGCACATGCTTTCGACACTCTGGTGCGCACCATAAATCAAAAATGGTGAAACGAGTACCAATAAGATAACGGTCACGACATATCGTCGTACGTAACGAGGCTGTTTAGAAGTCATTGGACGATCTCTGAGTGAGGGGACAAAACAAGATCAATGGGTACATCTCGGGCCATCCAGCCCATGTGTACACAGCAAGTCTAGCTCACGACTTTTCAGTCGTCCGAAAAAATGACAGATTTTTTGCAGGCTCGCTCCCCTGCGCAATCAGCAAATCCCGCACAACAATCATCGACGTCGGTACACAAGCCGAATGACTATCGGTTCCGTCGCACATCGAGGTAAACGGCGATCAGAATCACGGCCCCTTTGACGATGTATTGCAGGGAATAGTGGACGCCGGCCTGATTCAGGCCTTTGTCGAGTATTCCAATAATAACGGCCCCAATCAATGTACCGAACATCGTTCCCCGGCCGCCGGTAAAGCTGGTGCCGCCCACCACAACGGCGGCGATTGCCGTCAGTTCAAACATCTCGCCTGATCCCGGTTCGGCAGAATAGAGCTGTGCGGTATGGATCATCCCGGCGACTCCCGCCATCAGCGAACAGAGCAGGTAAACCAGAATCTCGACGCGGACCACGGGAATTCCGGTATACAAGGCGGCTTCCCGATTGCCTCCCAGCGCATAAACGTGCTGACCAAAGCGGGTACGATGCAAGAGCAGTGCCATCAGAAAAAACAGCGTCAGCATAATGACCACAGGAATCGGGATCACATCAAACAGTCGGCCATTTCCGATTGCCAGAAAAAAAGTCTGTTGTTCTTCGATCGGCATCGGCAGTCCACTATTGAAGCGTAGCGCGCAGCCGCGAGCAATCAGCATTGACGCCAGCGTAATGATAAAAGGTGGCATCGCTGTCTTCGAAGCGGCAATGCCATGAAAGGTTCCAAAGATCGCGGCAATGCCCAGCCCCGCCAGCATCGCAGCAAAAACCAGAAATAGATTCTGAGAATCACCGGACAAAGCAGATAAGCAAAACACAGTCGTTGTGCCCACGAGCGCCACCATCGCACCGACCGACAGATCGATGCCTCCGATCAAAATAACCAGTGTCATTCCGAACGCCAGGATCGTATTGACGGAAATTTGCTGTGTCAGATTCAGCATATTTTCCGCAGACAAAAACGTAGGCACCCAGATCCGAAACAGCAGGAGTAAGATAATAATGGCGACCAGCAGCGGAACCATTTGTTTAACGACTTTCACTTGTTGCCCCTCCTGTCAGTTGCTGCATGATCTGCTCAGCGGACACTTTTTGTGCCTCGTAAATTCCGGTAAGGCGTCCTTCCCGGAATGTGCCCACTTTGTGCGAAATATTCAAGACTTCATCCAGATCCGAAGAAATTAAGATCAAAGCCATTCCCTGTTCCACCAACTCACCAATAATGCGATACATGTCTTCCCGCGCACCGACATCGATGCCGCGTGTCGGCTCATCCAGAATCAGAATTTTGGGTGGCTGTTCCATCCAGCGACCGACGAGCACTTTCTGTTGATTCCCTCCCGACAGATCTCGAACGGGTTGCTCGGCGTCAGACAAGCGGACCCCGAAGCGGCTGACCGCACGTTCGACGATGGCGTTTCGAACCTCGTAATGAAACACACACCCTTTGATCCAGTCTTTCAACCAGGGAAGCGTAATATTGAACGCGACCGTCTGCTCGTTGATCAGCCCTTGCCGCTTTCGATCTTCAGGTACCAGAACCAGTCCCTGCTGCAACGCATCGCGGGGACTGCGAATCTGTGTCGGTTTCCCATCAATTTGAATGGTGCCACTCTGGATACGATCAATGCCAAATAGGGCGCGTGCCAATTCGGTCCGACCGGCGCCCACCAGTCCGGACAATCCCAGCACTTCTCCGTACCTGACCTCAAAAGAGATATTTTGCACGAGAGGATTACTGAGTTCGGAAACTTTTAAAGCCACCTCGCCGGGGCGATAAGGGGGCCGGGGAAAATGTTCTTTGATATCACGGCCCACCATCCATTGGATGAGCGTTCCCGTATCAACCTCTTCTGTTTTGGCCGTCCCGACTGACTTTCCATCGCGTAAGACTGTGATCCGATCCGAGAGTCGCGTGATTTCTTCCATCCGGTGAGAAATATAAATGATGCCCACTCCCTGTTCGCGCAGGTGTCTTAACGTTTTGAATAACGCATCGACTTCAACTTCGGAAAGTGAAGACGTGGGCTCATCCAGAATCAGGATCCGTGCTTCCTGAGATAACGCGCGGGCGATTTCTACCAGTTGCTGTTGGGCCGTGCTCAAGTCGGAAACCAGCGCACTCACATCACTGATTTCGGACAGATCCAGTTGTTTGATCAATTCTTCTGCCTGCCGATTCATTTGAGAACGGCTCAAAATTCCCAGCGAGACCGGTTCTCTACCGAGAAAGATATTCTCTGCTACAGACAGATTGGGCGCCAGTGAAAGTTCCTGATGGATCAAGCGAATTTTCTGCCGGTCGGCATCGGCTACATTTCGCAGCTTGATCTGATTTTGATCCAGCCAGATTTTTCCCTGATCGGGTTGATAGATGCCGCCCAGGATTTTGATTAGTGTGCTTTTGCCCGCACCGTTCTCTCCCAGCAAGGTATGAATTTCACCCGCCTCGAGATCGAAGCTGATTTCATCCAGCGCTATCACAGCACCAAAGCGTTTGGTGATTCTCTGGAGTCTCAGTAGCGGTACACTTTTGGCAGACATCAATCAGTTTGCCTCCAGAAACTGCTCCGCATTTTCAGCTGTAATTAACTCCACGCGCACTTTGACATCTTTTTCGACCTCTTCACCACGTAAATGTGCCAGCATTTTCTGAGCGGCAATCTGACCGATTTCGCGTGGAAACTGGGCTGAGGTGGAATGCAATTTACCCGCTTGAATGGCTTTGATCCCCGGCTGGGAACCATCGACGGTGACGATCGTGACCTGATCCAGTTTGTTGGCTGAGTCCAATGCTGATATCACGCCCAGCGCATTGGGATCATTGATCGCGAAGACCGCGTTCAAATCGGGATAGCGACCAATGAGATCGCGCATCACAGGGCGTGCTCCTTCGGTTGTGCCTTTGGCTTCCTGCACATCCAGAATTTCCATTTCGGGATATTGCGTCATTTCTGTTTTAAATCCTTCCACCCGATCGATGCAGGCTTTATTCACAGACAAATGCAGTACCACCAGCTTTGCTTTCGGATTCACTTTTGCCAGTGCCTGCGCCGCCAGCTTTCCGGCGAGCACATTATCCGAAGCGACCGTGCACACAATCAATTCTTCATCTGATTTTTTCACTGGCGCATCAACGATGATGATCGGCACGTTTTTTCGCTGGGCCTCGAGCAACGAACCTTTCAAACCTTCCCAGTTGACCGGGTTCACAAATATGCCGGCAGCACCTTGCAGGATCAAATCGGAGAGATCGTTTTTCTGCTTCAGAGAATTGAACTGTGCGTCCAGAATGACGAGCCGATCTCCGTTGGCTTCAATCTCTTTTTTCAAACCTTCGCCGAGATCAACAAAAAACGGATTGTTCAGAGTTTGAAAGGAAACACCAAACAGTTTGCCTTTTGCAGCTTCTGTAGGAGATTTCTGCGGGCCAGAACCTGGGTCTTCACTACAACCGATTGAAAACGGGACGAGTAGCAGGACGATGAGAGAAGAGATCAGAAACTTTCGCGCACTGTTCATAATCAACCTTCGTTTCGATGGAATAGTAAGAATTCCTCTGTAAAACGACACAGCCTGTTACTCTTAAGTAACAAATTTGGGAGGTGATGAAAAGGTTGAGCAGCAAATGTGCGGATCAGACTTTGAATCACACACTTGGTTTCAGGCCTGCCTAAGCAGCTCTCCGAATTGTATCCTGGGGGCGTTTCATTGAAGCAGACTGATATTCAGGCAGAATTCTCTGAATCTCTTCCAGGATCAGGTATGAAGGTTGTTCGGTAAGATTGGCCAGACGGTCAAATGCTTCGCGAATGAACTGTTCACTGAAACCGACTTTCTCTGCGACCATAATTTTGGGGTGGCATGTTGGCAGATGCTTTTCCCCGTCCACGTGCAACTCTTCGTAGAGTTTTTCGCCGGGACGCAAGCCTGTGAATTTGATCTCGATATCTTCTCCCAGCTTCAAGCCGGATAATTGCACCAGGTCGGCAGCCAGATCTACAATCCGAACCGGTTCACCCATATCGAGCACGAAAATCTCGCCGCCACGTCCCATAGCGCCCGCCTGAATGACGAGCTGGGATGCTTCGGGAATGGTCATAAAATAGCGCTGCATCCGTTCGTCGGTCACGGTAATCGGACCGCCGTTCTGAATTTGCTGGGTAAAGATAGGGACAACGCTCCCTGCAGATCCCAATACATTTCCAAAGCGAACGGTCACAAAATGGCATTTGGAACGTGCCGCCAGAGATTGCACATACAGCTCGGCAATTCGCTTGTTGGCCCCCATCACATTCGTCGGGTTGACGGCTTTATCTGAGGAAATCATCACAAAGGTGCCAACCTCGAATTCCTCTGCCAGATCAGCGAGCCGTTTTGTTGCCAAAGCGATATTTTTAACGGCCTCTCCCGGGTTATTTTCCATCAACGGAACATGCTTATAAGCTGCCGCATGAAAGAGAATATCGGGCTGATACTCGTTCATGACAGACCGAATCCGTTTGGAATCATTCAGGTCTGCGATCACGACATCAAACCGCCCTTGATAGCCAAGCTTGATTAATTCGCGTTCCAGATAAAACTGGCTGTTCTCAGAACGATCCACGAGAATCAATTTTTTCGGCGAAAACTGTAATAACTGTCGACATATTTCCGAGCCGATGCTTCCTGCGCTACCGGTTACCATCAGCACACGGTCATCCATCCAGTCACGAATATTCTGCATATCCAGTTGAACGGGCTCTCTGCCTAACAAGTCTTCGATACAAACCGGACGAGGTTTCATCTCGACTGTGCCGGACAGCAATTGCTGATAACTGGGAAGGACCTGTACCTGGATTTGCGCAGAGTTACCGGCTTCTACCAGTTGACGCACAGTCTTACCCGGAATCTCATCTGCTGGTAAGAGAATATCTGAAACCGCATATCGCTCCGCCAGCGAACACATTTCCTGCAACGCCCCCAGAACGGGAATGCCATTGATGCGTGTTCCCAGCCGATTCGGATGATCATCCAGAAAACCGACGACCTTCAAGCACGAATTTTTATTCCGCTCAATAATGCGCAGTAAAGCCGCACCGGACTCGTTTGCTCCCACAATGAAGGTGGGCTTACAATGACTCTGATGCCGCAAGATGCGTCCGCTATCCTGAATGATGCGAATCCCGGCACACACCCCACAGACGGCTAAAATGGTGGATCCCCAGTCAATCAGAAACACGGAGCGTGGAATCATAATGTTGGGGTAAATTAAATAATCGATGATCGCCAGGGCAGCCGAACTCAAGGTGACTGCCTTTGCAAGATTGACCAGATCAAGGACAGTGATATAGCGGCTACGGATCTTATAGACCCCACTGCCCCAGAACGTCAGCGTTTTTAAGCCAACCGCCCAAAGAACGGTCGACCGGAACATGCGAAAGCCATATTCACCCAGCACACCGTCAACGTTGAGGGAACCTTCGAAGCGCAGCCAGAAAGCGAGGTAATAAATTGCGCAAAAGATTGGCAAAAATACAACCATCCAAAAGAGTTGGCGACGCATTACTCTAGATTGCTGTAACCAATTTGATTTTGACTTGGAGTCCAACCTTAGCTCCTAATGTCTTTAATCCCGATCTACGAACAATGTCAGACCAGAAAGCGTATACGTAAATACATACCTCTCCTGAGATGGTTTGGAGCAGGACCGGGTTAATACCAATTTTCACTATTTTCCGTCAACATCAAAATTCTTAATTTTCCGTCAACATCAAAATTCTTAAGAACAAACCAGCAAATACCTTGTCTTACTTTATAATTTAAAACGACCGAATTTGCTGAGCTCATCCTTTAATTCCAAACTCTTTGAATAGAGCTACGGTCTGAATTGCGAATGTAGTTAATCCTGCATGCAGGCTGGTCGCTTTTCCGATTTTGGTTGATTATGATGAGACTCAGTCAAACCTGTTACCTGACTCAACTAGATAAACTGTAAGGTGTAACGTGATTTTCGTTCTCGATAACTATGACTCATTTACCTATAATCTCGTGCAAAGATTTGGGGAAATCGATCCCACGCTGGACATCCAGGTCGTCCGAAACAATCAGACGTCTCTTGAAGAAATTGAACAGAGTGCGCCCGAAAAAATCATCATTTCTCCCGGCCCCTGCACCCCTGGGGAAGCAGGGCTTTCCAAAGAAATTATTGAGTACTTTGCCGGTAAAATCCCGATTCTGGGAGTTTGTCTGGGGCACCAGTGCATTGCTGAGGTCTTTGGAGCCAAAGTCGTTCGTGCCAATCGTCTGATGCATGGCAAAGTTTCGCTGGTGCACCATGATGGAACCGGCGTCTTTAAAAACATCCCCTCCCCTTTTCAGGCAACCCGCTACCATAGTCTGATTGTCCCTGAAGAATCCTGCCCGGCTGAACTTGAGATCTGTGCCTGGGTGGAAGAAGAAGGGCATCCAAAAGAAGTCATGGGACTGCGACATCGAACTCATTCCGTGCACGGCGTCCAGTTTCACCCGGAAAGTTTTCTCACCCTGGAAGGCTTGACGCTGCTGAAAAATTTCCTCGCGCTCCCCGCAGAACAACTCACCAGTGCTTGAACGCAAAAGAGAGACACACAGTATGCTGACGGTTCAAGAAGCCTTCGATTTGATTCTAAAAACGGTAAAACCCGCTGCCCCCCAGGCAAGTTCACTGTTTGAAGCCACGCATTGTGTGCTTGCTGAAGGAACCGTCAGCGATTTAAACGTCCCCCCGTTTGATAAAGCCTTGATGGATGGTTTCGCCGTCAACAGTGCCGATTTATCGGAGGGAAAAGGAACTCTCAACATTTTAGAAACGATTTACGCCGGCTCTGTGCCCACGCTGCCTCTGCAAGCTGGCCAAACGTCACAGATTATGACAGGCGCACCTTTACCTGAAGGCGCCGATGCCGTCGTGCAGATCGAACACTGCCAAATCAACGCCGAACAACAGACCGTTCAGATCGAAACTTCGCCGGTTGCTCCCGGAAAAAATATGCTCTACCGCGCGTCCGTGCTCGAAATCGGTGCTCCCGTACTCGCAGCAGGAACATTGCTCCGACCACAGGAAATCGGTGCCCTGGCAGAAACCGGCAGTCCCACCGTTTCAGTCCGTTGCCCCCCCCGCATTTCTATTCTGGCAACCGGTGATGAACTCGTTCCGCCCGAAGAGACGCCGCAAGCGGGGCAGATCAGAAACTCCAACGAAGTCATGTTGTACTCACAAATTTTACAATCGCATGCACGACCGGTTCCACTGGGAATTGCCCGCGATGAGCGAACTCACTTAAGCCAAAAGATCCAGGAAGGTTTAAAGAGTGATTTCCTGCTGCTTTCAGGGGGAGTCTCAGCGGGAACGTTAGATCTGGTTCCTTCCGAACTACAGTCCGCTGGTGTGAAAGAAGTCTTCCACAAAGTGAATTTAAAGCCGGGAAAACCGCTCTGGTTTGGTATCCTGGAACGGGAAAACCAGAGCCCCTGCTATATCTTTGGACTCCCCGGAAACCCTGTCAGCAGCATGGTTTGCTTTGATTTGTTTGTTCGCACAGCAATCCGGCACTATATGGGTTTTCCCGCACCGAGACCGACACCAGTTCCAGCCCGTTTGACCATTGATTTCCAATCCCGTGGAGATCGGCCCACGTATCACCCCTCTCATGTTGAATGGGAAGCTGGTGAAGCCATCGTTACTCCTTTGAAGACAATGGGTTCGGCTGATCTGCGTTCCACAGTTACGGCGAATGCGGTCGCGCTGTTTCCCACGGGAAATCAGCTTTATCAGTCGGGTCTTCAAGTTGATACTTTTTTATGGTAGCTCTGCCAGTTTCTGCCACAATTGATCTACTCTCAAATGCCGGATTTCTGTAAAAATCACCTCGATCAGACCATAAATGAGGTCATTCCATCGGATTGGCCCCATTCAGGATCGTGGAATTGACGTAAGAAATATGACCGGTTCAACTGAAACAGGATGTTTCAATCACCACAGGTTTTCTTAAAAACCTCCCATTGAGATCGGATTCCAAGGACGGAAATCATGACCTTTACCACAGCGACTTTTGAAAATTCTCCCACTGATCAACCAACGATGGAACAAGATCCTGTGTCTGATAATGTGCCTTTGAAAGATGAGTCGTCGAACGAACTGCCGCTAGGCAAGGACATTCAGAACATCATCAATACCGCACGCACATCGCCGGCACCGGCACGGGGCGCCTGGTTATTGTCGGGACTCACAGCCGTTCTGATGTGGGCCAGTTTTACTCCCCTCGATTTTGGTCCACTGGGATGGGTTTGTCTGGTACCGCTGTTACTGCTGGTAAGAATCCCTCGCAAAACCCGGTTGATGTATACCGCCATTTATTGTTCTGGTTTCCTGTTTACCCTGGCATCATTCCAATGGATGAGACTCGGCGATCCCTCGATGTATGTCGCCTGGGTCGCACTGGCAATTTATGTCGCCTGTTTTTTTCCTGTGTTTGTTCTGCTGACCCGAACCGCAGTCCACCGCTTTCATGTTCCTCTTCCCGCAGCAGCCCCCTTGATGTGGGTTGGCCTGGAATATATGCGTGCTTACCTCCTGACCGGCTTTTCCTGGTATTACATCGGACATACGCAATATCGCTGGATAGAACTGATTCAGATCAGTGATATCACCGGCGCCTACGGTGTCAGCTTTCTGGTCGTCATGCTGGCGGCCTGCTTTGCCGACCTGCTACCGGCTTCCCTCATGAAAGCCGCCAAACTGCTCCCGGCAAACCAGACTCCGGAAGAAAAGAATCTGGATCAGATCGGCTTGAAACAAGTGGTTCAGACGGCCGTTTGCTTGAGTCTGTTTTTTGCTGTGCTCGGCTACGGATATGTCCGACGCTCCCAAGCCGCATTTGTGGATGGACCGCGTACCGCTTTGATTCAAGGGAATTTTCCGACATCTGTCAAACACGATCCCAATGCCTGGCAGTCGATCTATCTCAAACACTTGTTTCTGACGGGCGTTGCCGTTCGCAATCAGCCTGATCTGATTATCTGGCCTGAAACCATGTTTCGCTGGCCTCTTATTGAGCCGAACGGAAAAACCAGTCAGGAACTGCAAACAATTGCACCTGAAATTCCTCTCGAAAAATGGAACGAACCTTCTGCACGCAAATTGCTCAGCAACATGAGTAAGGAAGCCAATGCGGCTCTGGTCATCGGACTGGACACGATTGCCGCCGGTGACACAAAAGTGGATCATTTTAATTCCGCGCTGTTTGTCCGTCCTGATTATGGCATTAGTTCACGCTATGACAAAATTCATCGCGTTCCGTTCGGCGAATATCTCCCCTTGAGAGACACGCTTCCTTTTCTGCAATACTTCACTCCCTATGGTGCTGCGTTCGGTATCGATCCGGGAAAGTCTGCTGCGAATTTCAAATTTCAAAACTGGACTTTTTCGCCGGTGATCTGTTTTGAAGATACTGTTCCACATCTGGTTCGCTCGGTGGTCAATCAGTCCTCTGCAGCCAATCCCGAGAACAAACCTATTGACTGTCTCGTCAACCTGACAAACGATGGCTGGTTTCATGGTTCAAGCGAACTAGATCAGCATCTGATTACCGCGGCGTTTCGCTGTGTTGAAAATCGAACACCCATGGTGCGGGCCGTCAATACCGGGGTCTCGGCCGTAATTGACGGCGATGGTATGATTGTTGAGCCCGATTTCTTTATTGACGGCGATAATAAAGGCCGGACTTCGTTTGTCGATCCCAAAACAGGTCGCTGGAATAAATCAATGAATGCGGTCATCATTGATACGATCCCACTGGATAATCGGACCAGCCTGTATACAAAATACGGCGACTGGTTTGCAGGCGCCTGCTGCTTCTGTGCCCTGTTCGTATTTTTTATGGCCTTACTGACTCGCAAACGTACTCCAGCGCCTGTGAAATCGTAATCACAGCGTTTCAGAATCTATTCCCTCAAACGACCGCTGATCGTACGTTTCCTGCTTTTAAAAAAGGGCAGAATTGATGACAGCCTGGTCATCATTGTTTTTGCCCGCCTGTAGCCTTCAATCCGATCTTGAATGATTGAGCCATTCCACTTGTTTTTGTTGATGTTTGTCTATTTTTAACAAACTGTATAGAAACAATAGATTTGCGTGTGCTCCACTCCTGCGGCTAAAATAGAAGTGAGCGAGCATAAGTTTTGTACGCGCGCAATCAACATCGAGCGTTTTACTCATATTTAATCTGACGAAGATCGTTTTATCACAATGGCAGTGGATAGCTGGTACTATAAACAAGCGGACGAGACCTGTGGGCCGATTTCATTTGAAGATCTGTTTGCCATGGCCCATCAAGGGAAATTAACACCTCAAACAGAAATCAGAAATGGTGAGACCGGGAACTGGTTTCCGGCAGACGACATCGGTGGACTGTTTGATGCAGATTCTGAACATGTTGCTTCCGATGAAACGCCTTCGTTAGACGAATTTTCAATCGTCGATTCCTCGTTTGGTGTTGAGTCGAAGGAAAACCTGCCTTCTCTGGATGGGTTCTCGATCATTGAGGAAGAAGACAAACTCTCTTCGGAATTAGAATCCCAGCTACCCCGCTTTGCCACGCTGGAAGCAGTCAGAAGCAAGCACCAGAAGATTCAGTGGTTTTGTCGTATTCTGAACCAGGAACTGGGACCGATGTCGGCAGACGATCTGATGCAGTTGCTGCTGGATGGTGAACTGGCACCAAACGATGAAGTCAAATCATCTGCGGAACCAGAGTGGGTTCCTGCACGTACCGTCGTTTTCCTAAGTTCCTCAGGCGGCGACCTGGATATTTTGGACTCAGAAGCAGAGGAAACAGCTAGCGTTGTTCCCGCTTCAGCCGAAGCAGTTGCTGAAGAACCACCGGTTGAACCAGCGCCGGCAGAAGCTCCTGTCGAACCCGCCAAGCCTCCGATTCTCAAAGTACGTTCAAAACAAAAATGGTTCTGCAAGCTGGGTGGCATGGGTTATGGTCCGATTGAAGCCCATAAAATCAAAATGTGGGCGGAACAGGAACGTGTGGAACCGACCGATTTACTGAAGCTGGGCCGCAAGGGGGAATGGTTTGAAGCCTGGCAGATCGAAGCACTACAATTGAAAAAACCGGTCGATGAAAAGCAGGAGGCCGATGAAGTGGCTGCCGCCGAAGATGCATCGGAAACGAAACCCACAACGGAACCAGACAAGGCTGCAGCGACAGCTGCTCCTGTTGCGGCGACTCCTCCGCCCGCTCAGCCAGCCGCCTCTCCTGTTGCAGCGGCAGCTCCTACTCCCCCGCGTCCCAAACCCAAGATCAAAGTGGCACGGTCGAATCCACTGGAAGCTTTAGGACCTCTGATGGATCCGAAAATTCTGGGTGGCATCGCGGGGGTGATTGTTTTAGCGGCAATTCTGTTCTTCGTCCCAATAGGTGATCTGTTTACCCCCGGCGGACGTGAGGAACTAGCGAAATTTAAAGCCGTCCATCAGGAATTTTTAGCATTACAGCAAAAGCAGGCCAGTGATGCAGAGTGGACCAGCTTTGAGAAGAAAGCGCAGTCCGATCTGGCTCCAGTCATCGCAGAGCTGGAAACCAGCGCCAGCTCTGACCGCCCTCACCTGCAACACTTATTGTGGGCGGGCCGGGACTATTTGGAACCGATGCTGGAGAACGCACGAACCGAAAGTAACCGTGACCAGGAAAAGTTTGAAACGCACCTTAAAGAAGCGGAACGGATTATTTCTGAGTAAGCCCGTTTGAAGAAAGCTGATTTCGATTTCGTGAAATTTATTCCGGTAAAGATAATTCTATGAGCCCCGAGAGCCCCCCCCGAAAAGCCAGGCGGATCCCTTATATTAAAATTTCCTTCGTATTCTTTGTATTCATCATGCTTGCAATCTATCTCACAGTCGCAAGCCAGGGACGAAACATGGAGTACAAAGTCATCCAGTCGACTCACCAGGAGTTTCTCAGCCTGCAGCAAGAGGCAGCAAGTGCGAGCGAATGGGACCACTTCAAAAAAAATACCCACACAAAAATCGATCCCATTATCAAAGATCTGGAAGCCACAGCCTCTTCAGACTTCCCACACCTGCAACATCTGCTATGGGCCAGTCGAGATTATCTGTATCCGATGCTGGATAATGCACAAACAGAAAGAAGCCGTGATCAGATCAAATTTGAAAAGCATCTTGAAGCAGCAGAACAAATTATCAATCAGAATTGGATCGTGAAACTGCTTCGCAGCTAATACTACATTCAATTACACTTCCGGTTTTGGAGCCGGTGGTTTCATTTTCCACCAGACAGTCATCAGCAAAGGGGTTCTATCATTGTTTAAAATCCCCTCTACCTGGATAAACTGGTTACCCTTCACGCGGTAAATGAACGCGCGCGGTGCTTTCTGAAGTTTACCTTTATTCGGCCCGACTAATACTTCCAGATCATAATAGGTAAAGAGATTCGCATCGGACATTCGCTGCAGACGAAACTTGGCCTGATGCGCATGAATCAGCGTACCATTGCTGTCATACACACGTAACTTCGAAACCTTCTGTGAGAACTCCTGCTCGATCCGCAGTGGTGCCCCGTTCCCAGCCTTATCATTTCTGACCCATTTCCCTTCCAGAACTTGATAGTCTTCCTCGGGAGCCGGCTCTGCAGAATAAACCGTCGTTGCCAAGAAAAGAATGGCGATCAGTAGAATGATGTGCTTCATTTGTTCCTCTTTCGCGTCTCTCTCAATGAGGATTCTAAAGATTGAGAACGTACTCCTCTGCCTTAGTTGAGACGTTCGAAATGGAGGGGATGATCGGACTCCAGGTCAGCCACGCGCATTGATATTTTTCCATCCAGCACGTCGGTTAAAAGATCGCCGCATACTTCGGCCCGCCAACCTGACATCAGCCGCGGTTTGTCTTCGCTCTGTTCTTTATACACGTGATAGCGAACGAGGTGCCTTAAGTCGGCTGAGGTTCCGACCAGAGTTTGAGACACGTTCATTTCGGCACAACGATTCGCAAGCGCGATCCCCAGCAGCTTTCCAATCACCTGCTCATCCTGATTCTGCTGGTTACTGGGGTTATCCATATGCTGCGGAAGCTGATCGTTGGGAATCTGCTGGGCTTTGGCGATGCGCTGAATCAGTTCGGGAGCCATCTTAAACATATTCTTACGATTGAGATCACGGGTTGCCGTCAGATCTTGCGGGGTACTTGGCTTCCGGCGTGCGAGTTCGATCAACAAATCATCGCGCAACACCCGCCGTGCCGGCTGATTTTTTTCCTGAGCCACTTCGTCACGCCAGTCAAACAGCTCCCGCACGATCGCCAGTTCACGCGGTTTCAGTTTATGCAAACCGGAAAGGCGGCGCCAGTTTTCGCGATGAAATTCCGAATCGACTTCGTCAATCATCCGCTGGAATTCGGCTTCGGCCCACTCGATGCGTCCCAGATCGGTCAGTTCTTTTTCCTGAATCTTCCAGATCTTCAAGACATACTTTACGTCATCCAGTGCATACTTGATTTGCTGTTGAGTTAATGGTCTCCGTCGCCAGTCTGTGCGGGTCTCTTTACTGCCCGCTTTTTCACTCAGTACGCGGGCCACCAGCGCGGTATAAGAGATTGGAAAGCTGCGAGACCTGAGCCCCTCTGCGATTTGCAGATCAACCAGCTTCTGAGGTTTCTTGCCGGAAAAATGTCGACAAAACCGAACCTCTTCACGCCCCCCATGTACGACCACGGTTGTCGTATCGTTGGTCATGATGTCCCACCAGGGAGAGAGATCTTCCACCTCATAGGGATCGACTGCTACAGACTGCCCATTCAAGGCAAACTGTAAGAGCGAAAGTTCCGGACGATAGGTAAACTCTGAAACAAACTCTGTATCGAATGCAACGATGCCCGCGTCTAAGATTTGATCACATAAGGCGATAAATTCAGACTGCTGAACAATGAGTGGGCTCGACATCCTTTGGCAACTTCCTTTTCCTGGACCAGGAATCGCAGACCTTTCATCTGTCGATGACCTGTAGATTTTATCATGCTTAAATCCTAATGTTGTAGATATTTATTGATTTCGTCAATGAACTCAAGCGATTTTTGTGTCTCTCAACTTGTTTACTTTCATGCCGGAAACCGATGCGTTCCGTGATAAAAACCCCTGGAAGTCCGTTTGATTCACAAAAATCCGGTAAGTTCCAGCACCTCTGGTGACGATTCTGTTAATACCAGGAGCTGGAATTCCTGGCGCATCGGCAAATCCTGCCGATCCTTCACTTGGCATTTAAACGACACTCCAGGAATGCATTATCATGGAAGATGATGGCCCACCAGGAGTTCCGGAATGGGTCGTGACTTATGGTGATATGATGTCACTTCTGCTCACGTTCTTCATCATGCTGGTTTCCTTGAGCGAAATCGTCAACGATGAAAAGTACCGGGCGATTCTGGAATCCATTCAAAAATATACGGGATACCGCACCGGTCCGGTCTCTCCTCCGGGAAAATATTTCCCCATGAACTCGCTCGTCGAACAAATGAGCATGCTGGGGGCCTTTACAGACAGCCCTGATCGTGGAAGAGGGGGGATTAAAACACGCTCGCTAGAAGGTAAGGACGTCCGAGTCTACCGTACGCGGGAGGGAGTTCCCGTCAAAGTGGGTGAAGCCTTGCTCTATAATCAGATAGACATTGATCTGAATGCAGCACGCAAAGAGAAACTGGACGAAATCATCCCGGAGTTGGCGGGGAAACCCAACAAGATCGAATTACGGTCACATACTTCAACGAACCCACTGCCCGCCGATTGCCCGATTCAAGACAAACTGGTTCTCACCTATGACCGGGGACGCCATGTGATGCTTTATCTGATCCAAAAGGGAATTGCCCCCAAGCGGATCAGAATTACCGCCGCCGCCGATTACGAACCGCCACTTAAAACCGGCGATGAAAAGTCAGAACAAATGGACCGGCTGGATGTTTTATTGCTGGATGCGTTTGTCGATGACTATGTCGGTCCCAGAAAATAAACTCAGGATGCTCGTTTAGTCGTCGATCAATTCCGTCGCCAGCTGACGAAGATAACGAGTCGAGGGATCCTGCATTTTCAAGATGTGCGGCGTTGAGGCTTCTTCATGTGGCTCATCAATGCGACATGTGACACCGGGAGCCAATGGCACGTACATCGACGAAACACGAACATTCATGCTGTTGTCTTTTGCTTCACGCATTTCCTGGTCCTTCATTCTCATTTCATCTAACACAATCGGATTCCATGTTTCTTTACGCAGGTCTGCTGAAACATAATTGATCCGTGCCCAGCGTCTCATTCGGAATTCTGCTGCTAAAGAGGTTGCAGCGCTTGCCTCTCTTTTCATTCTGTGATGCCCTTCACTGATGAATATTCTTATATGCGACTAATACAGAAATCGTCTCTGGTGATACATCAGCCAGAATGAATTTATTTCTGTGACTTACTTTGAGGGAGATTTGACTCAAGAGGCAGCTATTCCAGACACAATCCAAACAACACTATCCTTGAGAACAATAGCTAAGACCACAACAACAGCCACACGCGAAACAATCGACAGCACCGCCCCCAGGCAGTTCAACCGGTACAATCAGTCGTCCCCTTCCTCATAATCCGAAGAATCGTCATCCGGTATCCGATACCGCGACAGCAACAGACCCAAAACATCACGCGTTGACTGTGTGACGGTCTCCAACTGTCGGGACTGCGACTCATGCAGAAAAGTAAAGGCTAAAACAACGATCACAGCAGCCGTCAGCAAAATTGAGGAACGGACTTTTTGATTTTCACTCAGGACCCCCAGCATCGGCACATACCAGGACCGATTTGAGACCGGAATTTTCTTTCCCGGATCCCATTGAGGAACGTCCAGCGCCAGATCGGGATCGACGGCAATTCGCTCCTCGCCCGGGCGAACTGCATCAAAATCAACACGCGCCACTTCCGAACGAAATTCGGGATCGTGCTCTAAAGAATGGGCGATTTCTCGCAGATACTCAACCTGATTTTCCAGCGAGACCAGCTGGACCTGATTGGCCAGATACTCGTTTTGTAAATTCAGATAAGACAAATAGCGGGGGGCCAACACCACGGCAGCAAACAAGCTCGCCGCGATAAACAGAAAGATCCAGAATGTCAGTGAAATCATCCAGCCAAGACTGGATTCTTCATTCTGATTCTGTGTGTCAGACACAATATTTAAGCCCGATCTAAATTGATTCAAGTACACGCGGGAAACCACAACACGCTTCCCCTTCAATCAAAATCGTCATTCCGACTGAAGACTCTTCATCCACTGGCAAACGGTAACGGTTACTCGTTTTATTACCAATCTGCCGATTAGAAAACAGCGCATGAAAAAGCTCCCCTTCGATTGCGCAAAGGGGAGCTGATTTTCAATTTTCAAGTTGGTTGGATCAGGAAATCGTACCGCCAAAGGTGGCTTCATTCCCCAGAATTTCTTCGATTCTGAGCAACTGATTGTACTTACAGATCCGATCGGTTCGGCTGGCAGAACCTGTTTTGATTTGACCGGTACACAAAGCGACGGCAAGGTCTGCGATTGTGGTATCTTCAGTCTCACCAGAACGATGGCTCATCACAGCGGTGTAACCGTTGCGGCCTGCCAACTGGACTGCTTCGATGGTTTCAGACAGTGTTCCAATCTGATTGACTTTGACCAGAATACTGTTGGCGATTCCCTCATCGATGCCGCGCTGCAAGCGTTTGGGATTGGTCACGAACAGGTCATCACCCACCAGTTGCACTTTGTCTCCCAGACGGTCTGTTAACAGCTTCCAACCATCCCAGTCGTCTTCTGCCAGACCGTCTTCGATTGAACAGATCGGGTACTTCTCAACCCAGGATGCAAGGAAATCGACCATGCCTGCGGAATCGAATTCCCGGCCTTCAACCGTATAGATTCCAGTTTCCGAGTTGTAGAATTCGGTTGATGCGGCATCCAGAGCGATCTTGACCTGATCGCCGGCTTTGTAACCTGCCTGTTCAATGGCGGTCAAAATAACATCAATCGCGTCTTCACTGTTCGGCAGATCCGGAGCAAATCCACCTTCATCACCAACAGCGGTACTCAGTCCCTTGGAAGAAAGGACTTTCTTTAACGAGTGGAAAATTTCGGTTCCACAACGCAGAGAATCACTGAAGTTATCGAAGCCCAGCGGCATCACCATGAATTCCTGCAGGTCGATCCCATTGCTGGCGTGCTCACCACCATTGATGATATTCATCATCGGGGCCGGTAGACGATTCGCTCCCACGCCACCCAGGTAACGGAACAACGGCAGATCAGAAGCGTGTGCTGCTGCGTGAGCAGATGCCAGAGAGCAAGCCAAAATCGCATTCGCTCCCAGACGCGATTTATTTTCGGTTCCATCCAGGTCCAGCATGACCCGGTCAATCAACAGTTGGTCGCAAGCATCCAGATCCACCAGAACATCGGCAATCTCGGTGTTTACATTTTGAACCGCCTGCTGAACGCCTTTGCCCAGAAAACGGTCTTTTTTATCGGCGTCACGCAGTTCACAGGCTTCGTGCATGCCTGTGCTGGCACCACTGGGCACCGCAGCGCGACCAACAGTTCCATCTTCCAGCTCGATATCCACTTCCACGGTGGGATTCCCGCGACTGTCAAGAATTTCACGGGCATGAACGGAACTAATGGCAATACTCATCGTTTGTAATTCCTCAAAGATAAATGAACTCGATGTGTCGCACCGGCAACACATCAACAATTTCTGATATTTTCTCTGTTTAAGAAGCATCTTTTTAGCAGAAAGCAGGAGTAAGCTCAAATGACTCAGTTTAGATTGTATGAATCTTTCACAGACCTGAAAAAATCGTCTGTCTACAAAACTCCCAAACTGTGACCAGGATTACAGATGCAGCATAAAAGCCGAACTTCTGGAAACAGGCCCCCTCTCACCATTTTCTAAGGACCACACAAAACAGAGACCTTGAACAGGTTGTTTCGATTCGAGGAAATGGCTGGCTGGAAAACCGATTAATACCAGCCTGGATCGCTGCCCAATCTCGTCAGACTGGTCTCTGCATGTTAAACTGGAGTGTTCCCGATCCAAGCAATCGGGGTCTGTGGAAATAAAAAAAGAATCCCCCATTTCAAAACCATCCCAACTGAAATAATCTCCCGATGAGTTCAACTTCACCACAAACCAGCCAGCAAACAACAGGAAAATCGTACGCCCCGCTTGCTGTCGAAGCGATGGACCCCCAGCTGAAAACAATCCAGCCGGGGGGTGGTATGATTATCAACCTGGAAATGCTCTGGGGACGTTGGCGGCGATTCTGGTTGAAAACGTTTCGGCGTGGCTATATCCAGAAAATGGAGAGCACGCGCAAAGGCGATTTCAACCCCTGCCCGCACGAGGTGCTCGACCCGCGCGATTTAAAATATTACGAAAATCAGGGAGGCTACTACTGGGACGCACAAGATGATCCGTTTGCCTACCGCAGTCGTCTGCCGTTTGCCCGGGAAGGGTTGGCAGAACTGATTGTGCTCTCAACGCTGTTCTTCGGGGGTATGGCGGTGCTAGCAGGACTGATTCTGTCCAGCCAGATGTCGGGTATCCTCGCGATCATAGGCTGGCTGCTGGTCTTCACTCTGTTTTTATTTGGTCTGGAAATCGTCTGGTTCTTTCGCAACCCCAGGCGTAAGATTCCTGAAGGAGAAGGCGTGGTCGTCTCCCCCGCCGATGGAACATTCGATACCATCGAAGAAATCGACCACCACGAATTCATAGGCGGCCCTGCCATTGAAATCGGTATCTTTCTCTCCATTTTTAACGTCCACATCAACCGCATGCCCGCTGCAGGCAAAATAATAAAGCTGACCTATCGACCCGGTAAATGTCTGAATGCACTCCGTCCCGAATCAACGCGGGAAAATGAGCGTTTGGAAATCTACCTGCAAACCCCCGAACCTACTATGAGACCGATGCTCGTACAACAAATCACGGGTGCCATTGCCCGTCGGATCGTGTGTCGGTTGAAGCCGGGAGACGAATTATCCAAGGGCGCCCAGTTTGGTATGATCAAACTGGGTTCGCGAACCGTGATCGTGTTTCCCAAAGAAGAAGGTCTGGAAATTCTGGCAAAACCAGGTGATAAACTGAAAGCCGGTTCGAGCATCCTGGCAAAATATGCAGCGCGGGACTAGACCCATGGATCAACTACCGAGGAAACAGATGAAAAAGAAGCGTAAACTGATCGCTGTGCTCCCGACGTTACTCACGCTGGGGAATGCCGCCTGCGGTTTCGGCGCGATCACCTATGCCGCAAAAGTCGGTCCCGAGTACCTCGGCCAGACTGCCAGCGGCGGTTTAACCCGGATGCTGGGCACCTCACCCGGCCTGTTCAATTCGTTCGAAAACCAGCACCTGTTTATTGCCGCAGTCTTAATTTTCGTAGCCATGCTGTTTGACGCTCTCGATGGTAGCGCTGCCCGCTGGACCAATCAAACCAGTGAATTCGGCGCGCAACTCGACAGTTTGTGCGATGCGATCAGTTTCGGTATCGCGCCTGCCTTCCTGATGCTGCAGATGATTCAGTTTAATACAGAATTTTACCACCCCCGACTCCTCTGGGTCATCGCCCTGTTGTTTGCCGTCTGTACCATTCTCCGACTGGCCCGGTTCAACGTGGAAACGGATGAGGATGACTCGCACGAAGGTTTCAGCGGGCTCCCTTCTCCGGCGGCTGCAGGAACCGTCGCTTCTTTCCCCATCGCCATGCGTGGCCTGTATAAGCTGGCCGATACCGAACCCGATTCGATTACCCAGTCACTTGCCCAGTGGCTGATCCCGGCAGTGGAAATGGCACTCCCGCTGATCACTCTGGCTGTGGCTGCTCTGATGGTTTCACGGATTCGATATGCTCATGTGTTTAACCAGTTGTTCACCGGACAACGCAGCCGGCGGCATGTGATACAGCTTGTTTTCTCGATGGCCCTGATCTTCCTGGTCCGGGAACTGGCGATCCCGGTTTTATTCTGTTATTTTGCATTTTCGTCTCCAATTCGGGCTTTTTGGGAAGAAGTTGTCTCCGGGCGACTATACAAATCGAGACAAATTTGAGAAACTGAGCGGTTTAACCCCCTGATAATCGAAAACCCTGAAGGTGCTGTCGCCGATGTTTACGGGACTGGTCGAGGGCCGGGGTACCGTTCATCTTCTGGAACCGAACGGCTCTGCCATCGATTTAACGCTTGAGATTCCGGAACTCATTATTCATGAGGCCCACATCGGTGATAGTGTGGCCATCAATGGCTGCTGCCTGACTGTGATTGAAATTAACAACAGTTTCCTGAAATTTCAGGCCGGCTCAGAAACTCTGGCAAAAACCAATCTGGGTCTGCTCTCCGTCGGTGATCAGGTAAACCTCGAACGTCCTCTGGCAGCGAATGGGCGACTGGGGGGGCACTTTGTCCAAGGTCACGTGGATGGCGTGGGGTCGATCAAATCCATCGACCAGGACGGAGAATGGATTACAATGTGGTTCGATGTTCCCCAGGAACTTGCCCTGCAGATGGTGCCCAAAGGATCGGTCACCATTGATGGAATCAGTTTGACGATTGTGGAATGCCAGCCAACCGCTTTCAGTATCGCGCTCATCCCGCACACTCTGGAAGTAACCACACTCGGCCAAAAACAGGTTGGCAGCGTTGTGAATATCGAAACAGATATCCTCGGGAAGTACGTAACGAAACTCATTCCCATAACACTTGATGGTTTCAATGAAAGAAGATGAAAGGCAGACTCGATCTTATTTAATGCAGCTCTTCGAGCGGCATGGCTTTAACCCGCGCTCTGATCTGGGCCAAAACTTTCTGATCGATCTGAATATCATCGAATACGTCGTTCAACACGGCCATATTCAACCGCAGGACATCGTATTGGAAGTGGGCACCGGAACCGGCGGAATGACCACTTTCATGGCACAGAAGGCCCGGCACGTGATTACGGTCGAATACGATCGCAACATGCATACGCTGGCCAGTGAAGCCACCCAACGCTACGACAATATCACACTACTCAACTGTGACGCCTTAAAAAATAAAAACCACCTGTCGCCCACGGTAATCAATGCGATAGAAGAACAGTTGGCCGCCAATCCCGGCAGTCAACTCAAACTGGTTGCCAATCTGCCCTACAATGTCGCCACACCGATTATATCCAACATCGTTGCCTCTGACCTCCCCTGGAATCGCATGGTCGTTACGATTCAGTATGAACTCGGTTTAAAAATGTCCTGTAAACCATCGACTTCCAATTATGGTGCACTGTCGGTCTGGTTGCAGTCGCAATGCTTTGTCAAACTTTTGAAAAAACTGGGGCCCACAGTTTTCTGGCCGCGCCCAAAAGTGGATTCCGCGATCGTACAACTCACGCCGAACCCGCCACTCAAAAAAACGATCAAAGACCGTGTCTTCTTTCAGGATTTTCTGAGACGGATTTTCCAGCACCGGCGAAAATTGATGCGGAGCACTCTAGTAGGCATGTACAGCAAGCAGCTATCCAAGCCGGCCGTTGATGAAATTTTATTAGCCCACAATATTGATAAAGAAAAAACGCGGGCGGAAGAACTCACCGTACCTGAAATGATTGCACTCGCAAATTCGTTTCAGGAACAGATCGCACAACAAGCAAGTATTTAGAAACACACAACCAGAGCCCAGTCCAAGAGGCCAGGAACTGGTTTTACAAAAAATATTTTCCTGTAAAATCGAACCATTATAGAAAATACATTAAAGAGACGCGAAGGAGAGGAACAATGGAAGATCGTATTATCTGTCAGGGAATAACCTTCGATGATGTTCTGCTGCAACCTGCTTATAGTGAAGTGATGCCTTCCGAAGTCAGTGTTGCCAGCCAACTCACGAAAAATATCCCCCTCAATGTTCCCATCATCAGCAGCCCCATGGACACCGTCACCGAAAGTGATATGGCGATCGGCATGGCCCAGGAAGGCGGTATTGGCGTTATTCATAAGAATATGACGCCGGAACAACAGTCAATGCAGGTCGACCTGGTAAAACGCAGCGAACACGGCGTGATTGTCGATCCGGTCACACTGCCCCCCGAAGCCACAGTGGCAGAAGCTGCCGAAATCATGCAACGGCGAAACATCGGAGGGGTTCCTGTCACGAAAAATGGGAAGCTTGCGGGAATTTTAACGAGCAGAGACTTACGATTTCTTGACTCCCCAGACACCTGCATTTCCGAAGTAATGACGAAAGATAAGCTTGTAACGGCTGCGGAAGATACAACGCTTGAAGAAGCACAGCGGATATTATTGGAAAATAAGGTCGAGAAACTTCTGCTGGTTGACGAAAATTATCAACTGAAGGGGCTCATTACGATTAAAGACATCGACAAGACGATGCAGTTCCCGCTGGCCTCAAAAGATTCACGAGGACGGCTGCGTGTGGGAGCTGCGGTGGGTGTGCATGATTTCGAACGAGCCGCTTTACTGATTGAGAAGGGCGTTGATCTCCTGGTTGTTGACAGTGCGCATGGCCATTCCGGCAATGTCGTACAGACCGTGAGAGAAATTAAAAGCCGATGGGACATCGATGTAGTTGCCGGAAATGTGGCGACAGAACAGGGTGCCCGTGACTTGGCAGATGCAGGTGCCGATGCCGTCAAAGTCGGAATTGGGCCCGGATCAATCTGTACAACGCGAATTATCTCAGGTGTCGGTGTGCCGCAATTAACGGCCATTTCCAATGCTGCGAAAGCATTGGAAGGGACTGGAATCCCAGTCATCGCCGATGGGGGGATTCGTTACAGTGGTGACATCGCCAAAGCACTGGCAGCCGGTGCTCATACGGTGATGTTAGGGGGTTTGCTCGCCGGTCTGGACGAAAGTCCGGGTGAGTTGATTCTGTATCAGGGTCGTAGCTTTAAGCGCTACCGTGGTATGGGGTCGATGGGAGCAATGGTTAAAGGTAGTAGCGAACGCTACCGCCAAAGTTCAATCAGTCAAGATGGAAAGGACACTGCTAAAAAACTGGTACCTGAAGGAGTAGAAGGACGCGTGCCTTATAAAGGTCCGCTGCAGAATCTGCTCTATCAACTCGTAGGTGGACTACGGGCAGGCATGGGTTATTTAGGCGTCCAATCTATCGCGGAAATGCGAACAGAAGCTCGTTTTATTCAGGTTTCTGCAGCAACGGTTAGGGAGAACCATCCGCATGATATTTCAGTCACTCAGGAAGCACCAAATTACACAGCCGAACATTCCATGGAATAGTCGCCATTTACGATGGCTACTGGCTGTTGCACTCACGCTGGGAACGAGCCCTTTCTCTGTCGCAGGTGAACCATCCAGTTCGACAGACCCTTTTCTTTCTCAATCAGCTGAAACTGCTCAAACCTGGGAAGAATTGAAAAGTCGTTCTCCGGAACAGCGCTGGGAGTCGCTCTCACGCGAGAGTAAACGTGAGCTGAAGAAGCAAGAACGAAAAGAACGCCGGGAACAACGCAAATCGAATAAAAATTCTGACCCGATTGAGCTCGTTCCCGAATTCCGCAAAATTCCGGATCATTTTTCAACGCCGACCGCGCCAACAAATCCTGAAGTCACACAACCGGCTTCAACTCCTGACGCAAACGTGCCAGCAACTACCCTGGAACCGATCGCAGAACCATTCAAAACAATCGGCCTGGAAGAGAAATCAACGGGAACCCAAAATTCCACGACCAATCTCAAATTCAACACACCAGCACCGGCAAACGCCAGTGGCAATACGAATCCGAGTTATCCTTTGTTCCCGGAGGAGAATTCCAGCGGGTCCCGTTTTATCAACAAACAAAAAACTTTTGAAAAGGACGCTGCGTCTCCCGGATATGACGACTCGAAATATGCCGGACAAGATCTTGAAGACGAAACGCCGCACCTGCTGAAGAAAATTGCCGGCATCAGCCCCTTCTTTGATTATGAACCCGATCCGGACATTGCCAAAAATGAGCCATGCCGAAACCTCTGCCCTCGACCGGATGGCAAACCCTGCAAACTCTCTGATGCAGAGGGGGCGATGGTGATGGAATGTCCGAAAGAATTCCAGTTAAGTCGCGAACCCTATGTCGGTCGCAACTTCACCGAAAGTATTTATACCTGGGAAGCATCAAACCTGAATTACAATCCACTCTATTTTGAGGACCCCAACCTGGAACGCTACGGGAATTCACGGAGAGATCTGGTTCAGCCTTTCGTTTCCATCGGACGCTTCACCGGACAATTACTCGCGCTGCCTTATCAGATGAGCATCGACCCCGTGCGAAAAAGGATTTACCCTCTGGGCTACTATCGTCCAGGCGAATACACGCCTAAACGCATCAATGGAATTCCCTGGAATACTAAAGCAGCCATTACCGAAGGACTTACAGCAACCGGCCTGGTTTTCATCCTGCCGTAAGTCAGCACAAATCGCTGGCGGTTTTCAGGAAGGAACTCCTGAATCAAAACAGCGATGGTTGCTGAAGCGAACGAAATTCGATATTCTCTAAACAGACTTTGCCCTACCTGCGCAAAGTCTGTTTTTGTATTTGGATTTAAGCAGAAGCCAAGTGTTGAAGAGAGTAAACAGCCCCATTATGTCGATCGATCCCAGTCAAAATGTATCTTCCGCCTCCCGTGAATTAGCCAACGATATTATCCAACGCGTTGCCAAACTGGTCAGCGAAGCAGAAGCGGAGACGAAACCTCTGGAATTGGATCCCTACCGCAGTCAGTTGTTCGAGTTATTTGTCATGGCGGATGCTGCCGGCTTTGTTTCCGCAGACGCCGACATCGATCTCACTGCCGACAATCTCTGTCGTGAACTGGCAAAGCACTGGGAGCTGGCATCAGCAACTCAGGATGCTGTTGAATCACAGGCAAAACTTCCGCCTGAACAGTTAAGTAAAATGCGTATCCTCTGGTCCGTATTGCGACTCTGGATGGAATGGGATTATGCCTGGAAACGCTGGGAAGAATTTCACCCCAGTGATCGTTCCTGAAGCCGGTCTGCCAACATTAACCGCACAATTCCTGCCAAAACGATGCCATGCGTTCGGCCGCCTGTTCGCCGGTGAACTGTTCCAATGCCCGTTGCCGGGCCGCCTCCGCGAGGGACTCACTGAGACTTCGATCGCTTAACGTCCGTTTGATCGCATCGGCTAAGGCCCTTGCATTACTGGCGGGGACGAGTAATGCAGATACTTCGTGTGTCACGATTTCTGCAGTCCCGCCAACATCCGTCGCCGCGATTGGCAAACCGCTGGCAATCGCTTCCAGCAGCACCCGCCCCAGCGGTTCCTGTTTCGCGGGATGCACCAGCAGGTCGGCTTCGTTCATCAACCACGGGATGTCTTCCCGATATCCCAGCCGATGCAGGCGGCCCTTTAACCCCGGTTGCGCGAAAGCAGTCGTAATCTCCCGATCATAGTCAATGCTCTCCTGCTTCTGTGAGTTCCGTTCTCCGACGAGTACAAAATGCGTACTCTGGTCTCCCTGCGCTGCCAGGAGCGCCGCTGCTTCCGCAAGAACATCCTGCCCTTTGCGGAGCCCGAGTTGTCCGATGGTGAGGCAGAGCCTTGCTTCGTCAGGAAGTCCCAGTTCCTGTTTCAGCGCCCCTGTCGCCGGTCGTGGTTGAAAGCGTTTGACATCCACGCCGTTATAGCAGACGGTGACCCTCTCCGGCGCAAGCCCCTGTGCGATGTGAAACGCTCGGGTGGCTTCGGAAACCGCAACCAAACACCGGTTCTGGTTCAAATCCCGGATCGTGGCTTTGCTGAGCTTCATGATATCCCGCAAGTGCCCCGAACAGGGAACCGGCCACCGTGTTGCGAAAGCGCCGGTCAAACGTGACATCGAAAGACTGTTCGCATGCAGTAAATCAAAGCCGCCCACTTGCAAAGTGGGGAGCATCTGCGCTGCGATGTCTTCCCGCGCCAAACGCTGCCCGTCTCTGTCATGAAAGGAGACCGGGTGGCATTCGATATTCAGTGCTGCCAGCTGCGCGGCTAACGGACTCTCTGCCGGACAAAATGCTGTGAATTCAAACGATCGCCCGTGCAGCCGCGCGAGCACGGACAGCATCGAATGCTCGCCCCCATTCAACGAGCCAAACTCAAATAAGAGGGCAATCCGTTTCACGTTCAGTCAGCTTTGATCGGTTGATCGAGTTTCGCTTTCAGAACCGCTTCTCTGGTTTTTCGCAAGCCGGTTTGCGCCACAACCAGCGGGTCCTGTTTCCAGTAATCCCGGTTGAATAATTCCAGCGATAACGCGCCTCGGAAACCAGCCCGATGAATCATGCGGAATATTTCCGACAGTGTCGCCACACCATCGCCGGGATAAACACGATGCGAATCATTAATCGTTTCGCGTGGTGGATCGGCGGGATAGTCATTAACATGGAAAACCTGAATCGCAGAGCCGCTCAGCAAACCCAGTCCGGCAAAATCTGAGCCTCCTTTATAAATATGATACACATCCGGCAAGAGACAAGCCTCTGGGTGACCGCTTTCAATGGCGACAAACATTGATTCTCCCAAACGCGACAGTGACTTGGAAAAGCCCCAGACCTCGACTTGTGGGATCACTCCCATCTGATCGCCCAACTCCAGCAACGCCCGATACCGTTTGGCTGCTTCGAACAGATTCAAATCCGTCTGATTGGTCGCTCCTGTCGGAGGGGCTGCGATCCGAATTCCACCAATCTGACGTAGCGTGTCCATATCACGCTTGGCTTGTTCCAGTCCTTCTTTGCGTTTTGCGTCATCATCGACAATCCACTGCGCGAAGCCGATGGCACTCTCGACAGTGAGATCGGCATCCTGAATGCGTTTTTTCAGGTCAGCCAGCGAACCGCCGGCTTTGACGTAATCGTCGATGTCGCGCATCCAGGGTTCGATTGAATCGTAGCCGGCTTGGGACGTGAGATCGATCTGCTCCACGATCCCGAGTTTCTGACCTCGAATCGTACTCGTATTAAAACAGTAGCCAAAGGGCTCAGCGGCACTGCGTGTGCGGGAGGGAGCAGCGAGCGCAGAAGTAGTCGCAGTAAGACCAGCCGCTAAGACGCCGCCTGTTGCAGCCAGCATCTGGCGTCGGTTGAGATTCGATTGCATGAAGATGATTCCGGTGGGATGAAGTATGGGTTTGTTACCCTTCTAAGCTACCGCAACCCCAGACCATTTTCAACCTGTTCCCATTCCCCGATCGAAGGCTTCCAGATCACGCTGAAACAGGCTTAACACTTTATGCAGTGTTTCCCGGTTGATTTTCCAGCTCGGATTGTCAACCGTATAGCGATTACAGTGATCAACGATCAAACGGTAAAGAAACTTAAACAAATGCCGCGGCACTCGCAATTGTGCAAATTGTGAAATCAATTCCTGTTCGGTAATCGAATCGTCAAATAGATCCTTGATCGAGTGGCCGGAGCCGTGATCTGTGGAACAGGCCCGTACGCGATCGCAGGCAACATCGTACAGCGACTCGCCCGTCCAATCCAGCGATGTCACCAGGTTCTGCTTATCCAGCCGCGAACGTTCGTAGAATTCCTTCTCTTCCCGCTGGAGATAATAGACTACATCTGAAGGCAGCAACAGTTTAAACGCCACGCCCGGATGCTTTAACAATTTATTATCGAACATCGGCCAAAGCAGATCACGCATACGCTCGGCAGAGCCGTTGACCAGATGCGGTTCATCCACGCGGTCCACTAGAATCACAATGTTCGTGAAGCCCAGTTTCTTGAGGATCGTCTGGAATTTCGTCAGCAACTCATAACGGTCATCACTGCGATCCCGACAGGGAATTGGCTGGCCGGCGAGTTCCCGGCGTTCGATCCGCATCAGAATTTTTCTGAGCGCATTCGGCAGATGATCAAACACGCGCACTTCGCGGGTGACCCGCCACGCTTTCCACATCAGTGTTGTTTGTCTCCATAACCAGGGCGCCCAGCCGGCAAACATGATCAGCCAGATCCACCACTGACGGAAATCTTTCCAGTCACCCAGATAAAAGACCAAACCGACGGTCACCATGGTTACTAAAAATCCGAGGCCGCGTTCCCACTCGGTTTTCCAGCAACCGAATTTCAGTTTCTTACGCAATCGATTCCAGCGCAGGACCGCCGGCATATCGAGACTGTGATCATAAAACGCCGCCAGCAAGAGCAGGTCCCGCTTTTCCAAGTGAGTCAGATTCGCTACCTGCGATTTTGAAACCGACCGAAAATTGTTCTCTGCCGAATTATTTGGCTCGATCATCTGACCGATGAGTTGAGTCACTCCCAGCGAAAGAATCGCGTCCATGTGGTCCCACAATCGCCAGTACGAAAGCAGTCGTTCGGGTCTCCGTTTCCGGCCCGAATACCGCTCGCGAAAACAGTCGAGAAATGGATTGAAATTATCGTATTCAATGACGAACACACGGTTGTCGGGATGATTCGTGTTATGTTTTTGTAACTGTTCGATCATCTGCATCCGGATCGCCGTTTTGCCGGCTCCTTTCTCGCCAAACACGACCGACGTCGAAGGATTGGCGGGATTGGAAAATATTTTATCCCACACTGGATGATGCGTCCCGTTCAGACAGAATTCCTTAAATACATGATCGCTCTGGGCATCCTCCTGCCCGAACGGATTTTCGGTAATTCCATGATGATCTAAAAACTGCTGTACTTTCATAACATCTTACTTATATGAAAAGGACTCGGCTAAACTCTTATTTTGAAGCGACTTAGACTGGCCGACCACTTCACGAGCCAGCCACAATCCTGGAGCGGCAGCATTCTCGGATCAGCGATTGTCAAAATGAGAAAACTGGGTAACCAGACTGCCCTTAAAACATAGGTCATAGATCGTGAAAATGGTAGGCCTCAGATGAAGAGTGCCTGAAAATAGTAACTGAATTTCATCGTAGAAATCGGGACACCTCTTGCAAGTTTGCCCCTGTTTCAAGAGAATTCATCACCGATTGATGACGTATCCACTGGGAAAGCGTCTTGTTTATTTTCGTGCGGAAGGTTGAATTCTACGTTGAACTGGCTCCCTCTTATTGGCGCAGTGGCTCTGTTTGCTATTGGCCTGCGCCTCTCGGCCCTTTTCAGTGGTTCCGAAACAGGTTTTTACCGTGTCAGTTTTCTGCGATTGAACATCGACGCGAACCATGGTGACCAAGTCGCCAAACGACTCTGCTGGTTTGCTCAAAATCCCAGCTATTTTGTCGCCACCACGCTCATTGGAAACAATCTGGCAAATGACCTGACCACGATTGCGATTTCCATTGGTGTCGCCGAGCTGTTTCAGCAGTCGGGTGGCTCTGCGGAAATTATCACAACGATTTTATTCACCCCGATCATTTTTATTTTTGGAGAACTCGTTCCCAAAAACCTGTATTATCGGGCGCCGTCGATGCTTTTGAAACGGTACTGTTTCTGGTTTGATCTGTTTTATCGAGCCTTCTGGATCATTAGCGTTCCCCTGGTTTCGATCACACGCCTGCTGGAACGGTTCTCTCCTGATCGTAACAAACCCGCGCAGCTGGTGCTGGGACGCCAGAGACTGGCCAAAGTTTTGGAAGAGGGGCACCTCGAAGGTCTGCTTGGCAACTCGCAAAAACAACTGGTACGCGGGATGTTCAGCACGGCTGCGCAATCCGTCCTCAAAGTTATGATTCCACTCAAGAAAATCACGGGGGTCACGCGGACAACAGAAGCCGCCGAAATCATCGAACTTGCCAAACAGAACCAGCTTTCCTTTATCCCGATTCGCGCCCGTGGAAATCAGAGTGAATGGACGGCCTACATCAAACTGGTCGATCTGATTACTTCTCCCTCCCCGATCATCCCGGCCGTCTATAATATGCCTCAATTACAAACTGATTTCAGTATGCTCGAATCACTCTACCTCTTGAGAAATTCCTCTTCCGCCTACGGGGCCGTTTATCAGAATGGTACACAGATCGGCATCGTCAGCCAGCTCGATCTGGTGAATGCCCTCTGTTCCTCTGAAGGCCCCTTGATGTTAAATCCCCGCGCCTTATAACCTGGTTTTTGCTGGTTTTCCGGCTCGATTGCGGGATCGGACCGACGGGCGTACAATCAACGCCCAGTAAAAGATCGGGATTCTCCGGGACACCGCAATCGTATGCATCGGGCACAAATCGAAGACCATTCTTCTGAACCACCCTGCATTTCCCGTGTCTATTTGAAATAACGTTAGTATAGTCGTCGAAATAAATCTTTGTTGAGCCGGAATTATCATGACCCAACGTCGCATTTTAGTCACCGCTGCCTTGCCTTATGCCAACGGTGATATTCATATTGGCCATCTCGTGGAATACATCCAGACCGATATCTGGGTCCGATTCCAGAAACTGCGCGGACACAACTGCCGTTTCTTCTGCGCTGACGATACGCATGGCACCGCGATTATGATCCGCGCCCGACAGGAAGGCCGCTCTGAAGAAGCATTGATCGCGGATGTGCGTGAAAAACACATCGCCGACTTCACCGGCTTCAACATCGAATTCGATAATTACGGCAGCACCAACAGCGAACAAAACCGCAAAATCTGTCACGAGATCTGGTCAGCGCTCCGCGAAGCAGGACTGGTCCATGAAAAAGAAGTGACCCAGTTATTCGACGTGCAGGAAAACACGTTCCTGGCAGATCGCTTTGTGAAGGGAACCTGCCCGAAGTGTAAAGCCACGGATCAGTACGGCGATAACTGTGACAAATGCGGCAGCACCTACACACCAGCCGACCTGATTGACCCGGTCAGCACGCTTTCCGATACCACGCCGGAAGTTCGCACCGCCGATCATCTGTTCGTTCGCATTGAAGACTTGCATCCGTTTCTGGAAGAGTGGACACAGTCCGGCGCACATCTGCAAACGGAAGTCGCCAACTATCTCAAAGGACACTTCTTAGGCGACCCGCTCCGCGACTGGGATATCTCCCGCCCCGCACCCTACTTTGGTTTTGAAATTCCGGACAGCCCGGGCAATTACTGGTATGTCTGGTTTGATGCTCCCATTGGTTATATCGCCTCGACGCTCGAATGGTGTGAAAAGACGAATGAAGACTTCGACCAGTGGTGGAAGAATTCCGAAACCGAAGTTCATCACTTCATCGGCAAAGACATCACCTACTTCCACACGCTGTTCTGGCCTGCGATGCTCAAAACTGCCGGCTTTAATCTGCCAGAGAAGGTCCACATTCACGGCTTCCTGACTGTGGACGGTGAGAAGATGGCTAAAAGTAAAGGGACGTTCGTCAAAGCATCCACGTATCTGAATCACCTTGATCCTGCTTGCCTGCGTTACTATTACGCATCCAAGCTGGGATCGCGACTGGATGATCTCGATCTGAATCTGGATGAATTTATTCAGAAAGTCAATTCGGATCTGGTCGGCAAAGTGGTCAATCTGGCCAGTCGCTCTGCCAAGTTTGTGGCGAATACGGGACTTTCCGAATCGTATCCGGACGACGGAGGTCTGTTTTCCCATGCAGCCAGTCAGAGTGAGACCATCGCGGCCGCTTATGAAAACTGTGACTATAATGGCGCCATGAGAGAAATTCTCGCATTGGCCGACCGCGCCAATAAATATGTCGAAGATCAAAAACCATGGGAACTGCGGAAAGACGAAAGCCGCCAGCAGGACCTGCAGGATATCTGCACAATCGCGCTGAATCTGTTTCGACAGATTGTGATTTACTTAAGCCCCGTACTTCCCAAACTGTCCGAACAAACGGGCGACTTGTTGAATGATCCCATTACAAACTGGGATCAGGCCCAAACCCCATTGACCGGCACTGCCGTCAATAAATTCCAACACTTATTTAAACGTATCGAAGAGAAACAGGTACAAGCCATGACTGATGAAGCAAAAGAAGAAGCCGCAGCAGCCGAGAGTGAAGCAGCCGCCTCGCAATGGAACGACAGCGGCGAAGCCCTCGAACAGGAACCGATGTCGGACGAATGCACGATTGACGACTTCGTGAAAGTCGACTTGCGTGTCGCCCGCATCGTGGAAGCGAATTCCGTTCCCGAAGCCAACAAGCTACTACAGCTGACACTCAGTCTGGGTGGTGATGAACGCCGCAATGTGTTTGCCGGTATTAAAAGCGCGTACAACCCGGAAGAGCTGGTCGGTCGATTGGTCATCTGCTGTGCGAACCTCAAGCCACGTAAAATGCGATTCGGTACCAGCGAAGGCATGGTCCTCGCCTCCGGTCCGGGCGGAAAAGATGTTTTTCTGCTTTCCCCCGATGAAGGCGCCGTGCCCGGACAACGCGTCCACTAAAAGATGCATCTGAAATCAGATTCTCTCACAAGCCATCAGAGAACACTCTGGTGGCTTGTCTTATTTTACTCCCCAATCACTTAAAAAATACATGACCTACATCAGGGACTCTTCTGCACTGGATGGCCGAGAAGACCATACCGCTTTCCCTTCTGTGAAACAGTCCAGAAGAACGCAGCTAAAGTACCGTTCTTAACAACGGGTGTAATATGGCCACTATAGATCACATTCCGAGGCTGGTCGCCGGGTTGCAGATAGCGCTCATTTTTCTGAAAGGACTGGAAGGGCCCCTCGGGACAGGGCGAAACCAGATGCGCAATTTGGGCACCTCCCTTAAAGAAATGTTCGATCACAAACAGATGGTAAGCACCTTCAACGAACGTCGCTCCTGTTAACTCCTGAGCACGAACAGTTTTGGGAGGTGGCGCAACGACGACCGCATTCGACCAGGAGTCGAACTGCATTGGATCAGACGATGTTCGATGGATTATCTGATAGCCGTTCGGTCCCGCCGTACGATGATATAAATGAAACTGGTCACAAGTGGCATCGCTTACGAGCGCAGTATCGTCATCTTCTCCTACAAGATCCGAAATCGGTTGCTCTGTTTTATTCCAGGGAATTTGTTCCGGATCATTGTTGGAATAAGCCAGGCCAACACTGCGACGGGTAAATTTCTCTGTTCGGCGTGCGCTGAAAGGACACAAAATCTTCCCATCCTTCAGTGTTGCTGCGACAGGACTGGCGACGCCATGAAGATCGTAAGCTTCTGTCGTGCTCCCTTTGCGGATCGCCACTCCGTGATAGTGCCAGTTCGATAAATCCTTACTCGAAAAAAGATGGATCTCGGATTCATATGTATTGGGATGATATTTGCTGTTTAAGGAAATCACATCGGTCAGCAGGTAATACTTTCTCTTCGCAGGATGCCAGACAATCGTATGCTCACGCAGACTGGCCTCTCCCATGTCAGACCGCTTTGTCAATTCCACCTTATATTGTCTGCTAACGTCATAGTTTACGAAAGAATCTGCGCACACCGTTCCTTCTAAAAGAACAAACAGCGCGACCAGCCTGAATAAGGAAAGTCTCACCAGGTCAGTTTGTCTCCACCAGAAAACGACATCTTTTTTCAGCAACCATTTCAACATCCCGGGCTCATCTCCAGCAGGATGGCTTTCATTTATGATAGCCACGGTTCATAGAATCGGAGGTAAATCTCAGCCCATTATAAACGGACTTTATCAGTTCTGAAACGAGACGCACTTTGCCCAACCCGAACAACCAATACACACCGCAAACTCTCGCCGACCCCCAATCCCCTTAACAACAAACGTAGCCCGATCCACCTCAAATAAGGGATTTCACTTAATTTCTTCAAAGCTCCTCAAGCGCAATCAGTTCAATCGATCCATTCATCACAGAACGGCACCTGAACTATAAATTCTCCTGAAATTAAATTGACTACCAACATAAAAAACATAGATTTTCGATGGCCAGTCAGTCGGCGTCCCTTCTGATACAGGCTAATGCAATCTGGAATCTGAGCTGTGATTTATAATAACAGACATCACACACTTTCAATCCAGTAGCGCTTAGAGTTCTCATGCTTTCCCGAGGGGAAGAATCAAGGGGGGACTCCTGGTAACACTTTCAAACAACACTAATGTGTTAGACACATTTGTAAAAAACTCGGAGAAGGGCAATGATTAAAACAACACAACAAAGAGGAAGACGTGCGGGTTTCACACTCGTCGAAGTCCTGATTGTAGTCGTGATTCTGGGGATCTTGGCTGCAACAGTATTACCACAATTTACATCAACGAATGATGACGCCAAAGAGTCTGTACTCGTACAGGATTTGCAGACACTACGTAGTCAGATTCAACTGTATAAGTTCCAGCACAACGGAAAATATCCTGCCGACGGTTCAACCAAAACCGACGATTTCCGTGATGCATTGTTGCTTGCCAGCGACAAAGATGGCACAACAGGTGCCGTCGGAACCAAGCCATTCGGTCCTTACCTGATTGGTAACGTTCCTCCTAACCCTTACACGGGTGGTCGTGGAATCATGATCGTGACTGACGTA
The DNA here is from genome assembly GCF_007744675.1 of Gimesia alba. Lineage (NCBI taxonomy): Bacteria > Pseudomonadati > Planctomycetota > Planctomycetia > Planctomycetales > Planctomycetaceae > Gimesia > Gimesia alba. The sequence goes on from NZ_CP036269.1 coordinate 7,391,164, forward strand.
CCTGGTACCGATGCCGACGAAACTGCCAAAGACGGCGACGAAATTGTCGGTTGGATTTATAATCCTGCGACCGGCGAAATCAAAGGAAATAATGAAGGTACTGCCGCAGATGGTAGCGACCTGGACAGCTTCTAGAGAGCAGAACCCGCCAACTCTAAAATAGTGGTGGACGACTCTCCATAATGAAGAATGAACTTAAAAGACCCCTTATACGAGGAATCGTGTAAGGGGTTCTTTTTTTGAACTGTCGAATAGAGTTGCTTTTCCGTGCCAATTGCTTTTAAGTATAAATGAAACATCTGGTAAACAGATCCGGCAGTATCACGCTCAGTCAGCGGAACTTACTGCGGATCCAGAAAGGCAACTTGATATGCAATTCTTTAAGATTTCCGCCTCATTCATTCTGGCACTGTGCTTCACAACAGCCTTGTACTCTGCAGAAAACACAGAACAGAAACCGTCTCCAGAGCGGCCTAATATTATGGTGGTCCTCTGTGATGATCTGGGTTATGGCGATCTTGCCTGTTATGGTCACCCGGTCATCAAAAGTCCCAATATCGACCGTTTTGCACAAGAAGGTCTGAAGCTGACCAGCTGTTATGCCGCACATCCAAACTGTTCTCCTTCACGGACCGGCCTGATGACGGGCCGTACTCCGTTCCGCGTTGGCGTCTTTAACTGGATTCCCATGTACTCCCCGATGCATGTACGCAAACGGGAAATCACTATCGCGACATTATTGCGACAAGCCGGATATGCCACCTGTCACACGGGCAAATGGCATCTCAACGGCAAGTTCAATCTGGTCGGTCAACCTCAACCTTCTGATCACGGATTTGACCACTGGTTTTCCACTCAGAACAATGCCCTGCCGACTCACGAAAATCCGTTCAATTTTGTCAGAAACGGGAAACCCGTTGGACCGCAGAAAGGCTATGCGGCCCAACTCGTCGCCGATGAAGCCGAGGACTGGCTCGTGAACCTGCGCGATAAAGAAAAACCGTTCTTCATGTTTGTCTGTTTTCACGAACCACACGAACCGATCGCCAGTGCAGAACGATTCCGTAAACTATATACCGCGCCCGAAGGCTCCACCCTGCCCGCACATCACGGCAATGTCACTCAGATGGATGACGCCTTTGGCCGCATCCTGAAAACGCTCGAAGACCAAAAACTTCGCGATAATACGTTAATCATCTTCACCAGCGATAACGGCCCGGCGATCACCAGACGCCATCCGCACGGTTCCTCTGGGCCGCTCCGCGATAAAAAAGGGGCCACCTATGAAGGGGGCATTCGTGTCCCCGGAATTGTGCAATGGCCCGCTCATGTCAAACCGGGAACCACCAGCGATGTCCCCGTGTGTGGCGTTGATATTCTGCCGACTCTCTGTGCAGCCGCGAATATTCCCGTTCCCACAGACCGTGTCCTGGATGGCACGAATATTCTGCCGCTCTTGAAAGGGGAGCCGCTCAAACGCGCGAAACCCCTGTATTGGCAGTTCAATCGGGCACGCAACGAGCCGAAAGTCGTCATTCGCGATGGCGAATGGAAACTGCTGGCACGGCTGGATGTTCCCACTCCCAAACCTTCGGGCAGCATCACCGAACAGGAACTCATCGATCTGAAACGGGCGAAGCTCACCGGCTTCGAACTGTATCACATTCAGGATGACATCGCCGAAACCACCGATCGCTCAGAGAGTGAACGGGAGATCTTCGAAAAAATGAAACAGCAGATGCAGGACATTTACGAAGAAGTTCAGGCCGAAGCGCCTCTCTGGCCCGCCTGGGAGAGATCTGGTTACGAAGGCAAAATCATTTCCGAATATTACCGCAAGCAGACGGCCCAAAAGAAACAGAAACAAAAACCGTGAAGCCGCGTGTCGGTTATAGAACAGACGACCCAACCCCGGCGTAGGGGCTGACCCATGTGTCAGCCCGCAAGGTTCGCCTTGAAGACATCGCCCGCATACACACAATCAGGCCAGTTACATCAGATCGGTTTTTAACAGTCCGAACATTGCCAGGCGGGGCGACACATGGGTCGCCCCCTACACGACGATGACAGGGCCTACCCCCTGAATGGTTTGATTGATAACAGTTCCGCGACTTCCCATTCACCGTTGGGCAAGCCAACGGTGCCACCTGAAACTGTGATCCAATCAGAGCGACTTAGTGGTTAAACAGGAATTCGCGGCTGTTGCTGATGGCCCACATCACATCCTGGTAGCCTTCCCGCTTATCTTTCGAACTTTTGACGATCTGATCGCAGTTTGCCAGTTCCTGTTTTGTGGGATATCTGCTGAAGGCGGCCAGATACATTTCGGTGAAGACCTCATGATCGGGGGCTTTTGCTTTCAACAACTGTTCAATCCGTCCATTCTTCGTTGCCAGCTTTTGATTGATCAATTTGCCGTTGGCTACCTGCAGCACTTGCGCCAGATTCGGCTGGCTGGTGCGTTCACACTCGCAGGTGATGACGCGCTTGGGGCGTCCCAGTGTATCCAAGAAGTACGAAGTATAGTTCGGGTCGGGCAGTTCAATCGCCCGCGTTCCCTCAGGCACACCGCGGAATCGTTCCTGAGCGCCGGTAAGATCGTCGATCGCATCCAGCATCACTTCTGCCGGCAAGCGTTTTACATTGAAATGCGTATAGAAACGAGTCTTCGCGACATTTTCGGGTAGTGGCTCTGAAGACAACTGATAAGCCCGCGAATTCATGATCGCCCGCATCAACTCTTTCAGGTTATACCCGGACTCCACAAAATGATCGGCGAGTGCCTCCAGCAGTTCCGGATTCGAAGCCGGGTTGGTTTCCCGCATGTCATCAATGGGTTCAATAAAGCCGGAACCCATATAGTAAGACCAGAAACGGTTCACCATGTTTTTCGAAAACAGACGATTATCAGGCGCAGTAATCCAGCGTGCCAGAGGACGCCGAAAATCACGATACGAGGTCACGTCGATCGGCTCACCCATTAACGGAGTTGGCTCCATCGTTTTCCGTGTCCGTGGATGACGAATTGAACCGCTGCCTTTCACTTTGATCACCGTGTCTGCCCCCAATGCACCGAAATCGACGCTGGCTTTATTGCCCACGCGCGTGAAGAATGCAGCCAGACTGTAATAGTCTTTCTGGCTGTAAACCTCAAACGGATGATGGTGACACTTCGCACATTGCAGACGCACTCCTAAGAAGATCTGCGAAGTTGCTTCAGCCAGATCTTCCGGTTTGGTCGCAATCTTGAAATAGTTAGCAGGTCCATTCTCATAAATCGAACCTTGTGCTGTAATGATCTCGGTCACGAAATCATTCACCGGCTTGTTCTCACGCAAGGACTGACGAATCCAGTTCGAAAACGCCCACATGCCGCCATCACCGACTTTATTCCGGTTAATTCGCAGCAAATCGCCCCATTTCATCCCCCAATACGCACTCCATGATTCCACATACACATCACGTGCCGGATCGCCGGTGAGACCCAGCAGTTCGTCTACCAGCTGACTCCGTTTGTCGGGAGCTTTGGAAGCCAGAAATGCCTTTACTTTTTCCGGTGCCGGTAAAGTACCAATCGTGTCCAGAAACGCACGGCGGATGAACACTTCGTCTGAACAAAGCGGAGATGGCTCAACGCCGAGTTGCTCGAAGCGTTTTTTAATATGCTCGTCAATAAAGTTATTCGGTTTGAAATCAGCCAGATTAACCTTTGATTTGTAAGGCGAAACGACCGTCGAAATTTTTGCCTGGCCCATATACCGCACCATAATCGCGGTCTGGCCTGGACCCTGAATTTCGACTTTCCCCCGTGGCGAAACCGTCGCAATATTTTCGATCAGGCTGTCATACTGAGCCAGCGCAGTCACATCCTGTTTGGAACCATCACTATACTCGGCAATCACTCGCAACTGCTGGACGTCCCCTTTTTTGTAACGCCGCGACATGGGAGTCAGTTCCATGCCAACCACTTTGGGTTCCTTGTCGTCGATTTCGCTCACCGCTTCGGAAATCCAAGTCTGCATGATTCGATACTCATACGAATCTTTCGCAAATCGTCTTCCCCCGCCATGGGCGATCGCCATCGACGCTTTCTGAAGTATCAGACTTTTCTCAGGCTGCAAAATGGAAATCCGGCGCTGCCGGTCATCGCGGGCAATCTCGGGATAATCCTGCTCGGGAGCATAACCAAACAAAGATAACTTGAAGCCCCCTTTACCGAACTGAGACGCATGACAACCTCCCAGACTGCAACCCCCTTTATTTAGAACAGGAACCACATCTTTGACAAAGCTGGCGTTCTTTCCATTCGGAGTCGGTTTCACGGTCACGGAAATTTCGCGTTTCTTGCCAGCATGTTCCACCTGAATTTTTCCGTCGCCAAAACCAACCGGACGTACGAGACCTTCCGAGTTCACTTCCACGATTTTCGGTGTCAGACTGGTAAAACGCGACTGATGTGTCAGGTCGCCAACAATTTTTCCGTCCTGTAACACGGGGACCTGAATCTGGAAATAATCCAGCAGACCAGTCAACGTCGTTTTTTCCGGCGAAACCTGAAACGGTATTTCAGCCGCTTCGCCTGTATTCAGTATGAACGAACAGACCGCAAAGGAAACAACAACCAGCATCCGGTTGAGCATGTAATTTCTCTTCAAGTGAGTCTTCCAGTTCTTCATGAGATCAACTCTCTTTATGTTTGCAGTTTGCCATTAGGAAACGGACCCGTATGGGAATGTGACTAACGGAAAATGTATGACATCGCAAAGTCAGCGCCTTGCACAGGCGAGGTTGGCAGGTCGGGTGCAGTATCAGGTGGGAATTCAATGGCCTAACATAAAGGACCATTTATACTTAAATATACTAAAAAACAAAACAAAAGCAAAAAAAAACTCTGTTTTTTAGCAATATTTTTTAATAGGGTAGGATGAGATGAGAACTTATCCTTTATACACTAATCGGATGCAGAACTCACCTGCTCCTCTTATTTTACCGCTATATTTTAAACCGATCAAGGAATGAATTTTTTGAAAGCCGAATTCCTTCTTATTAATTTCCTGCATTGAGGCCGATTTTATATTTGCCTACCTTACATAAACGGTTACAATTATGTTAGTTATCTTTCCAAATATGTTAACGACATAATAATAGTCCCTCCAAATAACTTCCCGCCTAGACACGGGGCCCTGCCACAATAAGGAGTTTCTGATGCTGAAGCTTTTCCCACAAAAAGTTTCCAATTGTGAGACCGGTAGCCGACGTCAATTTCTTTTAGAAGTTGGTGCACTCAGCGCATTTGGAATCACCCTCGATTCCATGATGCGAGGTCAGGCGCATGCTTCCAACAGTGAGTCTGGTGCGCTGGCAGATCCATCGAATGACACCAACTGCATCCTGATCTGGACACGTGGTGGAACGAGCCATCACGACACCTTCGATCCCAAACCGAATGCTTCCGCCGATGTGCGTGGCGATTTTTCAGCCATCAGCACCGCACTGCCCGGTTATCAGTTTTCTGATCAACTGCCGCTATTTGCAAAACATGCCAACGAATTCACCATCATGCGGAACCTGAATCCACGAAACGGATCACACTCCACCGCTGATGCCTTCATGCTGTCGGGACACAAATTCAATGCATCCGTCACGTACCCCTGCTATGGCGCCGTGATTGCAAAGACCAAAGGTTTCAAAACCAACATCCCGCCTCACATTCAAATCGGGAATAACGTCGACCGACGCTTCAATGGCGGACTGGGTGGTTATCTGGGATTACAATACAACCCGTTCGAAATTCCCGGTGATCCGAATGCGAAAAACTTCACCGTACGTGATATCTCTCCGCCGTCGGGGATCACCATCGATCGCCTGAAACGACGCCAGCAGGCACTCCAGGCCATCGATACCCTGCAACGACAGGCCGACCAAAATCAAAATGCCTTTGAAGCGTCTGACGCTCACTATCAGAACGCCTTCAGTATGATCACTTCTGCTGACACACAAAAGGCTTTTGACCTGACTGAAGAATCGGACAAAACCCGTGACAATTATGGACGTCACTACCTGGGCCAAAGCTGTCTTCTGGCCCGCCGTCTGATTGAATCGGGATCACGCTTCGTCACCGTCAGCAGTGGTGGCTGGGATACCCATACGAATAACTTCAAATCATTGAAAAGATCATTACCTCCCTTTGACCGGGCTCTGACTTCACTGGTTCTCGATTTGAAACAGCGAGGCATGCTGGATAACACACTCGTCGTCTGGTTGACCGACTTCGGACGGACTCCTGTCATCAACTCAGCAGCCGGCCGAGACCACTGGGCCACCGCTTCTACGATGATGATGATCGGTGCTGGCACTCCCGCGGGACAAATCGTCGGAGCCACCGATGACATCGGTTCGCGTCCGGTTGGAAAAGAATACTATCCGCAAGACGTCGCGGCTTCCATTTATACCAAACTGGGAGTGAACCTGGATCATTACTTCATCTCTCCCGAAGATGGACGTCCTCTGATTATCAATGAGGGACAACCGATTCCGGAATTGATGGGTTAAGTTCCACGAACTCCTCACTCATTCAACAGTGATCGCCCCTCTGGACGTGACGTTCAAAGGGGCATCGCTTTATCAGGCACTCTATTTGATCTCATTCAGGACAAACCGATGCGCTGCATAGCTTATTCATTACTGACTCTGAGCCTGTTCTTCTCAACATCAACTCCGTCTAAAGCGGCCGATGAAAAGAAAACTCCGCCGCCGTCAAAAATCGGTTTTCGGCAACTGGTCGCATTTAAACCGGCTGCGGTTCAACAAGGAGATAAGCGAACAATCCAGCTGCATACCAGCTACACTCTGGATGGAACACACTCTGTCTTCTTTGATCAGCCCGGCATCAAGATGACGTTTACGGAACCCAAGCCCAAAGCTGCGCCCCGACGCGGCCGCGGCTCGGTCGGCACCCCGTTTGCTTTCGACATCGAAGTTCCTAAAGATCAGCCCACACGAATTTATGAATGCCGCGTTGCCACAGAGCAAGCGGTTTCCAGCGTCACCCATTTGCTGGTTACACCGTATCCCGTCATCGAAGAAGTCGAAAAGAAAGACAACAACAGCTTCGATACTGCCCAGGTCGTCACAGTTCCTTCCACGGTCTGTGGTATCTGTGAAAAATCAGAAGATCTCGACTGCTATAAATTCACCGGTAAAAAAGGGCAGGAAATCACGATCCAGGTCTACGCACAACGCGTTACCGAAGCGATTCACACCATGCAGACGTCCGGCGTCTATCTGATGGATTCCATTCTGACTTTATACGGACCGCAAAAACAAATCATCGCCCAGAACGATAACTTCGTTAAATCCGATTCACTGATCACGTTCACGCTACCCGCAGACGGCGAATACGTCTTTGAAATCCGTGATGCCCGTTATGTCGGATCCGGAAAATATGCCTACTGCATCGAAGTCAGTGACACGCCTTTCGTGTACCACACCATGCCCCTGGCTGTTCAGAAAGGAAAAACCACTGAAGTTGCCTTACAGGGACATGCCTTGAAAGGCCAGACCAAAGCCACGTTGTCTGCTGCCGACGCCAAAGAAACCGGCTGGACGAAACGAACCCTCAAGACACCCGCCGGCGAAACCAATGCTGTCTGGACACTGATCAGCGACGATCCCCAGGTAACAGCGCCCGGCACAAATATCTCGACCAAGACTGCTTTCCCGCTGACACTGCCTGTTGGCGTCAGCGCCCAGCTCAGTGAGCCCGAACAGATTCACTACTACTCGTTCAAAGCCAAAAAAGATCAATACTACTTTTTCAAATTGATGTCCAATCGCATCGAGCTGCCCCTCGACTGCGTCATGCAAGTCTACGACACCAAAGGCAAAGCACAACGGATCTACATCAACGGCGGTGCAAATACTGAAGCCGACGACGGCCTGAAAACCAAAGACGCCGAGTTCTACTTTCAAGCACCCGCTGATGCAGAATACTACGTCACCGTTCGGGATCTGCATGATCGTGGCGGTCAGCGGTTTACTTACCACCTGTCTGCACAACCCAGTGGCCCGGAATTTGAAGTTCACGGCGAATATTATTATGCACAAATTGCACCGGGGACCAACATGCTCTGGTTTGCCAAAGTCAAACGTTTGAACGGCTTCGACGGCCCGATTGAAATGAACATTGAAGGGCTCCCTAAAGGGGTCACATTAGAACCGGTCACTCTGCCTCCGGGCGTGAATGATTGTGGCCTGATTTTAAAAGCCGCCAAGGATGCCCCCATCAACGCATCGCTCGTGAAAATCACCGGAACAGCCAAAGTCCCCGGCCCCGATGGAAAAGAACGCGAAATCGTACGCGAAGGCCACATCACCTGTGAAATTCAATCCGGCGGCGGCGGACAGGCACGCTGGCCAATTCATACGTCGATCGTCGGTGTCACTAAACCACTCGACCTGCTGGAAGTCACCGCGACCCCCAGCGAAATAAAATTGAAGCCCGGCGAATCGGCGGAAATCAAAGTCAAAATCAAACGGAGTGAAGTCTATAAGGATCCGGTCACACTCGCGACTTCCTTTATGTACTTCAGATCAAAATTTGGAGAACAACTGCCTCCCGGCGTGACACTCTCCAAGAAGAGCAAAACCCGTCTGGCCGGCGATACGCTGGAAGGCACACTGATCATTGAAGCGTCGGACAAAGCGAAGCCCATCAAACGCTTCCCGTTCGCCGCGATGGCCCGGGTTGGGATCACATTCTCGATTACGACCAACTATGCATCGAATGTGCTTTATCTGACGATCACTGATTCTGAAGGAAAAGACAAACTGGCCAAAAAATAGGGATCGACTTCTGCCCCTCTCCCCCCTATTCTGGAAGTATCCGGTTCACTTCTGCGCAGAAAGTCTAACATGGTGTGGAGAGAGTTGAAAACAAAGTCAGTGCTGTCCTGCATTTCGCGTGCGCTGACTGTTTCTCTCCTCTGCCTTTGTTTCCCACAAGTAAGCTGCCTGACATACGCGCAAGATTCCACAAAACCGGACTCAACCGCAAAACCAGAACAGCAGCTCTACGAATTCACTTTCATCGACGCGCAACAACAGACGCAGACCATCCAGGCCGCTCAAGTCCTTGAAGCCCAGGATGGGGGCGTGGTGATGTTGACTCGCGACGGGCGCTTACTGACGGCGACTCCAGAACAGCTCAAACAGAAAAAACAGCTCGATCAACCGTTTACCCCTCTCACGCACGCTGAACTCGAACAGCAATTGAAAGCGGAGTTCGGCCCTGATTTCACAATCACGCATACCAAACATTTCACCATCTGCAGCCAGGCCGGAAAACGATATTCAAAATGGTGCAGTTATCTGTTCGAGCGCTTATATAACGTGCTTCACAATTACTGGGACAGCAAAGAACAGCCGCTGCACGATCCCGAAGTCCCGTTAATCGCCGTCATCTTTAAAGATCGCGCCAACTTCGAACAATACGCCAGCCAGATTCTCGGTGCAGGCACATCCGCCACGCACGGCTTTTATTCGATTCAGTCAAACCGAATGGTGCTTTATGATTTAACCGCCGCACCGAATGAACGTCCCGCGTTCACCGATGCCGACATTCTGAAAAAATTACGGAAGTCGCCGTTCAACATGGCGACCATTATCCATGAATGCACGCATCAGATCGCCTTCAATATCGGCCTGCATACCCGTTTCGCCGATAATCCACTCTGGCTCACCGAAGGCATGGCCACCTATTTCGAAACACCCGACCTGCGCAGTAAAACCGGCTGGCGCACGGTGGGCAAGCCGAATCCCTGGCGACTCACTCAATTCCAGAACTACGCCCGCTCCCGCAGACCCACCAATTCTCTGCAGACGCTGATTGCCTCTGATGAACGATTTCAGAATGCGGAAACCGTTCTCGACACGTACGCAGAAGCCTGGGCATTTTCCTACTTCCTCATCAAAACCAAACGCAGGCTATACGAAGAGTATCTGCATCGGATCGCCGCCAGAAAACCGCTCATCTGGTCCACTCCTGAAGAACGCCTCAAAGAATTTCGATCGGTGTTCGGCGCTGATCTGCGACGCCTCGATCAGCAATTTCTCAAATACATGCGACAAATCAGCCGCTAATCACGGTTTTTCTCTTTGCATCATTCCCGTTTCCCAGTATCGTTGCGCATACGCGGCTTGAACGGAGCAGCGTGTTTTGGGCTCATTTTCTGCGGCAATTTCAAACCGGTTCGCGCGTCATCGCACTCAGCATATAAGGGCATCCTCCATGTCGACTCCCCTGCAACCTTCAGATGAACAAGCCAAGGTGATCACTGGCTGCTTAATGCTGCTCTCCATCATCGCGCTCGCGTTTGTGTTTTACATTACGAAAGCAGTCTTGATTCCGTTCGTCATTGCTATTTTCATCGTCACCATTTTTACCCCTTTGGTCGATTTACTTGTCTTGAAATGGAAAATGCCACACATCGTGGCGATTTCTGCCACGCTGCTACTGGTCCTCTCCATCGGCTTTCTCATTTGCCTGACCTTGATTTATTCGACCCAACAAGTGATCGCTAAAGCGGAAACCCAGTACAGCGAAAAGCTGGGAATTTTTATTCAGTCGATGTTCGAAACGGTCAAAGAAGTCGAGAGTCCGCAGCAGAAAACAGACACGGAAGCCATCGAATCCGCCGCGCCGGAAATTAGCACACCCCAAACAGCTCCCGCCTCTGACACACAACCTGTGGAAGCCAAAAAACCGGAAACGGGCTGGTTTGGGAAAATGGGAATCAACCTGAATGTCCTGCAGGACCAGATCACGGACTACATGAAAAACGCACTCCGAACCATCGCCATCGGCACGATGCAGACCGCCTTGAACTTCACGACGACTTCCTTTTTCGTCGCGATCTTCGTGATCTTTCTCCTCGCAGGCCGGAATCCCGAGGCGGTCGTCCAGAATGTGATTTACCGGGAAATCGAACAGAAAATCCGCAGCTACATTTCCACCAAACTGATCATCTCGCTGATTACCAGTGTCCTGGTGGGAGTCACGCTGTCCCTGTTCGGCCTGGAACTCGCACTCGTTTTCGCGATCCTGACCTTCCTGCTCAACTTCATTCCTTCGATCGGTTCGATCATTGCCACACTGCTGCCGATTCCCGTCGCCTTTGCCCAATTCTCGGACAGCCCCTGGACCATCGCCGCCGTCATCCTGATTCCGGGCGGCATCCAGATGGTCATCGGAAATGCCATCGAGCCCAAAATCATGGGCGAAGGCCTGCAGTTGCACCCCGTTACCGTTCTACTGGCACTTTCGTTCTGGACACTGCTCTGGGGGCCCATTGGTGCGATCCTCGCCGTCCCGATCACCGCCGCCATCCGAATTGTGCTGATGCGATTCGAATCCGGACAAACCGCCGGCAACTTGCTGGCGGGCATCCTGCCCGGCGAATCGACGTCGGTAGCGTAGTCAAAGGGGGCGACACTTGACTGTATTGCAAAAATTACCCGCAGGGCGTTAGCCCCGGTTGAATGCTGCTTTGCAAATAGCGGTTCGAACCACCCAGAACACCCTGGCTCCTGGTGATCTTCGGGCAGTCATATCAAAAATGGCGGCTCGCGCCGTACCGCTCATGGGTTGGTTTCCCTCTTCATATTACGGTGGCGTGTGCCACTGATCATTTAACATACAAGTCAGCGTGAACTGTCTACCTCCCGCTCGCTGCGCTCGGCCCGAATTGCATTCGGGCCTATCTATGAAGAACATCTTGTCAAGTGATATTATTCTTTGCGCATGGATTCCTTTCTGAGACACAATCAAGCGGTACGCTCAACCATCTATTCGGGATCGACCTCTATTTCAGGCCGTCGCCATTAAACATCCGTACGAAGAACGCCCCATTCACCCCGGCGAAGGTCGAAGAATGTTCCTCGCCTTCATAGGCCCGATCGGGGTCGTTCACACGTTACCAGTTGATTTTATCTCTCTTCAGATTCAAATTACCTTCCAGTCATTCTACTTTATGCAGGCTGGTGTGTTGCGGAGAATGGTTCACCTGACTTCATGATTGCGACCATCATTCCCAGTAAACGCCGAGCAATGGCGACGATTGCTTTTTTGGATTTCAAACGTTTTTTCAATCGTTCATAGATCGTTTTCCAGCGGGGAACTCGATAAACCAACTGCCACGCTGATTCTACCAGTGCCCAGCGTAAATGCCGGGAACCAGACTTTTCTATATGAAGCTCTTTACTCTTACCAGCACTTTCTCGTTGTCCTGGTGCCAGACCGGCATAGGCAACAACCTGTTTCTGAGAGTCGAAACGATCGATATCTGCAATTTCCGACAACACGACTTCTGTTGTTACAAATCCGACTCCCGGAATACTCTGGAGCAGTTCCCGCTGGTGCCGTTCGCGAATCGGAGCAGTATTGGCGAATTCTTTCAGTGCCTGATTGGCTGCTTTCAATTGCTGACAAAAGAATTCCCATTCGGCGATCAATTGGTTCATGGAAAACCGGTCAGCCGCGGAAAGGTCATATGTCCTGACAAACTGCTGACCAGCCTTCGTAAACAGATCACGTCGATCTGCATTATGGTTACTTAAAATACGTCGTATCCGGTTTTTAACCGAAGTAATTCGTCGTTGAACTGTATTTCGCTGGCGGACCAGGCAACGGTGATCACGCTGTCGAGGTGTGGGGCGGTAAGAAGTGGGAATCATGCCGAGTGCTAAAAACTCGGCCAGGATTTGCGCGTCAAGACGGTCACTCTTTTGGGTAGACTCAGCAATGATCCGTAACTTGCCGGGGTGAGCTAGTAAGACCTTATCGGCCAGAGACTCAATGAGTTTCACGAACCACTCGTGACTGGCTGTCGCTTCCACGACCGCACGAAAACAGCCCAATTCCTTAAAAAAAGCGACGATGGCAACTTCGTTGGCACACATTAGCCGTTTCCGTTTCAAGACGTTGCGATCTTTATCTACCACGCAGACTGTGATACTCTGTTTGTGAAGGTCGATGCCGGCAAAAAACATGAGTGGTTCCTTTCTTTTGTGGAAACAAGGTTGAGAAATAACTATGTTTACCACGCGTTAAAGAATACCACCACCGGCTCGACCTTCTTTCATAGTTTCACCCCCTAGTAGGGTTGATTGAGAACAGTTCTGCGACTTCACATTCACCGTTGGACAAGCCAACGGTGCCACCCGCCGCTGGTCTGTTTTTCGTGTCCGTTCGTGTTTTTCGTGGTAGTAAAACACGCGGGCGTGTGACTCACTCCAACATCAGATTATTCGTCGCGGCCGTCCCCGGATCAATTTCAACAGCACCGGAGACCAGATTATCGGTCACTTGGTTCTGCTGCCCGCCGGTCACGCGAATAGCGAAGTCGCCAACCGCTTCGGTAATCAGACAGTCGGAAATGCGGGACTGCCTGACGTTCTTCAGCAGGATGCCGCCGTTCTCGCATTCGCGTATTGAGCAGCTCGTGATATTCATCCGCTCGCAATTCTCTACAATCAAACCGGCGGGAACTTCCAGGGTGGACTTGATATTCAACGCGTTAAGCGTGCAGTCCTGACAGTCTTTGAAGACGTTCGCGTTTTTTGTGGGGGCTCGATAGTCGGGGTTGCGATCCAGCAGATTTGCGCCCAGCACGATGTACGAGGAATCTTCGACGAGCAGATTATGTTCGTAGGCCTGCCACAGGGTATTGCCGGTGATCGTGATGCCACGGGCATGCTTTAGATGAATATTTACGGCGACGTCGCTCATCGAATTGTCGGCGATCGCAAAGTTCCCGACCTTCCGTGGGTCCTGGGGGCCGTTACCGATAAACCGTACGTTGGCTGAATCGGGCGCGTTGTTGGTATGCTGAATTGTGCAACCAAAGATCGCCCCTTCGCGTAGCGAGCCTTTCGAGATATCAAACAGAATATTCGCGGTCGGCGGCGTATCTTCACCCATGTTGCCTTCAATGTCACAATTGCCGATCTGAATGTTGCGGATTTCACTTTCGCGAACGACGATGCCCCCCTGCTTGTTGTAGCTGATATGCGAATCGGAAATGTTGACCTGATGCAGGTTCAGCTTATCCAGATAAATGCCCACTCCTTCATTCTGATACAGATGGCAATCGTCGATGGCCACGTTCCGGTTGCGTTCAAAGAGGTGAATCCCATGCAGGGCGTTACGCACCACCAGCCGCGTAATTGTCATCTGCATCGTTTTGGTGGCGGTGATCCCTATTGCTTCGGGGTGCTTGCCGACAATTTCGATGCCGTCGACCATCGGCGTTCGTTCTTTTTCCCAGACAACCGGCTGGACGGTTTTTGGGCTGGCGGTTCCGTTGTGTGTGCCAATAAAATGAAACGCCGGCCCTGCTCCTTCCATCAAAATCGTCGCAGTCCCATCTCCGGAAACGGAAGTTGGGCCCACTTTGTTGAGATCAATCACAATCGGTTTGGTGAAGCGATAGCGGCCTCGCGGAAACCGCAGCGAACCAACGGACGCATCGACCATTTTTTGAATCGCCGCCGTATCGTCGGTTTTGCCATCCCCGCGCGCACCATAATCCAGTACTGTCTTGGACCTCGTGGACCGGCCGCCCTGCTGCGTCTGTTCCTGACTCAACACGCGATGAGAATCGGCGGGAGAAAATAGACAAAGACCAACCATTGCCAGTGTGATAAAACAAACGGAGGACAGGGTTCTCGGTTTCATAGGGATGACCTTACAATTCTGGATTATTTCAGGCAGGAAATCGAAGGCCCCGATGACAAGCTCAATATTTAACGAACCTTACAAAAGGGCTCCCTGAGTCTAAGCTAGTCGCGATAGAGGATCAACCGTGGTGCGTGAGAAAATGCCGCAGTCATTCCGCGGACAGATACTTCAGGTCTGATGATAAACGGGCCGCGGTTCGTCACCGGTGATGATTTTCAGATAGCTCTGATAACGCTGGCGGGAAATGAAATCGTTGGCAACCGCCCGTTTGATCCCGCAGCCTGCTTCATGTGTATGCGAACAGTCGGGAAAACGGCACTGCGGAACGAATGCATGGAATTCACGAAAGAAACCTTCGACCTCTTCCGGTATCACATCCCATAACTCCAACTGGCGAATACCCGGCGTATCAACGACCCAACCCCCACTGGCAATTTCCAACAGGACCGCCGAACGCGTTGTATGCCGCCCTTTGCGACTCTCCTGACTGATCTCGGCCGTCTCCAACGCCAACCGACTGTCGATCTGATTCAGTAAAGACGACTTACCCACACCACTTTGACCGGAAAAAACGGTCTGCTTGCCTTTGAGCAGGGAGCGCAGCCGACCAATGCCTGTGCCATCAACGACGCTCGTCAAGACAATGTCGTAACCCAGCTGGGCATACACGCCGATCAACGGTTGAAACTGGACGGGGTCCACCAGATCGATTTTGTTGATGCAGATAATGGAATGTATATTTCCTTTTTCCGAACTGATCAGAAACCGATCAATGAGTGAAGGCTTGAGCGGCGGATCGTCGGCGGAGACGACAATCACGGCCTGGTCAATATTACTCACTAGAATATGTTCGCGGCGCTTACTACCCCGAGACAGATAAGAGTGCCGCGGCTCCACGCGTTCGATGACGGCCTGGTTTTCATCCCCTTCCGGCCTGACCAGAACATGATCGCCGGCAACAACGGCGTTACGGTCATCGCGGGCCATGGTGCGAACCAACCGCCGCACGGTGCAATCTAAGCGTCGCCCATCGTCCACCTGCACGACCGAGTTCAATCCCTGGGAACGAATCACGCGGCCTTTGAGACAGGTGCTCTCATCGATGTCGATGACAATCGCAGTACCGTCTTTGGTCTCCTGCTCTACACCCATCACAGTGCGGTGCCGCGTCAGGTCTCCTTTACCCGTCAAACGCTCGGAGGCGTCCATATATTGCGAATCGAGCTGCTCATCCATCTTATGACTGGAGAGCTTATTTTTCCGGACTTTTCGCTGGCGATTTTTCTTAAACGCAACCCGGATTTTTTTTCCTTTTTTCTTAGCCACTACAGTTCCGGTTCCATCACCGTCAAATCAAATTTCATGATGAACTATCCTCATCATTGTCCATATCAATCAAAAATTTCAAACCCAATTCTTCATCGGTCATTGTCGATTCATCTTTAGGCAGAACAATCTCTTTCGGTTTCTTGGCAGGGGGTGCCATCGGACGTGATGGACGTTTCTCTGGTTTCACCAGCCCCGCCTTCTCCATCAGACTCATCTCAAATGGATTTTCTTCTTCCGGTGGCGGCTCATCGGACTGAGGAGTATAGTTGATTTCAAACTCGTGCTTGGCAATCGATAGCTTGTCTCCGGGGAGCAACCACTTCATATCACACCGCTCGCCGTTGACTTTGATCCCGTTGCGGCTGTTCATATCGCGCACACGCCAGTAACCTTTCAGAAACTCCAGCTGGCAATGATGCGATGAGACATTGGGAAATTGCAATGTAATATCACACCGACTGCGGCGGCCGATCAGTAAAACCTCGGAAAGCAGCGGAATCGGGTCGCCGCCTCCACAAGGGTTGAGTTCACCTAACATTCTGAATTCCTGGTCTCTCTATTGTATGATCTTTACCGAAATCGCTTCTGTCGCCCGCACGTTATTAATCTATACTGCTGGCCAGACATTATAAACCCTTTTATATCAAGAAAAGTCAGAAATTGGGGATAGTTCAATCAATTACCTTCCCCTATACTGGACTGTTCAATAGCGGGAGTCGGCTAAGTGGTCGCTGCGAATTCTGCGGAATTCGTGGAGGAAAGTCCGGGCTCCACAGGGCACGGTGGTGGGTAACTCCCACCGTCCGCAAGGATAGGGAAAGTGCAGCAGAAAGCAAACCGCCTGCCTGGTTCGCCAGTCAGGTAAGGGTGAAACGGTGCGGTAAGAGCGCACCAGCAGGCCGGGTGACCGGTCTGGCTAGGTAAACCCCACCGGGTGCAAGACCAAGCAGAGAGCAGTCCTGGTTCGCCAGGACACGGATCGGCCCGATCCGGTATGACTCTCGGGTAGGTCGCGCGAGGCAGCAGGCAACTGCTGTCCCAGATAAATGGCCACTCTCGACATAACCCGGCTTATCGGCTTACTCCCGCTTATTGATTCTCCCTCGCCCCTCATTAAATCCTTATGAATACACATCGGGCGGCCAGTGGTTGTCATTTTGATTGTATTTCATTCCATTAAATTGCACATTTGACAACACCCCAAACCTATTCCGCAACACTAAAAACATACCTATCTCCTTATTTTATATATACTTACAGACATTCTCTATTTTTATGGCACGGCACGTGCTTTAAACCTCTTTCATCAACGACAAGTAAGCCACTTTTAAACAACACAACATTAAGGGAGATAATGATGAAAAACTTCACACTTGCCATCGCCGCTTTGGCAGCCGTCACTTTGGTCAGCAGCACCTCATTTGCTGCCACCCCGTTCTGCGGTACCAGTGACTATTTTAACTCACGATACAATTCACGTTACAACAACCACAGTGCCAGAAACTACAACCGGAAGTACAATGATTCGGTTTACCACAGCCGGAACTACCTGAATAACAGCTATCGAACCACGCGACCTTATGACTCGCTGACAAATCGGCTGAACAGCCTCTACAGTAATCCCTGGTCAAACACGCCACTGTTTACGGACTACACTTACCGAGCCCGAACGAACTACAACACGTTCTCGGCCAACTCGAATCGGTACAATTATGACCGCCACGACCGATATGACCATGGTCGTTACAGCCACCACAACAACTGGCGATACGATCGCTAAGACGTGACCAAAAGGTAAACCAGCCAACCCCCGGTCGAGCTCCGCACGGCCAGGGGGTATGTTTAAAGCCGCGCATCAAAAAAGGACACAGAGCAGATTTGCTCTGAGTCCTTTTCTTTCACAATGCCCAAGAGAGGATTCGAACCTCCACGGGGTTTACCCCCACTAGAACCTGAATCTGAAGTCGTCACATTTCAAAGATGTTATAGTCATACTGAAATTGCCTTGATATTAACATGTTGTGTCAATTTCACGCTGCACAGCCATTAGAGTCATATTTCATGGAAATTCTCAATTCTGTCCGCGATTTGTCCGCGGTAATATTTGGTGTTTCAACTGGCTCTAAGTTGGTCCGCTTTACACGCCTGTCTCCAGTTCTTCTCCCGAATAAATAAATTCAATTGAGCCTATTGATTTCTTCCCAGAAAAGGCTCTTTGTCCCGATAGGACATCGGTCTGTCGCACCTCTACAGTTTAGCGGGCTTCCATCCTGCGTTCGGATGATGTAACCAACGCAAGGTTGAGATTCCAAGCAACTTGTATCGGGCTGGCTGCCCTTCAATCAATCTTACGCAGAAATTCAGACAATTCGAGTCGGCTCGCGCATCTTATTGTGTATGTCGCTGTCGCGACGAGGTCTGATTTGACTCAGATTGCGAGGCCTGCAACACGGTCTTTAGTTTTGTAAATTCCATTGCGATCAAATGACTTATGCAAGATCATGCTCCTGTGAACGAGCCCGTGTATGAACATTGAAATAGTACTGCTGGCCGATGCAGTCGCTAGAATGAAAGTGACTGTCTGGGTTGCATATGGTGATCATTCGTGTCAATAACCTGCACTGGATCCGCCAGTTCCTTGTATCTTTAGATTTGTCGCTGATTGATTCTGGTTTCAGGATGAAGCATAGGTCGTTCAACCCCGTTTTACCGTAGCCGAACTCGCAAGAGATAGGGGCGTCGCCCGCAAAGAGAAGATGACCGAAGTGCTACACTTCGACACTGGGTTCTCCAACCGTAACAAAACTGAAAGCAGCTGCCCCATGAGAGTTCATAGCTTTACTTTTCGACTTACATTCTGTTGGGGACTCCTTCTGATCTCTACGCTAACCTGCTTCACTGCGGAGTGGGTACACGCTGATGATACAAAACACTTCGTCACAGACGAAAAAGCGAACTCGATCTCTGCCGCGATGGAGTCGTCTTTAGGAGGCCTGCCGAAACTCTACGAGTCAGTCAGCGAGTCGATCGTGCGAGTCGAAAGGACGGGCTCAGACGTGACCGGAGTCATTGTATCAACGGAAGGGCACATCGTAGTCGGGAACGGTTTCGCGTTGGTGAATGGTATCGGTTCGAATGACGTAAAAGTCCATTTGCGCGATGGCCGAACCGTCACCGCGACGGCCTCTGGTTGGTCGCTTGAATGGAGACTCGCCGTTCTGAAGATCAAGGAAGAGGGCCCGTGGCCGGCGATCAAACTGGGAACAACAAAAAACTTGAAAGCCGGAGCGCCTTGTCTGGTGATCGGCTACGCACCGCGCGGCGACACGAATTTCGATTCGTCGCCGACGGCAAGGTTTGGGTTCATTGACCGTAGTGTACCAACTCGCTGGTTCACAACAACGTGTTTTTCGGGATCTTTCGAGCGCCCGGCAGTCGTTGGCATGGATGGCCGCTTACTCGGAATTAACACCTGCGAAGTGGATACACAGAACTACGCGACCACTGTCGATGTAGTTGCCGCCCATCGCGATGACCTGTTTGCGGGAAAGAGCCTCGATTGGGTGCGGTTTCCGCCCGCTCCCGATTCGATCTACCGCACTGGTGTCGGCGAACACCCTGAGCTGCTGAGAATGAGGAAGACGGATGATGTCCTGGGCAAAGCAAAGCCGCCGACGCGCATGAGCGATTCCCAGTTGTCAAAGGTCAGGCAGATTGCGAAGCAAACAACGGTGCGACTGGTCTCGAAAGATCAACTTACCTACGACGGAGAAGCGGATGACCGCTGGAGCGGCGTCATTGTTTCGGAGGACGGCTACATCCTGACTTGTGGTCACGCCTGTCAGTTGCCGGGGGACCAGTTCACGGTTCGTCTGTCGGACGGACGCGATGCTGAGGGAGTCGCGCTGGGCAGTAATCCGATCACGGATATCGGTCTTGTGAAGATCACAACACCGGGTTCGTGGCCATTCGCAGAGATTGCCGCGTCGTCGACATTGAAACCGGGCGATCCGCTCGTCGTCGCCGGGTATCCGGCCTTGGATACGCAGGGGAACTGGACCACAGAACGATTACCGCAGATTGACACCACGGCTGTGAAACACCCGCTGTACCTGTTGTGGTACCGAGAACTCAACAACCGACTCGATTATTTCGGTCAAGGTGGAATGTCGGGAGGGGGCGTGTTCAACGAACAGGGTTGCTATGTCGCTGTCTACAACGGATCAGGGCACACCCGTTCCGAACTCGCCAGGCTGCAATGGGATGACTTGCAGCGAATTGAGTCGATCGACACCGCGATTGGATTGCCACATCCTCTGAAAAAACGTTTCGTCGCGCCGCGGAAGGCGGTTGCTCAATCGGTTGTGGAACTCCTGGTTGATTCCAAACTGGTCAGCATTGGAACCATCGTTGATGCTGACGGATGGATTCTTACCAAGGCGAGCGTTCTGGACGGAAAGGTGAGTTGCCGATTGCCCGACCAATCTGTCGTCATCGCTGAAAAACGGGCAGAGTCACAAGAGCATGACCTTGCCTTGTTGAAGGTCGACGTTGGCGACCTTGCTGCGGCCGCGTTTTCCGACAAAGAGCCGCCAACCATGACACAACTTCTGTGTGCAGTTGGTCCACGTCAAATTCTCAAGCCGGGAATCGTGTCGGTCGAAACGCGCGCGATTCCACCCGAACCTCGTTGGAAGGGTGACGCCACAGAAGATACACCAGACGGAGTGATGATATCCCGTTTGACTGACCTGAGTACAATCGGGACGAAGTTCCAACGCGGTGACATCATCGTCTCCATCAACGGTCATTCGACTCCCAATGTTGCCACGTTGAGTCAAGTTTTAGAAACAAGCCTCGCTGGATATTACACAGGTGACTTGGTTTCGGTCGCACTTCGTCGCAAGGGGGCACCCCTGAATGTTCTGACAACTCTACCGCCCGCCACCGGCTTGGTTTATTGGATGATGGGCGAGCACGCGACACCGAGACGATCCGGTTTCGCTACGGTCTTTGATACCGATATCGCACTTTGCCAGCGACAAGTGGGCGGCCCCGTGATTGACGTTGAAGGCCGCATCCGCGGCATCGCTATCGCCAGTCGAGGCCGCGACGAAACACGGCGTGGCCCGACGTCCGTCCTGCCGAGTCACATCGTCAAACGCGTGACAAGGCAACTCATGGCTGAGGCAACTTCCAAATAACGGTCCTGTAGCATTCATCCGCACGGGGATTCACTGAGGCACAGTGCAGCAACTGATCACTTTATTGAATTCTTGCATCCCGACCTTTTTTGAGTCGGAGCTTGTAGTGGGCAGTCTTCACTGGAACGATGACAAGTCACTCCTGGTAAAGCGGCAGATTTGTAGAACTCTCGAAACTATGAAAGCAACCGAATCCATTTTTCGTAAATGAATTCTCGTCCAAGGTATAAGACAGATTCTCGTTCGCTCTTCGCCTTGGATACATTGAATTGGAATCATCAAGCATGATTTTTTCTATTTAGAACGCAGATACTTTTTTTTAGATTCTACGTTTTTCACTTGAGTTTATGAAAAAAGTTCCATATGGTGTAAACTGCACTGTTGTATTTGCTGCATCTTTGTATTCATTGCAATAGTGGCATTTAGTCATGTTTAAGTTTTCTGTTATTCTTTTCATCAGTTACATTTACAGGTAATACCGCTCCACACTCTCATCCAATACGTGAACGGTTATGGAAAAGGGACTGTTGTGTAGTGACTCACATTGAGTAGGCAGTTGCCTGCATGGGAGAGAAATGTTGATGCTACGATATCGCACGAATACGCTCTTCCTTATATGCACTTCTTGTGGGGTGGTTGGCTCTTTGGGACTCGTTTTCGCTTCTCTGTTCTCCATTTCGTCTGCAACAAAAGCCGTGCCAGAACGTTCTTCGCATCTACCAGCCGAATTGGTCGAGATGCTGGGACGTAGTCCTGTCGTAGTTGAGTTTGATCGGATGGCGATCGATCTTCCATGTGACCGTGAAGAATTGAGTCGTTACATTTCGTTGCTTTCAGCACCAGGGCCAACAGAAACTGCGTCACCATCTCGAAGCCGTAAGTTTCATACTGGTCGCCTAGTAGCTATTTCTGGTGGAACACCTGAATGGATTGTCAAACGCCAACCAAACGAGGTGAATTATGTCAAACTTGGCTCAGAAGATTATCTGCCTACTTGGCGAGGCCTAGAGGCAGTGGCGATGGCCAATGGTGATCGGAGTGAGCATCGCGACCAAACTCTTTCCACCTTGGCGGAATTAGACGTTGCATTGAACTGTAGAATTGAGACCAGGGAGGGAAGTCGCCTCGTTGCCGACCTTCTTACCACTTCTATCAGTGAGTTTCACTTAGATCAAAAAGAGATCTCTTGGACGGCGTCTGCCATTGCGAGTTACCTTCCGCCTCAGACGGTCTGGTGGAACCGGTATGGCGAAGAATTCTCATTCGACACCGTGGTCCAGGAAATGATGGGGAGGAAGCTGAATCGTGAATCGTGTCGAGGTCTGCATTTAGTCATGACGTTGACCAAAATTTTGAGGATCGACCGAAAGGGAAGGATTCTTGCTCCCGAGGTCCGTGAATCTCTCAACACATATCTCCATGGCAAATTGGCCGAAGCGGTTGAAGCTCAGCTTGAAGATGGGGCATGGCCTATGCTGTGGTCCCAGTCCGGTTTTTCGGATGTTTTTGAATATACCCCCGAAGGTAGCAATGTTAATCGCGTTCTGGTAACCGGACATATGCTTGAATGGTTTCATATGCTGCCCAAAGACATTAAGCCTCCGATTAAGGTTGTGCAAGCTGGAAGTCTTTGGATGCTAAATAATCTACGGTCAGTGCCAGAGGAGACCGTCAACAAACATTTTTGTCCGTACACGCATGCCGTGCTTTCACTCTATATTGCCCGGTTTCTGGATAACGATCGGCACGGCACGTGAAAAGGGAATTGGGCAACCATTACTTTTGCGAAGGAGAGTTCAATGAGACAGTTACTTTTTAAGGGCGCGTTGGTCGCGCCGTTACTCATGGGGATGGCCGTCCTTGGTTTTGGAAACTCACCGGGCGACATTCGATTGCCAGGACGTGAAGTGAATTCGATCGAAGCCAGCATGCTCAAAGGCGGAGCTTGCGGCGGGTATGTCAGCAACGACTGCATTGCATGCACCGGAAAAAGGGCTAAGTTATCTGGCGGCGGAGGAAAATCTACGTCTACCGGCGGTGGTTGTGCATCCACCTGTAGCTCTAACACCGCTACCAACGCTTGCTCAGGCGGTTGACCTAATCTCGGAATGTGAGATTGTGCGAAAGAGGGGTGGCAGAGTAGGCTGACCTTCTATGAGGCCTCCTTCCATAAAGGAATGGATGAGGCCTCTTTTCGCGAACATCATTTCACTCCACAACGGGGTGCATTACGTGGATTACACTTTTTTCGAAAGAGCCTCATGTTTTGCCAAGTCCAATTCGCTCTGTGTTACCTTTTTAAATGGAAGGAGCCCTCGTTTCGGTGCCATTTGCATTTGTTAAGAATCATATGCCTTGTGATTGCAGTTGTTGCATCAACGCCCCGGATCACTGATTCCAGCGAACGGATAACTCAAGCTCAGGCGAAGAAAGAGCAATATGCTTGCGGTGCCCGCGCCGCCTTTGTTCTAACTAGAATGCTCGGACGGGATGCGTCATACGAGACCGCACTCAAATACGCCCCGCCCTCGGAACAGGGAGCTTCTCTGGAGGATGTGAGAAATGCATTACTTGCGCACGGAGTACAATGTGCCGTCCTTCGGCTGCAGCTTACAGATCTGTCATCGGTACCTTATCCGTTCATTTTGCATGTGAACCATAGAGGTGGCCTTGATGTCGGTCATTTTTACCTACTGACAGGAGTCGACAAAGTTGGCCTGCATACGTACGACCCGGTGACGAGCCTGAAGCGGCATTGGCCGTGGCGAAGCGTTGTGGATGTGTGGAGTGGATACGCAATCGTGCCTACGCGAACGACTACGGGGAATGACCAAACGATCTTGTCTTATTTGCTCGGTATCCATCTGCTCGTGGTCGCTTTTGTTGTTGTGGCGCTCCGGTGGAACATCAAGTCCGGGCTAATATATCTGACTGGAAGGCGGAGTTTCGTCACATCCTCCATCATACTCATTGTTGGACTATTGCCCCCAGTTGACACTGCCGCGGAAGAACCCTTAAGATCAAATCTGAACGATGGAGCGAATGCGGCAGCCCTTCTCGCTGGAATCTACGGCGTTGAGATACCGCCCGGTGAGGCGGCAGAGACCGCCCCTGTTGATTCACTCAAAGGGATTCAATTGCGACTTGAGGACAAGGGCGTGTCTACCAGTATTCGGCTTCTTAGCTATCCAGAACTGGTTTCATGTGCTCGCCCCTGCGTCGTGCCATTAAGATTTGATAACACGGAAAAGACATCGTTTTGCGTTTTTGTCCAATCAAGCGATGCCGACGTTCATCTCGTCGAAGCTGGCCCGTTGTTAGTGCGAACAATGTCCATTGATGATTTTCGAAGATACTGGACTGGATATGCCGTTTTCGGCAAGGTTCCTGAAAGTCATTATGGAGATTTGTGCGGCTGGGCCCTGTTTGGTTTTGGCCTGCCGCTTTCCGGTTACTTGATCATTATCTATGGGCGACAGTTGCTTGACCGTCGTCTTTTGCCAGTAAGAGACCTGTAACTAGTATCATCTACATTTTGCATAGGATGAGAAACATGGCAGCAATGCAATTGCGAGACAAACACGATAGATTTGGAGGATTCTGATGAGAGTCGCAACGGTATTTTTTGTAGCTTTCTTAGTAATAGCATCAAGCAGGGGCGATGACTCGTCGCCACCGAAGCTTCCGTCGGATGCTCAAACATCGCTCGAAAAGAATGCATCACTGTTTTCCAACGTCTTAATTACCGGTGAGATTCATCGTCGGCTCCTTGCTCCCGTTGAAACAGTTCTGAAAAAATTTGATACGACAGAATCCAAGGCGGACTTCACAAAAACGCTGCATTTCGAGCTACGGTTTCAAGGCCCGCTGTTTCGCGAGTCAACTAAACATCCTACAGGAAAAAGTTACACACACGATTTGCTTCACGAAATCTCATTCGATGGCACCCAATACAGAATTGGATATAAAGAGCTCAAATCGCTTTCCAACAGCAGCATTTCTATTTATACCCCAAGTATTGCGACAGAATACGGTAAGCTGCACGACCGGGCGAACTCTTTAGCCAGGATGGAGTTCTGGTATCTTCGTGAGACCGGTTTCTCTGGTCCAAAAACATTAGCTTCTTTAGGTCAGCCTGTTGTATCGACTATTTTAAACGCCGAAGACCATCAAAAGATTGTTTCAGTCAGTGAGGTCGCTAGCGGAAGTGAGACATTTCTCGAGGTCATCATCGAACAACCGGAACCTTGGCAAAGCGCGGAAACTTTTGACATCGAGACGCATCCACCATTCGTGGAACTGCTAAATGGCACTGATATCCTGCAGATGCGGATGGAAAGAGAACGCCGCCAGCTTGCGGGCAAGGACCGCGTAATTCGCTTCTGGCTGAATAGTGCGCACGGATACGCCGTGGAGGAGAAATGGGAGTTGAGAAAGGAAACCGGTGAAACGATGTTTCACACGAAGAACTCGGATTTTGTCCAGGTTACTCCTGACGGTGTCTGGATGCCGAAGCGTTGTGTCGTTGAATCCCATGCCTACTACACGGCGCCATTGTTCATTTCGCCTGACCCGTTGTATGAGACTGTGATTCAGATGGATCAATGTGAACCGGGTGATTTTGATGAGGACCAGTTTCGCATTTGGTATGACACTCCTGGCGCTGAGGTGACAGACTGGACGAGTCCGAAAGCAACCCTTAAAAAAGCAGAGAGATATTCAGTTCCTGCTTCACTTGATGATTTAACAGGCAAATCTTCAGGGCTTGTGCGTTGGCTTGTGATACTGAATATTCTCTTTATCGCAGGATGGGTAGGATGGTGGTATTCACAATCGCGAAAGAAACGGTCGGAGGACTGATATGCTCGCCATCTATCTTGTGACCGCTTTTTTGACGGGCGCGCCAGAAGCTGACGCCAATATCACCGTCAATCAGCCAGTTATTGATGTCGATGCTCCTCTAGCAGATCAGTTGGCACTCAGGTTAATCCGTCATCACGATGCGCTGACCGCTGTTTCTCTGGTATACACTTCGGTATCAGAAAGACGCAATGACCAGCCGGAAGGAGCTTATTGGCGGAGAGCTATATCTGTCAGTGAAACGGGGATGTTTAGGAGCGACAACAGCCACGGACATAAGCGACGGCCGTGGCAGTACGATCCCTCCAGAAAAACGCTGGTTATCACACCTTCGGAATCGACACTGCTGGAGAATCTCAATCGTTCCATGGTCATGCTCGATTATGATACGAGTGAAGCTCCCAATTACATACGGGGAGAAAACTTCTTCGAGGTATTGGGCTGGTGGCCCTTTATCAAATGGCCACCTCCTCAATGGCACGGCCATGCTTACTCGATGCGTGCGATGTTGAACGAAGGATCTTATCGGCTGCTTCCAGAGAAGGAAGTCGTTGGATCAAAGCCATGTTATACTTTGATCGTTAACGACGTACTGACGGTGTGGTGCGATTGCGATCGGCCAGAATGTGTTCTAAAAAGCGAAATATACGATCCCACAACGAAGGTGCTTGATTCGAAATTTGAAATGAGGAAATACGAGGAAGTCGGCGATAACATCTGGTTGCCGAAACAGTTTCGATTTATACGCTTAGACTCGCATGCGCATACACCTCAACTTCGCGAGAAGGTGGTTTTTGACAAAACATTTCTGGTCAGTGATATTAAGATAAATGAAGATGTTGAAATGTCAATCTTTCGCCAGGAATACGCTCCCGGGACCGTGCAAGTAATAGGCACACAGGAAGAAACCCGATACGAGCCTGTCGTAAATGGCCAGCTTAACCACTTCAATTCAATTTTGAATTGGTGCCGTTTTTGTTCGTTAGAAGAGAAAGCGAAACAAAATAGCCCATGGTACGATCGTCTTTTGATATTTGTGCTGTGCTTTCTGGTTGGCTCCTTTTTAGTGAGCCGCCGTTTTCTCCGTATCGCATGCAAGCGAAGTGATAACTCTAGATGACTCTAATTCATGAGAGATTACCCATGGCACATCATGATGTAACCATTGATGTCCCATCTCGGCCGCTTGGTCGTGCCGGTGAGACGTTCAAGGTGAAACGCAACAACTGGTTGAGTGACCGGAGTTCGTTCCGATCGTGCTTTCCGACGCTCAGTCCGACTGGAGCCATTTTCGTGAAGGCCCCTCCGCCTACCCCAAATGGGTTATCGGTAGAAGCTTTATCTAGGCCAATGGAATGGATGCGACTCCCGTACCGGTGCCCGAAAATTACCTGCGAGGCATCGATCTGCAAAAGCTCGATTTTGAACGGGGAAAGGAGTCATACCTCAAGGGGCACGCTACTTTCCTTTGAAAATTTTGCCAACCTGTCATTTTGTAAGTGCAATTCTATACAAAAGAGGCTACTATACACTAGTTGCGATTATTGTTATGGTGAAATGTGCCGACGTTAATAACGAAGAATAAGAATCCCTTTTTGAAAGACTTGTTTCTTTGGCGTTTCAGCAGAATAAAACGAGCCGTGGTGGTTTTACCCTGATCGAATTATTAGTGGTGATCAGTATTATTGCGATTTTAGTTGCTCTCATTCTGCCAGCTGTACAGCAGGCCCGGGAAGCCGCCCGCAAAACTCAGTGTCGCAATCATCTCAAGCAGCTGGCACTCGCTTTACACAGTTACCATGACTCACATCAGGTCTTTCCACCCGGTGGGGTTGCCATTGATCCTGCGAATCACGTTGTGATTTGCGCTTCCGGAATCGGCTTTGGTGCCATTGATGTCTGGGCAGAAGCTTCCGCAGGCGCGGGAAAGCAGGGGACCAGTTGGATGCTGCATATTCTGCCCTATATCGATCAAGCCAATCGCTACAATCAATGGGATTTTACGAAGAGTGTTTCCGATAATGCCGCAGTTGCAGAACGGAATATTCCGATCTTCTATTGTCCTTCCCGGCGAAACGGAATCAGGAACAATGATATTGCGATCATGTTTCAGAACTGGAGCGCTGGCGGCAATGACTACGGAGGCTGTGTCGGCGGATGCAATGGCTGGCATGACTGTGGAGCTCACGAGAGCTGGATTGTACCAGATGGCAATCGCCCGGCCGGGCCGTGCAAAGGCATCTTTCAGGTCAACTCAAACATTCGGATGGCTCATATCACAGATGGAACCAGTAATACATTTATGCTGGGAGAACTGCAGCGTCTCAACGAAGGGACAGACAATACAACGAGCCGTGATGGCTGGGCAGTAGGCGCTGTCTCTGTCATGTTTTCCAGTTGCAGTAACGGAACCGAGTGTGATGGGCCGAACGGGGCTCACTTTGAAGATATGGGGAGCGAGCATGTGGGTGGTGCCTTTGTTGCACTGGCTGATGGGTCTGTGCATTTCATTAGCAATTCGATTAACCAGACGATACTAAGATATCTTGGCAGCATTGCCGGCGATGGCCCCTCAAACTTTACTCAATAAGCAATGCAATTGTTTTGAATACCGAAGAACTAACGTAAGCAGGGATCAACTGGAGGGAGAGAGATGAAATCAAGCGTTTCAATTTCATTAATGTTCTTCTTATTGTCGTCGGTTCCATGTTTTAGCGCAGATCCTGCGAAAAAAGAAAAGCAGCCCAAAAAAACGCAGCGCGAGCTTGTCTTTGAAAGAATGGACACAGATCACGACGGTCTGATGGACATTTCCGAGTATCTGGCAGGCAGCATTGGTAAGGTTGCTGATACCAAGGACAAAGAATTTACCAAGTGGGATCTTGATAAAGATCGCCGACTCACTTTTGAGGAATTTCGCAAGCGTGGTTTCGTGCCTTCCAAGAATCATAAGCCAAATCATAAACTCGAATTCAAACGGCGTGATCGGAATCGGGACCAGAAGCTGAGTCTGCAGGAGTTTATGCTCAAAGTCCCTCAAGATGCACTACGATGGCGACGCATGTTGTTTTTCCGGTCCGATTTGAATGAAGATCTCTCATTAACATTTGAGGAATATATCGATCGTGGAGCAGGGCGGTTGCTAAGCCCTCAATTCCTGTTTTTTCAACGGGATTTTAATGATAACGAGGCGCTTTCTGCGGAGGAATTTCTATTTGGCATTAAACCACCGGAGCGAATTCAGCAAGCCCAGACGCTGTTTGCTTTGCACGATTACAATAGTGATGGAGTGCTCTCTTTTAAAGAATACCGCGTGACTCCTTATGCACGGCCTGACTTACAGGCTCATTTTGCGGGCCGTGACCAGGATGACAACAATAAGCTTGATGTGCGTGAGTTAACGTTATTTTATCCACCGCGTGCTTCGAACTGGATGTCAAAAAGTTTTCGCCAATTTGACACAAACAACGATCAGTTTTTGGATTGGGAAGAGTACCAGGCGCGTGATCTCGAATTGAAACGCCGCCACAAGCTAGCAAATTCCTGGTCGATGGAAGAATGGTTTACGGGGAGTATTCTCATCGTCGATGGACTGCTTGTGTTTGCTTTTGTTTTCTGGCTGGGGAAGCGCCGACAGAAAGCTTCTGCTAAGACATCGAAAGCTTTCGTTGCTTCCAGTCAGTCTGGAGCAACAAAGGCTTGACTCAATCACAACGACAATCAATCTGGTTTCTATTTGATGAAGATTTTCAGTGTATGACGTTAAATATCTGGTAATACACGATGTTTGAGAATCAGATTGTCTCAGAGGAATCGAAAGCTGCCGAGTGACTTTAATTGACCATCTCGATCTTTAGAAATGTTCAATTCAAGTACCTTTGATAACACATGGATATGAATCATGAATTTACAACACTATCTTGGCATCGCTGTGCGGCTGTTTGCTGTTGCTGGAATTTATTTTAGTGATTCTGGATTGTGTAGTGCGCAAACAGAATCGCCCCTCATTGCGCTCAAGCCTGGCCAGCCAATTTATGAATCTCTGTTTCTCAGAGTTGACAAGAATGAAGATGGCCGTGTTTCCCTGAAGGAATATCAAGGGGCTGCCAAAAATAATGAGCTTATACAACGTAGTGCGCAATTTAAACGGCATTACGAGAATAATGACGGGGGTCTTACACGGAATGAATTTAAGTACGCTCCCCTGGCACGTCCTACGAAAGCACTACGTTTTGAATGGAAAGATCAAAATCGTGATCAGAAACTGAGTTTGAGTGAGATTCTGCGTGGAGAATCGGATCGTTGGTCTGCACTCGTGCGACGTATTTCAGTGCTGTACGATGCGAATCAAGATGGGAGCCTTTCTTTTTCTGAATGGGAGAAATCTCCTGATTGTATTCGGGAACTGGGAAATCTCTTAATGAAGCCCAGAGATCTCGATGGTGACGACCGTATCAGTCTACAGGAGATATTAGATGGCGTTGATCCCCAGTTCGTGAAAGGTCTGACGGCTCATGTGGGGATATTTGATCTGAATCATGACCGGTTCCTCGGCCGTGACGAATTCCCCGTTAATACAAATCTGTTTGACGGTACGACAATGCTTTGGGGAGGCAATCCTCAGGTCATCTTTAATCGCCTCGATCACGATGAGAATCATTCGCTCGACGGGAAGGAATTCAAGGAATATGAATTTCCTGAATATGTAAATAAGAATGAAAACACACTCGCTCGTTTTCACATGTTTCAAGCGAACGCGGAAAAGATTTTTCGCCGCTTCGACCAGGACCAAAATCATCAATTGAGTCTGGATGAGTTCAGTCCGCCTGTTGATTTATTATTTGCGAGGCTCGATCACGATCAAAATGCCCGCCTCAGTCTGAATGAATATCGAATTTGGATTTCAAAGAAAGTACCGCTGCAGCAAGTAGAGTATGATTTTAACCTCTATGATCAAGATCACGACCAGTTTCTTTCTCTCGATGAATTCAAAGTCACTCCATTATTTTATCCCAGTGATAAAGTTTTTTTTGGATTTCTCGACCTCGACAATAGCAAGACTCTTTCGCTTCTGGAATTTCAAAGACAAAAGCCTGAAACCTCGTCCGCCGACTTAAAATGGAACTTTCACCACTATGACGCTGATAACGATGATGAACTCAGTCTACAAGAATATCGTGATCGTGGTGTGGGCGTTGAATTGGATTCCATTACTTTGTTTAAGCAGAAGGATAGCGACGGAAATGGAAAGTTGACTCAAAAAGAGTTTATTCTCCGGATTAAATCAAAGCAGGAGATCGACTGGGCTCTCAAAACTTTTTCAGTTGCGGATGAAAATAAAGATGAATTATTAACCCCCGCAGAATTTAAATTGAGTCCGATTGGGCGCCCCGATGTCCTTTCAAAATTACAATACTATGATTTAGATAAGAATGGGAATCTTTCTTTCAAGGAGTGGGTGGCAACAAAGGCCTATCCGAACCCTGATTTATATCAATCCATGTTTGCGCTTTACGATACGAATCAGAATGCTCAACTTGAAATTGAAGAATTCAAGTATACTCCTTTAGGAGGGCCGTCCAGCGAAATGCGCTTTGAGTGGAAAGATGTCAACAAGGATGGCCGGTTAACGCAAGAAGAAGTATTGCGGGGGGAATATTTCCGCCTGTCAGCCTTTATGCGACACGTGCATGCGCGATTTGATTCGAATAAAGATGCTTTGCTTTCCTATTCTGAATGGGAAAATTCACCTGCCCATCTTCTACGATTTAGGGATCTCTTGTTAGGCGTGAGAGACCTTGATGGCGATGATCAGATTAGCCTGAAAGATTGTCTAGGGACTCACACTGGGAACAATGCAGCTTTAATCACAAAGTACTTTGGTGCATTTGATGTCAATCAAGACAAATTCCTGCAGCGATCTGAATTCCCCATAATTACGGATTTGTTTAATGGGACGAGCCTCTTATTTAGAGAAGACTATCAAGCTGTTTTCTCAAATCTCGATATCGATCAGAATGGTTCGATCAGTCGGAAAGAGTTTAAGGGACGCCAGTTGACAACAGGTCAACAGAAACAGGCCTGGGCCATTAATCGGAAAAAAGCATTTCTCAAATATGCCGATCAAACATTTGACCGACTCGATTCCAATAAAGATCAGCAACTCAGTTTAGATGAATTCACCCCATCCCAAGAGTTACTCTTTTCTCGGGTTGATGTTGATCAGGATCGTCGTTTGAGTATATCAGAACTGGCACTGATACTTTCTGGCTTGGATTCCAGGGACTTGGAATACGACTTTAATTTACATGATCAAAATAAAGATGCTGCACTTTCTCAAACAGAGTTTTCCCGCTTCAGTTATTTTTATCCCGATCGAAGCAAGCTGTTTTCTCTATTTGACAGAGATCAAAATTCGAAACTGAGTCTGTCAGAGTTTCAAGCACAAAAACCCACTGCTCATGCAGCTGATCTGAAACGTACATTTCATCAATACGACGCTAATAACGATGATCATCTGAATCGGGATGAATTTAAGAATCAGGGAGTTGGTTTGGAACGGGATTCGATTACTGTTTTTAATGAAAAAGATACGAATGGAGACAAAAAACTCTCTGCTGACGAATTTTTATTTGGAAAACGGGATCAGGAAATCGAAGGAGCAACTAAGAATTTCAAACAGGCTGACACAGATCAGGACCAATATTTGACTGCTGTCGAATTCAAATTGACACCAGCTGGACGGCCGGATGCCCTCTCAAAACTGGAATATCTGGATACCAACGGCGATGGTTCATTGTCACTGGTTGAATTTAATTCAAATCATAAATATCGGCAACTAATGTTTATGGGCTTTATTTTTGATCGCTTCGACCAGAATCAAGATGGGCAGCTTAGTTTGGAAGAATTCAGAAAAACTCCAGTTGCACAACCCATTGGTCTTTTGGGGATACCAGATAAAAATAGAGACCGCAAATTAAATTTATCTGATTTCACAAGCAACAATTCCGGAAAACGACTTAAGTTGGCTAAATTCTATTTTTCCCAATTTGATGTCAATCAAGATGGCTGGCTTCGTCATGATGAGTTTCCTGTCCCTGTTGATCCGACGATTCCGAAATACTCGATTCTTTATGATTCTGAGATGGCATTTCTTCGTTTAGACACTGATGGAGATCAGTTGCTAAGTTTAGAGGAATTTCGTAACCGTCAGACGCCTAATGACCCCTGGTCGAAAACAGAATATGAAGATTGGCTCAAATCAGCAGATGACCTTTTTGCGAAACGAGATCTAAATCACGACAACAAGTTGTCAGTCAAAGAATTTTCATCAGAAACACCACTGGCAAATTGGATCATTGCAGATGGAGAAATCTTACATTCCATACCGGAAATCATGTTTCATGAATGGTCATTCTTCTCCATGGACCGTAATAAAGATCATCAACTAAGTGAAGAAGAATATCTTAGAAATAAACCCCAGAAAATTATTGAAAAAGTGAAAGAACAATTTCAGCAGGTCGATTTTGATAAAAATAAATCCCTGACTTTCGAAGAATATAAATATCATCCCAGTACGCTTTATATCCCGTGGGAGGATTTCTGGTGGCGCGACAAAAATCATGATCATTTTCTGGATGCTGAGGAATTCAGCGTTCGGTACTATCGCACTTATCCGATATTAGGGCAGCGCACACTGGAAGCCTTTGATACGAATAAAGATGGCAAATTGAGTTATACCGAGTTTCGAAAGACCCCCGATGCCAATCCAATCGGGCTCTCTATTTCACGAGTGAGAGACAATAACAACGATGGGAAAGTTGAACTGAAAGAATTTGCGGGCATGTTGGACGGAGGTGCCAAACTTCTGGCTGAAGAGCATTTCGCCGTTTATGACCGTGATAAAAATGGAGAACTGAGTTGGGCTGAGTTTTCTTATCGACTTGATAACACCTCATTTCCAACACCAGCAATATTTGCATACTATGACAAAAATCAGGATCAACTTCTCACGTATTCAGAAATGTATCCTGATGAAAAGAAGCAGACTGGTACACCAGGAACTTATGCCTTAACGAATCAAAAACGGTTCCAGACCCTGGACCGAAATCGCGATGGTTTTGTCAACTGGGACGAGTATAAAACCAGTAATCCTGGTACGCGAATGAAAAAAACAAAACAGGGTCCCCGAAATGTTGCGGTTACATTTACAGGTGGGACACCCGCAGCTTGGCTTCGACCTGAAGATCGGCCAGTGCCCCCCAGTGCTATTTCTGTCTTCAAAAACAAGGATAAAGATCACGATTCTCAATTAAGCTTTGCAGAATATCTAGGCCGGCATTATTCTCCCCAATCCGAAGCCGCTGCCAAAACCATATTTGCACATTTTAATCGTGATTCGGATGAGTTTCTGACATTCGACGAATTTAAAGCATGTCCTCTGGCAAACCCGGATGCCGAGACGCTTTTTACAAGCCGGGACCGAAACCAGGACCAGAAAGTCGATCTAAAAGAATTCATTGCCTATCGAACGGGAGCAGGACCTCAAAACTATCTGGGAGAAATATTCAAGCGGTTTGATGCGAATGGAGACGCTACGCTTGACTTAGACGAATTCAAGGCAACGCCTGATGCGAAACCAACAAGTGATATCGTGTTGCCCACGAGAGACATGAATGGCGACGGAAAACTTGATATATCAGAATTTAGCGATGTCCCCACAGATAAACCCTCTCAAACACTCCAGACACAGTTTGAGTGGCTCGATTTGAATCACGACGGATTCTTGACACTGGCCGAGTTAAAGTTGAACGACCCGATTGTTCCGACTCCCCCTCCTGCCGTCGCAAATCTGAATTCAAATCCTTCGTGGTTGGTATCTAAAAACATGATGATTATCCTTGGAGTCTGTTTAGCGATAGGCCTTTTGTATCTCGTTTACAAAGCCGGGAAGATGAGCGCAGCGCGTTAAGTGGAGAAGGTTTCTACGTGAAGTCGGTGGAATGCGAAAAATTCGGTGAGGTGTTGTAAATGCAAAATCAAAACGATCTGGATCAAAACAACCTTATTCAGAAGTCCCAATCTGGTCATACCAATAGCGGAAGTAAGACCAGAAAACGTATTATGATCATGGGGCTCATTCTTTTTTTTCTGGGGGATTTGCTCTGTTTCGCCTGGGTAATGCGACCAGAATCGCCAAAAATCCCTTCGCCTGCCATTGCACCATTTTCAGAAGCACAGGCTGCTGCATATCAGTCAGGCTGGGGGATTCATTTAAATATTCCCGAAGAGATGCAAAACTCACTTAAGATGCGTTTTGCCTTGATTCCTCCCGGTACGTTTACCATGGGCGCTGATGCCAATGAAAAAGCAGTCAAGATGCGTGAACAACCTCAACATGAAGTCTCACTTTCGAAGCCGTATTATCTTTGTGTGCATGAAGTCTCTTTGAAAGATTTCAGACAGTTTGTGAAGGACACGAACTATCAGATTGATCCTCGCCGTGATGCAGCAGGAGTGTCCCAGGCAAATCTCAGTGCAGGTAATTGGGTTGAGGACCCATTGCACCCCTGGGAAAAAGTAGGGTTTGATCAGGATGAAACACATCCGGTTGTGAATGTCACATGGTTCGATGCAATGGCTTTTTGCCGCTGGTTGAGCGAAAAAGAGAACCGAACGTATCGTTTACCCTATGAAGCGGAGTGGGAATTTGCCTGTCGGGCAGGGACAGAAACCGTGTTCAACACAGGTAATAGCCTGTGGTACTATGGTCCGATGGAGAATCACTCCGACCAAACGGTGAATCCCGGGCTCATTGTTCACATGCAGGATGCCTCTCCCTGGAAAGATGGATATGCTAATACATCCCCCGTCGGGACGTTTCCTCAAAACCATTTCGGGCTTTTTGATACACATGGTAATGTTCGTGAGTGGTGTATGGACTGGTGTGATGAAGAGTATTATTCGCATTCTCCTAAAGTAGACCCGCGGGGGCCACAAACAGGCTCGTCCCGTGTACTGCGTGGTGGGTGTTGGGGAAGTAACGAGTATTATTGTCGCTCTGGAAGACGAATGGAACGGGCTCCCGGTTCAAGAAATGTGCGCAATGGATTTCGCATTCTTTGCGAAATTAGTCCCGAATCAGAGTTTGGACCTTATGAACATTCTCCTACTCTGCATCGTGATCCCCGTTGGTGGTACGAATCCAAAATTGGAGAAGAAAAAGAATAAACGCATCTTAAACAGGATGAGGTGAGTTCTTGTTGGCTTTATTAACTCTGACGTTGCTTGACGATTAAGTCAGCCAGCATGCCAGCGATGAGAATCATGAGCCCGGCAACAATTAAAATGACGTCGGAATCTGTAATCCCAAAATCTGGTGAAGAAAAAATATGGTAAGACGCCCGCAGAACTCCGATTGTTCCTAGTGAAAATGCCAGTGGTGCCAGAATTCTAAGGGGTCTGAAATAAGTGATGATTCTGAGGACTGTCAGGAAATATTGTAGAGTATCGTGAATGGGATGGAATTTTGATTTACCAATGCGTTTACGGTAATTGACTGGAATGTATTTGACAGAGTGCCCATTACACATGAAAGCGAGTGTCATAGAAGTCACGCAGGAA